>JANNKU010000075.1:0-208687 GCA_031396445.1 Deltaproteobacteria bacterium | reverse complement strand
TCGCGCACGTCGAAGAGCAGCGGGACGCCGAGGCGGCGCGCGAGCAGCATGCCGGGCACGCCGACGGTGGGCGGCGGCGAGGTCGAGATCACCACGTCGGCGCGCACGCGGCGCAGCAGCGCTTGCAACGACGCACTCGCGGCGAAGCTCGCGAAGCCCGCCGCCTTGGTGAACTTCGAGAGTTTCGGCGAGGCGTAGATCCAGCCGCGCAGCACCGTGATGCCGTCGATCGTCTCGCGCTGCGCGAGGCGACGCCGATACGCGTCGGGGATCTGCCCCGACGGCGAGTTCGGAAAGCCGGTCAGCACCGTCACGCGATGACCGCGCTCGACCAGCAGCTTGCCGAAATCGTGGAAGCGCGCGGCCGGCGCGCCCATCTCGGGCGAGAAGAACTGCGAGACGACGAGGATGTCGACTTGCAGAAGAAGAATTGCTTTATCCTTGTACCCGCTCGTTGCAGCTACACGGAGACACAGCGCTCAGACTCCAACGGGCCGAACATGTAGGCGTTCCGGGCGACGCCGACTGGAACCACGGCGACGGTCACAGACGCGCAGGTGGCCGTTCACCTCGGCTCGTCGAAAAGGGAGGAAGGTTCGCGATGGACCTCAAGAGGCTCCCCGTCTGCGCCGTTGCCGTGCTGGCCATCATGCTCTCGATGGGCTTTACGCCGTCCGTGAAGGGGTGGATCAACACCGAGGGGATCGAGAGCTGGTGGGACCGCTACGCGATCAGCGGCGGAAGCCCAATCGTGAACGACTGCTCGACGGCACAGTGCATCGCCGACTACCAAGCAGCGCTTCTCTCGATGGTGCACGCCACCGACCTGATGTTCCGGCGCTACCCGGACGTGGCATTCACCTTCACGCCAACTGTGATCCCGCCCGGTCATACGGCGTGGAGCAAGTCGATCGAGACGCGCGGTCTCATCGACTCGTGGAAGGTGAAGCACGGCTCCTTGCCTTCTCGCTACCGGCCGATCATCGCCGTCGATCGCCGGCCCGACGTGATAATCCTTCAGGGTCGTCCGTGGTCGACGAATGACCCGGTCTACAACCGTTCGGCGCAGGGCTGTCCGCACGGCACGATCAGCCACGATCACATTGCTGGCGAGAGCGGCGCGACGGCGAACCGCTGCAAGTGGCAGACGGTCGGCATGTGCGAGGAGGGGCAACGCAAGGACCGCTACTGCCGCTGCTACGGATCGGATGGCCAGATGGACGGCGACAGCTCGTGCGTCGCTGCGCTCGATTCGGATTGCCCAGGCAGTCGCTGCGTACCTGTGGAGTTCAATCCCGATTGGATTCGCACGATGCCGACCGCCACGGCGAATGCTTTCTACGACGACTTCCGCACGCTGCGACAGAGCGGCGACGGGCGCATCGATGGGATCTGCGACGGAACCAGTTGGGTCGATGAGAAGGGCAGCCTGAGCACCGCTTGCAGCAGCCCGCCCTCCTTCTCGATCGGGCAGGCGAATGCGATTCCGGCCGCGAGCGGGCGCAAGGCTGACTACTACTTCTACGCCACCTATTACGACTTCTCGCAGGGGACTACGGATCTATCAGTGAACCTTCGCACGAAGTCTCCGCTGGCAGCGACGGGGGGCAGCTACACGACGGTGACCGCGAACTTCTCGCCCGCGCCGGGAGTCGATGCTTGGGTTGGGGGCAAGGCGTATATCAGGATCGACAAGAACACATGGGAGATGCGGACGATCACCGCCAACACGGCGACGTCTGTGACCGTGGGAGGGACGTGCGGATACGGGGCCAGGGTAGGGCTGGCGGGGTTCTGCACGGGCACGGTGGCGGGTGAGCAGATTGGGATCCTGTCTCCTGGCGCGACGATCTCGAAGCGCGCAGACATTTCGGGGGTGATGATCGATCTCAGCAACGTGGAGGCTCGCAAGTGGATCGCTGCGGTGTCCTATGCGCCGCTCTGGGACCTGCAGGTGCCGAGCGACTGGCCCGTTGTGGTCGTGCAGAGCACGAAGATGGGCATGCACGCGAAGCCGTGGCCCGCTGCCCCGAATGTTGCAGCTCCTTGCAGCCGCGGGGCGCACTGGGAGGAGCGCAACGACTTCGAGCTACCGACACCGGCCGGTGGCGAAGGGAAGTGCGCGGTCGGAGAGTCCTACTACTTCGGCTGGCAGCCCGCGCTCCACGAGTGGGAGTCACAGTTCTGCGAAGTGGCGCTTCGTACGATGGAGCAGATGGCGCACAACGCCGCCTGCACCGCGACCGCAAAGCCGTGGGCGTGCTGCACGGGGGCTGGGACGGGGACGTGTCCGGTCCGGGTGCCCTGGGAGAACGCGAAGTTCGCTTCAGTCTCGGCGCATGCGGCCAATCGGTTTGGGCCTGGAGCGATCGACGGCAACGTCACCTGGGGGATCTGTCCTGAGGTGCTGAATCACCCAATGTACGAAGGTACGCGGGTCAACACCCGCAGCGAGGCGGACGTGAGGAGCTTCCCGTTCGTCCCGAAATAGCCGCGCCGTCCGTGTCGCTGTATGGGAACGGGGTGAAGGGAACCGGCGAAGACTGCAACGTCGACGGGAGCCACCTCGACACGGCCGAGTGCCGCCCCCGGACTAAAAGGATTCTGGCGGTGCCTACCCCGATCGCTGGGCCCGCACCCGCTCGCAGATCTGCTCGAAGAATTCGACGAGTTGGCGGCCATGCGTGTGGCAGTCGAAGACCTCAGAGGCGCGCCGGCGCGCCGAGGCGCCCATCTCGAGACCGCGGTCGGGCCGATCCATGATGCGTTCGATCGCGTCCGCGAAGCGCTCCGCGCTTCCGACCGGCACGACGAAGCCATCGATTCCGTCCCGCACGTACTCGGGGATGTCGCCGACGGCGGTCACCACGACGGGCCGCGCGAGCGTCATGTATTCCGGAAGCTTCTGCGGGAAGCCAGCGATTGCGAACCGTGCCAGTGGGCGGGAGAGCAGCAGCGCGTTGCACTCAGAGAACATTGCCGGCAGCTCCTTCTGAGGCACGCGGCCTGGGAACCGGATGACTTCACGAATGCGGGGGTTCGCGTCGAGGAACGACTCCACCCGCCTCCGATAGGAGTCGCTCCCATAGGCACCCGCCATCAGCAGCTCTACCTGCCTGCCGCGATCGAGCAGGAATCCGATCGCCTTCAGCATGTCCAGCACGCCGTCCTTGTGGCTCAGCGTTCCGTAGTACCCGACCAGGAAAGGTCCGTTGCAACGGGCCTCGCGGGGCTCCGCCGGCGCCTCGCGCGGGTTCATCAGCCCAGTCACGCGGATCACCTGCTTGCCCCCGCGCTCGTAGTAGCGACAAATGTAGGAACTGATCCCGCAGATCCCGTCCGCCTTCCAATTGCTGAAGCGCATGTTCCACTCATGCGCGGCCGCGCGCTGGTGGAACCATCCACGCTCCCAGGACTGTGCGCTCCGCCACTCGACCACGTCGTTGACCAGAGGAACACTGGTGGTCTGCGCCGCGCGTCGTATCGGAAGGACCTCGAGGGCGTCATCCGTGTAGGCATACACCAGATCGATATGTTCCCGACGGATCATCTCAACGAGCCGCTCGTAGATCAGCCGGTGTTCGCGATAGGCGAGCAGCATTCGCTCGCCGAAACCTGCCCGATCCGGGCGCGCAAGCCCCAAATACTCATAGGGGACGCCCCGGAATCGGAAGCCACCTCCGGCGTGCGCGTCCTCTGGCCGGGGAGCGCCCGCCATGGTCGCGACAACGTGCAGATCGGCCCCGGCGCCGGTGAGACCCTCGACGAGGCACCGAATGCGCGAAGCGCTGGCGGTCCCGTAGGGAAACGTGAATTGCCCGACCAGCGCGATCCGCACAACGTTTCCCTTCGGTTCAGCGCCGCCGACGCGGCGTACTACATCTCTACTGTCAGAACCAACTCATCCCAGCGGTCCGGACTTCCCAATGCAGCTCAACTCAACCGAGTGTCGCCCGATAGATCGGCGATTGCCGCACACGCACGCCACCCTCAGCCGCGATGCCATACGGTGCGATTGACGTAGTCCGTATAGCTGTGCAGGATTCGCAGCACTTTTTCCGACACGTTCGGCACGCAGTAATCGGCGACCGGCCGCAGCAAGCGATTCTCACCGCGCGGCTGCTCGGCGAGAATGGCCAGGCACTGCAGCACTCGTTCGAGCTCGAGACCCGTCATCATCACGGAGGCCTCTTCCATGCCCTCCGGCCGCTCGTGCGCTTCCCGGATGTTCAGCGCCGGAAAGTTCAGGATCGATGATTCTTCGGTGATCGTGCCGCTGTCGGACAGCACGGCCAGAGCGTCTTGCTGGAGGCGAACATAGTCGGTGAAGCCCAGCGGCTTCAGCAGGCGAACGCGCTGATCGAACTCGAGCCCGGCAGCGTCGATGCGCTTCTGGGTGCGCGGATGAGTGGACACAATGACTGGCAAGTCGTATCGCTGGGCCACTCCGTTGAGCATTTTATGCAACTTGGCCAGGTTGACGTCAGAGTCGACGTTCTCCTCGCGATGAGCGCTGACCACGAAATAAGCCTGCGGGGCCAGTTCGAGGCGCTGGAGTACATCGGAGGCATCGATACCGCCCGCGTACCGGTGCAGCACCTCGAACATCGGGCTGCCGGTCTTGATCACCGTGTCCGGTGCCAGGCCCTCGCGGAGCAGGTACTCCCGCGCGATGTCGCTGTAGGTCATGTTGATGTCTGCAAGGTGATCGACGATCCGGCGGTTGATTTCCTCAGGCACGCGCTGGTCGAAGCAGCGGTTTCCCGCTTCCATGTGGAAGATCGGGATCTTCCGCCGTTTCGCCGGAATCGCCGCAAGACAACTGTTGGTGTCGCCCAGGACAAGCAGAGCCTCAGACTCGACATCGGCGAATACCTTATCGACAGCGATGATGACGTTGCCGATGGTCTCTGCGGCACTGCCACCGGCAGCGTTCAAGAAATGATCGGGGCGGCGAATGCTCAGATCGGTGAAGAAGATCTCGTTGAGTTCGTAGTCGTAGTTCTGACCGGTGTGGACGATGACGTGATCACAATGCCGGTCCAGCGCCGCCATCACACACGACAGTCGAATGATCTCGGGCCTCGTACCCACAACCGTGACGACTCTCAGCCGCTTCAACTCCATACCTCACTGGTGATCGTGTCGGGGCGCTCGCGGTCGAAGACCTCGTTCGCCCACAGCATCACGATCATCTCGTCGTCCCCGACGTTGGAGACGTCATGCGTCCAGCCCGGCACGGTTTCCACGATCTCCGGTGACTCGCCCGACGTGTACAGTTCGTGCCGCTCATCGGTCTCTATCTCACGAAAGCGAAACCTTGCGCTGCCCTTGATCACGAGGAACTTCTCCGTCTTCGAGTGGTGATAGTGCCCTCCGCGGGTGATGCCTGGGTGAGCGGTGAAAAACGAGAACTGGCCGGCGTCTGGCGTCTTGAGCATCTCGACGAACCTGCCCCGAGGGTCGTCGTGCGAGACGACCGGGTACGAGAAGGAGGCCGGGGGCAGGAAGCTGACGTAAGTGGAGTAGAGGGCACGTACCAGACCCGTGCCGACTCGTTCGGTCACGAGTGAATCGCGACTGTCGTGAAAAGCCTGAATCTGGGCTGCGAGCTCACCCACGGTGGCGCGGTACTCGACCGGCACCCGGCATGCGGTCGCTGACTGGCCGGCTTCGACGTTGCGAAGAGCATCGATGAACTCGTCGATGACATCATCGACGTAGACGAGCGTCACCGGTGCTGCCGGGTCGTTGATCGTGATCGGTAGGCCGCGCGCGATGTTGTGGCAAAAGGTGGCGACCGCGGAGTTGTAGTTCGGCCGTGACCACTTGCCGAAGACATTTGGCAAGCGATAGATACACACCGCCGCTCCACTGCGCTCGGCATAGTCGGTCAGTGACGCTTCGGCTTCTCGTTTGCTTCTGCCGTAGTCGTTGTCTGCCGCAGCTTGCGTCGACGAAGCGAATAGAACCGGCACCGGCCGACTGCCGGCCACGAGTGCAGCGCAGAGACGCGCGGTCAACTCAGCGTTGCCTTCTACGAACTCGGAGGTGTGCCGCGGACGGTTGACTCCAGCCAGGTGCACCACAGCATCGATGCCATCGAAGGAGGCCGGCAGGTCTCCGGTGCCGGCTGCTCGGATGAACGGTACAACCTCGAAGTTGGCCAGCTCACGCAACCGAACCCGCATATTCTTCCCGATGAAGCCATCGGCGCCGGTTATCAGGACGCGCATCGCTCAACCCTCCCGCATCGCGTTGACCGCTTCGATGTCGTGGCCCTTGAGCTGCTGGACGATGTAATCGGTCGTCATCAACCTGTCGATGACGCCCTGCACATCGAGACGCTCCGTGTTCTCGGACGTGTACTCCTCTATCGCCGGCGGCACCTCCTCTCCGTCGACGAAGAACTTGTCGTAGTTGAGATCACGGGAGTCAGCGGGCACGCGGTAGTAATCGCCCAGGTCGAATGACCTCATATGCTCTTCGCGGGTGAGCAGCGTCTCGTGGGCCTTTTCCCCATGACGAGTTCCGATCACGCGAATGTCGTGATCCGGCTTGAAGACTGTGCAAATCGCCTTGGCGAGCACGCCGACGGTACTGCCCGGCGACTTCTGCACGAACAGGTCGCCCTGCTGAGCGTGCTCGAACGCGTACAGCACGAGATCCACCGCCTCGTCGAGGTTCATCAAGAAGCGCGTCATGTTCGGATCAGTGATGCTGATCGGCAGACCCGCCTTGATCTGCTCGACGAAGAGTGGGATCACCGAACCGCGTGACGCCATGACATTTCCGTACCGGGTACAACTGATCGCAGTCTCCGAGACATCGACGTTGCGCGACCTGGCGACGATGATCTTCTCCATCATCGCCTTCGAGGTGCCCATAGCGTTGATCGGGTATGCGGCCTTGTCGGTCGACAGGCACACGACACGCGACACGCCGGCATCGATGGCGGCGCTGAGCACATTGTCGGTACCGAGCACGTTCGTCCGGACGGCCTCCATCGGAAAGAACTCGCACGACGGCACCTGCTTGAGGGCGGCGGCGTGAAAGATGTAGTCAACACCGCGCACCGCATCGCGGACGCTGTCGGGATTGCGGACATCGCCGACATAGAACTTCAACTGGTCGCTCCGGTAAGCACGGCGCATGTCGTCCTGCTTCTTCTCGTCGCGCGAGAAGATGCGGATCTCCGCGAGATCGCCACCGAGGAAGCGGCGAAGCACGGCATTGCCGAACGAGCCCGTACCACCCGTGATCAGTAGCTTCTTACCTTCGAACATGTGGCTCCTTCGGCAATATGTGCCGCGGCAGGCTGACAGCAGCACCGTCGACGGCTTGAACCGCCCCGGGTTCTCCGGAGACTCGGTTAGTTGAGTCCGACCCCCGTGATCGAACCTTCTTTGCTGCGAACGTACATCGCTTCGAACCCGACGGGCGGAATGTTCCCGGTCGGCGCGAGCAGCCGCCGGTCGTTGAACCAGGCGACCCATTCGAGTGTGGCGAACTCGACCTCGTCGATGCCGCGCCCCGGGCCGTTCGGGCGGATCACTTCGGCCTTGTAGAGGCCGTTGTTCGTCTCGGCCAGGGCGTTGTCGTACGAGTCACCGATGCTTCCGACAGACGCTTGGATCCCGGCCTCCGACAGCCGTTCCGTGTAGCGGATCGAGAGATACTGCCCGGGTTCAAAGGTTCGTCGCAACACTGCCTTGTTGGGGTGAATGTAGGTGATGATCGAGGGCTTCGGCTGGTGACTTCCAGTTGAGGGCCTTGCGGGGGGCGGCTGTTGAGGGCAGCTGCGACAGCGTCGAGGTCGTGGTCGACGGGGAGGTCCAAGACGTCGAGCACTTGGTCGAGCAATTGCTGGTGCTGTGCTGCCACGCACACCTGGACGTCGAATCCGGGTCGGCGACCCAACTCTTGGACGACGGGCGCGAGCTTGATTGCTTCGGGACGTGTACCGAAGCAGATCAGGATCCTCTTCCTCACCACTCACCATCCTTGACTTCTCGAAGGTCCGGCCACTCTCGCGCAGCGACTGCTCCGCTACGGCGATCCGTTCCTCGCTCAATACTCCGAAAATGCGCGACCAATTTGTGCCGAACTCGAAGCGCCGTTCCGCCTCATCCACGGATTCTTTCCTTCTGGTGCGCGACAGCGAAGCGCAGCACGTCCTCTAAGCGCTCGACCAACCGCCCGCGATCAAAAGCCGCGGCGTAGCTCCGACCCGCGGCGCCGAGCGCACTCGCGAGCGCGGGATCAGCGAGCAGCGCGCGGATCGATTGCGCGAGCCCATCGGCGTCGGACGCAGCCGTTGCCAGCCCCGCCTTGGCCTCGCGCAAGATCTCGGCCGGCGCGCCGTCGGCCGACACCAACACGGGTCGCCCGCTCGCCATCGCTTCGTAGAGCTTCGACGGCACTGTGTGGCTGTCCTTGCGCGGGCGCAGCGTCACCGCGATGGCGTCGGCGGTCTGCAGCAGCGGCGGGATCGCGTCGCGCGGCTGTTCGGCGACGAAACGCACGTTGTCGGCGAGTCCCTCGCTCTGCACGCGCGCGATCAAGTGCTCACGCAGGGAGCCCGCGCCGACCATTGCGAGCTGGAAGCGCGCGGCGAGATCAGGCGCGGCGGCGCGCAGCTTCGCGGTCGCGTCGAGCAGTACGTCGAGGCCCTGCGGCGGATTCATGATGCCGGCGTACATCAGCGTAAAGCGATCCGGATCGAGGCCGAGCGCGCGCCACGCTTCGGCGGAGAGCGGCTGCTGCGTCTCGAAGCGGCGCAGATCCACACCGTTCGGGATCACGAACACTTTCTCCGGCGCGACGCCCTTCTCGAGCAGCCGCTCGCGTTTGCCATCGGTGACGACGGTCACCGCCGTCGAGGCCGCGTAGATCGCGCGTTCGAGGCGTTCGAGTACGCGGATCAGCGTTCCGCTTTGCAAGCGACCCGATGCGGCGATCGCCTCGGGCCAGATGTCGCGCACGTCGAAGAGCAGCGGGACGCCGAGGCGGCGCGCGAGCAGCATGCCGGGCACGCCGACGGTGGGCGGCGGCGAGGTCGAGATCACCACGTCGGCGCGCACGCGGCGCAGCAGCGCTTGCAACGACGCACTCGCCGCGAAGCTCGCGAAGCCCGCCGCCTTGGTGAACTTCGAGAGTTTCGGCGAGGCGTAGATCCAGCCGCGCAGCACCGTGATGCCGTCGATCGTCTCGCGCTGCGCGAGGCGACGCCGATACGCGTCGGGGATCTGGCCCGACGGCGAATTCGGAAAGCCGGTCAGCACCGTCACGCGGTGGCCGCGCTCGACCAGCAGCTTGCCGAAATCGTGGAAGCGCGCGGCCGGCGCGCCCATCTCGGGCGAGAAGAACTGCGAGACGACGAGGATGTCGAGACCGTCGGCCATCGGCAGCGCGCCTACAGGTCTACCGGCGCGCCGCTGCGCAGCGATTCGAGCACCGCGAGCGTGGCCCGCGACGTCAGCACGAGTTGCTCGAACGGGATCGGCATCGGCGCGCTGCCCTTCGCCGCCGCGACGAAGCGCTTCATCTCGGCTTCGAAACCCTTGTCCTGGTTCGCGGCCTTGATGCGCTCCTGCTTGCCGCGCTTCGAGAGCAGCAGCGTGCGGAAGTCGTCGAGGATCGCGACGCTGCCTTCGCCGTAGACCTCGAGGTATTCCTTGCCGAGACGCGAGTCGCCCATCGCGGTGTAGAGCAGCGTGGCGATCGAGCCGTCGGCGAAGCGCAGCGTGATTGCGACGTTGTCGTCGCCGCGGAAGCGCGAGCCGCCGCCGATGCACTCGGCGAAGACGCGCGTCGGCGGCGCGCCGGCGAGGAAGTGCAGCAGATCGATGAAGTGGCAGCCCTCGCCGAGGATGCGCCCGCCGCCTTCGACGGGATCGTGGATCCAGTGCTCGGGCGGGATGAAGCCGGCGTTCACGCGGTAGTGCATCACCAGCGGCGCCGCGCGATCGGCGAAGTTCGCGGCAATCTTTTCGACCAGCGGCGCGAAGCGGCGGTTGAAGCCCACCATCACGTCGCCTTGCGAAGCCGCACGCGCCGTCTCGATCGCCGCGACTTCATCGTGTGAGAGCGCGAGCGGCTTTTCACAGAAGACGTGCTTGCCGGCTTCGAGCGCCTTCACGATCAGCGGCGCGTGCAGATCGTGGCGCGTCAGCACGAACACCGCATCGACGTCGGCGTGCGCGATCACTTCGTCTGCGTCGGCCGTTGCGACGCGGAATCCGTATTGCTCGCCGACACGGCGCGCGGTCGCGCCGCCGGCCGATGCGATCGCAACCGGTGCGATGCCGCCGGCTGCTTTCAGCGCCGGCAGCAGCACCGATTGGCCGAAGCCACCGGCGCCGATGAAGCCAATCCCGAGATCGCCGGCTTTGCGCGCCGTTTCGCGCAGCGCGAGGCGAGGCGCCGGCGCGACGACGGCTTCGTCGTCCGCGCCGTAGTTCAGCACCACGCCGAGATACGGCTCGCTGCCCTTCGTGATCAGGTCATAGGCCGCGAGCGCGTCGTCGATCGAGTAGCGGTGCGTGACGAGAGGCGTGAGTCGCAGCCGCCGATCCGCGAGCAGATCGAGCACGGCTTCGAGATTGCGCTGTTCGCTCCAGCGCACATGCGCGATCGGGTAGTCGAAGCCGCGCTCCTCGAAATCCGGGTCGTAGCGGCCGGGGCCGTACGACATCGACATGCGCAGATCGAGTTCCTTGCGGTAGTAGAGCGAGCGCGGCACTTCCATGCCGACGAGGCCGACGACGACCACGCGACCGCGCAGCCGCGAGATCTCGCCGGCTTGTTCGAGCGGGCCAGAGCTGGGTGTCGAAGCGGCGATCACCACCGCGTCGAAGCCATCGCCGCGCGTGAAGCGTTCCGCCGCGGCTTCGAGATCTTCCGACACCGCTGCGTGCGCGCCCATTTCGATCGCGAGCTTGGCGCGCGCCGGATTCGGGTCGAAGCCGAGCACGCGACAACCGTTCGCCGCGAGCAGCTGCACCGTGAGCTGGCCGATCAGACCGAGGCCGATGACGCAGACGCGCTCGCCGAGCGTCGGCACAGTCTGCCGCACGCCTTGCAGTGCAATCGCGCCGACCGTCGCGAAGCACGCCTCTTCCATCGTGACGCCGTCCGGAATGCGCGCGAGCAGATTGCGCGGCACGTAGACGTAGTCGGCGTGGTTCGCGTAGCCAGCGCCGGCGCACGCGACGCGATCGCCGACGCGGTACTCCTGCACCGACTCACCCACCTCGACGACGATGCCCGCGCTCGAGTAGCCGAGCGGAATCGGCGTATCGAGCTTGCTCTGCACCTTCATGAAGGTGTTGCGGATGCCCTGCTTGCGCGCGGTGTCGATCACCTTGCGCACGAGATCGGGACGCGAGCGCGCCTTCGCGAGCAGACTCTTGCGGGCGAGATCGACGATCATCTTCTCGGTGCCTGCCGACACCAAAGAGCGAACCGTGCGCACCACGACGCCGCCCGAGCGCGCGCTCGGCGGCGGCACCTCCTCCACCTTCATCTCACCGCTTCGATAGGACTGGATCAGCTGGCGCATGCGACGGTTGCCTTTGGTTCGCGCTCGATCATGCCCTTCCAGCCGGGATGGGCCTCGAAGCGGAGGTTCGTATCGATTTCGGAAAAACGGATGTCGCGCTTGCCGCGCTCGTCGATCCACAGCACCGGCAGCGCTGCTGGATCGCCTGCGAAGCCAGAGATGCGAACGCCACCGGCGAGCACGCCCTGCGCGTGCACCAACACCGGGATGCGGCGCCAATCGAAGCCCATCAGCCACGCGATCACGACATCGGCGGAGCCGGGGTCTTCGCTCACGGCGAGCAGGCCGACAGGCCGCGGCGTCGGCGCCATCGGGCCATCGCCAGCGCCCGCGATGACGCCGTCGTAGACGTTCAACACGCGGCGCGACGCTGCGCCGCCGAGCTTGCCCTTTGCATCGCCGCAGTAGAGCACCTTGTTCAGATCGAGGCAGGTGCGCCAGATGGTGTCGTTGCCCCACCAGTTGCCGTTGCGCGCGCGCGCGCCGAGGCCGCTCGCTTCCTCGAGCCCGCGCAGCCCCCGGAACACCGCGCCGCCGATGCCGCGCTTCAGCAGGCGCCGCGCGAAATCGCCGCCCGCGCGTCGCAGTCGTGCGTAGGCGTCGGGCTGCGGGAACTCGTCGCCGCCACCTGCGGCGAAACCCGAGCGGTAATGCGGCAGCCAGTTCTTGTCGCCGTTGATGCCGATCAGATTCTTCATCGACAGCGTGACGCCCGTCTTCTTGTGTGTCTTGATCTTCGGCACGTTGATCACGAGATCAGCCGAAAGCACCGTGCGCGACACCAGGTATTCGTTGCGCCCGCCCGAGTGATGGCGAATCGTCACTTCCTCGTCGTAGTCCGCGCCGCGCAGCAAACGCAGCCGCTGCTCTTCGACGCGCGTGAACTCGCTCGCCGCGCCGAGATCCACCGCTTCGTAGCCTTCGGGATCACCCGCGAGATCGCGACGCTCGACGACGACGCCACGCTCGTGGCGGCCGAACTGCACACGCAGATCGCGCCACTCGACGACGCGGCCGACGACATCCGCGTACCAGCGCAGCAGCTCCGGAAGGCGCGTCGCGGCAAGCAGCCGCTCGACATCGCAATCGTATTGCGGCGCGTCGGCGACGATCACCTGCCCGCTCGGTCCCACCGCTTTGAGCGCGTAGTCGATCAGCGGCCGCAGTACCGAAAGATGCGTCACCACGACATCGAGCGAGCCGCCCGACTCGTGGTAGTGCCGCACGTAGTTGGGCTTGATGACGACCTTGCCGCCCGGCCGCACGAGATCCGAAAGCGGCGACCAGGCGGGCGTGCCGAAGCGCGCCGCGTCGTAGCCGAGACCGGCGAGCAGATCGCGAACACCGGCATAAACGAGATTCTCGGGGTCGATCGCAGCGGGCAGGAAATCGAGTTCGGGGTACGCGGCGGGCGGGTGGTGCGGGGGCGCCGGGCCGTAGCTCCGCGCGGCGATGAATGCGATCCCGGGGCGGAGCTGCATCTCGTTGGCTCCAGACGCCGAGGCCCCGTTCCCGCGTAGCGAGCCGCAGGCGAGCGGCGAGAAATCATCAGCTCGCGAGGCGAGCGGGGCAATCTAACACACGCATTCATCGGACCTGAGCGTCGCCCCCTGAAGGCGTTCCGCGCGGCACGGACGCGTGATAGAGCCTTCCCTTGCCGACGATGCGGTAGTCCCCCACGGCGGCGGGCACGAGACCGCTCTCGCCACTCGCGAGCGTGAGCGCATCACCACCCGCAAGCGGAGCGAGTTGCACCGCGCCCTCGAAGCAAAGCAGCACTTCGACGCTGCGCTCGCCCGTCATCACGATCTCCGCGGCGCCGACTTCCAGGAGCGAGAGTTCGAACTCGCTCGCGGGCGTTGCGTAGACGCTGACACCCCGCGCACGCAGCGCCCCGCGCAGCACCTGCGGACGACGACTCGCGAAGCGCCCGATGCGCAGCACTTCATCGCCCGCGCGCTGCTTGGTGGTGAGACCCGCGCGCAGCACGTTGTCCGAACTCGACATGATCTCGGCGGCGGCGCCCTCGAGATAACAATGCAGCTCCCCCGCTTCGAGAAAAATCGCTTCGCCGGGCGCGAGCTCGATCGGGTTCAGCAGCAGCGGCGCGAGAATGCCCGGATCACCGGGATGCTGCGCGGCGAGACGCAGCATCGACGCGGCGGCACCGTCGGGCTCGTTGGTGCGCGCAGCAAAATCGAGAGCGCGCGCGAGGCGCTCATCGCGCAAAGAGATCGCGTCGGCTGCGAACCAGCGTGCGAAGAACGCACGCAGCCACTCGCCCTCCACCGCGCCGACGGAGGGCGCGATGTCGCCGAGTCCCATGCGCTCGAAGCCGCCGCGAATTTCATCGAGCGGTCGAAAGCCGCAGAGCGCGCGGAAGCGCGTGTGCGCCAGCAGCAATTCCGGTTTGGCGCGCTCGTCGGCGTAGAGGCGCGCGTCGCTCGCGACGCTTTCGCCGCGCTCGCGGTGGAAACCGAGGTGCGCCTGCTCGGCGTCGGGATGCGCTTGCAGCGACAACGCGCGCTCGACGGCGAGCACCTTCAACAGAAACGGAAAGCGCGCACCGAAACGCGCGAAGACCGCATCGCCGAGCACGCCGCGCGGATCGCGCTGCACCACGTCGGCGAGCGGCACACGCGTGCCGTCCGGCATCACGACGAGCGCCGAACCATTCGGATGCGCACCGAGCCAGAGCTCGGCCTCGGGCTCGGTGCTGGGACCCGACTTGCCCTGCAGCGCCGCGAGAATCGTGCGCGAACCCCAGTCGTAACTCTTGATCGCCGCTTCGAGACGGAGGATTCGCTGCACAAAAGCTCCGCGCGCGTTTGATGGCCCCGTGAGCCGCGACTATGGTCTCGCGCCTTCACCACCTCGAAGGCCAGGCGCGTCAATCCCTGCTCTCGATTACCGGGGAGTCCATGCGAGCGCAAGACATCGGCCGCCTGCTCCGCACGGTGTCGCAACTGCGCGCATCGCAGATCTGGCATCGCGCGCGCTTGACGCTGCGGCGCAAACTCTGGTCGCGACGCGCCGCGCAAGTGGACGCCGCGTATTGCGCGCGCGCTGCGAAAATGCCGGCGCTGCGCTGGGATCACGCGGGCCTCGCCGTGGTTGCACGCCACTACGCTGAGCGACGCGACGCGAGCGCGGCGCGGCGCATCGCGCAGGATGCGCTCGCCGGTCGCTTCACCTTCCTCGGCGAAACACGCGAGCTGGGAACGCCCGTCCCGTGGGACCGCGCCGATCTGATGCAGGTGCAGCTTTGGAAGACTCACCTGCACGAGTTCTCGTACGCGATCGACTTTGCACTCGCGCATCGCGAGACCGGCGACGCGCGCTTCCGCGATGGCTTCTTCGCGCTGGCCCACGCGTGGACCGACGCGCAGCCGATCGCGAAGCCGGGCTTCCAGCGCGTCGCGTGGAACGAGCGTGCGGTTGCGACGCGGCTGATGAACTTCGCCGCCGCGGGCGCCCTCTTCGAATTGCGCGATGGTGACCCCGAGGCGAGCTGGCTCGGCCGCGAGATCACGCGGCACGCGCTCTTCCTGCGCGACAACCTCGCCTTCGATCTACTCGCGAACCATCTCTTCCGCGACACCGCGGCTCTCGTGTTTGCGCAGGAAATCTCCGAGTGCGTGCCGGATGCGCGCGCGCGCTTCGAACGCGAGGTGCGCGAACAGATCCTCGCCGACGGCGCGCACATCGAGCGCTGTCCCATGTATCACGCCGTGTGCCTCGTCGATCTGGTCGATCTGCGCGCACTTTGCGGCGACACAGCACCCGGTTGGCTGCGCGATGCGGTGGCGCGTGCCAGCGGCTTCCTCGAGAGCGTTCTGCTCGGCGACGGCGACATCCCCATGCTCGGCGACGGCTGGCGCGGCGAGGTCGATGTGCAGCGTCTGCTCGCGCAAGCGCGTGCGCTCGAAACGCCGCTACCGCCGCGAGCGCCCGAGTCCGCGAGCGGCATCGTGCGACTCGAACGCGGCGCGGTGCGCTGCGTCGTGCGCGCGGGCGCGCATGGCCCGGACTACCAGCTCGGTCACGCGCACGCCGATCTGCTCTCGTTCGACGTGAGCGTCGGCGCGCTGCGCGTCATCACCGATACCGGCACCGGCGCGTACGTCGACGGACCGATGCGGCGCCACCTGCGCTCGACGGCGGCACACAATACGGTGCAACTCGACGACGCCGAGTTGCTCGAAGCGTGGTCGAGCTTTCGATCGGGACGCCGCGGTCGCGCGCGCGTGCTGGCGCGCGGATCGAGCGAGCGCTTCGAGTGGCTCGTCGCCGCGCACGATGGCTATGCGTGGCTCGCGGGTGCGCCGCAGCCGCAGCGGCTCTGGCTCGTCGGCGAGAACGAAGTCTGGGTGCTCGACGCGGTGCTCGGAACGGGTCGCCACCGCATCGCGAGTCGCATGCACCTGCATCCCGACGCCGCGAGCGCCGGCGCTTCGGTGGGCGCGATCGGCGCCGTTGCGACCGAAGCGCGCGCGCCGCTGCACGAACACTTCAACGCGGCGCGCGAGATGACGCAGCTCACGGTCGCGACCGAAGCGCCGCTGCCGTGGCTCGGCGGCTACTGGCTGCGCATCGGCGCGCTGCCGGACGCAGCGCCGTCGCTCGTGCTCGAAGGTCGTGTCGCGAAGCTGCGTCTAGCCGCCGGCGCGCACTCGCTCGCGGTCGATTGGAATCTCGAACCCACGGCAATCGCGATTCGATCCGAGTGCTAGCGTCGGCCGCTCACGCGCCGGGAGAGCATGCATGAAGCGCTGGTACATCCTTTCTGCGATCGGGCAGGACCGCCCCGGCCTCGTCGCCGAACTCGCACAACTGATATTCGACAGCGACGCGAACCTCGAAGATTCGCGGATGACGATCCTCGGCAGCGACTTCGCGGTGATCCTGCTCGCGTCGTCGAGCGCCGCGGGTTGCGCCGATCGGCTCGCGCAAGGCGCCAAGCGCCTCGAACGCGATCACGGACTGACGATCCTGTTGCGCAGCCTCGAAGGACAACCGCGCGGGCCGGTGCCGGCGCCGGGACACATCGCGATGCGCGTCGTCGCGGCCGGCGCCGACAAAGCCGGCATCGTCGCCGGCATCTGTCGCACGCTCGCCGAGCAGCAGGTCAACATCGCCGATCTCACGACACGCAATCGCCCCGGCGAGGGCGGCTCACCGCACTACGAGATGACGATGACGATCGAAGTGCCGGAGCGACTCGACACCAAGACGCTATCCGCAGCGCTCGAGCGCGAGGCCGACCGGCTGCGGATCGACGTGCGACTCGATTGATCTCGCCGCTCGCCTTTGGCTCGCTACGCGGGAAGGGGCGCTTCGGGTTTGTGGCGCGCTTCGTGCGCGGACGCAGCTAAGACTCTTCGAGCCCGCAGTCGCGAATCTTCTGCAACAGCGTCTTGTAGGAGACGCCGAGCACGCGCGCAGCGGCTTTGCGATTCCACTGCGTGCGGTGCAGGATGCGATCGATCGTCGCGCGCTCGGCTTCCTGCGCGGCGCGGCGCGCGACATCTTTCAGCGGCACCTGGCCGGCGGTCGCGGTGAGTTCGTCGATCACGATCTGCAGGCGATCGGCGGCGCCGCGCATGCGATCGCCGCCAAGCAGCTCGGCGACGACGCTGTCTTCGCTCTCGAGCACCACGACGCGCTTGATCAGGTTTTCCAGCTCGCGGACGTTGCCGGGAAACGGGTAGCGCTCCATCGCGCGCGACAGTGTGGAGCTCGGCTTGCGCGGCGGCTTCGAGTACTTGATCGAATAGCGGTGCAGGAACATCTCGACGAAGCCCGGCACTTCTTCGCGTCGCTCGCGCAGCGGCGGAATCCGCACATCGACGACGTTCAGCCGGTAGTAGAGGTCTTCGCGGAAGGTGCCCGCGGCCACCATTTCTTCGAGGCGGCGGTTGGTGGCGCAGAGCACGCGCACATCGACGCGGATTTCGCGATTGCCGCCGAGTCGCGAGAAGGTGGCGTCTTGCAGCACCTGCAACAGCTTGGCTTGCAAGAGCAGGCTCATCTCGCCGATCTCGTCGAGGAACATCGTGCCGGTGTCGGCGATCTCGAACTTGCCGGGCTTGCGTGACACCGCGCCGGTGAAGGCGCCGCGCTCGTAGCCGAAGAGTTCCGATTCGAGCAGGTCTTCGGGAAGCGCCGCGCAGTTCACCTTCACGAAGGGTCGATTCGTGCGCGGCGAGCGCCGGTGGATTTCGCGCGCAACGACTTCCTTGCCGACGCCGCTCTCGCCGCTGATCAGCACGGTGACGTCGGTCGCGGCGATCTGCTCGATCACGGTGGTGACGCCGCGCATCGCCTCGCCATGCCAGGCGACCGTGCGCGTGCCCTCTTCCAGTTCTTCGAGCAGACGCGAGCGCTCTTGCTCGAGCTCACGCGTTTCGAGCACGACGCGCAGCGTTGCTTCGAGCTCTTCTTCTTCGAAAGGCTTGTTCAGGTAGTCCGCCGCGCCGAGCTGCATCGCTTGCACGATCGTGCTCGCGCGACCGACCACCGAGAGAATCACGATCGGCAGGCGCGGCCAGCGCTCGCGCATCCGGCGCAGCGTTTCGAGCCCGTCCATGCCGGGCATCATCACGTCCATCAACACGACGTCGGGGTTCGCGCCCGCATCGAGCAGCGCCATCGCGCGCCGGCCGTCTTCGGCCGTATCCACCTGGAAGCCGCGCAACTCGAGCAGATTCGCGAGATAGGTGCGGATGCCCTCGGCATCATCGACCACCAGAATCCGGCGGCCGCGCTCGGTGGGCGTCGGATCGGGACCGCGCCGCGTGGGGCGCTGCGCGGGCATCACGCGCCCTGTACGAGCATTGGCGTCGCTGCCGGCAGGCGGAACACGAAGCGGCTGCCACCGTCGGGACTTTCTTCGACGTGGATCACGCCGCCATGCGCCTCGACGATGCGCTTGCAGATCGCGAGTCCGAGACCGAGGCCGCCTGCACGCTGCGCTTCGACCTGCACGTAGGGCTCGAAGATGCGTGCGCGTTCGCGCGCCGGCACGCCGGGGCCCGCATCGGCGATCGAGATCTCGACGAAGTCGCGGCCGGCTGCGGTGGCGAGACGCGCGCCGACTTCGATCGTCGAGTCGTGCGGCGCGTAGCGGAGTGCGTTGCCGATCAAGTTGGTCAGCACCTGCTCGATGCGCGGCGGATCGAAACGCGCGCGCGGCGTCGTCGGATCGATCGCGACGACGGCCGTCACGTGGCCCTCGCGCAGCAACGGCGCGAGCAGTTCGAGCACCGACTCGATGGTGGGCCTGACACTCGATTCGGTGACTTCGAGCGGACCGACGCAAGCGCCCTGGCGCGCAGCTTCGAGCAGATTCGCGACGAAGTTGTTGAGGCGCTGGCAGCTCTTCTGACTCTCTTCGAGGAAGTGCGTCTGCTTCTCTGTGAGCGGACCGACGGAACCCGCGAGCATCAAGCGGTTGAAGCCGGCGATCACCGTGATCGGTGTACGCAGCTCGTGACTCACGACGGTGAGGATCTCCTCGCGCTCGGTCGTCTCGATGCGCAGTCGTTCGCGCAGCGCGATCACTTCGCGGTTCGCATCGTGGAGCTGTCGGCCGCTGCGCAGCACTTCGGTCTCCAGCGTATGCAGATCCGTCACGTCGCGCACGCGGAGCGCGTTGCTCGGGAACACGCCATGGCGCACCGCCGCGTGGGGGGCGTGTGCAGCGCGGATCGGTTCGACGACCACCGCGCGCGGTTCCTGACCAGGCCTCACCAGGCGACAGCGGATCGCACCATCGCCAGTGCCGGACGGCAGCCCGTGACCGGCATCGACGAAGAGCTCTTCGAGGCGCGCGCCGACGAGATCCTTCGCATCCAGCGCACCGGCAAGACCCGCGAGCGCCGCATTGGCCCACAGCACGCGACCCGCCCGAACCAGCGCGAGACCGTCGGTCGTGGCGTCGAGCAGCATTCGCAGCTCGTCGTCCCGCGGTTCATCGGCAATCGGACCTTGCACGCGTGCGTCACTCCTCGGCTACGGCGCCGCTGTCTGCTGCGCAAATGAGTGGATGGCACCGCCGGGGCGGGCTACCCGTTTCATCGCCGGGATCGCTCCCGGCCTTTACCAAAAGCGCCCTCGGGGATTGGACTTATCGTGGCGGGTTCCGATCGCGAGAGTGCGAAGCGACGCATCGAATCGCTCGTTGCCGAAATCACCCGTCACGATGCCCTCTACTACCTACGCGATCAGCCAGAGATCGCGGATTCCGAGTATGACCGCTTGCTCCGAGAACTCGCCGAGCTCGAAGGCACCTGGCCTGAGCTCGTGCGCCCGGATTCGCCCACCCAGCGCGTAGGTGCCCGTGCCGGGGAAGCGAGTTTCGCGCCATTCGAGCATCGCGTGCCGATGCTCTCGCTCGACAATGCAATGGACGAGCCCGAATTCCGCGCTTTCGATGAGCGCGTGCGGCGACTGCTCGCGGCGGATGTGCCCGTCGAATACGTCGCGGAACTGAAGCTCGACGGCGCTGCGGTCGAACTTTTGTACGAAAGGGGTCGCTTCGTAGCGGGCGCAACCCGCGGGGATGGGCGTGTCGGCGAGGATGTCTCCGCGAATCTGCGGCGCGTGCTCAGCATTCCGGCCGCGCTCTCGATCGCAGAGCCGCCGCCGCGCGCATCGATTCGCGGTGAGGTCGTGCTGCCGCTGCGCGCCTTCGGCCGGCTGAACCGGATCCGCGAGGAACGCGGCGACGATCCTTTCGTAAACCCGCGCAATGCAGCGGCCGGATCTCTGCGCCAGCGCGAGGACGTGGACGTCGAGCGCCTGCGCTCGCTCGAGTTCCGCGCCTACACGATCGCCGAAGGTCTGCCGGCCGGCGTCACGACGCAGGCCGCGACGCTCGATCTGCTGCGCGCATGGGGCTTCCAGGTCAGCACGGAGTGTGAGGTCTGCGCCGACATCGACGCCGCGCTCGCCTACTACCAGCGCGTGCTCGAAATGCGCGATCGCTTGCCGATCGAAGTGGACGGCGCCGTCTTCAAGGTGAACCGCATCGCGTGGCAACACGAGATCGGCAACCTGCCGCGCGCGCCGCGCTGGGCGATCGCCTTCAAGTTTCCGCCGCAGCAGGCGACCACCGTCGTCGAAGCGATCGACGTGCAGGTGGGTCGCACCGGCGCGCTGACGCCGGTTGCGAAGCTCGCGCCCGTCTTTGTTGGTGGCGTCACCGTCTCGAACGCGTCGCTCCACAATCAGGACGAAGTCGAGCGCAAGGACGTGCGCGTCGGTGACACCGTCGTGGTGCAGCGCGCGGGCGACGTGATCCCGCAAGTCGTCAGCGTGGTGAAGAGCAAGCGGCGGCGCGGCGCGCGGCGCTGGAAGATGCCCAAGCTCTGTCCCGTGTGTCGCTCGCAGGCGGTGCGACTCGAGGGCGAAGCCGTCACGCGCTGCGCGAATCTCGACTGCCCGGCGCAACTCGCGAACAACGTGCGGCACTTCGCGAGCCGCGCGGCGCTCGACATCGAAGGGCTCGGCGACAAGCTGGTGCAGCAACTCGTCGCGCAGGGTCGCGTGACGCGACTCTCCGATGTGTTCCGGCTGGATGCCGAGACGCTCGCGGGCCTCGAGCGGATGGCCGAGAAGTCGGCCGCGAATCGCGTCGCGGCGCTCGAACGCGCGCGCCAGACGACGTTTGCGCGCTTTCTCTACGGGCTCGGCATTCGCCATGTCGGCGCGGGCGTAGCGGAGTTGCTCGCCGATGCGGCCGGCGGCGACCTCGACCTGTTGATGGGCTTCGAGAAGGAGAAACTCGAAGCGATCGAAGGCGTCGGCCCGACGATCGCCGAGAGCCTCGTGCGCTTCTTCGCCGACGAACGCAATCGCCGCGAGATCGCGGATCTCGTCGAGCTCGGCGTCTCTTGGCCGCGCGGCGAACCGCGACGCCGCGGCGAAGGCCCCCTCGCCGGCAAGACCTTCGTGCTCACCGGCACGCTGCCGAGCATGAGCCGCGACGAGGCGAAGCGGCGCATCGAAGACGCCGGCGGCAAGGTCGTGACGTCGGTGTCGAAGAAGACGAGCTACGTCGTCGCGGGCGCCGAGCCGGGATCGAAGCTCGCGAAGGCGACCGAGTTGGGTGTCGCGGTGCTCGATGAAGCCGCACTCGTCGCGCTGCTGGAAGAGCCGGCGTGAGCGTTGCCCCGCTGGTCTTCGAGCCGCGCGGTGGCGAGAGCTGGCGCGATCCCTTCCCGATGTATCGAGCGCTCCGCGATCTCGATCCGGTTCATTTCGCCGCCGACCTCGACATCTTCGTGCTCTCACGCTTCGAGTCCGTCTTCGGCGCGGCGACCGATCCGGAGACCTTCTCATCCGCCGAGGGACTCACTTTCACGTACGGCGAGAAGCAGAAGCTCGGCATCGAGGCGCCGATCGTGATGCTCGACCCGCCGGAGCACACGACCTTGCGTCGGCTGGTGAGCCCGCGCTTCACGCCGGGCCGGATCGCGGCGCTCGAGCCGATGCTGCGCGCGTTCGTCGTGGAGCGCGTCGAACGATTGCGCGCGCTCGGCGAGGCCGATGTGATCGCGGAGCTCTTCGGGCCGCTGCCGAGTTTCGTCGTCGGTCACTTTCTCGGCGTACCGGCAGAAGATCAGCGGCTCTTCGACCGCTGGACCGAATCAATCGTCGCCGCCAACGCGACCGGCGACTTCCCGAGCGCGGCGGAGGCCGTGCGCGAGTTGTTCGGGTACTTCGTCGCGATGATGGAACGCAGGCGGAGCGCGCCGGGCGACGACATGATCTCGACCCTCGTTCGCGCGGAGCTCGACGGCGGCGCGGTGTCGGCCGCGAAGGTGCTCGGCTTCGCCTTCACGATGATCACCGGCGGCAACGACACGACGAGCGGCCTTCTCGGCGGCGCCGCGGCGCTGCTCACACGCCATCCCAATACGCGCGCCCGGCTCCTCGAAGATCGCGGACGCATCCCGAACGCCGTCGAAGAATTCCTGCGCCTCACGACACCGGTGCAGGGCCTCACGCGAACCGTGACCCGCGATGTCGAGGTGTTGGGAACGCGCATCCCGAAGGGCAAGCGCGTGTTGCTGCTCTACGCCGCGGCCAATCGCGACGAGCGAGAGTTCGGTCCGGACGCCGATCTGTGTGACGTCGATCGCGCAATGCGGCGCCATCTCGCGTTCTCCTTCGGGCCGCACCACTGCCTCGGCGCAGCGGCGGCGCGGCTGCAGGCATGCATCGCGCTCGAGGAGTTGCTCGCGCGCTGCCCGCGCTTCGCGGTCGATGCCGAGCGGGGACGCTACGCCTCGGGTCACTTCGTGCGGCGCTTCGAGTCGCTGCCGTTCCGCGCCGATGCGGGCTGAGCCTACGCGAGCGACACGAGCGCGTGACGCTCAGCGATCTCCGCGCTTGCGTGCCGCGACGACGCGCGCGTAGGCATCGCTGCGCGACAGACCGGCCTCCACCGCGATCGCGTCGGCGACCTGCTTCGCGCGCAATCCCTGCGCGGAGAGCGCGGCGATGCGCGCATCGAAGTCTTGCGGTTGCAACGCGGCGGTCGCGGTGCTCTCCGCCGCCGACGCGCCCGCCACGACGAGCGTCACCTCACCGCGCGCGCCCTCCGCGAAGCGCAGCGCGAGTTCCGCGAGCGATCCGCGCGCGAACTCCTCGTGCACCTTCGTGAGCTCGCGCGCGACGCACGCGGCGCGGTCGTCGCCGAACGCCGCAGCGAGCGCGCGCAGCGTCGCGCCGAGCCGCGACGGCGCTTCGAAGAGCACGAGCGTTTCGGCGCGATCGCGCAGGCTCGCGAGCAGGCGCGTGCGCTCGCCCGCTTTGCGCGGCAGGAAGCCGAGGAATTGGAACGGCCCGCCGCCGAGGCCCGACGCGGCGAGCGCCGCAATCGGCGCGCTCGCGCCCGGCAGCGGTACTACGGCGTGGCCCGCCGCGATCGCCGCCGCGACGAGGAGCGCACCTGGATCCGAGACGAGCGGCGTGCCCGCGTCCGAGACCAGCGCAACGCTGCGATCGGCCGCGAGCGCCGCCAGCACTTCCGCGATACGCGACGCCTCGTTGTGTTGGTGCAGCGAGCGCGGCCGCGCGGCGATCGCGTGGCGATCGAGCAGGATGCGCGTGCGTCGCGTGTCCTCCGCGAACACCTGGTCCGCTTCGCGCAGCACGCGCAGTGCACGCAGCGTCACATCTTCGAGATTGCCGATCGGTGTCGCGACGAGGTAGAGCGTGCCCACGGCGCGCGCATGCTAGCTTGCCGGCCCCGCCCCAACGGGTCCCGCGGAGATGACGCATGGCCGAATGGAGGCCGCCGGCCCGCGCGCCGCAGGATGCAGCGGCGACGGCGAGTCGCCGCGCGCTCGGCATCGAAGGCGAGGAGCGCGCCGCCGCGCATCTCGCGGCGCACGGATATCGCATCGTTGCGCGCAACGCGCGGGCGGGTCGTGTCGAGCTGGATCTCGTCGCGATGCGCGGGCGCTTGCTGGTGATCGTCGAGGTGAAGACGCGTCGTTCGCGCGCGGGCGGGGCGCCCGAGGAGGCGGTGGACTTCCGCAAACGCGCGCGACTCGTGCGCGGCGCTGCGGCGTGGCTCGCGGAACACCCGGGTGGCGTGTCGCGCGTGCGCTTCGACGTCGTTGCGTGCGAGTGGGACGCGGCGCGCGGCTGGTCGCTGCGGCACCTCGAAGGCGCCTTCGACGCGGGGGATTGAAGTGTGTCCCTCGAGTCACCAGCCCGTCAGCGCGAGGACCGTCCCCTTTCTCAGCGCTACTCGGACTCGGCTTCGGCGGCGGGGGGGGCCTCGACGGCTTCGACTTCTTCTGCGGGGACGAGGAGCGACGAGAGGTCGCGGATCTTCGAGCGGAGCCGGGCCTTCTTGCCGCGCAGGTCGCGGAGGTAGTAGAGGCGCGAGCGACGGACGTGGCCGCGGCTCTTGATCTCGACCTTCTCGACGACGGGGCCCTGCACCGGGAAGATGCGCTCGACGCCGACGCCGTACGAAACCTTGCGCACGGTGAACGACTCCGAGGTCCCGTTGCCGCGGCGGCGGATGCACACCCCTTCGAAAATCTGGGTGCGCTCCTTCTCGCCTTCGACCACGCGCACGGAGACGCGCAGCGTGTCGCCGCTTCGGAACGGCGGCAAATCGCGCCGCGCTACCCCTTCGATGCCATCCAGCCGGTTCATCGCTCTTCCTCTCCACGCCCTTGCCCGAGTAGATCGGGCCGACGCCGTTTCGTGATGGCAAGGGCCTCCTCGGCCCGCCAGCGGGCGATCGCCTGGTGATCGCCCGATTTCAACACTGCGGGGACCTCGATCCCTCGATAGCTGGCCGGCCTGGTGAATTGCGGCCCTTCGAGGATCCCCGTCTGAAATGATTCGCTGTCGGCGGACTCCGGATTGCCTATCACGCCTGGTACGAGCCGCGTCACCGCCTCGATCAACACCAGAGCGGGCAGCTCGCCACCTGCGAGCACGTAGTCTCCGATCGAAACCTCCTCATCGACCGCAATCTCGATCACGCGCTGATCGACGCCTTCGTAGCGACCGCATACGAGCACCAGGTGCTCCGCCGTCGCCCACTCCTGCGCCTGACCCTGCTCGAAGCGCCGTCCCTGCGGCGTGAGGAGCAGAACCCGTGCGCGCCTCGATTCCCCCTTCGCTCCTGCCAGCGCCTCGATCGCTTCGACCAGAGGCTCCGGCCGCATCACCATTCCCGGACCGCCGCCGTAAGGCGTGTCGTCCACCGTGCGGTGGCGGTCTTTCGTGAACTCGCGCAAGTCGTGGACGTTGATTTCGAGGATCCCGTCGCGACAGGCCGCACCGAGCAGCGACGTGTTTCGAAACGGCTCGATCAGCCCCGGGAAGATCGTGATGACGTCGATTCGCATCGTGCCGAGCGCTCGACTGCGCTCAATTGGAATCGAGGAGACCCGCGGGCACCTCGATCACGATGCGACGATTCGCGACATCCACTTCGCGGAGCAGCGCCCCTGCCGCGGGCAACAACAACTCCCGACCTGCCTGATCCTCCACTACGAGGACGTCGTGCGACCCCGCCGCCCAGATTTCTTTCACCATTCCGAGCTCGCGGCCGTCGCTGGCGAAGACCACGCATCCAATCCATTCGTACCAGTAGTGCTCGCCGGGCGGGAGAGGTTCCAGATGCGCTGGATCGCCGAGAACCAGCTTGCCCGCCAGCGCGGCGGCCTCTTCTCGCGTCTCGATCCCGCCGAGTTCGACTCGCACCTCACCGCCGCGTCCCGACGCGACTTCGTTTACCTCGTACCAGCGCAGCGCTGGATCTTCTCCGTTCTCTCCGAGCGCAATGCGCGGCGCTCGAATCAAGTTGCCCGGTCCGTCGCCCATCCACCGAACGCGCACTTCGCCGCGGGTCCCGTGTGATCCGAGCGCTTTGCCGATTACGACGAGTGTCACTGGACGAAGCGCTCGCCGAGCGCGCTAGTCAACGATCTCCAGGCGATGGTCGGCGCCTCCGTCCGACGCGGCGAGCACGATGCGCATCGCCTTCGCGACGCGACCCTGGCGCCCGATCACACGTCCGCGATCCGCTTGCGCGGTCTCGAGCTCGAGGACCTGGCCTTCTTGCTCATGGACGCGCACGGCGTCACGCTCGCCAACGATCGCCTTCGCGATGAACTCGACCAGTTCGGCGGCTTTGCTCTGGGCCATGGCTACGCCGTCCCCGTTGCGACACCGCGGCGACGTTGCTCGCGCAACAGTGCGGTGACGGCATCGCTCAGCTGCGCACCCTTCTTCACCCACGCCTCGATCTTCTCGCCGTCGAGTTGGATCTGCTTCGGCGTGGAGATCGGGTTGTAGGTGCCGAGGTATTCGAGCGGGCGGCCATCGCGGCGCGCGTGATGGTCGATCGCGACCACCGAATAGAAAGGGCGCTTCTTCGCGCCGAGGCGCGAGAGTCGAATTTTGACCATTCGGGTGACTCCGAGAGGTGAGCCCGTTCAGGCTGTGAGAAGAGCTGAATTCATCAGATCCAGCGCACACCTGCGCGCCGGGGAGAGCGGGCGGGCAATCTAGGCGACGACCGCTGGCGCGGCAAGGGAAAAGGCGGGCTTCAGCTCAGCGATCGAGACCGCGGCGCGAGCGCTCCTTGCGCTCGGAGCAGGTCGGGCATGCGTAACGCTCGCGATGCGGCGTCAGCAGGCGGTCGTAGTCCTGATCGATCGCGACGCGGCGCACGCTGGTCACCTGCTCGCCGCAAAAATCGCAATGTAACCCGACGACCTTCGCGACTTCTCGGACCTCGGGGTTTTGCGCCGTCGACTCTTCGTGCATGGGGGGCCTCCTTCGGGCAAAGGCAATCTAACCCACGAAGAGGCGCAGGTCCGAGGGCGCCGCATCGCCGAGCTCGCGTCGCAGCGCGGCCAGGATCTCGCGACTCTGGAAGTTCAACTGCTGACACCAGACGCTGCTGTCGACGGTGGCCTCGAGCACCGTTCCGCGCAGCGCTGAAGGACGGCAATGTGCCGCGACTTCGGGACCCACGGCGGCTTCCCAACACTGTGCGACGCGAACGATCGCGGACGCCTCGTCGAGACCGAGATCGCCGAGCACGCCCGCCACCAGCCCGCCGAGCTGACGCGGCTCGCTGCGACCGCGGCGTTTCACGCGAACTTCTCCTCGTCTAGCAATCGGAACACCAATCCCGAGGGCAGCTTCGGATGAAAGAACGTGGACTTCTGCGGCAGGATCTCGCCGGCCGCCGTCACGCGAAACACGTCTTCCGCCGCGAGCGGATTCAGATAGAGCGCGACGCGGCCGCGACCGCTGCGCACCTCGCGCGCCGCTTCGGGCGCATGCTTCGGGAACGCGACGGCGCCTTCGCGCACCGCGGCGTCATCGAGATCGAAAACGCCCTGCAACACTTCGGCGTGCAGCACGCGGATCGAAAGATCGTCGCCCTCCGCGCGCGGTCGCGAAAAGATGCGCAGCGTGCCCGAGCCGTCGTCCGCAGCGAATGCGTGGCGATCCGCGAGCGGTGCGAGATGGCGTTCGAGCAGCGACGGCACCGCGTCCGCGCTCGGCAGCGCGATCCGCTCTTGCGTCCAACCGGGGAGCCGCGCGGTCCACGTCGCGTCGTCGGGCGCCGGCGCTTCGCGCACCACGCGATGGATCGGCAGCAGCAGCGTTCCCGGCGCGTAGGCATTCGCGAAGTACGCGAGTACGAACTCGTAGGGCGCGTCGGCGTCACGGCTGCTCGACTTCGCGCGCTGCTCATCGCGATATTTGAGCGCTGTCTCGTAGCGATGATGGCCGTCGGCGATCACGACCGGGCGCTCCGCGAGAAAAGCACGCGCGGCTGCAATGAATGCGGGATCCGTGACCGGCACCAGCCGGTGTTCGACGCCCGCCGCATCGCGCGCGACCGCCGCCGGGCCTGTATCGAGATGCGCGGCGAGCAACGCGTTCAGCGCGCGCTCAGGATCCTCGTAGAGCAGGAATACACTCGAGAGGTTCGCGCTGGTGGCGCGCATCTGCTTCAGCCGATCCGCCTTCGGTCCGGTGAGCGTGCGCTCGTGCGGGCGCACGATGCGGCGCTCGTAATCCTCGAGGTGCAGCGCCGCGAAGAAACCGTCGCGCACGTGCTCGAGGCCATCGGGCGCCGTGAAGCGTTGGCGCAGCGCGTAGATGGAGGGCGCCTTGTCGCGCAGCAGCGCGCCGTCGCGCTGCCAGGCCGCGAGTGACTCCGCGACGTCGCTGTAGTCGGTGCCGGCTTCGTCGGCGGCATCGCGCGTGAGCTCGAGGCGGATCGCGTTGTGCGGATCGCGATCCCAGTAGACGGCGCGTTCATCGGCGGCGATCACGTCGTAGGGCGGCACCACGACGCGACCGAGATCGACGCGCGCCGGGTCGTAGCGCAGTGCACGGAAGGCGCGGATCTCGGTCATTGCATGCTGCCCCGCAGCAGCGGCACCAGAAAGTCCCGGCCGAGGGCGCCCCAGCGCAACACGATCGGCTTCTCGCCGGTGAGATCGACGACGGTGCTCGGCCGACCGCCGCCGGCATCGAGTCCATCGCCGACGAAGAGCAGCGGCGCGTCGTCGCCATCGGCGCAGGCGTTCGCGGCTTCCGCGCGCATGCGCGCCGGCGCATCGCCGTGTCGGTTCAATGAAGTCGCGGTGATCGGCCCGACGCCCGCCGCATGCAGCGCGCGCGCCAGCGCACCGGCGACCGGGTGCGGCGAGCAGCGCACGCCGAGCGCGCCGTCCGCGCGCGCAATGCCTTTCGCGAAGCGCTCGCGACACGGCAACACCATCGTGAGCGGACCGGGCCAAAAGGTGTTGGCGAGTTCGCGCGCGAGCCGCGCGGCGTCGATGCCGAGTGCCGGCAGCGCGTCGGCGCCCGTCACCAACACCGAGAGCGGTTGGTCATCGGAGCGCTGCTTCCAGCTCTGCAAGCGCGCGACGGCCACTTCCGAACGCGCGTCGGCGCCGAGGCCCCAGAGCGTCTCGGTCGGGAACGCGAGTAGCCCCCCGGACGCAATGCGCGCCACCGCCTCGCCGAGCAGATCGCGTCGCGCGGTGACGGGCTTCACGCGCCAGCTCCACGTTCCGCGATGTCGCGGCGCAGGTGCATTGCGTCGAACGAGATCAGCGCGCACGCGGCATAGGCGCGGCGCTGCGCCTCGACGACGGTCGCGCCGCGCGCCGTGACACCGAGCACGCGCCCGCCCGCCGTGACGAAATGGCCCGCGTCGCCCGTCGCTTCGATCCATTGCGTGCCGGCGTGAAACACGATCACGTCGGGGTCGCGCTCGGCCACATCCAATCCTGTGATCGCCTTGCCCGTCTCGTAGTCGCGCGGGTAGCCGCCCGAGGCGAGCGCCACGCACACCGCCGCGCCATGCCACTCCGGTGCGACGGCGAGATCGAGGCGACCGCGCGCGGCGGCGTCGAGCAATGCCGCGAAGTCGCCGTCGAGGCGCAGCATCAGCACCTGCGTCTCGGGATCGCCGAAGCGCACGTTGAACTCGATCACCTTCGGCGTGCCCGCCGCATCGATCATCAAGCCGACGAAGAGCACGCCCTGGAACGGATTGCCGTCGGCCGCCATGCCGCGGATCGTCGGATGCACGATCTCTTCGAGCACGCGCTTCTCGATTGCGGGCGTGAAGAGTGGCACAGGCGAATAGGCGCCCATGCCGCCGGTGTTCTCGCCGCATTCGCCGTCGAGCGCGCGCTTGTGATCCTGCGCGGTGGCGAGCGACACCACAGAGCGACCGTCCGAGATCGCGTAGTACGAGACTTCTTGCCCGAGCAAGCGCTCTTCGACGACGACGCGCGCACCGGCGGCGCCGAAGCGACGCGCGCCCATGATCTCGGTGAGCGCGCGCTCGGCGGCAGCGGCGTCGTCGCAGACGGCAACGCCTTTTCCAGCGGCGAGCCCGTCGGCCTTCACGACGCACGCGCCGTCCAGCGCTCGCACGTAGGCGCGCGCGGCTTCGAGATCGTCGAATGTCGCGAAGGCCGCAGTCGGAATCGCGTGGCGGCGCATGAATTCCTTTGCGAAGGACTTGCTGCCCTCGAGCTGCGCCGCCGCCTGCGAAGGTCCGAAGACCGCGAAGCCGGCCTCGCGCAGTCGATCGGCGATGCCCGCGACGAGCGGATCTTCGGGGCCGACCACCACGAGATCGACGCGCTCGCTCTGCGCGAGCGCAATCACCGCAGCGGCATCGCCCGCCTTCACAGCGGGAAAGCAACGCGCCTCGCGCTCGATCGCGTCGCTGCCGGGCGCCGCGAGCACGGCGGTCACGCGCGGGCTCCGCGCGATCTTCCAAGCGAGTGCATGCTCGCGTCCGCCACTGCCTAGGATCAGGACCCGCACAGCGAGAAGCTCCTAGTGGCGGAAATGACGCGCGCCGGTGAAGACCATCGCGATGCCGAGTCGGTCGGCGGCGGCGATCACTTCGGTGTCGCGCGTCGAACCGCCGGGCTGCACGCAGGCGGTGGCGCCCGCGGCGATCGCCGTCTCGAGGCCATCGGGGAACGGGAAGAACGCATCGCTCGCGAGCACCGAGCCGGCGAGCGCGTTGCCGACGCGCGCCGCCTTCGCCTGCGCCACGTGCACCGCATCGACGCGCGAGGTCTGGCCGCCGCCGATCGCGAGCGTGCGGTCGGCCTTCGCGAAAACCACCGCGTTGCTCTTCACGTGCTTCACGACCCGCCAGGCAAAGGCGAGTGCGCGCAATTCCTCTTCGCTGGGTTTGCGCGCGGTCACCACTTGCGCGGTGTCGGCGGCTTCGTGCGAGAGATCGGGCTGCTGCACCAGCAGCCCGCCGAAGACGTGGCGGATGTCGAGCTCGGTGCGGTCGATCCGATCCGCGCGATAGCGGAGCAGCCGTCGGTTCTTCTTCTTGCGCAGGAACTCCAGCGCGTCGGGTTCGAACTCTGGCGCGATCAGCACCTCGGTGAAGATCTCATCGACGTCCTTCGCGAGCGCCAGATCGAAGGGACGGTTCACCACGATGATGCCGCCGAACGGCGAATCGGGATCCGTCGCATACGCGGCGCGCCATGCCTCGAGCGCCGTCGCACCCTGCCCGACACCGCACGGCGTGTTGTGCTTCAGGATCGCGAGCGCGCAACGATCGGCGGAATCGAAATCGAGGATCAGCGCCAGCGCGGCCTGCGCGTCCACGACGTTGTTGAACGACAACTCCTTGCCGTGCAAGGACTCGACCGCATCGAGGAAGCCGCCGTAGAGCGCCGCGCCCTGGTGCGGATTCTCGCCGTAGCGGAGGAGCTGCGTGCGCGGCAGATCGATGTGGATGCGACTCGGCAGCGGCTCGGGTTCCGCCGCCGGCGCCGCCGCGTGCTTCGAGAGCCACGCGAAGATCGCCGCGTCGTAGCGCGCGGTCGTGCCGAACGCGGCGATCGCGAGGCGGCGGCGCGTCGCGTCCGAGAGCGCGCAATCGTTCGCGTTCAGTTCGGCGAGCACCGTTTCGTAGTCGGCCGGATCGGTGAGCACGCCGACGTAGTCGTGGTTCTTCGCCGCCGAGCGGAGCATCGACGGCCCGCCGATGTCGATGTTCTCGATCGCGTCTTCGAGCGACACGCCCGGCTTCGCGACGGTCTTCTCGAACGGGTAGAGATTCACGACGACCAGATCGATCGGCCGGATCTCGTTCGCCAACATGTCCTGCTGATCGCTCGCGAGATCGCGGCGCGCCAGCAGCCCGCCGTGAATGCGCGGATGCAGCGTCTTCACGCGCCCGCCGAGCATCTCGGGACTCGCCGTGAGTTGCGCCACATCGACCACAGCGAGGCCCGCGTCGCGCAGCGCCGTCGCGCTGCCGCCCGACGCCACCAGCTCCACGCCGAGCGCCGCGAGTCCGCGCGCCAGCTCGACGAGCCCCGTCTTGTCGGAAACCGACAACAGCGCGCGCGCCACGCGGCGCGAGGGTTGGAGGGCCATGCGCAGCTCCTTCGAACCGAATCAAAGCGGGGAACGCGTGTGATTTACCCGTGCCCCGAGATCAAGTCAACCTGCGGACTCGCCCCAGCCGCAACCTCGAGGGGCTAGCAGCCGGGGCGGAGGCGGTCGGGAGTGGGCAGGGATTCGCGAGCGCTGCGCTGGGCGCGGATCAGGTCGATCGTTTCGCTGAGGAAAAGCGTCGTGACGAGTGTCAGCGCGACGAGGCTGAGCAGCGACGAGAGCACGACGCGCGACCAGTGCATCTGCACGCGGGTGGTCGTGACGTACTCGACGATGCCGGGCCAGCACACCGCCACCGCCACGGTGAAGAGCAACGCGCTCGCAACCAGCGCCGCGCGGCGCGTGAACCAGCGCGCGGCCATTCCGGTGACACCGCTGCGCGCCACCGGGCGCCCGTGCGCGATCGACGCGATCTGCTCCGCCACCACCGCCGCCGACGCGAGGATCGCCGTCGCGGTGCCGAGCAGGAACGCGGCGAGCACGCGGTACGTCATCCACTCTTCGAGCACGCGATGGCGCAGCCAGTAGAGCGACGGCCCGGAGCCGAGCAGCAGCGCGCCGAACGCGAAGACGGCCGCGAAGAGCAAGAGCGGTCGCGCGGGTCGATAGATCGCCGCCGCCCGCACGATCGACACCAGAAAGCGCACGCCATCGCGCGCCACCGAGAGCTTCGATTCGCCAATGCGCTCCGCATACGGCATCGGCTCTTCGATCAGCACCAGCTTGCCTTCGAGCAGCACGCGCGCCGTCATCGCGGGCGTGTAGTGCAGCCCATCGGGCATCGGGTCGAGATCGGGCAGCACCGACTTGCGCAGCACGCGCATACCGCTGGCGGTGTCGCCGATGCGCTGGCGCGACAGCACGCCGAGGATCAACGCGAAGACCGTGTTGCCGATCGTGCGCACCAGCGGCATCTCGGAGCCGGGGCCCATGCGCGAGCCGAGCGCGACGTCGGCGTGCTGCGCATCGAGCGCGCTGCAGAGCGTCGCAAAAAAGGCCGGCTCGCAGGTGCCGTCGGCGTCGAGAAAGCCGACCCACTCGCCGCGCGACACGGCAAAGCCGCTCTTGATCGCCGCGCCATAGCCGCGGTTGCGATCGAAGCCGAGCACCGTCACGGCCTGGTAGCGGCGCGCGATTTCCTCGGTGCGATCGGTCGAGCCGTCGCTGACGACGATCACCTCGACTTCGGAAACGGGGCTGCCCGCGATGATCGTCTCGCGCGCCGCGAGGCAGCGCTCGATCGTCGCGCCGATCGCCTCCTCCTCATCGAGTGCGGGAATCACGATCGAGAGCACCGGACCAAGTTTCGCCATGCGGTCCCCATCCTCGCGCGAATTCCCCGATCCAGCGACGGAATAACCTGACAATCCCAATAACCTGACGCCCGGCCCCGTTTCACTCATAGGCGCACGGTGCGGTCGGCGAGGGATTGGGCGGGGTTGGGGTGGCGCGTGGTGAGGAGGATGGAGAGGTCGAGGCGCTCCCTGAGTTGGGCGGTGAGTTCGTGGAGCGCGGCGCCGGCGACGGGGTCGAGGCCTGCGGCGGGCTCGTCGATCAGCAGCAGCTCCGGGTGATGGGCGATGGCGCGGGCGAGCGCGACGCGGCGCCGCGCGCCCGGCGACAGCGCGGGCGGACGCAGGTGATCGACGTGTTTGAGGCCGACGAGCAGCAAGCTCTCGTGCACGGCGCGGCGCGCGGCGGCAGCGGGGCGCCGCGGCGTTGCGCGCAGCGCCAGCGCGATGTTGTCCGCGACGGAGCGATCTTCGAAGAGCGCGTCGCGCTCGAAGACGACACCGATGCGCGCCAGCAGTGCCTTGCGCGCGCGTCCGCCGAGGCGCGCGACTTCGACGCCGAAGAGCGTCGCGGTGCCCGCATCGGGTCGCTCGAGGCCGAGCAGCAGGCGCAGCAGCAGCGACTTGCCCGTGCCGTTCGCGCCAAGAATCGCGACGAACTCGCCGCGCGCTAGAGCGAGATCGAAACCCGCGAGCCCATCGCGATCGCCGTGTGATTTGCTGAGCCCGCTCACTTCGAGCACACGCGCAGTCTGCGGCGCGGCGTCGAGTGCGAGCGCGTTCACGAGAGCCGACTCGCGAAGAGCAGCAGATCGAGCGCGACCACTGCGAGCATCGCCGTCACGGCGCCGCGCGAGGCGAGGAGCGGGATGTCGAGGCGCGCAGCGCGCGGCAGCAGAGCGATCGCCGAGGCTACGCCGGCGAGCGTCGCGCCGAAGAGCGCCGCCTTCGCGAGCCCCAGCCACACGTCGCCCGGCGCGAGTTGCGCGAGCGCGTGGAAAGCGCGCGGCGTGCCGAGCAGCGAGGCCGCGCTGAGTGCGGAGGCATCGACCACGAGCGTCGCCACGGGCAGCACCAGCATCGCGGCGAAGAGTCGCGGCACGACCAGGTGTCGCAGCAGGCTGAGTCCCGCGGCGTGCAGCCAATCGACCTGCTGGCCATTACGCAGCGCGCCGAGTTCGCCGGCGATCATCGCGCCGACGCGCGCTGCGACGAGTACTCCAGCAATCAGCGGGCCGACCTCGCGCGGAATGCGCGACACCATTGCGGTGCGCGCAGCCGCGGCGTCCGCACTCGCCAGCATCCACGCGCAGCCTACGAGCGCGCCGCCGATCGCGACGGCGGGCAGCACCGCCGCGCCGATGCGCGTGCACTGCACGGCGAGTTCGCGCGCGCTCAACCGATCGAGATCCGCGGCACGCGCGCGCCGACGCGCACCAGCAACTCGTACGCGATCGTGTCGGCAGCAGCGGCGAGCGCTTCGACCGGCGCGCCTGCGCCGAACACGATCGCTTCCTCGCCGAGCTCCACCACGTCGTCCTCCAACCACACCGTGATCAGATCCATCGAGATGCGACCGACGATCGCGAAGCGTCGGCCCGCCATCAGCACCGTGCCGCCGGCCGCTGGACGGCCGAGCGACCACGGCACGCCGTCCGCGTACCCCATCGGCAGGGTCGCGATCCAGCCGGAGCGCGGCGCGCGCCAAACCGCCGCGTAACCGACGCCCTCGCCTTCCGAAACGCGCCGCAAACCCACGACGGCCGTCGCGATCGTCATCACCGGGCGCAGCCCGTCGGCTAGATGCGGCGCGGGCGCGACGCCGTAGAGCATCACGCCGGGTCGCACCGCGTCGCTCGCGACGAGGTCTTGCCAGCCCGCTGCGCTGAGCAGGCCCGCCGAGTTCGCGAGATGCACGAGGCCCGGCGCGATGCCGCGCTTGCGCAGCGCATCGAGCACGCGCGCGAACGCTTCGACTTGTGCGCGCGTCGGCGCCGGATCGAGCTCATCGGCGCGCGCGAAATGCGTCGATACGCCTTCGAGCGCGAGGTCTTTGCTCGCCGCCACGCGCGCGATCAACTCGACCGCGTCCGGGTGCGGAACGCCGAGGCGCCGCATGCCGGTATCAAGATCGACGTGCACCGACGCGCGACGGCCGAGCGACGCCGCGGCGTCTTCGACCGCAACGCGCATCGCATCATCGTGCAGCACCGGCGTCGCGCCGAGCGCGAGTGCGGCGCGCGCGTCGGCCGCGCCGTGTACGCCACCGAGCATCAACACCGGCGCATCGACGCCGGCCGCACGCAGCGCCGCGAGTTCCGAAACGGTCGCGACCGCAAACCAGGTGCAGCCCTCGCGCACCAGGCGGCGCGCGACCGCAGCGGCGCCGTGTCCGTACGCGTCCGCCTTCACGACGGCGATCACGCGGCGATCGCCGGCCGCGCGGCACGCGATCGCCCAGTTGTGAGCGAGTGCGGTGAGATCGATCAGCGCTCGTGTCGGTCGCGCATCGGACATGCCAGAGGTTCTCCGGGCGGCTTTATAACCCACGGGAAATGCGGCGGAAATCAACGGCGCTGCGTTTGACCGCAGAAAGCGCGTCGGATAGCTTGGCCGACTCGATGCTCCAAGATCACATGAACGTTTTGGTGAACGGCGCGGAGCACGAGATTCCGCCCGAAACGAGTGTTGGCGGACTGCTCGCGCAACTCGGTTTCGGCGGCAAGCGGATCGCGGTGGCGGTGAATCGCAGCGTCGTGCCGCGCTCCGCATTCGACACCCAAAAGCTCGCCGCGGGCGATCGCATCGAGATCCTCGAAGCGGTGGGCGGAGGCTAGTCGCCATGTCTGAAGGCTTCACACTCGGCGCGCATTCGTTTCGTTCGCGACTGATCGTCGGCAGTGGCAAGTATGCGTCGCTCGAACAGATGCGCGAAGCCACGCTCGCGGCCGGCGCCGACATGATCACCATCGCACTGCGCCGGGTTGATTTCGCCGCCGCCAAAGACGGCAAGCGCTTCCTCGATTTCGTGCCCGAAGGCGTGACGATCCTGCCCAACACGGCGGGCTGCTACGACGTCGAATCCGCCGTCACCACCGCACAGCTCGGCCGCGAATTGCTCGGCCACGCGCTGGTGAAACTCGAAGTGATCGGCGACGAGCGCACGCTCTTCCCCGACGTCGCCGCAACGCTCGAAGCCGCGCGCATCTTGATCGCCGACGGCTTCGCGGTGTTGCCCTACGTCTCCGACGATCCGGTCGCGTGCCAGCGCCTCGCCGCGATGGGTTGCCCCGCCGTGATGCCGCTCGCCGCGCCGATCGGCTCCGGACTCGGCATCCGCAATCCCGCGAACCTGCGCATCATCCTCGAGACGGTCGAAGTGCCGGTGATCGTCGATGCCGGCGTCGGCACCGCGAGCGACGCAGCCGTCGCACTCGAACTCGGCGCCACCGCCGTGTTGATGAACACCGCGATCGCCGGCGCGAAGGATCCCGTGAAGATGGCGCGCGCAATGCGGCTAGCGGTCGAAGCGGGCCGCCTCGCATACGAAGCGGGCCGCATCCCGCGCCGGCTCTACGCCACGGCATCGAGCCCGCTCGACGGCTTGGCTGCCTTCTGAAGCCGCGAGCGTGCGAAGTCGATGCGTGACGGACCGATCTTGTGTCTCGTCACCGATCGGCGTCTCACGCGCTTGCCGCTCGAAGAAGTGGTCGCCGCCTCTGTATCTGGCGGCGTCGATTGGGTGCAGCTCCGTGAGCGCGATCTCGACGGGCGCGCACTCTTCGAGCTGGCAGCGCGCGTGGTCGCCGCCGCGCGCGACGCCGCACGGCGACGCGGCGGATGCGTGCGCGTATTGATCAACCGCCGCATCGACATCGCGCTCGCGGTCGGCGCAGACGGCGTACACCTCGGCTTCGATGCGATCTCGATCGCGCAAGCGCGCGCGCTGCTCGGCGCGGAGCGATGGATCAGCGTCGCGGCGCACACGCCCGATAAAGTGCGCGCCGCAGCGGCAGCCGGCGCCAATTGCGCGCACCTCGCGCCGATCTTCGCGCCGCTCTCGAAGCCGCTCGAACGCGCGCCGCTCGGGATCGCCGCGATCGCAGCGTGCAGCGGCGCGCTGCCGCTGCTCGCGCAGGGCGGCATCGACGCGAGCAACGCCGCAGTGGTGATTCGCGCCGGAGCCGCGGGCGTCGCGGTCACCGGCGCGCTGCTCGCGGCACTCGAACCTGGCGCCGCGGCACGCGCGCTGCGCGCAACTCTGGATGGAGCCAACGGATGAATCTCGCTCGGGTTCTCTTCGCGGCGTGCATCGCCCTCGGCATCCCGTCCGCACGCGCAGCCGATGCGCCGCCGGGGCCGGAGCCGCGCGCGCTCACCGAGATCCAGGATCGCGTGATCGAGATCTCGAAGCGCGTGACACCGTCCGTCGTACACGTCGAAGCGATCGTGAAGGTGAACGACCGTCGCAATGAAGTGACGGGCTCGGGCGTGATTGCGAGCGCCGATGGCCGCATCCTCACCAATCACCACGTCGTCGAGAAGGCCGAGAAAGTAACGGTCACGATCCCCGGCATCGCGGGCAAGATTCCGGCGCGCATCGTCGGCACCGACAAGCAGACGGATCTCGCGCTGCTGCGCATCGAGCCGACGAATCCGCTGCCGGCCGCGACCTTCGGCACGTCGGACGAAGTGCGCGTCGGCCAATGGGTGCTCGCGGTCGGCAATCCGTACGGGCTCGACGGCACCGTGTCGCTGGGAATCGTGTCGGCGAAGGGCCGCAACCTCGGCATTCCCGATCTGATCAACGACTTCATCCAGACCGACGCGATGATCGATCGCGGTTCGTCGGGCGGACCGCTGGTCGATCTCGCGGGGCGCGTCATCGGCATCAACTCGCGCGGACAAGGGCGCGGCATCGGCTTCACGATCCCCGTCGATACGGCGCTCGATGTGATGCGCCAACTCGATACGGGCGGCATCGAACGCGGCTGGCTCGGCGTGACGATCCAGCCCTTTGATCGCGAACTCGCCGCGTACTTCGGCGTACCCGAAGAAACCGGCGTGGTGGTGAGCAGCGTCTCGCCGCACTCGCCGGCCGCGGATGCCGGCATCAAACCCGGCGACGTGCTCACCGATTTCGCAGACACGCCGATCGAGGCCGAGAAGGAAGAAGACCTCGGCAACTTCCAGCGCGTGGTCGCGCGCATCGCGCCGGGCGAGTCGGCGCAGATCGCATTGCTGCGCGGCGACGAGCGCACGAAGGTGAGCGTGACGCTCGCCGAAGCGCCGAAGGTGGAAGCCGAAGAGCTCGAGTCCGACGCGGGCTTCCACGCGCAACAGATCACCGAGACGATCGTGCGCCAGAACCGGCTCGCGACCCGCAGCGGCGCCTATGTGTCGTTCGTCGCGAGCGGATCGCCGGCAGCCGAGGCCGGCCTCGAACCGGGCGACGTGATCCGGCGCGTCGAAGCCCACGAGATCGCGAATCTCGCCGATCTGCGCGGCGTGCTCCCGGAAGTCGAGGCGCTGCCGCGCTTCCTCATCACGGCGGAACGCGGCGAGGAGACGCGACTCGTGTTGGTGCGGCGCGGCGGGGGCGCGAAAGGCAATGGCGAGGCGAAGGGCGACGCCGGCGAGACGTCGCAGCGCTGAGCGCTTTCGCGGCTAGAGCGGCCCGGCGCCCGCCGCCGCTGCGACGAGTTGCATCACCGGTTCGCGTCCGAAGCGCCGCGCAAAGCCGCTGCGAATCGCCGCGCCGACGTCGCCTGCGCGCGATGGCTCGACGAGATGGATCGTGCAGCCGCCGAAGCCCGCGCCAGTGAGTCGCGAGCCGAAGCAACCGGGCGCGGCGTCGCCGAGTTCGCAGAGCGCGTCGAGTTCCACGCGACTCACTTCGAAGTCGTCGCGCAACGAGCGCTGGCCCTGCTGCAGCAGCGCGCCGACCTGCGCGAGATCGCCGCATGCGAGCGCAGCGCAGACGGCATCGACGCGCGCGTTCTCGGTGAAGACGTGGCGCGCGCGGCGGAAGAGCGGCGCGTCGAGCGCGACTTCGAGTTCGGCTAGACGCGACGCATCGACATCGCGCCACGTTTCGGCGTCGGCGGGCGCAATGCCCGCTGTGCGCGCACGCTCGAGCCCCGCCTCGCATTCGGCGCGACGGCGGCCGTAGTCGCCGTCCGCGAGCTGGCGGCGCACGCCCGAATCGACGATCAACACACGCATGCGTTCGCCGGGCAGCGGCACCGCGCGCACCGTGAAGTCGCGGCAGTCGATGCGCAGCGCCGCAGAAGGTTTGCCGAGAGCGCTTGCGAGTTGATCCATCCGCCCGCACGGCACACCGACGAACTCGTTCTCGGCGCGATGCGCGAGTCGCGCGCGTGTGGCGCCATCGAGACTCGCGTCGCCCGCGACGTCGAGCAGCGTCGCGATCGCGACTTCGAGCGACGCGGAGCTCGAGAGGCCGGACTCGCGCGGCAGATCGCTCGCGAGCGCGATGTCGAGTCCCGGCACCGGCAAGCCCTCGCTGCGAAAGGCGGCGACGACGCCAGCGACGTAGTCGAGCCAGCCGCGGCCGCGCGCGAACGCACTCGCATCGATCTCTCCGGTCGCGGCGAGCGTCGTCGAGTGCACGCGCAAGCGCGCATCGCTGCGGCGCGCGGCGACGGCAACGGTGCCGCGATCGATCGCGCACGGCAGCACGAGGCCGCCGTTGTAGTCGGTGTGTTCGCCGATCAGGTTCACGCGACCGGGCGCCTGCACTGCGAGTCCCGCCTCGGGCTCGCGCCCAAAAACCGCGCGCAATGCGGCGTTCGCCTCGTCAATCACTGCGTTCGACGACATCGAGCCGACGCTACCGAAGGTGATTGCCGCGCTGCTTGCCGATCTCTAGTCTCGGCCGCTCGCGAATAGCCCGCTGCAGCGAGGCGTCTGCACCTTCCGGGTTTCGCACCCATCCACGAGACGAATGGTTTGATCGACGGAGCCATGAGAGCCGGCATCGCAGCGTTCACCACCATCGCGGCCCTTCTCGCGCATGCCGCGCCGGCGGCGGCAGCCGATCCGTTCTTGCGTCGCACGGCAGCGGTCGAGGCGGCCGAGCGCGTCGGACCCGCCGTCGTCAGCGTCACCACCGAGATCGACGTGCGGCAGCAGAGTCCCTTCGAGGGCTATCGCGGCGATCCGTTTTTCGAGCGCTTCTTCCAGGACTTCATCGAGCCGAACCGCTCGCGCACCGAGCAGAGTCTCGGCTCCGGCGTCGTGATCGATGGCGCCGGGCATGTGCTGACCAATGAGCACGTCGTGGCGCGCGCGTCGCGCATCAAGGTGATCCTCTCCGATGGGCGCGAGTTCGACGCCAAGCTGGTCGGCGCCGATCCCAACAACGACATCGCGGTGTTGCGCATCGAATCCGACGAAAAACTTCCGTGGGTCGCGCCCGGCGGCTCCGACGATCTGCTCGTCGGCGAGCCGGTGATCGCGATCGGCAATCCCTTCGGCCTCTCGAGCACCGTCACCACCGGCGTGATCTCGGCGCTCGATCGCTCGATCCGCACCGAGGGCCGGTCTTATTACGGCTTCATCCAGACCGACGCGTCGATCAACCCCGGCAACTCCGGCGGTCCGCTGCTGAACGCCGCGGGAGAACTGATCGGCGTCAACACCGCGATCTATCAGGGCGCGCAGGGCATCGGCTTCGCGGTGCCGATCGCGGTCGCAAAGCGCGTCGTCGATCAATTGATCCAGCACGGCGAGATCGCGCCGGTGTGGCTCGGCATCGAGCTACAAGACCTCGATCCGAATCTGCACGATGCGATGGAAGTGCCGCGCGGCACCTCGGGCGCCCTCGTCACCGGTGTGTTGAAGGGCGGCCCCGCCGAGCGCGCCGGCCTGCGGCGCAGCGATCTGCTGACGCGCGTCGATGGTCACAAGATCCGCAGCGCGCGTGACGTCTACGAGATCTTCGAGACGGCGGCGCCGGGGCAGGATCTCGACATCGAAGTGTGGCGGGCGAACGCGACCGAACATCTCACCGCGCGCGCCGAGCGCCTCAGCGACGAGGGCGTCGTCACTCTCGCGGAGCGGATCCTCGGGCTGGGGCTCGCCGGCGTCGATGGCGGCGGCTTCCGCGTGAAGAAAGTGCAGACGAAGAGCCGCGCCGAGCAGATCGGCTTTCACGCGGGCGACGTGCTGCTCGCGATCAACGGCCGTCCGCTCGAGAACACCACCGCGTTGCGGCGCGCGGTGCTCGACCTGCAGGGGCGCGCGCGTGCGCAAGTCGTGGTTCAGCGCGGTGGGGGTCGATACCATGTGATCGTCCCGCTCTCATGAGTCGTTCGAAAAGGGGTGAAGTGCAGATGAATCGTCGTCTTCTCGTGACGCTCTTCGGCGTTTGCGCTGTCGCAGCCGGCCTGTCGCTGCCCGGCGCCACCGATGCGCAGGCCATCGACCTCTTCGGCTCGAAGGAAGAACCTGCGGCGGCGCCCGCTGGCAAGCCGTTCTGGAACGAATCCGTCGGCGGCGGCGATCTCGCCGAGGTTCCGAACCGCTCCTCGTTCGCGGATCTGGCCGAAAAAGTTTCACCCGCGGTCGTCAGCATCCGCACCTCGAAGACGATGACCGGCAACGGTGGCCCGAACGGCCTTCGCATCCCGCCGCAACTCGAACCGTTCTTCGGCGGGCCCGGCTCCCCGTTCGAAGACCCGAACGGCGGCGGCAACCAGGAGTTCCAGGTCCCGAGCCTCGGCTCGGGCTTCGTGATCTCCGAGGACGGCTACATCGTCACCAACAACCACGTGATCGAAGACGTGGACAAGGTCGAAGTCGCGTTCAAGGACGGCACCACGCTGCCCGCAGAAATCATCGGCCGCGATCCCGCGACCGACATCGGCCTGATCAAGGTGAAGAGCGACAAGCCGCTCACCGCGCTGCCTTTCGGTGACTCCAGAAAGCTTCGCCCCGGCGATTGGGTGATCGCGATCGGCAATCCCTTCGGGCTCGAGCACACGGTGACGGCCGGCATCGTCTCGGCGCTACACCGCCGCAACATCGGCGCGGGTCGCTACGAAGACTTCATCCAGACCGATGCCGCGATCAATCCCGGCAACTCGGGCGGCCCGCTGATCAACCTCGCGGGCGAAGTGGTCGGCATCAACACGGCGATCAACCCGCGCGCGAACACGATCGGCTTCGCGGTGCCGATCGAGATGGCGAAGGAAATCCTGCCGAGCCTGCGGACCAGCGGCTTCGTCACGCGCGGTTGGCTCGGTGTCGTGATCCAGCAGATCACGCCCGATCTGAAGGAAGCGATGAATCTGCAGAGCGACGACGGCGCGCTGATTTCGCGCGTCGATCCGAGCGGACCGGCGCACAAGGCCGGCATCCAGCGCGGTGACGTGATCGTGCGTTTCGCGGACCAGCCCATCACCGAGATGGAAGATCTGCCGCGCCGTGTCGCGGCGACGACGCCGGGCACCAAGACCGACGTCGTCGTGATGCGCGCTGGCAAAGAAAAGAAATTCGACATCGAGGTGGGCAAGCTCGATGAGGGTCAGCAAGTGGCGCGCGCCGAGGAGGAAGGCGAGGAAGAAGGTCCGGTCATCTTTGGCCTGCGCGTGCAAGACCTCGGTCCCGAACTCGCCGAGCAACTCGGCGTCGCGGGCGAGAAGGGCGTCGTCATCACCGAGGTCGAGAACGCCAGCCCCGGCGCCGAAGCTGGCCTGCGCCGTGGCGACGTGATCCTCGAGGTGAATCAGAAAGCCGTCGCGAATGTCGCCGAGTTCAAGGGCGCGATGTCTGAGCAAGAGAAAGCACTGCTGCTGGTGCGACGCGGCGAAGCCACGCTCTTCGTCGCGGTGAAAAAGAAGGCCGAGAAGTAGTCGCGATTCGGCCTCGATCCGCGGGTCGGGGCCTTGTGCCCGCGGTGATCGTGTTTAGGGTTGCCAGCCATGCAACTCGACAAACTGACGATCAAAGGCCAGGAAGCGCTCACCAAGGCGCAATCGATCGCGGCGGGCCGCGGTCACAACGCGATCGAGCCGCTGCATCTGTTGCGCGCGCTCCTCGATCAACCCGAGGGCGCCACCGTCCCGGTGCTGCAGAAGCTCGGCGTCACCGTCGATGCGTTGAAGGCGCAGCTCGATCAGGCGCTCGCAGCGCTGCCGCGTGTATCGGGCTCGGTTGCGCAGCCGCACATTTCCGATGCGCTCAACAAGGCGCTCGAAGCGGCCTTCCAATCCGCGGATCAACTGAAGGACGAGTACGTCTCGACGGAGCATCTGCTCCTCGGCCTCGCTGCGAGCGATCGCGACGCCGCGGGCCGCGCGCTGCGCGAAGCGGGTGTCACGCGCGACGCGATCCTGAAGGCGCTGCAATCGGTGCGCGGCAGTGGGCGCGTCACCGATCAAGATCCCGAATCGAAGTACCAGTCGCTCGAGAAGTATGGCCGCGATCTGACCGAGCTGGCGCGAAAAGGCAAACTCGATCCCGTCGTCGGCCGCGATGACGAGATCCGCCGCGTGATCCAGGTGCTCTCGCGCCGCACCAAGAACAATCCGGTGTTGATCGGCGAACCGGGCGTCGGCAAGACCGCGATCGTCGAAGGACTCGCTCAGCGCGTGATCGCCGGCGACGTACCCGAATCGCTGCGCGATCGCCGCGTCATCACGCTCGACATGGGCGCGATGATCGCCGGCGCGAAATATCGCGGCGAGTTCGAAGATCGCCTGAAGGCGGTGCTGAAGGAAGTCACCGACGCGCAGGGTCAGGTGATTCTCTTCATCGACGAGCTGCACACGATCATCGGCGCGGGTGCGGCGGAAGGCGCCGCCGATGCGGCGAATCTGCTGAAGCCGGCGCTCGCGCGCGGCGAGCTGCGCTGTGTCGGCGCGACGACGCTCGACGAATACCGCAAGCACATCGAGAAGGACGCCGCGCTCGAACGCCGCTTCCAGCCGGTGCTGGTCGGCGAGCCGAACGTCGAGGACACGATCGCGATCCTGCGCGGCCTGAAGGAGCGCTACGAAGTGCATCATGGCGTGCGCATCCAGGATGCCGCGCTGATCGCGGCTGCGACGCTCTCGCACCGCTACATCACGGATCGCTTCCTGCCCGACAAAGCGATCGATCTCGTCGATGAATCCGCCGCGCGCGTGCGCGTGCAGATCGACTCGATGCCCGAGGAACTCGATCAAGCGCAGCGCGAGATGATGCGCCTCGAAGTCGAGCGCGAGGCGTTGAAGAAGGAGAGCGACGCGGCGAGCCGCGAGCGCATCGTCCGCCTCGAGCTGGAGATCGCGAATCTCGCCGAGACGCTGAATGCGCAGAAGGCGCATTGGGAATCCGAGAAGCAGGCGATTGGCCGCGTGCGCGAGTTGAAGGAGAAGCGCGAGGCGCTGAACGCCGAACTCGAGCGCGTGCAGCGCGCGGGGAATCTCGAGCGCGCCGCGGAGATTCGCTACGGCGAACTGATTCAGCTCGAAAAGGATCTCGTTGCGGCGCAGCAGAACCTCGATGCGACGCAGGAGCAAGGCGCGCTGGTGTCGGAGGAGGTCACCGCCGACGAAATCGCCGAGCTCGTCTCGAAGTGGACCGGCATTCCCGTCACCAAAATGATGGAAGGCGAGCAGGAAAAGCTGCTGCACATGGAAGACAAGCTGCGCGAGCGCGTCGTCGGCCAGGACGAAGCGCTGCAAGTGGTGTCGAATGCGGTGCGCCGCGCGCGCGCCGGTTTGCAGGATCCGAACCGGCCGATCGGTTCGTTCATCTTTCTCGGCCCGACGGGCGTCGGCAAAACCGAAACCGCGCGCGCACTCGCCGGCTTCTTGTTCGACGACGAGCAGGCGATGATCCGCATCGACATGAGCGAGTTCATGGAGAAGCACTCGGTGTCGCGGCTGATCGGCGCGCCGCCAGGCTACGTCGGTTACGACGAGGGCGGCTATCTCACGGAAGCCGTGCGGCGTCGCCCGTACAGCGTGGTGCTCTTCGACGAAATCGAGAAGGCGCATCCAGATGTGTTCAACGCGTTGTTGCAGATTCTCGACGACGGCCGCCTCACGGACGGCCAGGGTCGCACCGTCGATTTCAAGAACACCGTATTGATTCTCACCTCGAACCTCGGCTCGCAGGTGATCATCGAGCTCGGCGAGAGCGAGCGCACGGAGATGGAGCGCCGCGTGCACGAGGCGCTGCGCGCGCACTTCAAGCCCGAGTTCTTGAACCGCGTCGACGACGTGATCATCTTCCACCAACTCGGTCGCGATCAGATCGGCCACATCGTAGAAATCCAGCTACAGCGCGTGCAGAAGCTGCTCGCCGATCGGCGCATCGAGCTCGAGTTCACGCCCGAAGCGAAGCAGCTCCTCGCCGACAAGGGCTACGACCCGCACTACGGCGCGCGGCCGCTGAAACGCGTGATCCAGCGCATGGTGCAGGACCCGCTCGCGGTGAAGATCCTCGAAGGCGCGTTCCCGGAAGGCACGACGGTGCGCGTCGATGCGCGGCTCTCGGGCGACGCACTCGAGTTTCGCAAGATCTGACGCGGAAGCCGCGCGTCAGGCGATCGACGTCGCCGCGTGCGTGTGCTTCGAAGCTGCGCCGTCGAAGCTTCGGTCGTGAATGACGAGCGACGGTGCGAGTGATTTCGCGCGAGCGAGCTCCGACGGCGTGTAGAGCCACGCGACGAACTCGCCGATGTCGAGCCAGTGCAGCAACGCCTTCGCCATCCGCGTCTGCACGCGTTGATCCGAAACTTCGGCCGCGCGCGCAACGCGCGGCCGGCACACCAGCAGATCCGGCGCGCCGGGCAGCAGCTCCCAGCACTCGCGCTCGCCACGCTCGATCGGCTCCGGTGTTTCGAGCACGAATACGGAGCGGGTTTTTGCGAGCTGCGCGAGATCGCGTTTTGCTGACGCAGGCATTGCGGACCAGCGCAGCGGCGCGAATGCAACGATCGGTACGAGTGCTTCGTTCATGCAGAGCGGAAAAGCAATCGGCGTGCCTGCGCAAGAACGCCTCAGCGGCGCTGTAATGCGGCGGCAATGTCGCTCGCCATGGGCTTTGTAGAAACGCGACGCGCAGAACTACAGGCTGCGCCTGCGCGTACTCCGCAGCGCTGCCCACGCGAGTACCGGCAGCACCTCGATGCCGAGTAGCCCGCAGCCGACGCCGTAGCCTTCACGCGGCGCGGGGCATTGCGGATCGAGTTGATCGATCAGGCCGTCGAGATCTTCGTCGACGTGATCTTCGCAAGCGCCGCCGCCGTAGATGACGGCTTCGGCCGCGCGACTCGCCGCGCCATGAGAATCGGTGACGATGAGACGCACGCGATACGGGCCGCGCTTGTCGATCGCGAGCGTGGGCGTCGCGCTCGTGCCGTCGGTGAGCGACCACGCGGAGCCGCCCGGCGCCGAGATCAACTCCCACGCGTACGTGAGCGCGTCGTCGTCGAGATCGCAGCTCGCGCTCGCGTCGAGCGCGATCACTGTGCCGACCAAGGCGCGGCGTGGTGATGCGCCCGCATCGGCGCCGGGCGCCGAGTTGTCCGCTGCTGCTCGCAACGTGACGACACGATTGCGATTCATCATGACGACCGCGTCGCCACCGCTAGCCTCGAGCTCGCACGCGCCGTCGGCCGCCTGCGCGGTGAATGCGAGACCGTGCACCGCAACCGCTGCGTCCGCCGTCTCGGCGACGATCTCCGCGCGCGTCGCTTCGGGGTGTATGCCGAGCGAGCCGTACGACGCGGACTCGATCAGCGTCGTGCCGTCGTAGCGAAGAAAGTGCGCGTCGTCGGCGAAGGCGGATCGCAGCGTACCGTCGAGGTGGGCATCGAAGTTCCACAAAGAGCCATCGCTTTTCGCTTCGAGAAGGCCCAGCGCGGAGACATCGAGTGCGAGCTCGCCCTGCCCTGGCGTGCGGTGCACCGCGAGCGCGACGCGATCGCCGGCGACGTCGCGGAACGCGAGTCCGGCGCCGCCCGCGACGGCGACCGTCGCCACTTCGGGCGCGGCGTCCGCAGAATGTGTCGGCAACGCGATCATGACGGAGCGCAGGTTCTCGCCGTTCGCAGAAGCGTGAAGCGCGGTGTGGCTGCGCTCGCCGCGATCGTAGATCTCGTGGAGCTCGGAGCTGGTGCTGAAGATGGGCGTCGCACCGGCGATCGCGATCGCGCCGTCGAGGCGCGCGCCGCGGATCGTCCAGGTGGCACCGTTCGGCGTCGCGAGGAACGTCCCGTCGCTGCCCGGGCCGCCGTTGCCGTGCAATAGCCACGTGAAGAGACGCGAGCGTTTCGAGCGCACGAAGTCCGCGATCACCAGGTAGCGGTGATCTGGGAAGAGGAAACGCCGCGTGACGCGCGCCGCCGGAACCGTCTGCACGGTGGCGCCGACGACGATCGCGGGCGTGCCGCCGTAGCTGGACGAAACGGTCGCCGCGTCGAGGAACTCCGTATCGAGCGGGCGCGTGATCGTCGATTGGCCGTCGGCGCGCGGCTCCGCATTGCGGTCGGCCCACGTGAGCGTTGCCGTGAACGGATCGACGGGGCCCTTGCCATCCACCAACACGATGTTGTGGTGCTGCGGCTTCGCGACCCGATTGCGATCCGGGAACGTGAAGTAGCCGGGATCGATCGCGAGCTGCTCACCGAACGCGAAGAGATTGAAGGCGCCCGGCTCCGCCTGCTCGTGCGATGCGGAAACGACGATGCCCCTGCCCTGCTCGTCGCGCGCGAACTGATTCGCGATGCCGTGTTCGCCGAGCACGATCGCCAGCACTGCCTCGCGCGACCAATCCTGACGCAGCATCGCGTTGCCGCCTTCGATGTAGAACGAGGTCGGCGAGCCGCTCGGCGGCACGGCGGCGATCGCATCGTCGTAGCTGACGATCTGATCGGCGGCGAGATCGATCGAGCCGTCGGCCTCGAAAGGCTGGCGACCGTTCGCCCACGCCCAGTGAAAGAGCGGCGCGGCGGGCAGGCTCGACAGCATCCCGTAGTAGTACGAGCGGCCGACGTTGCCATCATCGATGTGCGCCATCGAGCCATCGGGCAGCGTGGTATCGATCATCCACTGCTGGTGGCGCGCGAAGAGCGGATGGCGCCATAGATTCGGCTGCGCGAGTCCGAAGACGGGACCCGGCGCGCCGCCGACGAGTCGATCGACCGTGCGCAGGAACGGCAGATGGTTCTGCCCCGAGTAGCGCGAGTAGTACGGGCCTTCGGAGTACGCGCCATCGCCGCTGATGTACGCGTAGCGCAGCACGCGATCGACTTGCGCGATGCCGTACGCGAACCAGTCGTTGGGCTCGGCGATCTGCGTGGGATCGCTCCCCGGCACAGGCGTGTGTTCCGCGAGCGCAATCGCCGCAATCGCCATCGCAGCGCCCGACTTGGTGCGGTGGTTGTTGGTCAAGAAGACTGCCGAGGTGCCGACCTGCGGATCGAGACCGCGGTAGTCCTCGTAGAGATCGGCCGTGAGCGCGATCAAGTTGGCGCGGATCGCCGCTTCGTCGGCCGGTGCGAACGGGTAGCCGGCACCGACCAGTGTGTCGTAAGCCGTCGCGTAGCTGACGATCTCCTCCGACGTATTGATGTCGTCGTCGAAGGTGTCGGCGATGCGCGACACCGTGTACATCGCGAGCAGGTAGTCGAGCGCGCCGTCGCCGGCGGCCTGTCGCGCTGCGGCCGACGCGAACGGCACTGCAACGCCGCCGCTGAGGGTGCGATCGATCGCGTAGAGGAACGCGAGATTCTTCGCAGCCTTCGATTTCTCGCGCTCGGCGGGAATGTCGTGATCCGCGAGATCCCATTCCGCTGCGGAGATCGGCTGATTCACGATGCGCGCGAGGTGCGTGCGATACGGCTCGCGCAGCACGCGCTGCTGAACGATCGGCACATCGCCCGGGCGCATCAACAGCCGCGGTCGCGTGAGATCGACACCGGCGGGCTGCCACGCGGCATGCGCAAGAGCGGGAGCCGAGGCCAGCAGCAACAACAGCACGCGAGCGATCCGCATCCACATCGGCAACTACCACCCAACGACGGTCGCGCAGTTTACACGCTACTCCGGCCGAGCCCCGCGGCGTTGCGCGCCGCATCGAGGATCGGGCGCGCGATCGCGCGGGCGCGGCGGGCGCCGTCGGCGAGCACGTCTTCGACCTCGTCACCGCGCGCATCCCATTCCGCGCGCCGTTCGCGCATCGGCGCGAAGTGCGCGAGCAGCCGCGCGAGCAAGTCCTTCTTCACTTCGCCGTAGCCGAGCCCTGGCGCCGACGCACGACCGAAGAGCGACTTCCTCTCGTCCGCCGTCGCGAAGAGCGACCACAACTGAAAGAGCGCCGTAGCGGCGTCCTTCGGCTGATCCACCGGCGTCGAGTCCGTCACGATCCCCATCACCGACTTCTTGATCTCCGCCTCGCGCGCGAACATCCGGATCGTGTTGTCGTAGGACTTGCTCATCTTGCGGCCATCGGTGCCGGGCACCACCGCGACATCCTCGAGAATCATCGGCTCGGGCAGCTTGAAGACTTCGCCGTACACATGGTTGAACGAGCCGGCGATGTCGCGCGTCATCTCGAGGTGTTGCTTCTGATCCTGGCCGACTGGCACGATGTCGGCGTTGTAGATCAGGATGTCGGCGGCCATCAGCACGGGATACGCGAAGAGCCCGTGCGCAATCGTCACCTTCGCGGCCTCGTCGCGCGCCACCTTGTCCTTGAACGAATGCGCGCGCTCTAGCAACCCCATCGACGTCACCGTCGTGAGAATCCACGCGAGTTCCGTCACCTCGGGCAGATCGGATTGGCGGTAGAGGATCGCGCGGGCCGGATCGATGCCGCAGGCGAGATAGTCGAGCGCGAGTTCGCGCGTGAAGCGGCGACGCTCCGCTGCGTTGCGAAGCGACGTCATCGAGTGGTAGTCGGCGATGAAAAAGATCGCCTCGCCCTTCGCCTGCAACGCGACGTGTTGCCGCATCGCACCGAAGTAGTTGCCGATGTGCGGCTCGCCCGAAGGCTGGATGCCGGAGAGAATGCGCACGCGCGCTACGACTCGGTCACGACGGTGAGCCAATGCGCGAAGTCCGCATCGCGCCCATCGGTGATCGCATCGAAGCGCGTCTTCAAGCGCGCGCTCACGGGGCCTGGCACCGGCGTCGGCAACGGCTTGCCATCCACCGACGCGACGGGCCACACGCCGATGCTCGTCGAAGTGAGGAACGCCTCGCGTGCGCCGAGCAATTCGTCGGCCTCGACGACGCCATCATGCGTAGTGATGCCCTCATGCTTCGCAAGTTCGAGCAGCGATTGGCGCGTGATGCCGGGCAGCACGCCATCGAGCGCGGGCGTGCGCAGCGTGCCGGCGGCATCGACCACGAACACATTCGACGTCGGCGCTTCGGCGAGCAGTCCGTTCTCGTCGAGCATCACGATCTCGTCGTAGCCCTCGCGGCGCGCCTGCCACGCCGCCATCGCCGCGCCGAGATAGTTCGCCGCCGCCTTTGCGTGTACCGGCAAGTGCGACCCGATGCGGCGCCGCGATCGCTCGAGCTTCAGCTTCAGCTCCGTCGGCATCCGCCGCGGCGCGGGCTTCTTCAGGATCACGTCGCGCACGGGATCGTAGGCAGCCATCGCCACCGACACGCGCTCGTCCATCGGCACCACACCGACCTCTTCCGAGGGCAGGAACGCCATCATCTTCAGCGCCGTGCAGCCCGGATTCGCGCGCACGGCTTCGAGCGCGCCAGCGAAGAGCGCGTCGTAATCCTGCGCGATCGGCAGCCCGACGATCGACACCGAACGGAGGAACCGCTCGACGTGTTCGCCGAGCCGGAAGATCGCGGCGCCGCGCGGTGTCGCGTGCACCGACAGGTAGTCGAAGACCATCGAGCCGCGCGCGAACGAGTGCGAGAGCAGATGCACCGTCGCGGATTGCCACGGCACCAGCGCGCCATCGACCCAGATGCGGCGGTCGGGAGCGCCGCACGCGGCGGCCGAAGTCGAAGTGGATTGCGTCATGGGCCGCATGGTAACGGCGGACCCTCGGGGCACGAGAGGGTTGGCAACCGGGAAATTGCCACCTCGCTGCCGATCGAGGCCACATAGAGATGGGGTCGAGAGCAACCGACGAATCAGGAGGACGCCGCCGTGCGAGCCATCACCCAAAAAGCCACCGCGACGATCCGGAGCGCCGCCAATCTCTATTGGGAGCTCGCCGTCTCCGCGCTCAGCCTGATCCCGCGCCGCGCCACGCGCTGATCGCGCCCGGCCCGTGATCGAGCGCTAGAGCCGCGCGACGTTCCGCCGCGGCTCATCCGTCTCGCGCGCCCGCGCGTGGCCATTCGCCTCGTCCTCGCTGTACCCCGGCTCCGCCAACCGCGCGCGGCGCCGTCGCGCGAGCAGCTCGGGCTCATTCGCCTTCACCCACGTGCGCGCGGCCAGCGCCAACGCGAAGAGCAAACACACCCCCGCGACCGTCAGGAAATCCGACGGATGCATCCCGAAAAACGTCGGGCGATAACTCGTGGTCACATAGATCGACTTCAGGAAGATCGCGCCGAAAATGCTCGACCAACCCACCAGGATCAGCGCGTCGATGAAGGGCAGCACGGGCATGGCAGCGGTCTCCGGAGGTTTGGGCTTCGCGCATCCTAAACCCGCCGTTGACGAAGCGTCACAGAATTCGGCGACGAAACTTCGGCCAGTGCGCGGATGCGGGCGCGTGCGGAATGCAGAAAGGATGGAGGCGGCAGCGATGTCCGGCGCGAGCTGCGTTTCGCCCAGTCTTAAGAGCGCGGCCTCGATGGCGGGCGCTAGGGGCCGCGGCTACTTTGGGTCGCCCTGTGGCTCCGAGTTCGCCGCCCATCCGGTCGTGGCACTTGGAGCAGTCCTTCGAACGCCGACGTAGCTCAGTTGGTAGAGCAGCTGATTCGTAATCAGCAGGTCACCGGTTCGACTCCGGTCGTCGGCTCCATTCTTCAAGTCCCTGAAATCAGAGTAACTTTACCCTCCCTCTCTTTCAGCTTTGTTCTGGAATACTGGGCTGTTTGTGTGCCAGTTGTGTGCGACTGTGATCGCCATCGCGAAACCGCGCGAGGCCACCATGATTGAACGCTCGGGCTCCGTGGCCGGTTTGGACTTTGAGATCGAGTTCAGGGTGCGGCGCAGGGTCGGCAAGAACGTCGAGCCCGAAGAGCGATTGTTGATGTGGATCGCGGGCGCGATCGCTGGCAAGGATGTCTGGGGCGGAATGCACGACTTGGGCAAGGTTCGCCTGTGCCGTGTTCTGGCGGGCCGCGCTTTGGACGAAGGCGATCCCATTGGTGACGTCTTCGACTCTAGCGCTGACCTCAGCGCCTACTTCGAGGCGCTCTACGAGCCCAGCGGTGTCGTTCGGGAATCAGTGGAGGAGGTTCTCGGCGACAGCCTTGGCGGAATGGATCTCCTGATCGTGGATGAGGTTTGGATTCGCCCACCCTACCGCGGACACTTTCTGGGCCTGCGCGTCATCGACGAGGCCGAGGCGATGTTCGGAGGCGGCTGCAACATCGTCGCGACGATGGTTGCGCCCATGCAATTTCTGATCTCTTCAGATGACTCCGAAGAAGCTGCCCAACGTGCGGACTACTCGTTGGACTCGTTCACCATCAACATTGACGAAGCTCACCAACGGCTCGGGCGATACATCAGCACTTTGGGATTCAAGCAGGTGAAGTCCGACTCGAATGTCTGGGCTTATAGCACTGTAATGAGACGAACTAAGCCATGGGATGGCGCACACTGACCCAAAACGCAGTGATGACGAGAGGCAACTCATGCGGACTCATTGCTGTATCGGACCGTCAGCACCGATCACGCAGACTTGTTCGCGGCCAACAACGATCGTTGATCCCTTCACGGTCACATACGCGGGACAGCTCTCGCCAAAGGTCTTGTAGAGCGCCAGCTCCAGATTGCTGGGTGTCCAAAACTGGTCGGCCTCTCTTACGAACTCTGCGAGCGAATCGACCCGTTTGTTCAGCGAGACTCGCTCGCGGCCGAAGTTCTTTGCATTGTTCTTGTCGGTGTATGTTGAGTGCCTCGCAGACACGTACTTTTTGACTCTCTCCAAAAGCGCTTGAGGCCCGGCTATTTCCATGCCAGGGAAGAGCTGGAGTCCCTTCAGTTCGTGGCGAATGTACTCAGAGATCTCACGACCCTGGACACTGTCGTAACGTGTTTTTCGGACGTGGACTTCGTTGTTGTTGGTCGCGCGAGCGTCTGACATTGCCTTGTGAACGAGCGGTAGTTCGCGGCGCAACGCACCCAGGGAGTCGCGGCGACGCGCAATCTTGGCGAGCAGCAGCTCCAAGCGATCAGAGAGAGCCTGAGCATCATCTCCTAGCGCTCGCTCCAGATCGACGGCGGTAACGGCCTTGATCTGGTGCGCGACTTGGTCAAAACCGATCACGCTATGAGAGCCGCAATCCATCCCGATTTGGAGCAAGAGCCCGCATCGAGACCGAATTACGACCCCATGAGTGTGGGGATGCTTCAGGTAGGAGCACAATTGGTCCGGGATCGAGTAGATGGCGACGATGTCGTCGATCGCGACCACGTGACTTACGCCGTCCTTCCCGATTCGTTCAATCTCGGGTTGGAGGAGCGCAAGACCGGCGGCGTCCAGCCGGTCCAGGCTATCGGGCGTTACCGATTGCGTCGGGGGCAACGGACATCTGCGGCAGATGGGAAGATCCTTTGCACTAAGAGACATGACTACCTCTCTAGAGCGGCTCTGGCCGCAACTTGAATGGTCTTTCAAGCAGATGGTGCCTTCAGGGAGATCTCGAACGAGAAATCGCTGTCCTCGTCGCTCGAAAGAGAAAGGTGACACCACGGGGGACAACAACTCTTTCGGGATCAACTCGCAGGATTCAGAACATTTGGACGTGTCTACAAGCCGTCCGCAAGCGCGGACAATTGGCGGCCGACCATCGTCAAGTGATGCGCGCTCCCCACCCAGCGCCAAGTGGTCGCGTTGCCGGGACCATCGATGCCCTGTGCGCATCGAGCGATATAGCGATCGCCAGGACTAAACTCCGGTCCGGAGAAGTGACCTGACATGACCAGTTCAGAGCTAAGGCGATTGAACTGTGCATAGCCATGCAGCTGGACACTTCGTCCGCGCAGAACGAGCCAGTTTGAATCGAGCGTGTACCTGATGTTCGCGCTCATCCGCATCTTCTTCGGATCGACCTCAATGCTTGAGGGATGAGCTATTGCGTAGTCTGCAAACAGAGGAAGTCGTGGAAGAGAGTTGGTTCGGCGAAGCGCCTTCCATATGGACCACTCGACTCGCGGAAGCATCGTACTGGTGTCAGCGCGAAGAGAACTCAAGTTCTCGGGAAAGCTGGACCCCGAGAGCACGAGACGCCGCCAAGCATTCACAAGTGGAAGGCGACGCAGAACGTCCGAAATCCACTCATATGTAGATACTTCGTCGCCCTCCGACAGCTCACGAAGGTCTACGATCAGATCTACTTTTGTCGGATCCAGGCTCAGGATCTCCAAGAGGAGCTTGAGCTCGTCCTGCAGAGCATCGAGATCCAAAATGTCTTCCCGCTCAAGTCGAACACTTGCGCCGTGACCGTGGAGGCCTGCCGCGTCACGTGTAGCCAACTGATAGGATTCAGAACGGCCCAGCCCAGTCACGGGAATTAATCGGGCGACCTCGGGCGAAATCGCTTGTGCGAGAACTGCGATCGGATGCGCGACACCCGCAACCAGTCCATCGTTCTCGACGAGTTGAGCATCGATGAGCAACTGCGCACCGCTCGACCAAGAAGCACACACCCTCTTTGCAAAGCGCTCAAGATGTTTGTCCAGCGAAGTCTTGGGAGCATCGAGGTCGAAATCCCATGGGATTGCTGGAATCTCCAGCATGGGAAGGCAGCTATTGCGCGACTCCTTGTCGAGGAGCTTCAACGCGTGGAACTCGCCGGCCTTACCCTTCAGGATCGGTACATAGTGGTTCGGATGTGCCACGAGCGGGGGACTCCTCTCCTCTCGCTGACTGCTCAGCGACTGGTGCTCAGATCGTCCGCTAGGAACAAGCGTTTCACCTCTCCGCTTCCGATGAGCTGATTAAGAATCCGGTAGTTCTTGCTCTCGAAGCGCACCCGTCCTGCAACAACACTAGGATGAACGCCCAACCCGGCAGCAAGTTCCTGAACTGCACCCGGAGTACGAATCCTCGAAGCCCGGCTGGCGCGAAGCACCTTTGAAGGCACCAACGCCTCCCGCGCAATCTGATCGGCCTCTCCTTCACGGGGATCCGATTCGGAACCCGCATCGAGGTCATCAACGAAATATGAACCGCTCGCGTCCGTAGCATCGAGATGATTCAGAACATGGGCCAGTTCATGAAGGAGGCAGAACCAGAAGTTGTCGAGCCTGTCGTAGCGCAAGGACATACCAATGACGGGAGAACCGTCGGGAGCACGCATGGCGGCGCCGTCCAGGCGAGTACGAGGAAGATGAGGCTCAATGATCAAGTGGATCCCGAAGCTGTTTAGAAACTGACGAGCCTTGAGTGGGCCATCAGGTGTCGCACTCAGCTGGGCTACCGCTGCCAAGAACTCAGACGGATTCTCCGGAGCGGTGTAGTGCCGCCCGAGCGACGATTGGCTTGCAACGATGCACACTCGCGCGAGCCAAGCACGAAGCGCGTAAGAATCCATCGAGCGCCCTGCCCGCACGGCGCCTCGGGTTCGCCGAAGAAAAGCGAGCGGTTGATGCCCGCCCAACGGACGCAGGAAGGTTTCCATGATCTCCTCCCGGGTCTGTGCGCTTCTTCGGGGTGGTTTCTGAATCCATCCGCGCTTGATCATTTCGGAGATGGGGAACTTGTCCCATTCGGGCTCGTCGTCTTCGGAGACGACCGGACGAGCTTGTATGAGGATGCTCGCAGGAATTCCCAACGCGCCCTCAAGCGCACGAATCATCGCGAGGGTCAGGGGACGCTTTCCCGCCAGAACCTCAGAAACCTTGCTTGGATTTCCCACGAAAGGAATCAGATCTCGTCGAGAGAGCCCTAGCTGCTCCATTCGAAACTCGATTGCCTCAATGGGATCGGGCAACGGAATGGGGAAATGACGATCCTCGTACTCGCGCACAAGAACCGACAGAAGCTCAAGTGCGTTCGCCACCTCAGAGCCAGGAACGGGATTGCAATCAATCAGCCGCTCAATCTCAGCGAGAGCCTCTTCATGCTCGATCTCGGTCTTGATCACTTTTGCTTCCATCATGCTTCCCTGAGATTCCAGCGGTCATAGTCAGAGTGCGTACCGATTCGAATCACTAGGACCGCCTGCGAGCTCATGTTGATCTTGGCATCCAAGCGGTAGTTGTTGCCTCGGATGTTGAAGACGACGCGGGTCGCAGATATCACGCTCGCGTGTGGATACCTCCGCTTGAGATCGCTCATAGATGCCCAGGAACACGACTCAACCTCGGCGATCCACGCGGCAATCGCGTTCCGCGCATCCGGATACCGCTCCATGAACTGAAGGAGCTTCTTTTTGCCGACGAGAAGCACAGCACGGTTGTACATTAGTCCCAATTTGGGATCAATGCCAAAGTTACCGCGCCGAGACTATTTCCAGAGTACCCCGCTCCCGCCTCTCAACACGTCGAAAAACGGGAATAACCCCAACTAAATCAGCCAGTTGTGCATACCAAGGGGAGGGATGGTCTACTTTTCCCCAGGGAAAGGAGATCATAAAGTGCCTAAAAACCGAGTAGTTAGAGCGATCCAGCGCGAGCGGGTCGTTGCCTATGTGCGCGTCAGCACGTCCGAGCAGGCCGCGTCCGGACTCTCCCTGTCTGCTCAGCGGTCGCGCATCGCCGCTTTTTGCAGAGCCCGTGACTTCGAACTCGCCTCAGTGGAGGAGGATGCCGGCGAGAGCGGGTCGGTGCCCCCCGTGCAACGTCCTGGCCTTCAACGCGCGCTTCGGCTGTTGGAGACCCGCAAGGCGAGTGGATTGATCGTGTTGCGACTCGATCGCCTCTCTCGGAGCGCAATGCACACCCTCGGTCTTGCGGAACTCTTCACGCGACGCGGTTGGCAGCTCATCTCGGTTCATGAGAATCTGGAGACCAACACTCCAGCAGGTCGCCTCTTCATCGCAGTGTTGGCAGGTATGAACCAGCACGAGCGGGAAGTCATTGCTGACCGCACCAAGGCCGCCCTCGCTCGACTTGCGAAGGAAGGAAGACCTCGAAGCCGCATGCTCCCCTTCGGCTTCAGACTGAGGGGCCTACCAAGGGCGCTGACCGTACCCCGAGGCACGGACCGCAAGCTGGTCGCACACCATGGCGAGCAAGCCCTACTGCAGCGCATCCTACGCTTTCGAGCGGCGGGACTCGGGCCGCGGCGAATCGCAGCACGCCTCAACAAGGCTGGTGATTGCAATCCCAGAACCGGATGCGAGTGGAGCCCCAGCCTGATTCAGCGATTGATAGCGACAGCAGATCGTCGTCAGGAGGCCACCAGTGACTAGTCCGAAAAGAACTAGACCGAGCAAGCTCATTGGTTGCTTCTGGAAACGCTTCGTCCTGTGCGTGACGATACTCTTGTCCTCGACAGCGTTCACAACCGGCTGTGGCGACGACGCTGGGACGAATATTGCAGCTGAGAGACCCGCTACTGCGGCGCATCTCGATCTTGTGAGCGAAGCGAACAAGCTTCATCGCCGAAGCTTGGGTGTCGTCAATGCCAACGATGTTGGACCCCTGCTGGCGGCCTTCCCAACCGCTGTCGAGGATCGTGCGTACTCAATTATTATCGCGAAATTCGGATGGCGAGAACTCAAGCGATCCAGATTCGCAGCGCTTGGCGCGTTGAATGGTGAGGCCGGAACCGTTGATGCGTCCGACCTCGAGAGTCGCGTGCTTCTTGATAATCCAACCACCGGGTACTGGCTGGTCGCAGTTCCGATCGTCATGACATCCACTGAGGACCCTCCTAAGGACGCATGGGCGCCGACCGAAGCGACGACGGAATTTGGCCTTAATTCCTCGGACAAGCGCCCACCACAGTATCTCGTAGTGACGGCCTGGAGCATCGACGCCAACGCCATCACCAAGAACAAACTGCGGCCATATACCGGAAGCAATGGGAATGCGGTTGAAGCAATAATTGTGGCCGCTCGACGCTCGGCTCGATTCAAAGGCGTCAAGTCGACCTGGGATCAGGTTGAAGTGCTTGCGAACGCCATCGGCTTAGACGGACAAACAGTCAAAAAGCGTCTCCTGGCTGAGTTTGGGTGGCTAGATCTCGCGCATCCTCCCGATGAGATCGAACCTCAAGGGACTGCCTCGGCCAAAGAACTCGACACCAGCAGCCTCGCTGCCGAGGCGAAGCGGCTAAGCGGTGACGATGCGAGTGAAGGCCGCCCCAAGCCATCTACATCCACTCCTCAACCAGACACGTCCGCATCGCAGTATGCGCCCAGCTTCGATTGTCAGAAAGCAAGCAGCTGGGTCGAGATCTCGATTTGTGCGAACTCAACGCTTTCCGCTCTCGACTCCGAGATGGCGCGCCTCTACGAGAGTCTGCGCACTATCCAGTACCAGTCAGATCTCGTTGACAGTCAACGGGGATGGATTGCCGCTCGCGAAACATGCCGTCTCCACGGAACGCCGATCGACTGCTTGAGCAAGGAATTCGAGACCCGCATCGCTTGGCTCAAGGCGCGGGCAAACACAGTCCAGAAGAATCAGGTAGCCCGAGATGCAGTACGCGCGATCGACTGGAAGAATCGTGCGTACCGAGCGAGTGACTTCGACATTGGGGTAGCCGGCATAACCTCAATACGCTTTAAGGATGGCGAGTGGCCCGGCGTTCCGGATGCGGCTGATGCCATCTACGTTCACGATGTCGAGTACGCAGACTTGACTGGCGACGGGATAGAAGAAGCCCTCGTCAGCTTCGAGATCGGGCGATTCCTGGCTGCCTGTGTGTACGATCACGCAGGAGAAGTTTTGGGACGTTTCTCTCCTGATGGGATGGTGGCCGCTGCACCTCAAGTGATCTTGACAGCGAACGCGATTCGAGCCGAGCAGGATCCCGAATGCTGCCCATCAAGGTACAGCGTCGAGAAATGGGACTGGGACGCGAAAGGGCGAGTGTTTCGCGAGTCAGGTCCGCCCGTCGAGCTCTCCGCACAAGCCATCGAGCAGCAGGGACTCGCCCGAGCGATCGATGCGGCTCATCGAACTGAGGCGAAACGGGACGTGTCGTCCCCACCTAATGAGAACCCGCCAACCCCCACTGAGCCTCCGAAGCTGGACACCGACGGGTCCGATTGCGATGCGCGCCCCGAGGTGCGGGCCTACATGTCGCAGTTGAAGGAGCGCACGCTCCAGCGCTGGTCGCCACCGCCGGATGCCCCAGGTGGCACCGCCCAGGCGACTATCCGTTGGCAACTCGACGTCAGCGGCTCGGCGAGCAGCGTTGAACTTGTATCCGCGCGCGACAGCGAGATAGGTGCGACGGTGGTGGATGCCCTCCGCTCCGCCTCGCCGTTCCCGCCAATGAACGAGCGCGTTCGCTGTCTCGCGGGACGCAAGGTAACAGGCACATTCTCACTTCAGGTGAGCGCCTGGGAAGAGGACGATCAGCGGCCTCGAGAGGAACACGCACGAGAATCGCAGCGCGCTGCTGCCGCTGAGGAGGAGCGAATCCGCGCACAGCGGGAGCACTACAACTCGGAAGCGTGTTTCCAGAAGCGGCTCTGCGCCAATCGCTGTGGGATTCGCCATATCGAGCTCGCGTTGGCCCGCGAACGCCAGATTGGAGAGGTCTCCGGCTATGTCGACGCGACCAAGATGAACGGATACGGGCGCTCCATCGTGGCGCTCACTGAAGTGCAGAACAACGAGCTGAGCGCATACGAGAGTAACTTTGGGGGTCCCTTTGATCAGTCTGTTTGCTCGGAGTGCATCAACTCGGATCCCACAGCGGTACATCCCATCCGCAACCCCTATTTATCCGAGTCGTGTCCCTAACCATATTCGCAAACCCGTAGTCGTAGACATGACGACGACGAGTCGGCCCGCTCCAGTAGCCTCGATGCACTGAGAGCATCGCCTCGCCGCGATCTCGATCCGACGCGCGAAGCTAAAGCGGCGACTTGCGACAACGGTCTCCGTTGACCTGCTTCGATCTCGTCCTCTCACTCAGCGCAACAACTCCCGCCTCGTTCGAGTACGCGGCATATTCTTGCCGGCCTCCTATCTCTTCTGGGAGGTATGAGCATTGCCAGACCCAAATGACCGTCTTTCGATCGTCTTAGTTCGCAGAGGACCTCGCGCCGCCTTCCGGCGCCACCCAGTGCCGCGTGGTACTTGGAACCGTCTGCTTCGGCTGACGACACCGCCAAGAACACTCCCCGACCTTGGTGCAGCAGAACTCGTCCTGGGCGTTGATTGGGCCGCCTTTCACGCAGCAGATACTGGCGCTGTCGCCGAGCAGTTGTTGAGCCTGCTCGAGGGAGTCCGGAGTCGACAACCGTTCTATGTCACTTGGACCGCCCGCATCGCTTTGGACATCGATCGAGATGGAGATGCTGTTGATGCAGCAATCCACTATCGCGAGGTCAATGCAGCCGAGATGCTCGGGGACCGTGATGTCGAGGCCATTCCCGCCCTCGCCGCCTTCCTGGCCGTCGGCGGTCTCACGTTGAGGCGAGCCCGGTTGCGCGATGCCGGAAGCGTGACCATCTGATCCCTCGGATCCGCGGCTCAGGTTGCGGCTTCACACCTCGAAACAGGGCTGTCTTCGGTGCTCCTAGCCCCAAACTTCAACCAAGAAAATGGAGTTGATGTCCCGCTAAAGGGGGTAGCCCATAGCCGGATGCAACCTGCCAAGTTGCTGTCTAAAACACCGCTAGTTGGGCCTAACAGTGGTGTGTTTCGAAGGTTCGCTACTGGCCTGTTGGTGACCTTGCACGGTGTTAGAGAAGCCTGGCTGTTCAGTGAATAATGCACGGATACCGTATGCAAGGCAGGTTGTAGGGGTTCATCAAAAGAGGTCATTTAGGGGTCGATCAAGGCGCTAATTGAACACTTCCTGTTCGTTTACACATACACACACTCCTACCATCGGGGCTCGCGTCGGCAGCGAATTTGTTTCAAGTCGTCCTTCATTTCCGAAATGCTGCGCCCGGCAAAGATGTAGTCCCTGCCGGGACCCGGCCGATTGGCGGCGTTGATGTAGCTCTTCATCGCAGCGGGGCTGAGGTAGGCGAACGGTCGGTGGAGCGCGGCGACCAACCAGGCCGATCGTTTGGTCTTCGCAAGTCCCCACAGGTGCGTCGAGATAAGCCAACGGAGGCGTATCTCCGCGAGTTCATCGCGAAGTGCGATTTTTCTTGCTGGAGCCATGCAGTTGCGGCTAGCCCAACAACGTTTCCCCGGTTCAGAATAGGGCTTCTGCGCCCGCTTCAGCACGTAGTTCTGGAACCGGCGGGGTTTGGTGTCACGCCGCACGTTCACAAGCGGCGCAGTGGCATCCGATGCGAACCGTCCGACGATGGCGCGCCAAAGCCTCCGTAGCATTCTCGCGAGATTCTGTTGTGGCAGAACACAGCTTGTGCCATCCCAACTGAGCAGGTGGAAATGAGGTCCGGAGGATGAAAACTCTATGACGCCGAAGTAGTGTCGAAGGAGTTTTCGATTCCTGAGGGCCAATAGGAGCAGATTGATGTGCTTGTTGACGAGGAGAGTGTCTGGCGCGATTCGGCCGTAGCAGAAGGTCGTGAGGTCAAAGCAGCTGGATCCGCGGAAATCCAACGCGTTGCCAGTACGCAGCAGACGGTTGTACATCCGCTTGCCGCGGATCTCCTGCTTGCGGCGAATCGGCACCTCTGACCATGGCCGCAGCGGTCCGCGACTCCACACCTCTGAGGGGTCCGATAGCACCTGCTGATCACCAAAAAGGTGAAGGACTCGACCCCGGATCTCTACGTAGCGATCTGGTGGCTTCATTTCCTATCCCGTGGTTTGGCTGAAGTCGTGCCCGACTCCGGCATTGTGGATGCAAACAGCAAGTCACCGACCATCTCGGCAGCTCTTTGCTGCATGGGTTCGGACGAGTGCACGTAGGTGTCCAGCGTGAATGACACGCTGGCGTGTCCAAGTCGGTCACTGATGACCTTCGCATTCATCCCCCCTTCGAGCAGTAGAGTTGCGTGCGAATGGCGAAGGTCATAGAGCCTGATTTCGGATGGGAGGTCCGCCATCTTCAGGATTCGCTTGAAGTGTCTCTGGACGAGATTTCGTTCGTTTAAGGGCGTTCCGTATTGGCTGGCAAAGACGAGATCGAGATCGGCTCGATAAGCTGCACTGCTAGCCAGCCGGACCTCTGCTTGTCGCCGGCGATGTGTGACGAGCTCTCGTGTCATCTCGGCTGGTAGCGAGATGTTCCGTCTCGATCGCGCGGTCTTGGGTTCGTTGATCTCGTAGCCCTTTCCGCCGCGCAGCCAAGCCAGGCTGCTGCGAACGGATACGACGCCGGTCACAGGGTTGAAATTGGACCAACGGAGCGCGAGTGCTTCACCTGGTCGCATTCCGCTGGCGATGAGCAAGTCGAAGAGCACTGCGTGCGGACTCGTTGATGCTGCCGCTCTGAAGCGCGCGATCTCGTCCGCGGTGAGCGTTCGCGTCTCTCGTCGCCGGAGTTTCGGTAGATCGATCGCATCTGCAGCGTTGTGACTGACTATTTTCCAGCGGAGCGCTTGGTTGAGCGCCGATCGCAGAACGGTGAACGCGGCCCGGATAGTTCGCGCGGAGAGTCCACGACGATGAAGGTCGGCGACGAGCCCTTGAAGGTCGGCGGGCCGGAGATCCTGCACCCGGCGGCGACCAAGTTTCGGGAGGATGTAAAGCGCAAGGAGTTGGCGGTAGCCGTCGGCGGTGCGGTGGCGAACGCGAAGCTGCGCACCCTCGATCCACTGCTCGAGGAACTCGTTGACCGTGACAGCGTCAGCCTCAACGAAGGTCTTGGCATCGAGCTGAAAGAGAATTTCGGTTCGCCGGCGCTCGGCCTCTCGACGCGGTCCGTGGACGGTCTCGTTGACGTAGATGCGCTTGCCGACCGCGTCTCTCCCGTTCGGGACGCGGATCAGCCAAGTGCCTACGCCTCGGCGGATTACTTGGCCGCGAGACCGCATCGAACCGTGCGCCTCCTGTGGACAGAACTCGTAACCACCTGGTCTAACTCCACTATTTCGACCAGCAACAACCCGTAGCATCAACCCACCCTGAGGCTGATACATCCCCTGGGGGATGGAAACAAGGTGATTTTTGGGGATGGGGGGCCAAGGCAAGGGGGTCTGGCACTGCCCAGGTGACCCTGAGAAGGGAGGAAGGGGGAAGGCCTGACCTTCCTCTCCCCCCTCCATTCCAACAGAGCCAACCTACTTCCCCCTGGGGGGTTGGGGGGGGCATTGAACTCGCTAGCTGATGCCCGGTCCAGGCTCGCGCGCATCGCGTACGAGCTCTTCCCAAGCCTCGAGATCGGGGCCGCGGTCGCCGAGATCGCGCTCCACTTCGTCGGTCGCGAACCAAGGAGGCGGAGCGCCGGAATCCATTTCCGGACTGCCGTTACCGCTGCCTCCATCACCGAGCTCGGGCTCGGTACCACCGCGCGCGACGAAGTTCTCGAGGTGAGTCTCGTGTATGCGCAGCGCCCGACCCAGCCGTACTACACCGGGTAGTTTCCCCTGCTTGATCAGCGAGTAGACGTGCGGTTTGCGGATTGTGAGCCGTTCAGCGACTTCATCGATTGTTAAAAGTCTGCCCATCTGGGCCTCCGAGTTGAAGGAGGCCGCACCGTAGCCAGCGATCGTGGGCGTAAGTATCGATGCAAGTCGCGGGCGCTTTTGCCCGGATCAGTAACGAGCGAGTCGCGTCCTGATATTCTCGGCGGGGTCCAGGGGGACATCGAAAAAGTCGCTAGCGAGCCGTCCCAACAATTCGTGCAGCTTCGGGCCCCGGAAGCCGAGTTCGCGCAGGGGACCTTTGAGTGAGTTCATGAAGTCGGTGCCAGGTTCTCGCCGTCTCTTGCTGCGACGAGGTCGCGGTTCGATGTCGATGACTTGCAGTAGGCGCGCGATCTCGCGATTCGGGCGCCCAACGATTCGCTCGTGCTGCTCTTGGAGCGCCGCGGCTGCGCTCCGGAAGTTACTTCGCTTCCTAACGCCGGCTTCCCGCAGCTTTGCGTCGGCGTCCTGCGTCTCGATCCACTGCTTCAACATCACGCTCGATGCGTATTCCATTGCCATGATCTTGTAGACCGACATGTACGCGGGCCGCTTGGTACGATCCCTCTGCGCGATGCAGAAGATTTGCGTCAGTCCCCGGCTGAGTTCGCTCGACTCGACCCCCGCAGCATCGGATGGTGCGCCGTTCTCCGAGTACCCGTTGTGATTCATGAGTCGCACTTCGAGCATCTTCGCCTCACCGTTCCAATCGATGTCGCTTCGACCCTCCTCATCGCAACTCCTAACGAGGCGATCGCGAACGCTGACCGAGATTCGATGGGCGAGCGCCTTGGTATCGCCGTCGTTGTAGTCGATCCTGGTCAACGCATCTGAACGGCCTTTCACACGCCGCAGCTCCTTCTTCAGGTTGCGCCGCCTCCGCTCGTCAGTGGACGAGTCCAGCGCCTTACGAGCCTTTACCCCCGCCATGTGATCCTCCGACTCCCCGGGCTGTGTGCCACAAGTGTGCAGGATCCAGTGGAGCTGGCTGTGGTCTCAGGTGACGCACCGAGGTGGATCCGATGCGTCGCCAACCAAAAGAGCAATGCTGACTATGGGTTGGAGTAACCAAGAGGAGGCAGGAAGAACTCAGGAACCAAATGGGTGTGTTAGTTCGTAATCAGCAGGTCACCGGTTCGACTCCGGTCGTCGGCTCTGTTTTTCCGAGCACTTATGGGATTTCTTGAGACGCCCTCTCGTTCTCCGGAAGCACTCCGGAAGCAGAGGCAGGACCTGCCCGAGCAAATTTCCGTGCGCCCAGCGAGGACGGCTATTCGCCGCGAACCATTCGGGCCGCCATCGCGCTTACTAGTTCCGCCCTCGATGAAGCCGTCCGCTGGAAACTACTCAGCGCCAATCCAGCGAAATCAGTCAATCTCCCGAGGCTCAGCAGCGACAGAGGCGCACGCTCACTGTGCAAGCGGTCGGAAAATTCCGACACAAGCTGACGCGGACGAGCACGGCCATCTCTCCGAGGCGCCGACCTCGAACGTGTTCCTGGTCGACGCGCGCGGCAGGCTGCGCACCCCGAGCCTCGAGGCGGTGCTGCCCGGCATCACGCGCATGTCGGTGGTCGAGATCGCGAAGCACGAGGGAGTGCCGGTGTACGAAGGTGTCGTCGAGCTCGCGGAGTTGACCGGCGCGAGCGAAGCCTTCCTCGCCTCGAGCGTCGGCGTGTGGCCGGTCGCGTCCGTCGACAAGAAGCCGCTTCCGACGCCCGCGCCCGGCAAGATCAGCGCGCGGCTCAAGGCCCGCTTCGATCGCGCGGTCTCCGGCGCCGACCCGGACTTCGCGGCCTGGCTGACGCTCGCGGGCGAGTCGAAGTAACCGCCGCTCGGAGCGGCGCCCTAGCGAAGCCGCTCTGCGTGGTCGCGAATCAGGCGCAGGCCGCGGAGAAGGTGCGCCAGCGGCTCCTCGTCTTCCTGTTCCAGATGAACGAAGCGTGCGTCTAGGCGATCCAGCCAGGCTCGGACCTGGCGGCGCTCCGCGGCATTCCAGCGCGTGCGCGGGTCGGCGAGTAGAAGGCCGAGCGACTCGGCGTAGTGCCCGAGCAGGAGCGTCTCGTCGGCGGGCTCGAAGTGCTCGCGGCGCAGCTCGACCGCGAGAAAGTGTCGCTTGACGGCGTCGGGATCCTGGTTGCGCCGGCGGCTCGCGTGCAGCAGCACGTCGACCATGTGAAGCCGCGAATGGTCGGTCGGCTCCGCCTGCGTGTCGGTGCTCGCCAGGTAGAAGTCGCGCGCGTGATCGAGCAGGAGGTTCGCGCTCAGCGATTGACCGAGCGGATTCGTCCAGGTCGCGGAGAGATTCGGCTCGTGTGCGATCAGCAGCAGGAGCGTGTGATACGAGTCGGTCTCGACCGGCTCCATCCCCCGCACCCGGAATCGCACGCGCGGAAGCTGGGGCCTGGTCGGGAGCGCGCCCTGGATCGCGTCGGCGGCGACGTTCGGGACTGGCAGGAAGATCTGCTTGCGGAGCGACGCGTACAGCGCGGCGAGCGGAATTCGCGCGCGATTCGCCCCGAACCAGAACGAGTCTTCGAGGCGCGGCAGGCGTCCGCCGGGTCGCCAGATCGTGAAGAGCAGGTCCAGCAATCCGCCGCCGTGCGTCTCGAAGCCGTACGCCACCCCGAGCACCAGCTCGTCGGTGTCACCGAAGACGCGGATTTGTCGCATGAATTCCACGATCTGCTGTTGCGAGATGGGGAAGACCAGCGATTGATGGCCGGGATCGTTCGCGAACGCGTCCGGACGTCTCGTGAGCTCCGCCTGGACGCGCTCGGCGAGGCGCGCGCCCGGGGCGTCGCTCTCGGCGGCGGTCGCGGACATGGCGCAGGCCATCGCAAGCAGGCCGAGGAGCCCCCGCGAGACACCGCGACGCAGCGCAATCGACCGCTGTACGCTGCGACTGCACCCCGCCATTCGACGGAGGATCCTCCATGCCCTCCGACAGTTCCACCGAGAAGGGCCCGCCGATTTCGCGCTGGGTTCTCAAGACGATGACCGCACCCATGTCTTCCTGCATCGTCTCTCGGGCGGCGTTCAGATCGACTTCAGCCGGCCCGGAAGCCGACGGACAACTGCTCCATCGAGACGTTCAACGGATCGCTGCGCGACGAGTGCCTGAACGTGCATTGGTTCGAGTCGCTCGAGGACGCTGGGGCGAAGATCGAAGGCTGGCGGACGGACTACAACGAGAGTCGGACTCACCAGGCTCTCAACGAGCAGACGCCGGCCGTATTCGCAGCAACGAACTCTGACTTCGGTCCGGGAAATCCCAGCGGTTCAACACGCCCGGCTCTCTGAGCGTGATTGATCCGAAGAACCGAGGCACGTCAGTGCGGCTTCACGACCTCCAGCACAGCTCGGCCTCGGTTGGTTCTGCGTCGGCCACTCACTCGAGTCCGAATCCGCCGAGACCCGTCGGCGGTCGAGGCAGAAGCTGGGTCCCGGGGCCGTGCGCGGCGATCGGAATTCGAAGGCGGATCGCCGGGCGGATCAGAGAGCCGCGCCCTCCATTCCAACCTCGACCACAAGGACAGCGACAACGCGCGCTACCGGGTCGACACGCTGGTGCGCAAGTCTGTGGTCGCGGGTGGGCGCGGCGGACTACCGAAGCAGCCGTCGCGCCTTGCAACGCCGTCCGCGCAGGAAGAGGAGCGGCAACGCGAGCGTGATTTCCGCGCCTAGCCCGCAGGCGACCATCTCGCGGTTCTTCGACGGATTCCCGACGCATTCGGGATCGGCAGCCGCGAGTGGAACACCGTGATTTGCGGACGCGCCGCCGTCGAAATCGATCCCTGACTGCCGGTCGTCGTTGATCCCATTCTGACACTGCGGATTCTCGAAGGTTTGACTCGGGTCCGCGCAGCCCGGGTCGCCCGAAGTGTTCGTTCGGAAGTCGATCCGACCGTCGCCATCGTTGTCCAAGCCGTCGTCGCAGGCGACGGCCGAGCTTTGCTCGGAGGTGTCGCTTGCGTCTGTGCATCCCGGGTCGCTCGGATAGTCCGCGAGGCCGTCCCCATCGTCATCGGTACCGTTCGCGCACTGCAGGCTCACGCAGGTCGGTGAACAGCCATCGCCGGGGACGAAGTTGCCGTCGTCGCAGCCTTCGCCGGGGTCCAAGCGCCCGTTGCCGCAGACCGCGAGACTCTCTCCTACGACGCAGGCGGGCGTACACCCATCGAAAGGCAAGAGGTTGCCGTCGTCGCAACCTTCTCCGGGATCGAGGATGCCATCGCCACAGATGGGATTCGAGCATGCCTCGACCTGGCACGTCGGTGAGCAGCAGTCGCCTGTGAGGAGGTTGCCGTCGTCGCACGTCTCCCCGGCGTTGAGGATCCCGTTGCCGCAGGCCGTCAGGCGACAGTTGCTGTCGCACCCGTCGCCGTCGACCAGATTGCCGTCGTCGCACTCCTCCTCGACCTCCTGCGCCGAGTTCCCACAGATCTGCAGGTCGCAGGCGTCACCGACGCCATCCGCGTCGACATCGTCCTGTGCCGGGTTCGCAACTTCGGGGCAATTGTCGATCGGGTCCGGCAGCTGGTCCGCATCGCGGTCCGAGATCGCGAGCACGGCGAAGTCGCGCACGCAGGTCGCGCCGGCGAGGCAGCTCGGCTCGCCTGCCGCCAGATCGGGCTGGCACGTGGCGCCGGTGTCGCGCACGCAGAATCCCTGGGTGGCCTGCGGCTCCGCGAAGCAGAACTCGCCCGCCGCGCAGGCACTCGTGGTCGGACTGCAGGCGACGAAGCGGTTCTCGACGCAGCGGCCCCTCGCCACCGCCACTTGCGAGGTCGTCGCGGTCGCAGCCGGCGCAACGGACGACTCGAGCGGATCCGAACCCGTTCCGAGCGCCAGCGGTTCACCCGGGGTCGGCGCGACCACTTCGGCCACCACCTTCGCCTCGCGCGAGGGGAGGTTATAGACCTGCACCAGCAGATCCGAGGTGTCTCCGTCCTGATTGAGGTCTGCGGCCTGGTCGCTCTCGGCAGTCAGGAAGCGCACCGTGTCGGCCCCAACGCGGTAGGGCTTGCGCGGATCGCACTCGGGTAGCGGGCACGGCACGACGGCTTGGCCCGTGTTCAGGAGTTCTCCGGTGGCCAGCACGTAGAGCTGGAGCACGTCGTCGTCGCAGTCCGCGTCGCCGTTGAGGGAGCAGGCCGGCGGTAGCTCCGAGGACTGGGCGGCTTCCGAGGTGCGGAAGGCCACGAGGTTCGCTCCGACCACGAAGTCCTCGGCCGCCTGGGGCGAAGCCGGCTGCGCGTCGGCGTCCACGATCTCCACGAGGCTGCCGGTGGCTCCGTCCACCAGACGCAGCACCCGGTCGAAGGCGTCGCCGTCGCCGTCGAGATCGGTTCCGGCGGGACCGAGGTCCGCCTCCGACGTGAGGAGCGCCACCATATCGCCGGACAGCTCGAGCTCGTCGCCGGGCAGCGTCGTGACGCTCCAGCCGGCGCAGGAGGAAGGTGCGGGATCGCCGGGCTCGTAGAGCGCGAGGACGCGATCGGTTGCGTCGCCGTCACCGCTCCAGTCCGTTCCAGAGGGGCCTTCCTCAGCCTCGGAGACCAGGGCCGCGAGGCGCGTCGGCGAGAGCGCAACCTGCGTCGCCGCACAGTGGAGACTCTGGACCGTCGATCCCTCGTAGAGCTCCACCACCCGATCGTCCGTGTCGCCGTCGCCGTTGCGGTCGGAATTCGCCTGCATGCACGCCGCGGTGGCCGACGGTCCGGCGGTCTCCGGCCGCAAGAACGCGACCCGGCCGCCGGCGGTCGCGGCCACGTCGGCCGGACAGAGATCGGTCACCGTCGCAGTCGATCCGCTCGCGTCGGCTTCGCGGAGCACCGTGTCGTCGAGAAGCGTGTCGCCGGAGCGATCCGCAGCACTCGAGGGGGCCGGGCCGCGCATGTAGACGCCCCCATTCGTGCCTGGCACAAAAGCACTGGTTGAATCGAAGGCTACGAAGCGCCCGTCGAGGCTCAGCGACGGATACGCGGCACTGCTATTCCCCTGAGCGCCGAGGGTATCGATGCTGACTCGGCGTGTCGCGCCCGTCTTTCGATCGTGGACAAAGACGTCGGTCATTCCATTCGTGTCGCCCGGCACCAGGTTGGTCGCTGCCGAATCGAATGCGACGAACCGACCGTCACCGCTCAGTGCCGAGCGACCACCCGAGTGACCGTCTCCCTGGACTCCATCGCTGCTCACGCTCACCCGCTCGGTCGTCCCGGCCAAACGGTCGCGAACGAATAGGTCGAGGGCTCCATTCGTGTCACCCGCTACCAGGTTCGTGCCGCTCGACTGGAAGGCAACAAAGCGCCCGTCGCCGCTGATCGACGAGTAAACCGATCCGTCGTTGGCGGCATTTCCGAAACTGTCGCTGCTAGCGAGCTCCGTCGTGCCGAGCGCGCGGTCTCGAACGAAGATCTGGGTGCCGATCCAGCCACCTGGCACGAGGTTGGAGGCATAGGAGGTGAAGGCGACGGACAGCCCATCGGTGCTGATGCAGGAGTTCCAGGATTCTCCGTTCGCCTGACTGCCATCTCCGGCGATGCTCGCCCTCTCCGTGGTCCCCATGAGCCGATCGCGAACGAAGACGTCCGAGCCGTTCGTGTCGCCTGTCACGAGATTCGTTGCGGGCGACCTGAATGAGACGAACCGGCCATCCCCGCTGATGGACTGCCAGTCGGCGAAGTTGTTGCCCTGGTTCTCCAAGCTGTCGACATTCACGCGCTCCGTCGTCCCCAGGAGCCGGTCCCGGACGAATACGTCCCGCCCCGCGCGTGGATCGCCGCCGGCCGGTCCGGTGGTGTCCCCAGGGACGAGATTGGTCGCATCCGACACGAACGCGACGAAGCGACCGTCGGCGCTGATCGTGGATTCGTAGGAGTGCGCATTCCCCTCGTTGCCGTTGCTGTCGACGCTCACGCGCTCCGTCGTTTGCATCACCCGATCGCGGACGAAGACATCCGCCGAGAGATTCGTATCGCCGGGAACGAGATTGTTCACAGCAGACGAAAAAGCAAGGAAGCGACCGTCTGTGCTGAGCGCTTGCTGGCAGAACGCCTGGCTCGATCCCGCACCACCGAATGTCGTTTGCTGGCCCGCCTCGCGCGCTTCCGCCGTCCGGAAGAAGAAGCGCTCCCCGATCCAGGCGCCCACGCGGCCCGCGAAGGCGAGCGCCGCGTCGGCGGTGAGAGGTGCGGAGGTGACCTCGTCCGCCTGCGTGGGCCCGAGGCGGAAGATCCGCAGCACCGAGTCGAACAGGTCGCCGTTGCCGTTGGTGTCCTGGTCCCCCTGAGTGGGCTCCGACTCGAGGAAGGCCACGAGGTCACCCGACGTCTCGAGGGCCGGGAAGGCGAAGGGGCCCTCGTGCGCCTGCACCACGGCGCGGCCCACGGCGCCGCCCTCGCCGATCGGGCGCAGGACGCCCGTCGCGCGGTCGCGCAGCGTCAGCACGAAGTCGAGCGCGTCCCCGTCGCCGTTGCGGTCGACGCCGTCCGCGCTCTCGTAGACCACGAAGGCGAAGGATCCCGAGGCCTGGCGCTGCGCCAAGCTCTCGAGCGTGATCGGCGTGTCGCGCGTGGCCAAGTATGGTCCGCTGGCTGGGACGAGGACCGGCCCCACGCCGGACGCGTAGCGGTCGCGCAGCTCGAAGATCGATCCGCCGCAGGTGCCGCCACCGCTGCACTCGACGTTGGTCGTGCAGGAGCGGCCCTCGCGCGTCCCACCGACGCAGCCCTGGCGCGCGATCCGCACCACCCCGCGCGGCGCGTCGACGGAGCCGAAGAGCGTGGCATTCGTCGGACTCGAGGGATCGCTCAGCGGCGTGAAGACGGGGGGCAGCCCGATCCCTTCGGGCGAGTAGGAGCTGATGAAGCCGGGGCCAGGAATGGCGACCTTCTGTCCGCCGCCGAGGAACGCCTCGAGCCCGGTCCCCGCCCGGACGAGCAGCGGCATCGGTCGTCCCGCCACGCGCAGCATCACGCCGGTGTAGTCCATGGGAACGAGCACGTTTCCAGCCGCGTCGGTGGTGAGTCGCACTTCGGTGATGCCCTGTGCGTTGATCATGCGTTCGAGGTTGTTCGGCGGGGGCAGCGCCACGAAGTGGCCGAAGGTGCTCTGGACCTGCGCGGCGTTCCTCCGGCACGTGCCGTCGGGCTCGAAGAACTCGTCGATGCAGGCAACCACGCCATTCGACAGGGTATTGCCGCCCAGCGTGGCGCAGCGCTGGGTGGCGAGCTGGCACGAGAGCGGGGCGGTGCGCCGGCTCACCACGATCTTGGCCGGCCCGGCGAAGGTGCGGTCGTCGGTGGGAGTGTCGAGGCTGGCGTCCGTGTCTGGGAATTGGAACTGGAGCTCGCTGAGGCTCCGGCCGACGAGCCAGGGCTGCAAAGTCCCGTTGGCTGGCACGCACTCGGCGCTCCCGCCGCCGAGCGCCGTCGTGCACGCGGCCAGGTCGATGCCGGCGCAGCTCTCGGCCAGCACGCGGGCATGGGGCGTCCCGTTCGGCGGGGTGAACAGCACCGTGACGACGTAATCGTCGCTGCGGCTGCCGTCCGCGTCGACGTCCGCGAATCCGGTAGAGGTGCCGTCGCAGACTGCCGGCCGCACGCGCACCTCGACCACGTCGCCCGGCCCGGCGAACGGCCGATTCGCGCTACCGAGGCCCGATCGGAAGTCGGTGGTCGCCGCGGGGATTACGTTGCAGACTGCCGACGCGCGACCCGCCGCGAGCAAGACCGCGGCGACCGCCAAGCTCCCCGCGACGCGCCTCAACCTATGGCCACTCATCCAAAGACCCCACGGGTTCCGGTGTTCGCGCACCGCTGTTCGTGACTGTACCGCCGCGCCCGCCAAGCGCTTCGCGATCCGCGCGTGAGAGCTCTGGGTGATGGCGGCCACCTCCAGCGACCGGGAAGCGGCCATGTGAACACGTATTCGTGTTGGGGTCAAGCGATTTTGTCGCTGCCAGACGCGAGCGGGCTCGATGCCCCGGAAGAGCCTCGGGCCCTGCTCCGAGAGCCACCCACGTCGATCGATCCCGACTCATCGATGCCTTCTGCATTCGGGTTCGCGCCCAGCGATGCGGCGCACGCGGTGCTCCTTTCTATCCAGAGCTGCGCGCTCGTGATCTTGCCGGCGTCAACTCGCGACCCCCGACCCGGCGAGGCGCTCCCGCGCGCTTCGGCCACTGCGCTGCGGCACGGGTACGGGCGCGTGAAGGGGTAGACCTTGCTCGCTTCGGCCGCGCTCGATACGGCGCCGCGCCGTGGCCGCACCTTCGCAGCGTCGCGCCCGGCGAAGCGCGCCACGGGCAGGAGCGCACGCTCCTGTCCGCTGAGGACGCCGCTTGCGCGACCCAAAGAGGCCTTGCTCGCGAACCCGATCGACCAAGAGCCGTCGGCCACTCGCGTGCGCCGGATCCTGGCGTTGCGCTACCGGCGGCTCACGGCCCTGGGAGGTCGACACGCCGACGCGTAGGACGCCGGCGGCGGTCTAGGCGGTCTTGCGCAGACTCGGGATCGGCCGGCTCAACGCGCTCGAGCCCAACCCCATCGTGAGCCGCTACGGGTGAGCAACGCCTGGCGAACTCGTCCGCGTGGACGGGAAGCTGCTGGGTCGCAGCGCGCGCGTGGGGTACCGCCTCACGGGCGATCGACGACTGCGGTCGCGGTCTTCGATCGTGCCCGTCGCGTCTTCGCGCGGCGCCGCATCGCCCTCGAACGCGTGATGACCGACAACGGATCCGCCCACGTGTCGCGGCGCTTCCGCCAGGTCTGCAAACGCTGGTGCGGTCGCCGTCTGCGCACGCACCCCTCACGGCCCGAAACTAATGGCAAGGCGGAGCGCTTCATCCCAACGATGATCCGGGGCTGGGCCTATCGCTGGCCGTATCAGACATCGAACCAATGCACCAAGGCCCTGCCCAAATGGCTGCGCTACTACAACGAGCAGAAACAAACCCCCTCTGGCACTCGGCATGATCCCCCAAAGACAGGGAACCGCTGTAGATCCATGAGTCCGCGCCCGCACAGCTCCGGAGTCCAGCGCTGCCACGCCACCGTGATGTTCGCAGACATCATAGGCTTCACCGACATCCTGGAAGCCGCCGGACCCGAGCTCGCTTATGTCCTGGTAACGGGCGCGCTGAAGCTGCTCGACGGCATCGCACGCCGACACGGCGCAGTGGTGGACAAGTACCTGGGCGATGCGCTCATGGCCGTGTTCGGCTGGCCGATTCCCAGCCGAGAACATCCGCGCGCCGCGATCGAAGCGAGCCTCGAGATGCAGCGGGCGCTGACGGACTACGCGCGCGAAGTCGAGAGCCCCGCCCCGCTCGCGCTCCAAGTGGGTCTCAACACCGGCGAGATCCTCGCCGCCGACGTACGCGGCGCGCTCGTGCGGGAGTTCGCCGTCATGGGTGACCCGGTGAACGTGGCTGCACGCCTCAAGGATCTCGCTCCCCGAGGCGCGGTCTACGTCGGCGAGCAGACGCAGGCGGAAGCGATCGGTGGCTTCTCGTTCCGCCCGCTTGCCGAACTTGCGCTCAAGGGCAAGCAGGTGCGCATCCGCACCTACGAGCTGCTACCTGGCCCCTCCCACCGGCCAACGGTTGCGCGCGCCGCTGATGCATTGCGCATCGCCGAGCTGCAGGGTCGTGATGACGAGATGACCGCGCTGCTGGATGCGATGGCGTCGCTCGCACGCGGCGAAGGCGGCTGCATCCTGCTCGAAGGGGAAAGGGGAGTGGGCAAGTCTCGGCTGCTGACCGAGCTCGCCGAGTCAAAGCCGGCCGCAGGCTCTGCGCTGGCAGTGCTGCGTGCACCCAACGAACTCGACCTGCGCACTGCTCTCGAGGCGCGCGATCCGTGCCAGCCGCTGGCCGTGCTCGTGGACGACCTACACGCCGCTGTGCCAGAGGCGCTCTCGGTTTTGGAAGCGGCGCTGCTGCGCGCCGCGGCGGAACCGCTGCTGTTCGTCATCGCAGTACCCAGCGACCGAAAGGCCGCCCTTCACCGTCTGCTCGAGACCGCTTCCGGTGTTCTCGGGGAACGCCTGCGCACGCTCGTCCTGGCCCCGCTGGGCCTCGTCGCTGCGCGCGCACTGGTCGATGCCGCGCTCGGCGACGGGCCGATCTCCGACGCGACCCGCGAGCTGGTCATGACGCGCGCCGGTGGCAATCCCTTTCGCCTTCTCACGGGCGCGCTGCTGGCACCGGCTCTTGAAACCGAGGCCGCCCGGGCGGGAGACGGTGTCGAGCGCAGTACGGAGACCGAGCGCCGCCGAGCCACTGTGCTCTTCGCCGACATCACGGGATTCACAGCGCTCACGGAGAAGACCGCGCCGGAAGAGGCACACGCCATCGTGAGTGACTGCCTGCAGATTCTCGACAGCGTGGCGCGCAAACACGGCGCCTCGGTCGACAAGTACCTCGGCGACTGCGTGATGGCGGTCTTTGGCGTGCCGGTCGCGATCGAGGGCGCTCCACGTGCCGCTGTGAACGCCGCGATCGAGATGCGCCGGCGCGTGCAGGATTGGAATCGTGAGCGCGGCTTCGCTTCCCCGCTCGATGTGCACATTGGCATCGAGACGGGCCTCGGCATCGCCGGCGACGTGAGCGGCCCCATGCTGCGCGAGTTCGCCCTGATGGGAAAATCCGTGAACGCGGCGTCGCGGCTCAAGGACCTTGCGCCCCGCGGCCGCATCTTCGTGGGCGAGGAGGCCCGACGTGCCACACGGACCGACTTCGAGTACCGGCTCTGCGAGCTGCCCCCCCGTGGCGATGATGGCCGCTCCCCCCTCGTGCACTTTGAGTTGCTATCCGAGCGCGAGTCGCTCCACCGCGCGCGCGTGGGAAGCGACAGCACGATCTTCCTCGATCTTGTCGGGCGCGACACCGAGCTGGCGCGACTGCGGGCGCGGGTTGCTGGCGTGCAGCGGGCGGAGGGGGGCATCGCGGTCGTCATGGGAGATGCGGGCCTCGGGAAATCGCGCCTACTGGCAGAGCTGGCGGCAAGTCCGGAGACCCATGGCGTACGCTGGCTCGAAGGCCGCTCGCTCTCGATCGGCGGCACCCTCTCCTTCCATCCGTTCGCAGACCTGCTGCGGGCGTGGTGCGGCATCGAAGGCGGGCGCGATGAGCCCGCACCGGTGGCGCCCCTCGAGAAGGAGATGCGCCAGGTGCTCGGCGCGGACGCAGAGGAGCACCTGCCGTTCGTGGCAACGCTGCTCTCACTCCCACTCTCGGGCGCCCGAGCGAAGCGTGTCGAGGAAACGCGGGGCGAGACCCGCGAAAAGCTCATCACCCGAAGCGTGCGCGCGCTGCTCTTCGCCCTCGCGAGCCACCAGCCCCTCGTTCTCTGCTTCGAGGACCTGCACTGGGCGGACGCCTCTTCCATCGAGCTTCTCGAAACGATTCTCCGTCTCACCGACGAGGCCCCCGTACTGTTCCTTCTGGCGGCGCGGCCCGGCTTCTCCGAGACCTCCGGACGGATCCTGCGCGCTGCACGCGAGCACTACGCCGAGCGACTCGAGACGATCGAACTCCAGCCGCTTCGCTCCGGCGATACGCGGCGCCTGCTGGCGAGCCTCTTCCGTCACGGAGGGCTTCCCGTCGCGTCCCGCGAGCGGATCGAACAGCAGGCCGGGGGGAACCCTTTTTACGTCGAGGAGGTGATTCGTTCGCTGCTCGAGCAGGGTGCGATCGAGAGCCACGAGACCGGCCTTGCCGCTACCGAGAAGATCTACAGCGCCGTCATTCCCGCGACGGTCCAGGAGGTGATCCTCTCGCGTGTCGATCGTCTCGATCCAGGCTTGAGACAACTCTTGCAGCTCGCCTCCGTGATCGGTCGCAGCTTCCATATACCGGTGCTCTCTTCTCTCGTGAGCGACCCAGTCGCGATCGCAGGCAACCTCGCGAAACTGGCGAACGCCCAGCTGCTGGTGCAGCAGACCGATGCCGACGGGCCCGCCTATGCCTTCAAGCATCCGATGATCCAGCAAATCACCTACGACTCCATTCTCGAGCGAAAACGCGAGGAGGTACACCGGGCGGTGGGGAGTGCCCTCGAGGCGAGCCTCACGGAAGGCGGCGCCGGCGTCTACGCGACGCTCGCCTACCACTTCGGACGCGGGCGCGACCTCGAGCAAGCCGAGCGATACCTCTTTGCAGCCGGCGACGAGGCCGCGCGCAGCGCGGCCTCCAACGAGGCGCTGCACTTCTTCCAGGAGGCTTCGCGACTCTACCGGGAGATCCACGGCGCGCAGGCAGACCCCGCGAAGATGGCCCTGCTGGAGAAGAACGTCGGCCTCGCCTTCTTCAACCGCGGCTTGCTCCCGGAGTCGTGCCGGCACCTGAACCGCGCTCTCGAGCACATGGGAGAGCGCATTCCGCAGGGGCGCTTCGAGATGGGCCGTCGCTTCGTCGGCACCCTGCTCTCGGTGCTGCCTCCACTCTACCTGCCGCTGATGGTACGCGGGCGCCCCGCCGCCACGGACGAGCAACTAGAGGTCATCCGGGTGATGTTCAGCCGCGCCAAAGCGCAGGTCACCGGCGATCCGGCCCGTTTCCTGTTCGACGGCATGGAGAACCTCCGGAAGCTCGCGCGGGTGGACCCGCGCACGGTCGAGGGCGTTACCGGGCTGTACGCCGGAGTGATCGGAATCTTTTCCTTTGGTGGCATCTCGTTCTCGGTAAGCGAACGATTTCTCCGGCTCGCACGCGAAGCCCTCAACGACCGCGACGCACGCGAGGTGCTGCTCTATCGCATGATGAGCTTCGTTCACCATTTCCTGGGCGGCGGCTGGGGGCGCGAGCACGAGATCGAGTCCACACTGATCGAGGAAGGTCTTGCCTACGGCCAGCTCTGGGAGATCTCCTCGCACCTGGGCCTCGAAGCGATCAAGCAGCTCGCACAGGGGCGGTTTGCAGAGTCGAGGATCAACCTCGAGAAGATCGCGAAGATCGAAGACAACTACGCTTACGATCTCGCGAGCTCGAACCGTCACGGTGTCACCTCCTTTTGGCTGGCGGAGCGCCGCGAGCTCGACGCCGCTCTCGAAGCAACGGAGGTCTACTACACCGAGCATGACGAGCCCATGCTCAACGTGCTCGCACTGGGCTGGAAGGCGAAGCTGCAGGTCTTCCGCGGCGACATCGAGCCGGCGCGCGAGACGCTAGGCGTCGCCGATCAGATCATGGCGAAGGAGGGCCTGATGCCGCCCTTCAACCGCGGCAGTGCCGAGCGTTCGCGGCTGCTGCTGGCCGTGGCCCGGCTGGAACTGGCGAAGGCCCGGGGCGATAGGGGGGCGGCGCGCGCGCTAGCGCGGGAGGCCCGGCGTGCGGCCAGGCGCGCTCTCTTCTGTGCGCGACGCGTGGCATGGCAGCGCACCGAGGTCTACGCATATGTGGCGAGGCTGCGCTGGCTCGTCGGCGACACGCGTGGAGCACGGCGCTGGTGGCGGAGGGCCCTAGAAGAGGGCACGCGCCTCGGGCAACGCCCCGAACGCGCCCGGGCATGCCTCGAGATTGGGGCTGCGCTGCTCGGCGCTGGGCGCGGTGAGATGTTCGGGCGCGATCCCGATTCCTGGCTCGACGAAGCGCGGCGCGAGTTCGAAGAGATGGATCTCGCGTGGGATCTGGCGCGGTTGGAAGCGATCGTCTCGGGCGGGAATCCTCGCGCTTCTATCGCCAGCGCCGCTTAGCCCAACGTGCACGCGTTGGTAGTCCAGGTTTGGCGGCTAGCTCTCGTGATCCTGTCGGCGGAGCTTTACTGCCTCGCCTTCCCGCCACACCGGCTGCGGATCCTCGCATGGATCGCGCTCGCGCCCTTCTTCATTGCGCTGCGCGGCGCTGGGTTGGCCTACACGCTCCTGCTCGGCTGGACGTGGAGCACGCTGGCGGCGTACGCCGTCGGCGACTGGATGCCGGTCGCCATCGAGACCTACTACCTCCAGCCCAAGCTCGTCGGGTGGCTCTTCTTCCTCGGCATCTCGACGACCATGGCGGCGCCCTATCACACCGCGTTCGCCCTGTGCGCGCGATCGCTGTGGAAGCGCTGGCTGTGTGTTCTCAATATTCATCCTCGTTGATTCTGCTCAGGTTTCGTCCCGCGACGTCCACGCTCGTTTCCAAAGAGTAGACTCACTCGCCGGTCCGATTCAGATTTCTTTTCCATTCGGAACTTGGTCAGAATCGCTTCCCGAGATGCGGGCGCTGATCATCCTCTGGATCTCGATCCTTCGCAGCGCGGCCGCTCTCTTTCGAAGTCGTGAAGACCAAACCATTTTCGAGCTGGCCCTCCGCCAGCAGCTCGCGGTCTACGCCCACCGACACCGAAGGCCGCGCCTCTCTCCACTGGATCGCGCCTTCTGGGTCGCTCTATCGCGCCTCTGACCGCGATGGAAGAGCGTTCTGGTCATCGTTCAGCAGGTCACCGGTTCGACTCCGGTCGTCGGCTCCATTTCAATCCGCCCAGTCGATCGATCTTTCGAGACGCCTTCCCTGGTGATTCTCGGGCCACGACTCGGACCGCGCGACTTCACGACGCGATCTTCGCTCAGGGTCAGTGTGCGCCCTCGCGCGCTGGCCTCACGCGGGCGGATCGTTAGGCCGGACGGCGCTCGTTGAGCGCCGCGGTGTTGCGGTGGAGGATCTTCACCTGGTCCTCCAGCGAGATTCCCTCGAGTTCTTCCAGGATGTCGCGCGGATGCTCCATCCCTTCCATGTGCGGCCAGTCGGAGCCGTAGATGACCCGGTCGACGCCCATGTGCTCGATCACGTCCGGGATCCTGTCCTCCCAGAAGGGGTTGATCCACACGTTCCGACGGAAGAGCGCAGCCGGGTCCTCTTTGTAGTACCAGCGCATCCGCTTCTTCGACTGCTCGACCTTCACGAACAGGTCGCCGAGAAAGCCCGAGCCGTTCTCGACCGAGGCGATGCGCAGGTTCGGGAATCGCTCGAACATCTTGTCGTAGGCGAAGGTCAGCAGGAAGTCGTAGATGGCGCGCTCGGGGATCAGGCCGGCGACGCTCGGCTTCTGACCCCCGCCGAGTGCATCGATGGCCGAATTCCCCCCGTAACCGTTCGCGGTGTAGCCAGTGCTCCCGACGTGCGCGACCACGGTGATTCCCGCCTCGTGGACGCGCGACCAGAAGGGATCGAAGCGCGTGTCGCAGGGCGAACGCCAGCCGTCGCGGGTGAGGATCGGCGAGGGGCGCATCACGATCAGGCGCGCGTCGCGCGCGAGCGCCCATTCGAGCTCGCGGCACGCCCAATCTACGTCAGAGAGTGTCACGTAGGGCGCTGCGAAGAGCTTGCCCGCGTAGTCGAGTCCCCAGTCCTCGTCGAGCCAACGATTGAATCCCTCGGTGAGCACGCAGAGGGCTTCGATGTCGTGGGACATGGCCTGCTCGTAGAGGACGCCCGCGGTCGGAAAGAGCCAGACGCCTGCGAGCCCTTGCGCCTCGACTTTCGCCACGCGCGCGTCGCGATCCATGTACTCCGGCGGCATCGGCTCGAGCTTGGAGCGGATCAGCTCGTAGAAGGTCTTGTTCTCCGGGTTGCCGCGGTAGTACTCACGCAACACCCCGGGCTTCGAGATCGGATTGAAGGTGGGATTGCCGACGGCGTGGTTGAGCTTGCCGGCCACCAGGTGGCGCCGCTTGCCGTCCATCTCCACCCACTGCACGCACCGTTTCTGCATGCGACGCGGGACGTGCCGCAGGAAGGCATCTTCCGCCTCGTAGTAATGGTTGTCGCAATCGAAGAGGGGTCCGTCGTAGCGCTGCATGGGAGACTCCTTGGCTTGCGGCGCTAGCGGCCGCGAAACTCGGGCTTGCGCCGCTCGCGGAACGCGCGGATTCCCTCGCGCGCGTCGTGGGAGCGGAAGGCGACCTTCTGGTTGCGCGCTTCGAGATCGAGCAGGCTCTCGAAGGGCAGGTTCGCCCCGGCGTACACCGCCTCCTTCGCGAATCCGAAGGCCAGCGTCGGTCCGTGGGCGAGCCGCTCGGCGAGCTCTGCGGTGGCGTCGGCCAGCGTGTCTTGCGCCACCACGCGATTCACGAGGCCGAGTCGCAGCGCCTCGGTGGCATCGACGAGGTCGCCGAGGAAGAGGAGCTCGAGCGCCTTGGCGGCGCCCACCAACTCTCGAAGCAGCATCGAGGCGCCCGCGTCCGGCCCGAGGCCGATGCGCGCGAAGACCACGCCGAAGCGCGCAGCCTCCGAGGCGATGCGCAGGTCCGTTGCCAACGCCAGGCTGCAGCCGGCGCCGACGGCGTCCCCGTTGATGCTGCCGACGACGGGCTTGGGGAGCTGCCGCAAGAGACGGATGCAGCGGTTTCCACGATCGAGAATGTCGCCGCCGCGGTCGCCGGGGAATGAGGGAGCCTCGGGGCGGCGACGCTCTTCCGTGGATACGGGTTTCAGATCGGCGCCCGCCGAGAAGCTGCGACCCGATCCCGTCAGGACCACTGCTCTCACGGCGTCGTCCGCCTCGATCTCGAGGAGCATGCGCTCCATCTCGAGGAAGAGACCGATCGTGAGCGCATTGCGCGCGGCAGGCCGGTTCAGCGTGAGCGTCGCGACGCCGCCCCGCTTGTCGAAGAGGAGCGCCTCTTCGGTATCCGACAAGATCGTGCCTCCTTCCGTCCGGGCGACCGGGTCTCAGGCGAGCTTCAGCGGCAATCGATTGATCCCGCTGATGAAGTTGGACGCAAGCCGCTCCGGCGGGCCCGCGAGGCTCACGCGCGGAAACCGGCGCAGGAACTCCTCGAGCGTGACGCGCATCTCGAGCCGCGCGATGTGGCTCCCCATGCAGAAGTGCGTGCCGACGCCGAACGCGACGTGCGGGTTCGGCCTCCGGCTGATGTCGAAGCGCTCGGGATCTTCGAAGACGGCGGGGTCCCGGTTCGCCGCGCCGTAGTACAGTACGACCTTCTCGCCCTTGCGGATCTCTTGCTCACCGATCTTGGTGTCGCGCATCGCCGTTCGCCGGAACTGCATGACCGGAGACACCCAGCGCAGCATCTCCTCGATGGCCTGCGGCAGCAGCGATGGATCGCGGCGCAGGCGGTCGAATTGCTCGGGGTGCTCACACAGCGCCTGGATGCCACCCGAGAGCGCGTTCCGGGTGGTCTCGTTGCCGGCGATGATGAGCAGAAAGAAGTTCACCTGCGTCATCACGCGGGAGAGCGGCGCGCCCTGGAACCTGCCGTTCACCAGACTCGAGAACATGTCCGGGGCGGGCCGCTTCCTGCGCTCTCGGGCCAGTAGCGCCGACTGGACGAAGATCTGGAGCAGCGCGAACCGCGCGCGGAGCAGGTTGAAGGAGCCGGGCTGCGCAAAGCGCATGGTCTCGTTGGTCCAGCGGTAGAACCGGGCCGTGTACTCGTCCGGCACGCCGAGGAAGTTCGTGAGCACGCGCAGCGAGATGGGCGCCGAGACGTCGCCCACGAAATCGCACGCCGATCGCCCCTCGAGCCGGTCGAGGGTCTCGCACACGATCCTCCGCATGGGCGCCTCCGTCTCCCGGACGGCATGAGGCTTGAACGGGGCGTTCATCAGGCCGCGCAGCTCGGTATGGCCAGGGGGGTCCATCTGGATCAGCTGCTCGCGGGCGAGCCGGCGTTCGTAGGGGCGGAGCTCGTTGAGCACAGAGCTCCCCGCGGCGGAGGAGAAGAGTTCCGGGTGCTTCGAGACGAACGCGACGTCCTCGTAACGCGTGAGCGCCCAGTAGCCCGGGCCGGGCAGGAAGGTGGGGATCTCGCACTCCGCCTGCCAGTGCACCGGAGCCTGCTCGCGCAGCACGCGGAAGTACTCGTGGGGAACGCCCGCGACGAAGGTCTCGGGGTCGGAGAGATCGACGTCGCCGGGGCGGAGCCCGATGGAGGCGTCGTCGCGAAAAGCCGGAGCACTCATCGGTCGGAGGCCATCCAGGCCACCGGCAGCTTCAACTGGTCGGGAGCCGTTCGCTCCCAGTGCCGAACTGCGGCCGCCATGGACTCTGCCATGACCGACCGGGCCACGTCGGGCTCTCCGCGGTCGATGGCTTCGACCACCCGCTCGTAGCTGCGCAGCGCCGATCGTCGCTGGCGCTCTTCCCACTCGCCGATGCCCTCCGACATCCGATGGAGCGCGTCCACGAGCAGCGCGAGAACCCGATTGCGCGAAGCCGTGGCCACGAGGCTCATGAAGCGTCGGGCCTCGTGGGTGAAGAGTTCTGCGTCCTGAACGCCGGCATGCATCCGCGCGATGCTCTGCTGGAGCATCGAGACATCCTCGCGGGTCGCGTTCTCCGCAGCCTCGGCCGCCAGCACCGGGTAGATCGAGCCGCGCGCATCCACCACCGAGCGGAACGAGGCTTCGGCGAACTGCAAGTGGAGCGAGAGCACGCTCGCGAGGTGATCGGCGCCCGGTACGCTCACGACGGGGCCGCCACCGGGTCCGGCCTTGATGCGGAGCGCTCCCTGGAGTTCGAGGAAGCGCAGCGCTTCGCGGACGGTGGCCCGCGCTACGCCGAGGTCCTCGACCATGCGGTGCTCGGCATCGAGCTTCGTGCCGGGCCGCAGGCGCCGGCGGCGGATTTCGTTCACGAGCTTGCGAGCGATCCGGATCGCCGCGCGCTGCCCGCCCTCGTTGGTGCTCACGGCTCGCATGGATCGATGCCTCTGCTCGGAGTCGTTGACCGCTGGATAACTAGTATCATAGTATTCCGATTCCTGGAACCCCGCACACCTCCGCCGGGAGCCCCATGTCGATCGCACTCACCGAAGAACACCGGGAGCTCGCACGAGGCGCGCGCTCCTTCCTCGATGCTCGCCGGACGAGGGCGGACTCCTGGGCCCGGCTCGATGCGCCCCGCGAAAGCCTGCCGGGCTTCTGGAAGGAAATGGCCGCCCTCGGCTGGATGGGTGTGCACGTCGACGAGGCCTCGGGGGGGCAGGGGTTCGGGCTCGCCGAACTCGCGATCGTGCTCGAGGAGCTCGGCTACGCGCTGGCGTCCGGCCCGTTCCTGCCTACGACACTCGCCTCGGCACTGCTCGCCGAACGCGGCAACGGGGCCGCTCGCAGCGCGTTCCTGCCCGGGCTCGCGGATGGATCGCTCGTTGCTGCCGTCGGCCTCCAGGGAAATCTGACATCGGGGGCGGATGGAACGCTCTCGGGCTCTGCGGGACTCGTGCTCGGCGCCGAGCTCGCCGGACTCCTCGTGTTGTGCGTCGGCAACGACGTCGCGCTCGTCCGGGCGGACCAGCCTGGGGTGGCGATCGAGGCGCAGAAGAACATCGATGGGAGCCGTCGGGTGGCAGCGGTCACGTGCGACGGCGTGGAAGTCCCCGCGGAGAATCTCCTGCCCGGTGCGCGGAAAGCCCTCGGGCGGCTGGCCCGGGTGCTCTCCGCCGCCGAGGCCGCCGGCGGTGCCCGGGCCTGCACCGAGATGGCGACCGGGTATGCAAAGGAGCGTGAGCAGTTCGGCCGCCCGATCGGCACCTTCGGACCCGTCAAGCACCACTGCGCGAACATGCTGGTGGCGACCGAGCAGGCCACCGCGGGTGCCTGGGGCGCGGCCCGCGCCGATCTCGACGACGCGCAGGCAGAACTCGCGGCGGCCGTGGCCTGCTCGCTCGCGCTCGCTGCCTTCTCGTTCTGCGCGCAGCAGAACGTCCAGGTGCATGGCGGGATCGGATACACCTGGGAGTACCACGCGCATCTCTTCGTCCGCCGTGCAATCGCGCTCGAGGCGATCTTCGGTCCGGTGCATGCCGCGCGCGAGGACGTGACCCGCCTGATGGGCCAGGGCGTTGGTACGAAGGTCACGATCGAGCTGCCTGCGGAGGCCAGAGGCTTCCGCCAAGAGGCTCGAACCTTCGTGGCCCGTTATCGGGCTCTCCCCGAGAACGAGCGCCGCAAGGCGCTCTTCGAGAGCAGCTACCTCGTGCCGCACTGGCCGCGACCGTGGGGCCGTGATGCGGGGCCGGTCGAGCAGCTCGTGATCGAAGAGGAGTTCGCGGGCGTGCGGCGCCCGGATCTCTCGGTCAGCGCCTGGAACACGCTGACGATCGCGCAGCACGGCAGCCCCGAGCAGCTCGAGCGCTTCGTGCGGCCGAGCCTTCTGGGCGAGATCGAGTTCTGCCAGCTCTTCAGCGAGCCGGGCGCCGGCTCCGACGCGGCTGCCGTGCAGACGCGCGGCGTGAAGGTGAACGGAGGCTGGCGCGTTTCGGGCCAGAAGGTCTGGACGAGTCTCGCTCATCGCTGCACGCATGGCTTCGCGACCGTGCGCACGAACCTCGAAGCGCCCAAGCACCAGGGCATCACCATGATGGTGATCGACCTGAAAGCCGAAGGCGTCGAGGTGCGCCCGCTGCGCCAGATCACCGGCCACGCGCATTTCAACGAGGTGTTCCTCGACGACGTCTTCGTTCCCGACGACGAAGTCGTTGGCCCCGTCGACCAGGGCTGGACCGTGGCGCGGAGCACGCTCGGCAACGAGCGGATCTCGCTCGGCGGCGGAACGGATGGCGGCATGGCGGGCGGACCGGATCTTCTCGCGCTCCAGCAGCGCTACGCGCCCGGCGATGCGGGTGTCGCCCGGGAGGTGGGCGTCGCACTCGCCGATACCGAGTCGATCGCGCTGATGAACCTTCGCGGCGTGATCCGCGCGGTGGCGGGATTGGAGCCCGGTGCCGAGGCGAACGTGACGAAGCTGTTGGGCTCCGAGCTCGTCCAGCGCAAGGCGGCGCTCATGACCCGGCTCATCGGGCCGGCCGCCGCGGTCCGCGAAGGGGACGAGAAGCGCGTGTCGACGTGGTGGATGGCGACGCTCGGCGCCACGATCGGCGGGGGAACGTCGGAGATCCTCCGCAACCAGATCGGCGAGCGCCTGCTCGGGCTGCCCCGTGATCCGCTGGTCCAGTAGGCGACTTCGGTCGGAGGATTCCTGCGATGCTCGATCTCACAGGCAGGACGGTCGTGGTCACTGGCGGCAACGGGGGCATCGGCCTCGGGCTGGCGCGCGGTGTGGCGCGGGCCGGGGACTAGGCTGCGTTCCACACGGGCGACTCCATCCGGATCGACGGCGGCTACTCGATCTTCTAACCGCTCGTCAGTCCTCGCGCGCCGCACGTACGATCGCGCTGCGCCCTTCGGGTTCGTCCACCCGCGCGTAGCCCTCACCGAACGGCTCGTCTCGCCGGCGCAGCGTTTCGCGAAGACCGTGCTCGCGCACGTCGCGCCCGTACTGACGTACCGCTGGGGAGCGGTGGGCACGCGCGTCGTTCTCGGCAGCTACACGCTGAAGCGTCTGGGCGCCCATCAGCTCGAGAGCGAGGTTGGTGATGCGCTTGTTGGCGGCGAGGAGATCGGGGTCGACCAGCGCGAAGCGATCGGCGAGTCCCTCGACCTCGTCCTCGAGCGCGTCCGCCGGTACGGACTTCAGCACGAGGCCGATCTTCGCAGCGTCGACGCCGGTGACGGAGTCCCCCGTCAGCTGGAGCCGCTTCGCCCACTGGGGCCCGCAGTGGTACATCCACAGATTGTTGGGCAGCGCGCCCATCGCGCGCGCGGCCGGAAAGCCGATGCGCGCATCATCGGCCGCGATCACGATGTCGCAGGCGAGCGCGAGATCGGTTCCGCCCGCCAGGCAGTTGCCGTGCACCTGGGCGATGGCCGGCTTGTGCATCTCCCAGAGCGCGCGGATGCGGCGGTTGTTTCGCTCGATCAACCAGATGTCGTCGTCGTGGCTGCGGCCGGTGCGGTGACCGTCCCGCGGCGCGTCGACGAGGGCGGTGAGGTCGTAGCCCGAGCAGAAGGACGCGCCCTGGCCGCGCAGGATCACGCAGTGCACGGAGATGTCGTCGTCCGCCTCCCAGAGCGCGTGTTCCAGCTCCTCGAGCAGCCGTGGCGTCATCGCGTTGTGCTTGTCGGGGCGCGCGAGGGTGATGCGCGCGCGGCCGTCCGCGACCTCGTAGTGGATCTCTTGGTAAGCCACGGTCCCTCCTTACGAAGCTGCGCTCACGCGGTAGCGCAGAGGCAGCTTCTTCAGACCCACGACGAAGCTCGAGTGGATCCGCTCGGGCGGGCCCGCAAGCTCGAGCGAATCGAGCCGGCGCACCAGCTCGGCGAGCAGCGCGCGCTGCGAGCGGCGCGCCAGATGGGCACCCAGGCAGAAGTGCTCGCCGATCCCGAAGGCCAGATGCGGGTTCGGCTTGCGGTCGACGCGGAACGTGAATGGATCCTCGAAGACGGCTTCGTCCCGGTTCGCCGACGAGTAGAAGAGCACGAGATTCTCGCCCTCGCGGAGCTTCTGCCCGCGGAACTCGATGTCCTGGCCCACCACGCGCTTCATGTAGTTGACTGGCGATGCAAAGCGCAGGATCTCCTCGACGGCGCTCGGAATGAGCTCCGGGTGGCGCTTCAGCTTGGCGAACTCCTCGGGGTGCTCCGCGAGGGCATGGAGGCCGCCGACGAGCGAGTTCTTCGTGGTGTCGTGCCCGGCGGTGAAGACGATCAGGAAGTAGCCGAGGGTCTCCATCAGCCCCATGGGCTCGCCGTTCACCCGGCCGTTGGCGAGGACGGTCGCCAGATCGCCGCGCGGGTTCGCGCGACGATCCTCGATGATCTCCCGGAACATCTGGAAGAAATCGAGAGCCAGCGCCTTGGCGGCCGCCAGGCGGTCCTCGCCCTCGCGCTGGAGATCGGGATCGTCCGATGCGAAGAGCTGGTTGGTGAGCGCGAGGATTCGGGGCTCCTCTTCGCGCGGTACGCCGAGGATGGTCGAGAGGATGCGAAGCGGATGCGCCGCGGCGATCTCGTTCGCGAACTCGCACTCGCCCTCACCGCCTTGGGCCTGCTCGACCAGACGGTCGACCAGATGTCTTGCGCTCTCCTGCGCCACGGTGTCCACGCGCTCGATCGCCCGCGGCGTGAACCACGACGAGGCGATCTTGCGGTAGTCGCGGTGCTCGGGAGGATCCATCACGAGGATCGCGCGGAGCGATCCGAGTCCGGACTCGGCCTCGAGGATCGTCTTCTGTTGCTCGCTTTCCAGCACGATGCCGCGGCGGTTCCAGAAGAGATCGGGCTGCTTGGAGATCTCGCAGATGTCGCGGTGCCGCACTACGGGGTAGAAAGACTGGAAGCCCTGCGGCTCGCAGCGGTGGAGATGGTCGAGCCGCCGGAGCTCCGTGAACTGCTCATGGGGAGTCCCTTGCCTGGCGTAGGCACGGGGGGAGATGAGATCGCGACCGTCGATGGATGTCACAGCGGCCTCCTGGCAACGGAATAACTATTATCATAGTTTTTCGGCGCGAAACCACCAGGGAGATGCCGCATGTATCCGGGCCACCATGCCAACACCTCGCCGGACAAGCTGGCCGCGATCGCTGCCGGCACGGGGGAGTCGATCACGTACGCCGAGCTCGACGCGCGCTCCAATCGGCTGGCCCAGCTCCTCTGGGCGGAGGGGCTGCGACGCGGCGATCACCTCGCGGTCTTCCTCGAGAACCACCTTCGCTACTTCGAAGTCGCCTGGGCGGCTCTTCGATCCGGGCTCTACCTCACGACCGTGAACCGCTACCTGACGACGCCCGAGGCCGGCTACATCGTGGACGACTGCGGCGCGCAGGTGCTGATCTCGTCGCGCGCGGTGCACGAAGCCGCAGCGGGGATTCCCGAACGCTCGCCGGGGTGCCGGCGCTTCCTGGTGATCGACGGACCGCCCGAAGGAGCTGCCGGCGCGTTCGAGAGCTACGAGGCGGCGCTCGCGCAGCATGCCCCCGAGCCGCTCGCCGAAGAGCCGCTCGGCGAGTTCATGCTCTACAGCTCGGGGACCACGGGACGGCCCAAGGGAATCTCGCGTCCGCTGCCCGATCGGCCGGTGTCGCGCGGTCTCGCCATGAACCCCGTCCTGAAAGGGCTCTTCCTCGCGGATGCGAACTCGGTCTACCTATCGCCCGCACCGATGTACCACTCGGCGCCCCTCGGCTTCTGCACGGCGCTGCAGTCGCTCGGCGGGACGGTAGTCATGATGGAGCGCTTCGATCCGCGAGAGGCGTTGCAGGCACTCGAAAAGTACGCGGTCACGCACAGCCAGTGGGTCCCGACCATGTTCTCGCGCATGCTGAAGCTGCCGGAAGGGGAGCGCACCGGATTCGATCTTTCCGCGCACCGGGTCGCGATCCACGCCGCGGCGCCGTGCCCGCGCAAGGTGAAGCAGCAGATGTTCGAGTGGTGGGGGCCGATCCTGCACGAGTACTACGGCGGGACGGAGCTGAACGGTCTCACGTATGTGGGGCCGCAGGATTGGCTCGCCCATCCGGGAACGGTCGGCCGCGCGGTGATGGGAACGATCCACATCTGTGACGAGAGCGGCGCGGAGCTGCCGGCGGGCGAGGCCGGCATCGTCTACTTCGAGCGCGACACGGCGCCCTTCGCGTACCACAAGGACGCCGAGCAGACGCGCAGCGCGCAGCACCCGAAGCATCCCGCATGGACGGCGCTCGGAGACGTCGGCTACGTCGACGACGAGGGATTCCTCTACCTCACCGATCGCGCGTCGTTCATGATCATCTCGGGCGGGGTGAACATCTATCCCCAAGAGATCGAGAACGAGCTGATCACGCACCCGAAGGTCGAGGACGTCGCGGTCATCGGGGTGCCGCACCCAGATCTGGGAGAAGCGGTGAAAGCGGTCGTGCAGACCGTCGCCGGCGTCTCGGGCGACGAGGCCCTGGCCGAGGAGCTGATGGCTTACGCGCGCCAGCATCTCGCGGCATACAAGTGCCCGCGCTCCGTCGACTTCGAGCGCGAGCTCCCGCGCCTGCCCACCGGGAAGCTCTACAAGCGGCTGCTGAAGGACCGCTACTGGGGACGCGGCGGCTCCAAGATCGTCGAGGAGTAGAAGAACGACGACAACGAGCGGATCTGCCAATCGCTCGTTCGCGGATGCCACTCGCCGCGGGTCGAGGCGTTCAGCACTTTGCTCATTCTCCTCGCAGCACGCATGGGGTGCACCAAGAACTTGCTCGCTGAATCGGGCGAGCTCGCGTTTGCGGAGATCGCAGAACCAACACCTCGACCTGTCGGGGCACCTCGATGCAGCGACGGGATCGTGTCGAGCCACTGGCCCCGGCCCAGATCGCTGGTTCTTTCCAGACCTCATCCCGCAGACCACGCGCCGTCTCGACTGTCACACGATCGCGTAACCAAACTCGATCGCAGCCGCCGCGAGCGGCGCCAAGAGACCGGGCGCGGTGAGCGGGAGGTCGAGTGCTGGGGCGGCGGGCAGCGCCGATCGCGCGCGCTCGTAGAGCGCGAACGCGGGCTGGTTCGCGTTCATCGAAGATGCGTAAAGGAGCCCCTCGATCCGGGGGTAAGCGGAGTAGATCGCGCGCGACCAGGCCCTTGCCTTGGCCCGTGAGCCCGCGTGAATCGCCATCGATGCACCGGCCCGCGTTGGCCATGTACCCGAGAGGTCCAGGAGCGGGACATCCCGCCTCAGTCGAAACGCGGCGAGCGCGGGCGCGTTCGCCCTGCGATCGATCACGCGCGCGTCCTGGAAGACTTCGGCGAGCGAGGTCGGGCCGGACTCCGACGCGTAGAGAATCGCTCGGGTTCGGTGGCGCTTCGCGGGCGGCGGATGGTGGTCAAAGCGCGCATTCGTGGGCCCGAAGGAGCGGAACCCGTTCCACCGCGAGGGATGCGCGCCGCTGCGGAAGTGGATGCGCCAGAGGAGCGTGCCGGACCGCAGCACGTGGATCGCGGGCGCGATCCTCTGGAGTGTCGCGACCGGAGGCGCCGGTGTCAGGCTATCGGCCACGCGCGGGGGTGCCGGCGATCAGAGGCCCGCAGCCAGCTCGGCCACGACGGCGGGATCGTTCCCGCACGCGAGCCACTGGAGCGGCGTCAGCGCCTCGGCCTTCCCTTCCTTCGTCTCGAGATCCGGGTTGGGCGTCTGGAACCAGCGATGCACTGCGACCGGACTCAGGTTCTCCGGAACTCGCGGCAAGACTCGATCGATCCCAGGGACGAGACCCTTGCGCGCGAACTGGAACGCCGGAAGCCGCCACTCGTCGCCCACCTTGATCCCGTAGAGCGCCCGCTGCGCGAGGCGCTGACGAATGCGGCTGTCGTTCACGCCGAGCCGCTTCGCCGCTTCGCGCGTCGTGTGCGCCGTCTCGCGAAGGACGGCGTACTCGAAGGCGGCGCGCGCGATCGGATCCTCGAGACCGAACTCCAGCCGATCGAGCGCGAAGCCGCCTCGCTCGAGCATCGCGACTTGCTCCGCCGCGAGTTCCTTGCGCGGATCCGGGTAGGGCCGCTGGAAGCCGCTCTCGACGAGCGCAATATCCATCGCCCGCGCGACCTCCTCTTCGGAGGCGCGGACCCCATGGCTTTCGAGGACTCGGGCGACGGCTCCCACGGCGATTCCTTGTCGTTAGTACGCGTTAGAGGCTATCGGATCTCGACGCCTGAGGCGAGATGTGGTTCTCGATCTCGGTCTGGGGTCGGGAATGCAGTCTCTTGTCGCAAGCCTACGCGTTTCGGACCATCGTGAACGCCGAGATCGGACGAACGTGAACACCCCGATCGGGATCGTGAACGCGAGGATCGGCCAATGGTGAACACCTGGATCGGGTTGCGGTAGGGACGGCCCTTCGCCTTACCGGCTCGGGCCGCCCCCCGCGCGGATCCCAGCGTGCGCTGCTAACGCACTGGGCTCCTGCCTTGGGTACGAGCGTCGAAGCGCACGTTGCGCCAGGGATGAAGGATCCGCGCATGCTGCAGGGTAGTGCAACGTCTCTTCTGTAAAAGCGGCCGGATCGCGGCGTCGTCGTGCTGCCCTTGGTCTCCTGGAGACTTCGTCATGCGAGTTCGACCGCCTTGGTCGAACTCGATTGGCTTTGTCACCAATCCCGCGTGCCACTCGTTTCCTGGTCGAGGGCTCGACACGCCCACACCAGGAGACCAATCATGCCGGCAATGACCCCGATCGCGATGCGGAGCGAAGTGACGAGCGCGAGCTGCGGCGGCCGCCTCGTTGCGACCGATGGCCGCGAGCTGACCCTGCACGGCGTCACGCTGCGGGTGGACGCCGGCGGCGGTCTCGCGCGCGCGGTGCTCGAGCAGCGCTTCGTGAACCCCTACGACGAACCGCTCGCGCTCGTCTACCAGCTCCCGCTGCCGGCAGACGGCGCCGTTGCGGGCTTCGCGTTCCGCGTGGGCGAGCGGCGCATCGTCGGCGAGATCGATCGCAGGGAGAGCGCACGCCGTCGCTTCGAGGACGCAATCCTCGAGGGGCGCACCGCGGGGCTCCTCGAGCAGGATCGTTCGAGCCTCTTCACACAGGAGATCGGCAACGTGCCGCCGCGCGCAGAAGTCGTCGCCGAGATCACCGTCGATCAGAAGCTGCGCTGGCTCGCGGAAGGGTCGTGGGAGTGGCGCTTCCCGACAGTCGTCGCGCCCCGCTACCTGGGATCGCCGGGCCATGTCGCTGACGCGGAGCGCGTCATGGTCGATGTGCTCGACGGAGCGTCTCCCGTCTCCATCGCGCTCGAGCTCTCGGTCCGCGACGCGCTCGCGCCGGGCGACGAGCCTAGTTCCCCCTCGCATGCGATCCGCGCCACGCGCGGAACCGAGGACTACCAGGTCCAGTTCGCAGCGAATGGCATCGCCCTCGATCGCGACCTCGTCGTGCGCTGGCCAGTCGCGACGGCGTCGATCGGAGCCCGGCTCGAGATCGCTCGCGAGGAGCGGAACGCGGACCGTAGCTTCGGCCTGCTGACTCTCGTGCCGCCCGTCGTCGAAGCCAACGCCGACACCGTACCGCGCGACCTGATCGTGCTGATCGATGCGAGTGGATCGATGAGGGGCGCGCCGCTCGAGCAGGCGCGCTGCATCGTCGAGGCGCTCGTGCGCTCGCTCGATGTGCGCGACACGCTCGAGATGATCGCCTTCTCAAGCGAGCCCCTGCGCTTCCGTGCGCGCGCCGAGCAAGCAACCGAGCCCCTGCGCAACGCCGCGCTCGATTGGCTTCGCAAGCTGCAGGCGAGCGGCGGCACCGAGATGGATCGCGCTGTCAGTGCCGCACTGGCTCCGCTTCGGACGGGCGCGCAGCGGCAGGTCCTCCTCGTGACCGACGGCCTGATCGGCTTCGAGAGCGACGTGGTGGCGCATGTGCTGCGCGCGCTGCCCGACACAGCGCGGCTTCACACCGTGGGCGTCGGCTCCGCGGTGAATCGCTCGCTGACGGCCGCGGCGGCGCGGGCCGGGCGCGGCGTCGAGATCGTCGTGGGCCTCGACGAAGACGGCGCCGCCGCTGCGCAGCGTCTTCTCTCCCACCTCTCGGCACCGCTCGTCACCGAGATCGCGATCCGCGGCAGCGCGGTGCGGCGCTGCGCGCCGGATCGCCTCCGCGATCTCGCCGCCGGCGCGCCCGTTCTCGTCTCGCTCGAGCTCGACCCCGCTGGCGGAGAGATCGAGATCCAGGCGCACGGCTTCGAGCGGCGGATCGCCGTACCCGCCGCGGCGTCGCAAACGGGAAGGTCTGCGCTCGCATCGCTCTTCGCACGCGAGTGTGTCGAAGATCTGGAGATGCGAGCGGTGGCCGGGGAGAAACTCGATTCCGAGATCGAGCAGCTCGGCATCGCGTTCGCGATCGCGACGCGACTCACCTCGTGGGTCGCGGTGTCGGAGGAGCCGACCGTCGATCCGCGCCAGGCCACGCGGCGCGTGCGGATCGCGCAAGCGCTTCCGCGTGGGATGTCGCTCGACGGCTTCGGACTACTGCAGACCGCGCTGAGTGAGCAGTCGTTTGGGTCCCTGCCCGACGCGCGGCTGTGTTTCAGCCAACCCAATCAGAACGACCTCGAGACGTACATTGGATCGAGAAGCTGCGATGAGGTGGGCTCCCAGGATGGGTGGGCCGCGTTCCTGCGCCGCACACCGACCGCTTTCCGCGGGCGAGTCGTCTCGAGCGGGGACTCCGAAGTCGTGATCGAGATCCAGCTGGGCGACCAGCCCCTGCACTGGGATCCCGCGCAGCAAGCACGGCTGCGCTTCGGATTCCTTTCCTTCCAGTCTTCGATCGAGCCGGTCGTGGACCTCGCGCGGAGCACCGCGCCCGGACTCATCGATGCGCATCTCGTGATCCGTCTGGTCTTGCACCTCGATGCGGCACTTCCGAAGCGGCCCACCCGGCTGACGATCGAAACGGCCGGGCGGCGACTCGATGTCGAGCTGGAGGGCTGAACGGGTTGGCGCTCGATCTCGACGAGATCGCCCCGGCGCTCGCGCTCGGTGACGCCGATGCGTTCGCGTGGTGGCTCGCACGGGCGGAGCCGGCGCTGCGGCGGAGCCTCGCCAACTTCGCCACACACATCGACGTCGAAGCTGTTCTGCAGGAGTCACTGCTCCGCGTATGGCAGGTCGCGGCGCGCTACAAGCCGGACGGCAAGCCGAACGGCTTGCTGCGGCTCGCCATGAGAATTGCGCACAACCTTGCGATCGACGCGGTCCGGCGGGATCGGACCGGAGTGCGAGACTTCGACGACTCGGACGACACGAACACTCCTTCGGTCGAGCCGGTCGAGCCCGACCCGCTGTTGCGACAAGCGGTCGAGCGTTGCCATGCCGAGCTTCCGGGCCGACCCCGCGCAGCGCTCGAGGCTCGTGTGACGAGCGGCGGCGCCAGCCCGGACCGCGCGCTCGCGGAAGCGCTGGACATGCGCCTCAACACCTTCCTGCAGAACGTCACACGCGCGCGCCAGCTCCTCACCGAGTGCCTCGAGCGACGCGGCATTCGTCTCGACGAGGTCTGGCGATGACGGCGGAAGAACGCGTGCGACTCGTCGAGCAGGCCGCGAGCGCTTGGCGGCCGCGCGATCGCGACGGCGTCACTCGGCCGCATCCGGCGTGGCATGACCTCGACGACACCGGTCGGCGCGACGCATTCGAGGCGGCAGCGGGGATTCGGTGTATCGAGGCGTCGCTTGATCCCGAGGGTCTGTCTTCGACGGCGCGAGCGGTGCTGGGTCGGATTGGGAGGGATCGGTGAATGTCGATAGGCGGCGTTCGCAAGCAGCTGCCCGAGAACGACGCCTGCGGCCGCATTCTCACCTTCGGGCTGGACGGCGAACTGAATCTTTCCGGTGTCTGCAGCTCGCAGCGAGGCCCAGCACGGCGAGCAAGCCCCTCGTCCCGGCCTCAAATACTCGGCGGCTTTGGCGAAGAGGGGCGCGGGGCCCATCTATCGGACAGGCTCTTGGCTTCGGGCAGCACCCTCATCCCCGGAACGCACGTCGGAGTCTAAAGGCACGAAGTCAGCACTTGGGGTCGAGATACAGCGCAGCAGGAGCCTCTTCTCATGGTGGATGACTTGCAGTCGCGGTTGAGCGAGAGGGCCGGCGCGCCCTGTGTTTATCGCGAGATGTATTACTTCGGGTACGGCAGGCTGCTTGGCGCGTCCAATCTGGGCGAGATGGTGCAGGTGACGATCGAGCCTCTACCCGCCCCTGGCTTCGCGTGGCCTGCGGAAGGCGTCTTTCGATGGAGCGTACAGTCGGATGCGGTCGTTCTGGGCAAGACAATCTGGGCTCTTCGCTACATCTCGTGCGTTGTGTACTTCGACCCCGATGTCGTGTCGGAGACGATCCATTTGGCGCGCGAGATTGAGCATCTCGAGCGGCTCGAGAGAATGAAACGCCTCGGACTGTTCTTGCTGAAGCATGAGGCCGACGAGCTCGGTGCTATCGCCTGAAATGCCGTCGGCTTTCGGGTTGGCCATGGCGATGCAAGGTTTTCTACGGGGGAACCGGTTGGGCGGAACCCAGATGCTGCCTAACACCTGCGAATGTCTTGCGTGTCAGCCGGGCTGCCACGGAGTCCGCTCCCTGAGGGTGGCGTTTAGGATGCGCAGCACGCCGCGCATGCAGGCCCCGATCGGGACTTTGACAGGGCGCCCACGTTGTCAGAGTTGGGTGTAGTGGCTGCAAATTTGAACAGCCCTTGGTTTCCCGGTGACTCTGCCATGTGAGCCTATGAACGGCTTTAACCGCCCACTTCTCCGCACTGCCGAGGCTGCTCGACCTCTCGCTGTCGGTGCTCTTCGTCTCCCGGGGCGTTCGTCCTGGCCGAGCAGGCGGGGTCCATGCGAGGCCGCCGCTCGCGACGAGCATGAGGCGCTCGCAGAGTTCGGGATGTTGATACGCGAGCTGCATCGCGCCGCCGCCGCCGCGCGATTGCCCGACGAGCGCCGCGCCCTCGACGCCGAGCGCGCCCACGAGCAGGTCGCGCAGTTCGCTCGTATATGCGCCGAGCGAGTAGTCGCCGACCGGCGAGCATTGTCCGTACAAGCTGGATTTTTTTGCCCGATAACGGGATCTATGTCAGAACCGACACCGAACTGAGCGGGAGAGCCAACGGGCCAAATGACGCGCGGTTACGCCTGCGTCTGCGGTGTATCGACGACGGTCGTCGTCCGGACGAACAGCGCGCGCACCTTGTCCCAGAAATTGCCGCCGAGAACGAAGAAACTCGCGATCAGCATTGCGTTACCGAACACCTGTAGCGGAAACGAACTGGGGCGCAGTCCCGGCCAGAAGGCGTCGAGGTACGGCGCGAGCATTACCGCCAAGAGCGGCAGGCAGAACATCACCAGCCCGATCCGATACCGGGTCGGGCCGACCATCGTCTCCGGCGTGAGGCGGTGCAACATACGTCGCTTCAGTTCCTGAAACCCGGCCTTGCCCATGACGCCGATCGCGATCAGCAACAGTACCTTGCTGCCGATGAACACGACGCCGGTGACGGTCGCGATGGTCTTGGCTGGCAGATCCATCGCTGCCGACAGCGGTATCAGCAACAGGCACACGAAGATCAATCCGATGATCATGATCCCGACGTTGAATCGCCATCCGGCGGAGTGTGCTGCAACGGTTGTCTGCTGTTTCATGTTCTTTCCGCTTGGCTGTGGGTCACTTCGATCGAGTTACGCTGCAGGATCGCATCGTACGTGACGAATTTGTAGAGATCACCGAGCGTCGGGCAATTGAAGCACGCCCGGTTGAACAGATTGGCGTCGGCGCCTTGAAGCATCGCGATCAGGCCAATGTGCACGACGTCCGTCGCATGCTCGCCCATCACGTGCACGCCGAGCAGTCGCATGTCGCCTTCGCGAAACAACAGCTTCAGGAAGCCGCGCTCGTCACCGATGATGTGGCCGCGCGCTGTGTCGCAGTAGAGCGTAGTCCGTACAAGCTGGATTTTTGGCCCGACAACGGGATCTATGTCAGTACCGGACTGAGCGGGAGAGCCAACGGGAGCCAACGGGTGGGATCTCGTCTTTGGCACCTACGAGCCCGCTGCGGAGATCCGTGTGCCCGTGAAGCTCGCGATGCGCTGGTTCGTCGACCCGCGCACGGGCATGGTGCGGGAGCGCTTCGCCGCGCAGGATCGCCTCGTCGGCCGCGCAGCCGAGCGCTGAGCGTGCTGCGCCCAGGACAGCGGTCAACGCCGGCCCCGCTTCGACGTCACACGGATCGGCGAGTTCCCAGAAGAGAGTGACGCGAACCAGTCTCGCGTCGCGCGCAGGCCGAGCAGCATCGACACCGCTACGAGTTGCAGCAGCAACGCCCCCGGCTCGGGAATCGAGTCGATCACGCGCAGGCCCGAGGCCCCATTCGCCACGTAGGCACGCGTTCCCACGACGTCCACGCCAACCGCTTCGCCCGGCGTAGTGATCGAGCCGACTTCGACGGAGAGCGCCGGGTTCGCGACGTCGATCACGCGCAGGCCGAAGTCCTTGTCCGCCAGGTAGGCGAGCTCCCCTACCACCGACACGGCGTAGGCCTCGCCGGGTGTGTCGATCGTGCCGAGTTCCACCGGCATCGCGGGGTCGGAGACGTCGATCACGCGCAGCCCCGTGAAGCCGTCTGCGACATAGGCAAGTGTTCCGACGACTGACACGCCCAAGGCCTGGCCGGGCGTGTCGAGCGAACCGAGCTCGATCGGCAGGGACGGATTCGCGACGTCGATCACGCGCAGGCCCGAGAGAGCATCCGCTACGTAGGCGCGCGTCCCCACCACCGACACGCTGTAGGCAATGTCGGGCGTGTCGAGCGAACCGAGTTCGACGGGCAGCGCCGGGTTCGCAATGTCGATCACGCGCAGGCCCGAGAAGCCGTCCGCCACGTAAGCGCGCGTTCCGACCACCGCAACGGCGTAAGCGATGTCGGGCGTGTCGAGCGAGCCGAGTTCGACGGGCAGCGCCGGATTCGCGATGCCGATCACGCGCAGACCCGAGATTCCATCCGCCACATAGGCGCGCGTACCGACCACCGAAACCGCAAGGGCGTCGCCGGGCGTATCGAATGCGCCAACCTCGATGGGCATCGCGGGCTTCGCGACATCGATCACGCGCAGGCCCGCGCCGCGGTCCGCCACGTAGGCGTGCGTTCCCACCACCGCGACGCCAAAGGCCACGGCGGGCGTGTCGAACGAGCCGAGTTCGGTGGGCGCCGCCGGGAGGATCACGCGCAGGCCTCGGGCGCCGTCTGCTACGTAGGCGAACGTTCCGGCCATCCCCACGCCGAAGGCTTGGCCAGGCGTAACGATCGAGCCCACTTCGACGGGCAGTTGCGGATTCGAGACGTCGACTACCCGCAAGCCACCGAGGACGCTGTCCGCCAAGTAGGCGCGCGTGCCCACGACCGACACATTGCGAGCGTCGCCGGGCGTGTCGAGCGAGCCGACTTCGATGGGCAGCGCCGGGTTCGAGACATCGATCACGCGCAAGCCACCGAGGATGCCGTCCGCCACATAGGCACGCGTTCCCACGACGAGCACGCCTACCGCTTGGCCGGGCGTATCGATCGAGCCGATTTCGACGGGCAGCGCCGGGTTCGCGACGTCGATCACGCGCAGGCCCGCGCTGAGGTCCGCCACGTAGGCGCGCGTTCCGACCACCGCAACGTCGTAGGCGAAGCCGGGCGTATCGACCCCGCCGAGTTCGGAGAGGTTCCCAGGATTCGAGACGTCGAAGATGCGCAGGCCCGAGCCGCCGTTGGCGAGGTAGGCGCGCGTTCCCACCACAGCCACTGCCCGGGCATCGCCCGGTGCAGCGGAACCGATCCCGCCGAGCTCCACGGGCATCGCAGGATTCGAGACGTCGATCACGCGCAGGCCGATGCTGGAGCTTCCATCCGCCACGTACGCGCGTGTCCCCACTACAGCAACGTCGTAGGCGGTGCCGGGCGTATCGATCGCGCCGACTTCGACGGGGATCGCAGGATTCGAGATGTCGATCACACGCAAACCGGAGAGGCCGTTCGCCACATAGGCTCGCGTTCCCACCACCGAGACGTTGAAGGAGGGGCCGTCGGGCGTAGTCAGCGCGCCGATCTCCACCGGAACCGCTGCAGCGGACAAGATCACGCGCAGGCCGGAACTGCCGTCCGCGACATACGCACGCGTCCCTAGCATCGCGAGGCCGATGGCTAGACCGGGCGTGTCGATCGAGCCGAGTTCCACGGGTCGGGATGGGTTCGACACGTCGATCACGCGCAAGCCCGAGCTGAAGCCCGCCACATAGGCGCGCGTTCCCACCACCGAGACGTCCAAGGCCAGGTCGGGCGTACCGATCGAGCCGAGTTCGACGGGCAGTGCGGGGTCCGAGATGTCGATCACGCGCAGGCCGCCGGAACCCTCCGCCAGATAGGCGCGGGAGCCCACCACCGCCACGCCGTAGGCGCCCCAGGGACTGGTGTTGATCGAGCCGAGTTCGACGGGCAGCGCCGGGTTCGAGGCGTCGATGATGCGCAGCCCTCCGTTCTCGTCCGCCAGATAGGCGCGCGTCCCCACCGCCAACACGGCACGGATGAAACTGCCGGGCGGGTGGATCGAGCCGAGTTCGATGGGCAGCGCCGGATTCGAGACGTCGATCACACGCAGGCCATCGAAACCAACCGCGACGTAGGCGCGTGTTCCCACCATGGACACACCGATGGCGTCCCCAGGCGTATCGATCGAACCGACCTCGACGGGCATCGCCGGGTTCGAGACATCGATCACGCGCAGGCCCGCGGAGCGGCTTGCGACGTAGGCGTAGCTCCCCTCGACCGCGACGGCCGTCGGCAATCCGTCCGGAGCGATCGCGCCGAGTGCTGCCGGCAGCGCCGGGTTCGAGACATCGAGGATGCGCAACGCCAGACCTTCGTCGATCACGTAGGCGCGTGTCCCGACCACCGCGACGTCTACCGCGCCAGGCGTATCGAACGAGCCGAGCTCAATCGGGTCGTCGAGCGGCTGGGCGAACGCGCCCGCGGCGCAGCCGACGGTGGCGTAGAAACCGAGAAGCAGCGCGAGAGACCGCGAGATGCGAGTCAGTGTCAAGAGCTCTCCAGCGCCAGCCACGATCTCGGCTACTCGACCGCGCTTGCTGGCATCGCAAGTGGATTGGGATCGCAGCCCAGTCTACGCGCTGGCCGCAACCGCTGCCGCGCTCGAATGGCACGACGGGCGGCGCACGCATCGAGCGCTGTGTGCCGTTTGCGGCTCGCGCTTGCGGAAATCAAGTCGCGCTCGCTTTGCCGCCGCCGCGAGTAGAATCCGCTGCCGGTCGCGGGCGATGGGTCCGACGGGAGCTGAAACGGATCGGAAGCGAAACGGATCGGAAGCCGCGACACATACGGACCGCGCGCGAGAGAATCCGCGACGCGCCAGCACATCGAAATCGCGAGCATGGTCCGTACAAGCTGGATTTTTTGCCCGATAGCGGGATCTATGACAAGTCCGGGCTGAGCGGGAGAGCCAACGGACGGAAGTGCCGACCAGCTCGCGCGCCGTTTTCGACGAGGCGGAGGGGCACGTCGAGGCTCGCAACCGACGCTCGCACGACGCGGCTCCGATCAGGCAGAGCGTCGCGGCCCGATCAGCTACGTCGCTCCGCCGAAAGGACGCCGACGGGGAACGCGAGCGCGGACGCGAATGAGATCGGCGCTGCGCCGCTCCGTCCCGCGGCGAGTACGCGCAGCGTGTGTCTCGCACGCCGACCTCGAGGCGACCGACGTCTTCGCGATCAGCGCGAAGGCATCGACGCCGCGGGTGCTCGGCGGATCTGCTCGAGGTTCGCTCCGAGCGCCTCGAGCTCCGGCGTGACGTACCACTGCAGGCTCGGCTCGTCGCGGCGCCAGCGCTGGGTGGTGCGCAGCTCGCGCTCGAAAGGCGACGAGAGCCAGTGGCCACGCCAGCGCACGGTTGCGATGGCGGTCGTCCCGAGTTCGTCGAGCTCGACCTGCTCGATCGTCACGCCGGTGAAGCGGATCGTCCGCAGATACTCGGTCGCGCCACGAAACTGCGACCGGAGGTCCGGCTCGACGAAGCCCACCGCCGAATCGAAAAGGCGGAAGCGGACGTCGTTCACGTAGCTCCGAACGATCACTTCGATGCGTTGCTCCCGCACGAGCGGCTCTGCTTCGATGGGCACAGCCGCCTGAGTGGCGGACGGGCGCGCCTGCCTGGCGGACAGAGGTGCCTGGGGGACGGGCGAGTGGAACGCGCAGCCGCCGGTGAGAGCGACGACGAATGCAATCCGGGCGGTAGCGATACAGCGCATGGGGCAGCAATCCTCCTGCAAAGAGAGCGATAACGAGCCGGCGCGCCGACTCTTCTCCGCCATCGGCCCGAAGTCCCCCGACTTGAGTGGAAAGGGGCGATCGGCGCTCGCTGCTGCGACGTCCCGGGTGATGGCGCCGCCTCTCGCCTTCGATTCGAGGCTCCCAACGGCGAAGGCCCGGAGGCCTGCGTCCCCGGGCAGCCACGAACGGGGCGGGCAATCGAGAGTGCGCCTGGGTGGCATGGTGCCCTGGTGGGTGCCGCCCCAGGCCGCTGCCTGCATGCCCTCGCAAGCGCGGTGACGCAAATTCGCGTCACTCCTCCGGGTCCTCTTGCCCTTCGCAATCAGCAGGTCACCGGTTCGACTCCGGTCGTCGGCTCCATTTCTCTTACGTCCACCCAATCACTCAAGCTCCGCCGGGCCGCAACACCGGCTGCTCCTCCAGCGTCGTGCTGTGCGTCACGCCATCGACGTCCAGATACAACTGCCCTTCGGTGCGCGACACCGCCAGCGCGCCGCGTCGCGGCAGCGTGGCTGCGACGGTCTCCAGATAACCGCGCCCGAAACTCACGAGCGGGATGTGTTCGGCGCGATGGATGCGCGCCCCGGCGTACAGAGCGAGCACCTGCGCTGGGTCGCGATGCGTGTAGATCGCGCAACGCGCGGCCAACTTGGCGCCGCGATGCAAGCGCTCGGCGCTCGGCGAGCCGACTTCGATCCACGCGGTGATGCGGCCGGTCAGGTCGCGCACCAATACGGCTGGCTCATCGACTGCGCTCACGCCGTCGGTGAAGACGATGCCTTCCTGGTATTCGAGACAGTAGGCGAGCAGCCGCGCGAGCATGTACTCGGGCGTCTCGGAAGGATGGCGCGCGACGCGCAGCTCGAGCGACGCGTAGGCGCCGCGATCGACGTCGGCGAGTTCGACCTTGAAGTGGTAGAGCGTCGCAGTGTTGGCCACGGCGCAGGCTAACCCACCGGTGGGCCGCACTTGCAGCGCGGGAAGTTGCGGCTGAACCGCCCGGGTTTGCCGCCGGCTCCAATCCTAGGGAGCATGACGCGCCGGCAGGCACCGACCGCGAATCGAGAGGCGGACACGCGCACGCCATGCACGCACCGCCATTGCGAAAGGATCACCCATGCCTCCTGCATCGATCACGCTGCCCGGCACGACCGTCGCCATCTCTCCGCTCGGCCTCGGCACGTGGGCGTGGGGCGACAAGTCGACGTGGGGCATGGGCGGCTATGACACGGATCTGAGTGAGCGGACGATCCGTGAAGCCTGGGACGCCAGCCTCGACGCGGGAGTCACGTTCATCGACACCGCCGAGGTGTATGGCAGCGGCGAGAGCGAACGCATCATCGGCCGGCTGCTGGCCGAGGACCGCGCGGCGAACCGCGGAACGACACCGTTCCTTGCCACCAAGTTCCTCCCCTTCCCGTGGAAGCTGAACGTGAAGAGCGCTCTGCTGAGATCGCTCCGCGCGTCGGTCGATCGGCTCGGCGTCGAGAAGGTCGATCTGTATCAGATCCACGGGCCGATCAGCCTGCGCGGACATGGGGCCCTGGCGGACGCGCTGGCGGCTGGGCACGAGGCGGGCCTGCTCGACGCGGTCGGCGTGTCCAACTACTCGATCAAGGAGATGCGCTCGATCGATCGCGCGCTCCAGTCGCGCGGCCTGCGCCTCGCCACCAACCAGATCGAGTTCTCTCTGCTCCGGCGCTCGCCCGAGAGTTCCGGGCTCATCGCGGCCTGCAACGAGCTGGGCGTGGTGCCGCTCGCGTACTCGCCGATCGGCCAGGGGCGTCTCACCGGCAAGTACTCGGCCGCAAACCCGCCGCCCGGCAAGCGCGGGTTCTCGGCGCACCCGATGGCGTTGGTCGATGCAGTCGTCGCCGAACTGCGTCGCATCGGCAGACAGCAGGACGACCGTACACCGAGCCAGGTCGCGCTGAACTGGCTGATCGCCAAGGGCGCCGTGCCGATTCCCGGGGCCAAGAACCGCAAACAGGCCGAGGAGAACGCGGGCGCGCTCGGGTGGTCACTCACGGGCGCGGAAGTGGCGGCGCTCGACGCTGCCGCGCTCGAGGGCACGCGCAGTCTCCGGAACCGCATCTGGCAGCACGGCTGAGGAACGGGCCACCTTCGAGGCAGCGCCCCGCTCCTACCATCAGCTCGCGGCGGAGCCAGTCGGATCGGCAGAGTTCATCCGAGGCTCCGAGCGCGATCCCGATCGGCATCCACCACCGCCGCCCTTCCGCATCGCGCGCGAACTTCGACTGCACATATCGCGGCGACATGCTCACGCCGATATGGCGAGCCCGCAGCGGCCGCGCGCGATTCGAAGAAAGACCTGCGATTCCAGCCGGCTGCGCGGTTGACCCCGACTGGCCCGGCCCTTGCGATGTCCCTCGGCCATGCGGCGACCAAACGCCGCCCAAGAGAGGGAGACACTCCGATGTTTCGATCGATCCGACGCTTCCTGGTCCTCGCGGTTGCCTTCGCCCTTCGCAGCGCGGCCGGCAGCAAGTTCCTCCTCGCCCTGGCGGTTCTCGCGCTCGGCGCGACGCCCACGAGTGCCCAGCTCGTTCGCTCTGCGGTCACCACCGCGACCTCGAGCGCGTCTGTCTCCGCGATCCCGACTCCGACGCTCGCAGCGACCGTGACGATCGCGACTTCGGGCCTCCCCCAGACGACCACCGGATTGACGCTGGAAAGGGTGCCCGTCGTCGCACCGCCTTGCACCGACGCCAAGCTCGACGAGATCTTCGAGGCCGCCGGCCCCGGAAACACCTCCGTGTCAGTGGACTGCTCCTTCTCCTTCGCGCCGTTTTTTTTCCGCGATCGAATCACGAAACAGCTGCTGTTCACCGGGAACACGCAGGGCGTGACGGTCGACTGTCTTGGCGGCGCCATCGACGGCGGGCCGGGATCCTATCTCTACGACAATGGAGATCGCGGAGTGAACATCGTCGAGGTCGTTTCGAGCGCCATCGACGGACCCGGTCCGCTCCGCTGGAGCGCGCGACCCCAGGACATCACGATCCGGGATTGTGAAATCATCGGGTCGGCTCGAATCTGGCCCCTCAATCTCTGGGTCGAGGGAAATAACGAGAGGCTCGCCGCGCTGTCACGGCAGCCCGGCTACGTCGCGACGCTTCGTGCGAACGCACCCCGCGGCATTCGCTTCGTGGACGTGGTCTTCCGCGCGCAGAAGCACACCCCGCTCTACATCGGGCCGGGCGTCACCGAGACCGAAGTCAGCGATTCGTGGTTCCTCGGCGGAGCGCGAGGGGTCATCCTCTATCTCGATACCGAGTCGTCGCGCAACGTGATCCGCAACAACCAGTTCCACGCGCAGTCCGATCTCGGCGACAAGCCCAGAGAAATCATCGCGATCGACGCATCCGATCACAATCTGATCGTGGGCAACTACTTCTCGGCGCTCGACCACGGAGGCATCTACCTCTATCGGAACTGCGGGGAGGACCACATCGTCCGCTTCACGACACCGAGCCACAACAAGATCATCAACAACGTCTTCTACTACAACCACTACGACGGCCAATCCTCCTACTACGACTCCAACGACTTCGCCCCCGCGGTCTTTCTGGGCTCCCGAAACAACGATCGCGACTATTGCTCCTACGACAACGACTTCGCGGGCGGGAGCGGTGCGGACAACCGGAGCTTCGCGACACACAACGTCGTCATGCAGAACCAGTTCTACAAGCGATCCGTCGCGAACTCGGTCGTGACGAAGTGGACCGACGTGAACGTGCCCAACTACGTCGCGTACAACGAAGGCGATCTCCTGTCCCACCAGGAGCGGCCGTCCGGCTGCCATGTCGACACGGCGTACGGGCAATTCCTGCGCGACGGCGAGACGACGCGGCTGCTGCGAAGCGCGAGCGGTGCACCGACCTGCCGCGCTGGACGGAGTCGCTGTGACGACGGAGAAATCGTGGTCGACCCCGCCTCCATCGCAAGCTCCCTCGTAAGCTGCCAGATCGATCGGATTCCCTTCACGTGCGGCGTCTCGGGCGACAACCGAGGCTGCACCGGCTCGAGCATCTGTCCGTCGGGAACGACGCTCGTGCGCACCGCGGCGGCCTGCAATCTCGAGTTCGGATCGGTCACGACGACCCAGCTCACAGCGATCACGGGAAACGACCTGCGCGTCGTCCGTTCCTCGGATGACATCGACGACGGATCCTGCCATGCGGGCTCGGCCTCGATCTCGAGCGGCCAGGCCGTCATCGAGCGGCAGGCCTCGGGCGGACGCGTCTACTTCGGCTGCAGCGAACACGACGAGAACGGCGGGGACTGCCAGGTTCGCGGCGAGCTCTACTGCCAGAACGAGCGGCTGCTCACCTCGGGCTCCATCAACACCGGGGCGCAGCTGTCCACGTCGGGCTCCATCAGCACCGGGACGCAGCTGTCCATCTCCGGCGCGCGCTAGCCGCATCGGTGGCCTGTTGTCGGCCACCGATGGGGACTCCACCCCGGTCTTCGTCTCACCGCAGCTGGCGCGATGGCGCCGCGCCAGCTGCGGAGCGAATCGCGAGTGGCCTGAATTGCGCGATTGGCTCTAGGGATCGCGGCGTTGCGCCTACTCGAGCACCCACCGACCGCTCTTCCGGATTTCGACGTACATCGCATCGGGCGCCAGGTCGAGGTCGCCGGGCCACTCGACGTAGCCGTGTTCGCAGCGGGCTTGCGCGAACGCCGTCGGATCGCGGAGTGGTGCGAAGACGCCGAAGAAGAATGAGTCGCGGAACTCGAGCTCGCCGGTGAGGCCGTCGGCGAAGCGGACGGTGAGACGGTTCGCGGCGTTTGGGGAGATGTTCGTGACTTGAGGTTCGTGCACGCGAGTTACTCCAGTGTGCGATTTGCCTTGATTGGTCAGAGCGACCAGCTCTGGGCCCAATCGGCACGCAGCGTAGGGCAACGTCCGCTCTGCAAGAGGCGACGCCTCTCGGCGTAGAGTCGAGATGGCGAGCCAAGCCCGCTCTCCTTGTGGGCAACGACACACCGCAAGAGAGTTGCTCAATCGAGATTCGGAAGAACGTTCTCGAGCGGACCGAGTAGCGATGGCTTCCGCAAGGCCCGGGCAATCTGTCGTTTCCCGGCGCCGCTGAACCGCGAGATCGCCGCGCTCGGCACGCGCTAGTCGTCGAGCCCGAGCAGCGTTCCCAGGTGGGCATGGGTGTCCGCAACGACATCGGCCTCGGGCAGCGCTTCGAAGTCATCGAAGCGAGCGCGGAGCCGCACGGTTCCCATGCCCGCACCACGGCCGCCGGCCACGTCGGTGCGGCGGAGGTCGCCCACGTGCACGCAGCGCTCCGGTGTTGCGCGCAACGCTGCCAGTGCAGCGTGGAAGATCCGCGGGTGCGGCTTCGGAACGCCCACTTCGTCGGAAAAGATCTGCGCATCCAGGAATTCGAGGAGACCTTTCCGCTCCAGATGTCGTCGCACTACGCGGCCGGGGGTGAGCCCGGTGTCGCAGATGAGGGCCGTGCGCACACCGAGGTTGCGCAGCCGCTGAAGCAGCAGACGAGTGCCGTCCAACGCCTCGACCTGGGCGTGCGAGGCCTGTTGCCAGTGGTCGACCAGATCGCCCAGGCCGATGCTGCTCGGCTCGACACCGAGAATTCCGAGCGACCAGCGGGCCACCTCGATTGCGCCGGTGGCCTGCTCGTCTCGCCACAACTCCATGTGACGCAACCAGCCGATGTCGAACGCGCGGGTCGCCGCTTCGCGCGTGATGGCGTGGCCGGCCGCTGTCGCCACCCGGTGTAGCTCGGCCACGCGGAGCGCGTGGGAGGCGTACCAGTTCTGCTCGTAGAGAAGCGTGTTCCAACAATCGAAGGTGACCGCTTCGAGGGTTCTCGCGGAAGGAAGCCCCGCGTTCGGACTCACGCGTCCGAATCCTGCGGCCAGACGGGGAGACATGCCGCGATCGCCGCCAGGTTCTCGTCGAGGGGTCGCGTCGTATCGACGACGATGTGTTCATCGGGCGCGACGTCGTCCTCGGGCGGTTCCCAGCGCGCCAGATAGGCGTCGTAGATCGCCCGCCAGCCGGCGTGTTCATCCGGTGCGGCGTCGCGGGCAGCCAGGCGGGTTCGCGCAGTCGCTTCGTCGACCCGACACTCGACGAAGCGGAATGCAAGGCCGTGGCGCTCGGCCAATTCGCGCGCCGCCGCGCGGCGCCGTGCGCTCGGAAAGCCGGCATCCAGCACCACGGCGCGACCACTGTCGAGGACGCACGCAGCGGCTTCGAAGAAGGAGCGGGTGACGCGCTTCTCGAAATCCGGCTCGAGACCCTCGAGGCGTTCGAGCGCGGTGGGATCGTGGCTCGGCGTGGCGCCCATGCGAGATGCCCGCACGTGGTCGCCCACGATGCGCGGCGACGCCATCCGATCGGCGAGGGCGCGCGCCACCGTACTCTTGCCGCTGGCCACGAGGCCGCCGAGCGCCACCACCACCGGCGGGTGTAGGGGGCGGCGCACGCTTTCGCAGGCGAAGCCGAGTAGCCGCTCTGCGTCCGCAACGGCCGCCTTGCGCGCGGCGGCCGTCGCATCCGGCGCGCTCGCCGCGTGCAGTCGCTCTCGCGCTCGCGCCCAGGCGCGATCACGCTCGTAGTAGTCGACGACGCGGTAGAGGGCGTAGTCGTCCGATGCACCGGCATAGATCGAGAGAAGGCGCTCGGCCAGCTCCGGGTGGCCGCGGCTCGCGAGATCCACCGAGAGACTCGCCGCCGGCACGCAGCCGTCGCGACCCGCCAGGGCGCGATGCTCCCCCGTGCCATCAACACGCGGAAGCGTCACGTTCCCCTGGTCGTCGATCCACACGCTCTCCAGGTGGAGGTCGTGCGCACCCACGCGAATGCAGTGCGCGTCGACGCGCGCCTGAATCCAGTCCTTGTGCGTGACGACGAAGCGCGCCTGGATGTCAGCCACGACCCGGAGCGCGGCCGCGAGCTTCGGGTGCTCCGCCTCGATCATCGAAGCCTCGCCGCGCAGCGCGCGAGCGCGCGCGGCCAGGGCGTCCGGTCCCGCCTGGCGAGCTGCATCCGGGTCGGCGGCCTCGGACTCGTGCAGAATGGCGAGTTGCTGGGCCAGCTGGCCGAGTTCCGCCTCTCCGAGCCGGCCCGCCCGGAGTCGGGCGTCGGCGCGGTCGGCTTCGAGCGGCGCCGAACGACGCTGGTTGGGGGGCATTCAGGGAGAGTAGGCGTCCGCGAGCTGATCGGGGGGATGCGGCGGCGATCGCGCGGCTCTTCGAGTCGCTGACGCAGTTCTGGTTCGGGCAAGAGCGGCGCGACGTGGAACCACTGCGTCGGGTTCGCGTCGCACCGCCTCTTCGAGCTTCCGGTCTTCGGATCCACTCGCGATCGCTCGATCGCCCGCCTACTCGAGCACCCACCGACCGCTTTTACGGATCTCGGCGTACATCGCATCGGGCGCCAGGTCGAGGTCGCCGGGCCACTCGACGTAGCCGTGTTCGCAGCCCGCTTGCGCGAATATCTTCGGATCGCGGAGCGCTGCGAAGACGCCGAAGAAGAACGAGTCGCGGAATTCGAGTTCGCCGGTGAGGCCGTCGGCGAAGCGGACGGCGAGGCGGTTCGGGGCGATCGGCGCGACGTTCGTTACTTGGGGTTCGTGCACGGTGTCACTCCAGATGTGCGATGCGTGTGGGTTGCTCGTGCCGACGGCACTGATCCCAGTCGGCACGGAGTTCGTCTCGTTGCAGCGACGCCCATTCGAGAACCATCGCCAGCGTACGCTGTGGCATTGATCCCGCCAGCACCTCCAGCGAGTCGATCGCGATCGCTGCGTTGTGGCCGCCGTATCGGGCGTGGAAGTGCGGCGGCGAGTGGTCTCGGAAGAACATGCGGATCACGATTCCGTAGAAGATGCTGATCGTAGGAACGCGACACTGAATCACTCGCCGCGGTGCTAGGGTGCGACACCTCCGCGGCCACGCGAATGGATTGGATGCCGAATGTGCTGCAACCCGAGTCGACTCTCCGGAACGCGAGACCTCGGAGCATTCGCAGTCTCCTGCCGCCAGGATCCAAGAGATGTCCGCTGATATGTGTTGGTTGGAGGCCAAGCTGAACCGTGTGTCTGCGGGCAAAGCCCGCTTCGCGGAACGCCGTCAATGCTCCTGACTCCTCACCACGCCAAGTACTTCGCGCACGACCTGACCCGCCGCGCCACGAACGGCATGGACCGGCTGTCGATGGCACTCTTCGACGCGGCGGTAGACCTCAATCCGCACCAGATCGAAGCTGCGCTCTTCGCACTTCAATCACCGCTCTCCAAAGGCGTGATCTTGGCCGACGAGGTCGGGCTCGGGAAGACGATCGAGGCGGGCATTGTGCTCTGCCAGTTCTGGGCGGAGCGCAAGCGGCGGCTGCTCGTAGTCTGCCCGGCATCGCTGCGCAAGCAGTGGGCGATGGAGTTGAGCGAGAAGTTCAACCTGCCCACACAGGTGCTCGACGCCAAGGCCTACCGCGAAGCGCGGCGCGGTGGGCGCGCACCGTTAGACGAGCCGGCGGTGCTCATCCTGTCATTCAACTACGCGAACGCGTTGCGCGAGGAACTGAAAAGCGTCTCCTGGGATCTCGTCGTCATCGACGAAGCCCACAAACTGCGGAACGCGTATCGACCGAGCAACAAGGTCGGCCAAGGCATCCGCTGGGCAACCGAGGATTGCCGCAAGCTCTTGCTCACGGCAACGCCGCTGCAGAACTCACTGCTCGAACTCTACGGCCTCTCGACTCTCATCGACGAGCACCTCTTCGGGGATCTCAACTCCTTCCGAACGCAATATGCGAGCGCTGGCAGCAGTGTCAGCGATTTGCGCCAGCGCCTCTCGGGCTTTTGCAAACGCACGCTGCGCAACCAGGTGACCGAGTACATCCGCTACACCGAGCGGCGAACGATCACCCGGCCGTTCACGCCGAGCGACGACGAGCACGCGCTCTACGAGGCGGTCTCCGGATTCCTCCAGCGCGAGGACAGCTACGCGCTTCCGGAACGTCAGCGTCACCTGACGGCTCTGATCTTGCGGAAGCTGTTGGCGTCCTCCTCGCTGGCCATCGCCGCCACGCTGGACACGTTGCGTACTCGCCTCGAAACGCTTCGCGACGAGAGGGTGCAGGACGACGCAACGTTCACCGAGGGACTCATCGAAGCTGAGGAGATCGACGACGATCTTCTCGACGAGATCCTCGCGGAGCCCGACGAAGCCGAGGTCGGGAGCGCGCCGCGCACGATCGACCGGCAGAAGCTGCGCGAAGAGATCGACATTCTGCAGCGGCTCGCCACTTGGGCACGCAGCATCGGTACCGACACAAAGACGAAGTCTCTGCTCACCGCGCTGGACATCGGCTTCGAACAGATGAAGGCGACGGGCGCCGCACGCAAGGCTTTGATCTTCACCGAATCGCGCCGCACCCAGGAATACCTGAAGACCTTCCTCGAATCCCACGGCTATCGCGGACAGGTGGTGCTCTTCAACGGCACCAACGGTGGACCGGAAGCAACGGCAATCTACGAACGCTGGGTCGAGAAGAATCGCGATACAGGTCGGCCCTCTGGTTCGCGCGCCGTGGATCTGCGAACCGCGCTCATCGAAGACTTTCGCGATGAAGGTTCGATCCTGCTCGCCACCGAAGCGGCGGCGGAAGGCATCAACCTGCAGTTCTGCTCGCTGGTCATCAACTACGACCTGCCGTGGAATCCGCAGCGTATCGAGCAACGCATCGGCCGTTGCCATCGCTACGGGCAACAGCACGACGTGGTGGTCATCAACTTCCTGAACGAGCGCAACGAGGTCGATCGCCGTGTGCTCGAACTGCTGGGCGAGAAGTTCAACCTCTTCAACGGCGTTTTCGGCGCGTCCGACGAAGTGCTGGGCACCATCGAGTCTGGCGTGGACTTCGAGAAGCGCGTCCTCGCGATCTGTCAGCAGTGCCGCACTACCGAAGAGATCGACACCGCCTTCCGCACGCTGCAAACGGAGATGGACGAGCAGATTCGCGCGCGCATGGACGACACGCGCCGGACGCTCTTCGAGCACTTCGACGAGGACGTGCATCAACGACTGCGGCTCCAACTCGACGACGCGAAGGCGCAGCTCGATCGCTTCGGCCAGCGCTTCTGGTCGCTCTCCCGCTTCATGCTCGACGATCGCGCCCGCTTTGACGACGGAGCGCTCGCGTTCGACCTCGTACGCCCGCCCAGCGCCGAGATCGCCATTGGCCGCTACCACCTGATCTCGAAGTCGCATCCCAAGTCAATCCAGATACCCGAAGAGAACGGCAGCGAAGAACCCAGCCAGTTCCTCTACCGCCTCTCGCATCCGCTCGGCGAGCACGTCGTAGACAGCGCGAAGGCACTCCCCACTGCCTCGGCGCGGATCAACTTTGATGTGTCGCATCATCTGAGCCGCATCCACGCGGTCGAAGCGCTCCGCGGCAAGAGCGGCTTCCTCACACTCGCACGCCTCGTAGTCGAGTCCTATGAGCGCGAGGAATACCTGCTCTACTCGGGCTTCGACGATGCCGGCGCCTCGCTCGATCAAGAAACGATGGAGAAGCTCTTCGGCTGTTCGGGCCACTTGCAGGGCGACGAGGTCATTCCGGTCGCTGCGCAGCTGCGCCTGACGGCCGAGGCAGAGCGGCACGCCAAGGCCACCGTGAGCCGATCGCTCGAACAGAACAGCGTCCACTTCAACCAGGCGCGCGAGAAGCTCGAGAAGTGGGCAGACGACATGGTGCTGTCCGCCGAGAAGGCGCTCGCAGATACCAAAGAACAAATCAAGGCGCTGCGGCGGCAGGCGCGTCAGGCAGTCACGCTCGAAGAGCAGCACCGGATTCAGCAACAGATCCAGAAACTGGAAAAGCAACAGCGCCGCCAGCGACAGGACATCTTCAAGGCCGAGGACGGGATCATCGAGAAGCGCGATTCGCTGATCGAATCACTGGAACGCCGCCTCGCCCAGCACACCGCGACCGAGCCGCTCTTCACGATCCGCTGGGCCGTCGAGTAGCCTGCCGCATTCCGAACCTGATGAACCGAGGAACAACGGCGCGATGAGCCAGAACTACGAGAAGCTGAAGACCCTGCTGAAGGAGCTCTTCCAGCTCGACCAGCCCGACCTCGACTTCGGCCTCTACCGGATCATGCACGCCAAGAGCGCCGAGGTGACGCAGTTCCTCGACAAGGATCTGTTGCCGCAGGTGCACGCCGCGTTCGGACAATACAAGACGGCAGACAAGGCCGAGCTTGAAACGGAACTGACCAGGCTGATCGCGGGCATCGAGGCGGCGGGCATGGATCCCGCGCAGTCGCCGAAGGTTGACCAGCTGCGGGCGCGGCTTGCGAACGACGCCGTAGATGTCGCTGCACTGGAGCGCGAGGTCTACGACCACCTATTCAGCTTCTTCCGCCGCTACTACGACCAAGGAGACTTCCTCGCCAAGCGCGTCTACAAGCCGGGCGTCTACGCCATCCCCTACGAGGGCGAGGAAGTCACGCTCCACTGGGCCAACAAAGATCAGTACTACATCAAGACCAGCGAGTACCTGCGCGACTACGCCTTCCGTCTGCGGCCGGACGACGCCAAGAAGCCGATGCGCGTGCACTTCCGGCTCGTGGACGTCGCAGAAGGCGAACACGGAAATGTGAAAGCCGCCGAGGGCAAGGAGCGGCGCTTCGAGTTGGCACCTGGGAACGCGGTCTCCGTCGAGGATGGCGAGCTGGTTGTCCGCTTCACCTACCAGCCAGCTACGGCGAAGCAGAAAGACCTGAACGCTGCGAATGAACAGGCGCTGCTCGCAGCCAACGACTCGGCGCTGACAGAGTGGATTGCGGAGCTTGCCAAGCCGAACGTGAGGGCGGATGGCACGTCATCCGGCACTCGGCTTCGGTTGCATCTCGACCGCTATGCAGCGCGCAACACTTTCGACTACTTCATCCACAAGGATCTCGGCGGCTTCCTGCGCCGCGAGCTGGACTTCTACATCAAGAACGAGGTCATGCACCTCGACGACGTCGAGAACGAAACGGCGCCGCGCGTCGAGCAGTACCTCTCGAAGATCAAGGTCATCCGCAGGATCGCGGGGAAGATCATCGATTTTCTCGCGCAGCTCGAGGACTTCCAGAAGGAGCTGTGGCTGAAGAAGAAGTTCGTGGTCGAGACGCAGTGGTGTATCACGCTCGGTTGTATCCCGGAAGCCTTTTACGCAGAGATCGCTGCGAACGATGAGCAGCACAGGGAGTGGGTGAGTCTCTTCTCGATCGACGAGATCGGAAGTGACCTAATTGCACCGGACTACAGCAAGAAGTCGAAGCCAGAGTTTCTGAAGGCGCATTTAACATTGGTGGTAGACACGCGGCACTTTGATGCGGACTTCACTGCGCGGTTACTCGAAGCGATAGGCGACGTGGACGAGCAAACCGACGGCGTGCTGTTCCACAGTGAGAACTCCCAGGCGCTATCGCTGATGCGGGCGCGCCATCGAGACCGAATCAACTGCATCTATATTGATCCGCCATACAACACCGGAAATGACGGTTTCACCTTCAAGGACAACTACCAGCACTCGAGTTGGCTTTCGATGATTGAGGATCGACTGATCAGAATGGGCCATCTCGCTTCGTCTGAAGGCGTGATCTTCGCGAGCGTCGATGACAACGAAGTGATGCATCTAAAGCAAATCATGGCGTCACTCTTTGGCGACGACGCCTTTGAGGCACAAGTTGTCGTCCAGTCCAACAAGCGCGGACAAACCTACCAGGCGATAGCGAAGACCCACGAGTACCTCCTCGCCTTCCACCTTGGAGCAGATGCGCGAGTCGGCGAACTTCGTAGGGATGTTCCGAGCGATGCAGATCGAGATTTATTGGGGCCCTACGAACTATGGGAGCTCAGGAATCGAAACCCGAAGTTCGGCCGGCACAATCGACCGAATCTGTTCTTCCCAATCTACCTCGCGCCGAGCCGTGCCGGCTCCGATGGATTTGCCCCGGCTTCGCTAGACCACTCACTTGAGTTCGCGGTTGAGGTTCTGCCCCGCAACAGCGCAGGTGGTGACTCGTGCTGGCGTTGGGGGCAGGGCAAAGTGCGCCTCGCTACAGCAGGCGGCTGCCTCGATGTTCTCGTCGGGAAGGCAAAACGGGACGGCGGCTGGAGTGTCTTTCAGAAATCGAGGAAGAGCTCAACGAAGGCAAAAACCATTTGGGACGACACCGACGTGATCAACGAGCAGGGAACGGTCCAACTAGGCAACTTAGGCCTCGCGATCTTTGTGTTTCCCAAACCCGTAGGTCTCGTAGCCAAGGTCTTGGAAATGGCATGCTCGGAGACAGAGACTGTCCTCGACTTCTTTGCGGGTTCCGGCACCACCGCCCATGCAGTGGTCAGCGTGAACCGCGAGGATGGCGGCCGGCGCAAGTTCATCCTCGTCGAGATGGGTGACTACTTCGACACGGTACTGCTGCCGCGCATCAAGAAGGTCACCTTCACGCCGGAGTGGAAGGACGGAAAGCCGAAGCGACTCGCCACACCCGAGGAAGCCGAGCGCAGTCCGCGCATCGTCAAAGTCGTCCGACTCGAATCCTACGAAGACGCGCTCAACAACCTGGAGGCGCGCCGCACGGACACGCAGCAACTCCTGCTCGACACCGCCGAGGCAAAGCGCACGGACGGACTGAAGGAGCAATACCTGCTGCGCTACATGCTCGACGTCGAGACGCGCGGCAGCCAGTCGCTGCTCAACGTGCAGGCTTTCACGGACCCGACGGCCTACAAGCTGAAGGTCAAGCGCCCCGGTTCGGACGAGAGCCGCGAGGTGGACGTCGATCTATTGGAGACCTTCAACTGGCTGATCGGCCTGACCGTGAAGCACATCGCCGCGCCGCAGACCTTCATTGCCGCGTTCGAGCGCGACTCCGAAAAGCGTCTCTGCCTGAAGGGCCGACTCAAGCAAGAGGCCGACGGCCCGTACTGGTTCCGCACCATCACCGGCACCACACCCGACGGTCGCAAAGCTCTCATCATCTGGCGCAAGCTCACCGGCGAGCCAGAGCAGGACAATCTGGTGCTTGACTCGTGGTTCACGAAGCAGGGTTACTCGGCGAAGGACAGCGAGTTCGATCTCATCTACGTCAACGGCGGCAACAACCTCGAAAACCTGAAGACCGCCGAAGACATCTGGAAGGTCCGTCTCATCGATGAAGACTTCCACCGCCTGATGTTCGACGCAGAAGGCGCGCAGACGTGACGGCACCCGCCGCCGCTGCTCTGTCCTTCGAACGCCTCGTCGTCGCCATCGGACAGGCGCACGCAGAGCTCACAGCGCAGGCATCGCGGGCGGTAAACGCGAGCCTCACGCTGCGGAATTGGTTGATCGGCTTGCACATCGCGGAATACGAACAACAAGGTACGGACCGCGCCCAGTATGGCGACGCGCTGATCGAGCGATTGTCAGATCGACTGCGCCAAGCGGGAGTCAGCCGCACCGAGGCAAGGGAACTGCGTCGCTACCGCCTCTTCTATCTGGCCTACCCCCAGATTCGGGAGTCGCTGACTCCCGAATTGATGAGGAGACTTCTGCCGCAAGCGGATTCTGCGAGTAATCGGGAGTCGCCGACTCCCAGATTGGGCATCGCAGCGAGCGATGTTTTGACCAAACTCTCGTTCACTCACATCGCCGAACTGCTGCAATGCGACGACGCGACGAAGCGAGCCTTCTACGAGTTCGAGTGCATCCGTGGCAACTGGTCGGTGCGAGAGCTGCGGCGACAGATCGCCAGCCTCTACTACGAGCGATCCGGGCTTTCGAACGACAAAGGGAAGCTTGCGACGCTGGCGCAACAAAGCGCCGAGCAAGCAGAGCCCACGCTGGCCATCCGCGACCCGTACGTCTTCGAGTTCCTGGGCTTGAAGCCTCAGGAGGTGATGGGCGAATCCCATCTCGAAGATCAACTCCTCGACAAGCTCCACGACTTTCTACTCGAGCTGGGCCACGGCTTCTGCTTCGAGGCACGGCAAAAGCGCATCCTGATCGGCGACACCCACAACTTCGTGGACCTCGTTTTCTATCACCGCATTCTCAAATGCCACGTCCTGGTCGAACTGAAAGTCGCCGCATTCAGCCACGAGAACATTGGCCAGCTGAACACTTATGTGAGCTGGTACCGCAAGCACATGATGACGGAAGGTGACAACCCGCCGGTGGGCATCTTGCTCTGCACGCAGAAGGATCACGCCCTCGTGGAGTACGCGCTGGCCGGCATCGACAACGGGCTCTTCGTATCGAAGTACCTGTTGGAGCTGCCGAAGAAGGAGGAGATGCAGCGCTTCATCGAGGAACAATTGGCGGCGGACGCGATGGATGAAACCAGCGAGGGACACCGCTGATGGCCGGACGACGCACCCGCACCGCCGCCGCCGTCGTGCCGTTCGCCAAGAAGCTGGTGCTCAATCAGTGGTTGCTGTCACTATTCAACGTCAAGCAATTCGAAGACCTGGCCGAGCATCTGCGGAACGAGGCGCAGGAAGGACTCGACGAGAACAACGTCCATCACTTTCATCACGCGCTCACGGCGCAGCTCTTCAATCTGACGCAACTGCCCACCGAGCTGCTGCTCGAGTACGACCAGAACATTGTCAAACACACGCAGCGGCTGAACGAGCGGCGCATCACGCGTGGTGACGAGCCGATCGTATGGAAATACTTTCAGTACCTGACGCTGCTCTTCACCGAGATCTACCTAGACCGCTACTTCCGCGATCCCAAAGCGCTGCTCGCTGCGCTGAACACGCAGCTGGCGCTCTACAACGCTGGCAAGCTCGAAGCCGACGCGATTGCGCCCTTCGATGAGGCAGCCGAAGCCTGGCCACAGCTCAACAAGCTTGCGTACTGGAGCGCCACGGGCAGCGGCAAGACGCTGCTGATGCACGCCAACATCCTCCAGTACCAGCACTACCTGGATCTGCACGGCCGGCGGCGCGAACTGAACCGCATTCTGCTGCTCACGCCGAACAAGGGGCTGTCGCAGCAGCACCTGCGCGAGTTCGAGGCGGCGGGAATCGACGCAGAACTGTTCAGCAAAGACGGGCGCGGTCTCTTCACCGGACGCGCCGTCGAAATTCTCGAAGTGACGCGGCTGCGCGACGAGATGGGCGAGAAGACCATCGCCATCGACGCCTTCGAGGGAAACAATTTGGTGCTGGTGGATGAAGGCCATCGCGGCGCCAGCAGCGGCGAGGAAGGCGCGTGGATGCGCTTCCGCAACGCCCTCTGCGAGAAGGGATTCTCGTTCGAGTACTCAGCCACCTTCGGACAGGCGGTCAAGGGCAAGCCCAAGCTCATCGAGCTCTACGCCAAGAGCACGCTCTTCGACTACTCGTACCGCTACTTCTACGGCGACGGCTTCGGCAAGGACTACCAGATCCTCAACCTCGATGAGGACACGCAGCAGCGACACCTGGAGCTGTATCTGGTTGCCTGTTTGCTTTCGTTCTTCCAGCAGCAGCGTCTCTACCGCGAGCACGGCGCGACGTTCCGGCCCTTCAACATCGAGAAGCCGCTGTGGATCTTCGTCGGCGGGAGCGTGACTGCAACGCTTGCCACGCGAGATGCTTCGGACATCGTGGAGATTCTGCAGTTCCTGGCCCGCTATGTGGCAGACCGGCCGGGCAGCACCGAGCGGATCGAACGCGTTCTGAACCAGGGCCTCGTCACCGCAAAGGGAAGGAACCTGTTTGCCGAGCGCTTCAAGTATCTCAACACCTGCAGACTCTCCGCGGCGCAGGTGTTCGATGAAACGCTCGCCACGCTCTTCAATGCACCGGGCGGCGGCCAGCTCTACGTCGAAAACCTGAAGGGAGCGACCGGTGAAGTGGCGCTGCGGCTGGGCGCCGAGAACGAGCCGTTCGGCGTCATCAACGTGGGCGACGATGCCAAGCTCGTGAAGCTGTGCGAGGAGAACGGCCTCGCTACGGGCGAGCGCGAGTTCTCGGGATCGCTGTTCCATGAGATCAACGAGCCACACTCGACAGTGAACCTGCTGGTCGGATCGAAGAAGTTCACGGAGGGCTGGAGCAGTTGGCGCGTCTCCACCATGGGCCTGATGAACGTCGGCAAGGGGGAAGGCGCGCAGATCATCCAGCTCTTCGGGCGCGGCGTGCGCCTCAAAGGCTACGACTGGAGCCTCAAGCGCAGCGGCAAGACGCAGCTACCGGAAGGCATCGAGCGCCCCAAACACATCAGCGTGCTGGAGACGCTCGGCATCTTCGGCATCCACGCCGACTACATGGCGCAGTTCCGCGATTTCCTCGAGGAAGAAGGACTCCCCACCAACGACGATCGCATCGAGTTCCTACTGCCGGTGATCAGGAATCTCGGCACACAGAAGCTCAAGACGGTCCGGCTCAAGAAGATCATCACGGTCGATGGCGTGAGCGTGAGCACGGAGTTCGGCGATGCGTTCCGCAAGCTCGGTCCGATTCCCACCGTGGCGCCGCCGAACGCGGATGATCCGAACGAGGCGAAGCAACTGCAGCAGAACCAGGTCGTGCTCAACTGGTACCCGAAGATCCGGACGATGCGGTCGATCGGTCTGGTGGGCGGAGATGCGGAAGCCGCGCCAAACAGGACTCACATGGGTTCGCGGCATGTGGCCTTCCTCGACCTCGACCGGATCTACTTCGAGTTGGAGCGCTTCAAGACCGAGCGCAGCTGGTACAACCTGAACCTCACGCGGCGCGCGATCGCGGCGCTGCTCGTGGATCAGAGCTGGTACACCTTACTGATTCCTGCCGAAGAGTTGGCCGCCGATTCATTCGAGAAGGTGCGGTTGTGGGAGGAGATCGCAGTCTCGCTGCTCAAGAAGTACACCGAGCGCTTCTACACCTTCCGCAAGCGCGAGTGGGAGCTGCCGCACCTCGAGTACCGCGATCTGGAGGGAGACGATCCTAACTTCCTGTGCGTGAAGGAATCACCGGACGATTGCTACTACCGCATCCTGATCGACAGATCGCAGGAGGAGATCGCCGCGAAGCTCGCGGAGCTCAAGACAGCGATCGAGAAGGGTGACCTCAAAGCCTGGGAGTTCCAGGGCATGAAGGCGATCTGGTTCGGCAAGCACCTCTACCAACCATTGCTCTATCTGGACTCGAAGATCGTCGAGATCAGTCCCGCCCCGCTGAACAAAGGCGAGCGCATGTTCGTGGAGGATCTGAAAGCGTTCCACGACGGCAACGCCATTTTCTTCAAGGACAAGGAGCTCTATCTGCTGCGCAACCTGAGCAAGGGCCGCGGCGTCGGATTCTTCGAGGCGGGCAACTTCCATCCTGATTTCATTCTTTGGCTACTCGCTGGCGGCAAACAGCATGTTGTGTTCGTGGACCCAAAAGGCATTCGCAACCTTGGCGCGACCGATCCCAAGATTGGCTTCCACGAAACGATCAAAGAGATCGAGCAACGACTCGGTGACCCCAGCATCGATTTGCAGTCGTTCATCGTGTCGAATACGCCGTCGCATACGATGAAGATGCTCTGGAACATGGGGAAGGATGAGATGCAGAGTAGAAACATTCTGTTTCGGGAAGAAGACAAGGACAGCTACGTTCGGATGATGCTGGAGCGCGTGACCGCATGACCGTCGAGCAACACGACATAGCGCCGCAGCACGTCGCGCGAAGATCTCAGAAACAAGCGTATCGACTCCCGAGGAAGTCGCGGTGACGACGCCTTCCCAAATCGCCAATCCGATGGTGGACTACCTGAACTCGCTGCGAACGCAGCAGCAGGACTCGAACGCGACGTACATCCATGAAGCTCGCCACGAGTTCGTCAGCGAACTGAGGCAAAGAGCTCCGTGGTTTCCAGATGAGAAGCAGCTTTACGTTGGCACAAAGCTCGACCTACTGGCGGCCGACCTGAAGAGTCGACGAATCGAGCTGCGCTTGTTGTTCCTCACGGGTGATGCAGGAGACGGGAAAACCGCGTTCTGTGCGAATCTCGCTCGGCAGCTTGATCACGAGGACGATCTCCGCTGGGAGACCGAGATAGGCCCGTTCCGAATAATAAAGGATGCATCTGAAGTCGATGAGGCGATCCTCAGCGATCGGATCCTGGAGCAGCTGCGGCCTTCCCCCACGCGAACACTAGTCGTCGCCATCAATGAAGGACGATTGCGGCGCTTGTTTCGAAGCCTCGCTGAGCCAGCCCAATCGCTATGGCGAACTGTTGTCGAACCAGCCCTAGAGACATCGATGGATGAAGCGCACGCGCTGACTCTCGGCGAGGCGGTTCGCAGCAGTGGTGTGATGGTGATCAACTTCCGCCACCGGTTCCACGTGCGCTCGGTCACACCAGCGCTGCTTCAAGTCTGGACTGACGCGAATCAGTGGGAAGCCTCTCCCGCATGCTCTACCTGCACCGAAAAGGGGCGCTGCCCCATCCTCGCAAACGTCCTCGATCTCCGGACCACGTCGGTGCAGTCCGGAATTTCAGACGTGCTCGCTTGGTCGCACTTTTCTGGTCAGCGGCTTCCGTTTCGGCGGCTGCAGGCTGTGCTTGCGCTCGCAACGACTGGCGGACTCCGCTGCAACGATGTCCAAGGTGATGCCCTGCGAAACGAGACGGCCCTTGGCCTACTCCGGTACCGCTACTACCACGCGATCTTTTTGCGTGGCGATTTGCATGGTCCAGTGACGGTACAGCCAGAGCCAATTGCACAGACCTTCGCCGGCGCCGACCCTGGCTACTTCGTTTCTCCAGAACGGGATGACGAGATTCAGAAATCCTTCGGTATGACGGGGCCGAGTTCCTCTGACGAAGGGGGAAACGCATCTTGGGTTTTGCCTGCGCTTGAGCAGCAGGCAGCCGACGAGCTGCAACAGCAACTTCAACCATCCACCGGCTTCGAAGATGTGGCGGCGATTCAGGAAGACCTCGCACGCTTGATGCGATATTTGCGAAGGCATGCACAGTTCGTGGACAGCGTCGCGGGTGGCCTCGACTGGCGGCAATCGTTGTTTCTCCTCGAGCAGTATGCGGCTGGCCAGGATTCCGAGCGCAAGCTGACTAGAACAGTGGTCGAGGCAATCAATCGACTTCATCGTGTCGCTGAGGTCATGAGCGAAACTATCACCGGCAACCAGATTGATCCGGCAGGCTTGAGAGTGCCCTCACGACAAGTACTAGAGCTGAGCTTCGGCACCGAGTTTGATGTGAGAGCAGATTGTGGTCCAAAACTGCCTCCTCTTCTCGATGCATACTTGGAGAGCACACCGAGCGAGATCTACTTGGCCGCCTGGCCAGCAGGTCACACAAGCGAGCCTGCGAAGCTCCGGCTGGACTCCCGTCTGATAGGCGCCCTCCTCAGCGTTCTACGAGGCTACACCAGTTGGTATAGCCTCGGGCCGTACCGACGGGATCTCGCGAGATTTCACGGGCGGCTCATGGCACTTGCGGTTGAGCGTGGCCGGTCTCCGACGTTGGCAATAAGGATTGGAGAGAAACGCTACGGAGTCACTGTCGAGAAGGGAGCCGATCGATCGCGGCTGCGCTTCGAGGGCAGAGGTTGAAGTTATGCCGGTGGTGATGGAGAACCTTACAGAGCGGTTTCAGCGATATCTCGGCGTTCAGCAGGCGCAAAGCATCAATTCCGAAGATCTCTCTGCCGACGCCATCGCCCGTCTCATGGAGACTCGGGGCGACAACAGCGCGCTGATCGCGCTCTGGGATCGTTCGCAGCGCAAGGAACAGGTGGCAGATTATCGGGCGCATGAACATGAACCTGTCCTAGATGAACTGGTTCGAGTTCTCGATGCGACGCTCGTCGTTCAGCGCGAGAGGGGTAGTGGACGCCCGAAGACTTTCTCGCCGCTCTTTCCAGAGATCATTCCCGCGGTAAAGACCGGCACGCTCTATCGCGAGCTAGGCCGTACAGTATTGGACGGATTTTGGCGGCCAACGGATCGTGTGTCTCCAGGATTTCTCTCCTCGCTAAAGCTGCTCATCGAGCGCTGGCCTCAACAGCATCCGCTCGCAAGACTTCTACAGCCGCTCTGCCGCCCGCTGTCCTCGCCAAGCCCGGCGGGCACTGGCAACCTGAATGCCGCAGTGACTGTTGATCCTCTCCTAGCCGGCTGGGTCGATCACGTCGTTGCGCAGGATTGGACTGCATATCTAAAGGCCGCTGAGAACCTGTCTGCCGACGAGCAACTGGACATGATGAACGCACTGATCGGCCTTCATCTCCATGTCGCGCTGCTCTATCGGCTACGTGGCGCAGGTGCCGAGAGTGCGGCGCCCGTTTTCTTTGTTGCCGCAGCGCGCCAGCCGGAGCAGGACAGGACATGCGACCGAGCTGCGTACAACTGTTTCAGTTTCTGGCGTGACCGGACGGCACAGGCGATGCGCCACGTAGCTGGCGAGATAGTCGATCAGACCGCAACGGCGAATGAAGAGCTCCGATCCGCGCTCAATCAAGGTAGTTGGATTCGGCTGAGTTCGTGGAGCGGGACGGAGATCAAGGAATCGGGACGAAGGAAGCGAGCAACAACAGAGTTTGTCCGGGAACTTAAAGCGACAATCAACGAAGCAGAGTTACGGACCCCTGTGCCGACGGCCGAGATAGCGCGGCACCTTGTCGTTGGCGCTCTATACGCCGCATTTGATACGACGAGCGGACCGGCTGTAAAGGCGAAGGACTTTTTACGCAACGCGGGGCGCGCGGCTGGGATCGTGGGCCCCGAAGGCTCCTATCGCCGGAAGCGATACCAACTGGAGGATCGAGCCATCGAGATGCTCGTTCGCCTTCATGCGGCGCGCCCGGCCGAGACTATCAAGACCGCTGAGGACGAGCGTCAGTCGGTAGGAGCCTGGCTCGACGATCTGGCCGAACGCTACGGGATGATCATCACCCTCGAGCGAGAGCGCGCTCGAGCAAGGTTCGACGATGCGACGTCTGCGAGCAAAGTGATGCGGGCGCTCCGGAGCCACTTCCCGAGCGAGCAAGCGATGGCGACCAACCGAGAATTCCTCGATGAGCGGATGGAGCTACTTCGCTGTGTGCGTAAGTTCTCCGATGCGTCCTCAATCATCTACGTGGGTTGAGCATCATGGTTGAAGCTGAGCGCCGAGTTGTTGACGTGTTAGTGCAGTGGGCGCTTGCGTTGCCACGCCCAGAGGGACGCACCCGCATCAACAGACGGCTCGTTTTCGGCACTCCCGGAATCGCGGGTGCGGTTGGTACGCGACTCCGTGAAGCGAGTACGTCCGATCGTGCGTGGATTGTTCGAAGTTCCGCAGATCACGATGCAGTCAAACTTCGCAATGATCGCGACGGCTGGGTCTCGCCCGATGCCGCAGTGATCTACCTGGTCTTCTGGCTTCCGGGCCACGCGGGGCACGAAAGGAATTTCGAATCCCTAAGGGACCTACCGTCGGTAACGCTGCGCGATTTCCTCTCTCGCAGCAACGAATTCCTATTGCCGGGCGAAGCGACAGTTGTCGGACAATGCGAGCAGGCGTCGGATGCGTGGCCGGAGAAGTCCAGACCGCGTGCAAAGGAACATCTGCTTGCGGCATGGAACGCGCTGAGGATTTGCATGCGCGAACGCAACGGCGGAGCCGAGCGGTCAATCCCGTTCGTTGATGACCTAGTTGACTATCTCACGTGGCTTGACGCAGCGGCGGTTCCAGACTTGGAATGGGACGGCACTCCACCTTCAGACCGAGCCGGCGTTCTGGTCTCGCGCTGGGGGTCGGCGCTGCCTTTGCTCGGAATGTTCCACATGCCTGCATTGGCTTCGGTGTTAGGAATTGCCATCGATTCCAACAGTGCCATTCCTTCTCCATCCAAGACCGGCGAAACAAAGTGGACGTCGCTAGTCGAAGAGTTTTTGGCGCTGAACAAAGACGCAGCGACCGACTTCCCAGGGCTCGAGGAAGACATCGCTGGGAAACAGACTCTTCGCGAGCGGCTCGACGAGTTGACGGCGCGCATCCCGCTTTGCTCCAGCGAGGCTGCGCGACCAGCTGCTCGCGAGGCTCTGGAGCGATTCTGCCAGTCTGGAGACACAACAGCTCTCTCTCAAGTCGAGTGGCTGTTTCTCAAGGACAAGGGTGATCGTGGCAGCCCGTCGCAGGGACTACGTGGCCTTCTAATCGCCCGCAAGCTCAGAGCTCCACGGCCCAACCCACTTGATCGTCTTACTCATGAGACGATTGCGATCCTGGAGAGTCTCGTAGGCGACGAAACCGCGGAGTCCGGTGTAGTCAGGCAATACATACATGGCCTGCGCGATGGGGCGGCCAAGGATCGGCGCGGCGCACTCGAGATTGCTGAGATTCTCCGAGCGTTGGCTGGGGGCGTGATTCCCCCGTCAGTGACGGGTACATCGCTGATACAGGCGTTGACGAAGATCCTCGACGCGCAGGGGCGCGACCCGCAACAGTTCGAGCGCCTTTCGAGGGGATGGGAAAAGCACGGTCGTCCAGATGCCGACGCTCCGGTGGCTACGTCCTCGCTGCTCTTCGGGCTCGTCCAACTGTCGTACTCGCGATTGGATGCAGCAGCAGACGCCGAGCGGCAGTGTTTGGTCAGCGAAGGCGACCAGGCTGGCGACCTGATCTTGAGTGTTCACCTAGAGGGCAGCCGCGTCGAGCACCGCACGCCTGTAGATGATTGGAGCCTAGAGCGGAGAACAGCGATCCAGCGTTGGTTGCGTGATTCCGTTCGACCTCTGGTCTTCGAAGCGAACGACGTGGATGACGACGACGAGGAAGACTCAGCCTTGATAACGATCGATGTGGATAGGAGTCGCGGACAGACGCTCACTCCCTTCGGAACAATCGTATTGACGGCTCCGAAGCGAACGTCCGCGCTGCTCCGAGCATCTCGAACGGACACGCTGAGTTCGTTCCAGCGTGAAGGAGCTGTGCCCGGCAATCGGCTCTTGTCCGAACTCTTCGAATCGGCCGACACCGGGAAGAAGGGTGAGGAACCCGACAACGAAAAGTTACGCAAAGCGTGGGAGGGCTGGGTACGCGCCCTAGGAAGCGAAGCCGGCTGGGCCGACATTGCAAGCGTGTCACCACTCCCTTCAGAGGGGCGTGATTGGGTCGAAGCATGGGCCGATTCTCTCGAGTGCCTCGATACTGGCGCGGCGGAGCAGAAGGAACTTCTGGAGCTCCAGACCAAGATCGAGACCGATGCGATTCCGGACATCGAGGAGGTGCGTGGCGCGATGAAGCGGCTCGCCTTCCTGACTAAGGCACAAGCCGCCGCACCGAGCACCTCGCTGGTGGACGTGCGCAGGCTCTTGAGTCTATGCACCGGCATTGTTCGGGACGACGGAAAGCCTCGTCAGCTAGTTCTGACACCACACCATCCATTGACGCTTCGGCTGCGCCTTGTCGCCGAAGACATATTGGCCGACACGCTTCAATTGCTCTGGAATCAGGGCTGGGACCGCCGCACGTTGGACGATCTGGAAGGAGCAATTGCCGAGTGGGGACCGCCCGAGCCGATGCATTGCTATGGAGCTTGGGATGGCGAGCCCCTCGTGTTCGAGGATTGGTTTGGCGAGGGATTCGCGCTCTTCAGCCCGCTCGGCGCAGAACGCGAAGTCGACTCCCTTCACATCGGCGCGAAACAAGTCGCCTCCGAGATGCGGAAGTACAGCGCCCTATTCCCGGCATCTGGGGATCGACTCGGAGTCCGCTTCCACGCTGACCAACGGGGGGAATGGGCATGGAGGGCACTCGCTCACCGGGAACACGAGAGTCGCTTCTCGGCTGACGTGCAATTGATGACGGATCTTCCGCTGCGCCAGCCGACCTACATCGACAGTCTCGTCCAGAAGGAGGATTTGCTCGGCAGTCTCTTCGAGCCAGGACCAGATGGTTCCTTGCCGCGGTTGCGCGTCTGTCGCCAAAGCCCGAGTAGTGACCCTGCCGGGAAGTTCCACGTCAGCGCAGTCGTTGGCGATTTGGTCGAAGAGCTGCGCTCGGTGATCTCTCTCATAGCGGTACCGAGTGAGGCGCCCGTATATGGAATTTTCGATCCGCGTGTGTACTTCTACGAAGCGGCCCCTGAGTTGCGCGACTACTCGTTCCTAGTCTCGGATCCGCCAGACAAGTTGAGCCTATCGGTGTCGAAAGCAGTTGCCTTGGCGGCCGCACATCCGGGCCAAGTTTTCCGCGAGCGGTACTCGTTCGACGAAACCAGGTGCCGCCACCGTCTACAGCGACTGCAGAAGGATGCCCATTGGCTGGTGCTGGCGTCCCGCCAGCCTCTCTATCGAGCGGTTCAGCAGTGCGGCACGTCAGCCCTACTCGATTTCTATTCCGCAATCGAACGTGGACGTGCGGTTCACGTTTGCGTGAGCCTTGATGCACAGCGCGCCGAGGAAGACATCAGTCGACTTCGGGCAATGCTCGAGTCACTGTTAACCGCCACAGTCAACCAGGATGAAGCGAGAGGAGTTCTACTGGCAGCTCGTTCGCTGGCACCTGGGCTAGCAATGCGCTGCATCGGCTCTACAGGATCGATCGCCTTGAGCGGACTAATTGGGCTGCTCCTCTCTGCACGAGCAAGCGAAGGCGATCTCGGCGACGGCCTACTCCTGGCGCTGGATCAACATCGCAGCCTTCTAAGCGGCTCTGGCCAGCTCGGCGACCTCCTCCGGATACGAATGGATGAGGGCACGGTCCACATCGATGTCGTTGAAGCGAAGTTCTCAACGACTCACTTGGTCAAAGGCTCCGCGCCTCTGCAAGAAGCCCACCGTCAAGTGCAGTCCACGATTCAGCGACTCGCTCAGTTTACGCTTCAGCATCCCCTGATCCTTCGCACGCGGGCCCGTCTTGCGCGTGCAATCGTCCACCGTATCCATCTTGGATCTCCTTCGCAGGAGCAAGCGACTCGTTGGAGCGAGCTCATTGATCATGTGCTCGATCCATCGGTGCCGATTGTGGTGGGCACACGCGAGCAGAGTTGCGTGCACGCTTGGAGCATCAATGAGAGCACAGTAGATACGTCGTTCGAGCTGCCCGAAGGCGAACGCGTCCATGTACACGGCCGGGACCGAACGCTTGACGTGCTCCGGAGCCTCGCGACGCAGAGCTGAGCGACAGATAGTTTCGGCATTGGCAAGGCAGACCTACCTGTCGATCAGCCTGATCAACGACAATTACTTCTGCCGGCAGGAATAGTTGACGTCGATCACAGACAGCAGTCTCGACCACTTCAGGGAAGCGAAACACAAGCGACTATTGGCAGGTTGGGCCGTGCATCTGTTCCCGTGGGTTGCATTAGAAAATCCGGACCACTGCGAGAGTGAGTTTTCGGCAAACTGCGGCCCAGGGGCCGAGGGAGTTTGCCGTGAAGAAGAAGCGCTTTTCGGTGGAGCAGATCGTGTCCGTGCTGAAGCAAGCGGAACTCGGCATGCCGGTGGCGGACGTGATTCGGCGGGTCGGGATCTCTGAGCAGACCTACTACCGCCGGAAGAAGCAGTACGCGGGAATGGAGTCCGACCAGGTCCGCGAGCTGAAGCAGCTGCAGGACGAGAACGCGCGGTTGAAGAAGCTCGTCGCGGAGCTGAGCCTCGACAAGGCGATCCTGCAGGACATCAATTCGAAAAAATGGCCCGGCCCGCGCTGAGGCGACCGGTGGTCGAGTACGTGCATGACCACTACCCGGTGACTCGCGGCGGGCCTGTCGATTGGCGCAGCTGCATCGGAGCGTTTTCTACTACTGCAGTGTGAAGGATCCCAAGCTCGTGGTGCGCGGACGAATGCGCGAGATCGCCCGCACACGGGTGCGTTACGGCTATCGACGGATCCACGTGCTGTTGCGGAGAGAAGGCTGGACGCTAGGGAGGAGCCAGGTGTACCGGCTCTACACCGAGGAGTCGCTGCAATTGCGCAGCAAATTGCCGAAGCGGCGGAAGATGATGGTGGCGCGGCGAGAGCGATACGTTCCGCGTCGTCCGAACCAGGCGTGGAGTATGGACTTCGTCGCCGATCAGCTCGTGAATGGGAATCGCTTCCGGCCCTTGACGATCGTCGACGTCTTCAGCCGTGAGGCGCTCGCGATCGAGGTCGGCAAGCAACTGCGCGCGGAGAATGTCGTGGACGTTTGCAATCGCTTGGTGGCGACGCGTGGCGCACCGAAACGAGTGTTTACGGACAACGGCAGTGAGTTCTCAGGCGGGATGTTCGACCTGTGGGCGTATCATCACGGCATGCATATCGACTTCAGCAGACCGGGCAAGCCCACCGACAATTCGTTCGTCGAGTCGTTCAATGGATCGCTTCGAGACGAGTGCTTGAACGTGCATTGGTTCGATTCGCTCGAGGATGCCAAGGAGAAGATCGAGGGCTGGCGCCGGGACTACAACGAGAGTCGCCCTCACCAGGCTCTCAACGAGCAGACGCCGGCCGAATTCGCAGCACGGAGCAAGGACTTGGAGATCGGAACAAGACTACAAAACGCCGAAAACTCTGGCTTCGGTCCGAGAAATCAAAGTGGCTCAAGTGCGAGGAGAACGCCTTGATCACGTGTCCACGGAAATGGGGCAGGACTATTCCGTGGTTCGATATCTATTGGAAGAGGCGAGATCGCATTCAATACGCCGTGAGGCGAAGAGAATGCCGAAGGCAGAGCGGCTGCTGGTGGTTCTTGCCTGTTTCGTCAGTTTCACTGCAGAAATGGGTCGCGCGCAACCACGAACTCCCGACGTCAGGTCTCCGCACGAGGGGTTCTCACTCTTAGCAGGACCGCTGCCGGCCCTCGTGCCACTGAGGAAAGAAACAACTCACGGACCAACAAACTCGGCCCGTTCTATTCCGCCGACTCGCGTGTAAATATGATCAGCGTTGGAGCAGCCGAGACGAAGGTGGGTACTCTGGGGAGATATTACGTCTTGGCCCTCAGCTGGCTGCTTCTTACCCTGATAGTCGATTACGCTAGTCACAACTAAGACTCTACGATTTGGATGGGTGTTAACGCCGTGGAACAGACCTCTAGGCCGCGGACCTCCAGGACATCCACCATCCTTTTTTTCGATCATCAAAGCCGCGAATTTCAACGGAATATCTGGAGGCGGAACTGGAGAGGTCGGATCTACGAATACGGCCCCCTCTTTTGTCAATTGTACGCGTATGGCCTCGTAGCTATTAATCGCGTCTCCTGTTCGGTAAATGTGTGTGCATCCAATCAGTGTACGACCACCGGGCGCGAGTCGGTGCTCGTAAAAGGTTGGGAATTGTTCGGTAAACGCAGCCAATTCCGAATCGTACAAGACAAAGGACCGCGCCGCGGGGATCGTATCGGTCTTGATATTTACGGCTATTCTCCGATTGGCACTATCGTTCTTGGCGTAGAGCTTGAAACGATTAGGTTCAGGCGCACCGGAGTCATCGCAAACCTCGGGACTCTGCTCAATCGTGACGAGATCTACAGGATTGACCTGAGCATCTGCCCGTCCGACAAGCAAAAAACAGTAGAGCGCTACAACACTCGCCGAACAGCCTCTCGTCATACTGACCTCATTTCACTTCAATTAAGATAGTACCCGCGCGAGTTCGAACATCCCACCACCTCAATTCTACGCCGCAATCCGGCGGCATTCGCAGCAAGGACGTTGCACTACCTTCGGCGAACCGGGGCGTAGTTTGCCAGAAATTCGCTTTCGCAGTGGTCCCGAGTTCCCAATGCAGCTCACTCCTCGTCCGCCGCCTCCTCTTCCTTCTTCGCCTTGCGCACGTCCCGCTCCGCGTCAACGATGGAATCGACGGCGACGAGCGGTTCGCCGACCTCGCTGGTGATGCCCACCTTTTTGATTGCCTGCGACTCGTCGAGCGTGACGGTCAGCTTGCCGTTCGCGAATGGGAGGCGCTGGTAGTCGACCACGAGCAGTCGATCCTGGTCTACGCCGGCGACGTCCGACACGCGCGCGTGTTGCGGCTTGCTGGGATCCGCGACACGGATCCTGCCGTCGTCGCGCGTCTTCGCGGTCACGTGGTAGCGGGCGCGCTGATTGACCACGAGGCCCTTCGGATCGTTGAATCGCTTGCAGGCGGCGGGCGCTGACTTTTCTACATTGCAGGCTTCCTGTGCGTTCTCTGGGATCGAGACGCTCCGTACGGCGAGCCGCGTGCCGCAACCGCCAGTGATCAACAGGAGTCCCAGGATGGAGAGCGACCAAACCAAGCGCGTCACGGGCTGACCTCCGTTAGGGTGACAGTGACCCAGGGGGTTGATTTCGCGTCTCCTTGAACCAGACGCTCGCCGAGATAGACGTGCGCCCGCTCGGCATTCAGCGGGAACACGTGCTCCGCTACGAGCGCGGCACGCCCCTCGACGAGATTCTCGAGCTCGCGGATGTTGCGGACCTTCGCGGCGCCCGAGCGCGGTCCGAGCGAGCCCGACTGGTCGTTCGCGACGCTCATCGCCATTCGCAGATCTTGTTGCAATCGATCGTGCTCGATGGCGTAGTCGCTGAGGCCGCGATCACCGCACGGCCCCGGATCCTCGTCTCGCTGGGCCTTCACGCCGAGGGGCGACGCGAGCTTGGCAGCGATGCCAGCGAGGGTCTGGATGGCCTCGACACTGCGATCTGTCGCGCCCGCGGTGAAGCCGCTCAGCGTACCGTCGTCCTGCTGTGTCACTTCGATCTCGGTGTCCGCGAACACCTCGACTTCGCCGACGGCCTCGAACTCGAGCGGATCCGCGTCCATCGTCTGATCGACCTGGATCTTGAAGCGACACCCTTTCGGATCGGTGCCTTCGAAGCGAAGCGACACGGCATAGCCAGGGCGCCGCAGCAAGTACCGCACACCCTTCGTCTCCGCTTCCCGATCCGTCACGCGTGCGACGTGCAGCGGGATGGAACATGCACCGAGGAGTATCGCCGAACCGAGTAGGAGAACGGCACGCAGAGCAAGGTTCGCCCCGAGAATCACTTGGTTGCCCCCGCGAGCAGGAACTTCTGGAGGAAGTCCCGCACTTGAATGGATTCGAAAACGTTTGTGTGATGGATGCCGTCGAGATGTTGGAACGGCGAGACGTTCGCCGGGAAGTCCACTGCGGGTGCCACGCCACCAGCCAGCGCAAGCACGTCCCCCGGTTCGAGCAATGGCCCGAGGGGATTCGCATCGGAGGGCAGCGCGAGCTGCCAGTGGCTTCGTACGTCCACGACGAGATCGTTCGGTGCCTGGAAGAATGCGTCGGCGGCAGCTTCGACGAGCTTCTGTCGCGCGAGGTCGAGAGTCTTCTCGGCATCGCGTCCGGCGAGGTAGTCGAGGGCCACGACACCGAAGCGCGTCGTGACCTCCGGCCTCCATCCGCTCAGCTGGTAAAGCAGGGACGTGGCTTCGCTGCGGCTTCCGGGATCCATCGCGGCAAGGCCGGGTACGCCCGTCTGAATGCCACGCGCGACGAGCTGAGCGAGAAATCCCGCGAGCTTGCCGGCGACTCCGGTCGGATCGATCTGGAGCCAGTTGACGAACAGATCTGCGGCGCTTCCCCAGTTTCCGGGCTGCGCGAGCGGTGTGCCCTGATTGGGACACGTGACGAGCGCCACACGGCGGAAGATCTGGCGCCGGTTGGCGTCGTTCGGATCCTGCGCGATCGCGCGCAGCACGAGCCCACCGCGACTGTGCCCGATCGCATCGACCCGCTCTCCGGTCTGAACGATCGGCTTGAGGAAGTCGAAGAGCCGCTTCGCGTTTTCACCCGGCGTCTGCGAGAGCGTCCAGTGATCGAAGCCGAGGACCAAGCGGTAGTGCTGATAGGCCCAGGCGAAGAACTCCCCTCCCAGCTCGATCGCGACGGCTGCCGTACTCGAGAACGTGCCGTGACAAAGCAGCAGAATTCCCTTCTCAGCGCCGCCTACCGAATCGCCATCCATCCCATGGATCACGGCGTTGGAATCGACACGGACGAGGCGCTCCTCCTCGACGGTGTTGCGGTCGTACGCCTCCGCGAGACCGCCCTCGACGTTGCCAAGTAGCCAGCGGCCCAGAAGGCGCGCCGAGGACCCCGCGCCGCGGCGACCATCGATCGGAGTAGCAGAGACCGCGTGATTGGGGTCGATCCGCTCGGAGACGTAGGGATCCACCTTCCGCCAGAAGCGCACGCCGTTCTGCTCGACGAGATCGAGCGACACCTCGGCGTCCCGCAGCGCCGATCGCCGCGCCGTCGTGATCCTGGCCATCTGCGGTCCACTCAGCGCTGCGAATTCTGCCTCGCGAAGCGTGGAACCTTGCTTAGGCTCGACGGCCTCACGATTGGAGCTTGTTCGGGTTCGCAACCTCCGGTACGCCTTGCGGTCGAGCGGTGGCCGCGTCGTCCCGCTGGTCGAGAGCAGCTGCAGCACAGTCGCTGTCGAATCCCCGTAGAGGACCGAGCTGGCCCACCCGAAGCCCAGATCCGCGGCTAGCGAGGACCAGGATTCCACGCGGTCGGGATCGTCGAAAATCTGTTCGCGGGCCTTTCGTTTGGCCTTCCAGAGTGCCGTCCCGAGTGTGCGACGTTCCTGCAGCAGCTCGCGATAGAAAGAGACACCGATCGTGGACGCTACACCGTCCTGGATCGGCCACATGGGTCCAATGTATGCGGCAACCCCTGAGTTCACGAAGGCGGTTGCTAGACCCGAGACATCACGCGGATAGCCGCGCGTCTCTGCGTCCATCGACGCGCCGCATGCGTTCGCGTAGACGAGCCACGGCGGTGTGTCGGTTTCCGCCAACGTGCTGCGGATCTCGAGCGCCGTCAGGAGACCATCGCTGAGAAGCCACCCGCTACTGCTCGGCTCATCCTTGTCGAAGATCGCGTGGCCCGAGAAGTGGATGATGTCGTAGCCGCCGCGTTGGATCAGGTCGCGCAGGGTCGCGCACTCGATGCGCTCCCCGATGTAGGCGTCGATCTCGCGATCGAACTCGACGTCGGCAGAGATCTTCTGGAAGCGTTGAATCTCCTCGACGACCTTCTCAGCTTCTTCGCGCGCACCCGGCAGCTGCGACAGCGAATGATTGCTGCCGAGATCCGGATCACCGATCACCAGCACACGCAGCCCGCCGGCATGCCGTGAGCGCGAGCGCCTCCCGATCTCGGCATCGACAAAGGCCGATCGCCCGATCGCCCGATCGCGAACCGCGAGCAAAGCCAGCGGGTCCCGTCGTTCAGCAGCTCCCAAGGGAAGCGCATCAGCTCCTGTGGGACTTGGATCTGGAGGTGCGCCGGCTCGAAGTCGCAGAGGTTGCAGCAGCGGCTTGCCTCGGCCCACTTCTCTTCGATCGCACGCAGGGCCGGGCGCAAGTCCTGGAACACGTCCGCACCGAGCGCTGCGCCGACGGCGTGAAACTGCTGCACATCGGCCGCGTCGAGGCGCGGCTTGTCCAGAATCCGTTCCAAGATCTCCACGGCGCGCTCGAAGGTCTGCTCCTGTACGCGGCTGCGCTGTTCCGGGATCGTGGCGCCGGGCATGTGCGACGCGAGTCGGATCCAGAAATACTTCTTCTTCCGCTCCTGCTTCGCTGGCGGCGACTCGTTCCCGTTCCGTCCCGGTCTCGTGGTCTCTTCCCGTTCGTCGATCGTGATCGACGCACTGCTCGGAGCCGAGAGCACGCGCAGCTGCTTGCGGAACCCGATCAGCTCGGCATTCGGACCGGTGATGAGGCGCTGGATCTCGGCGCGCGCAAACGGATTCGACGAGCTGAGCATCGAAGCGACCAGACGCCAAAGCGCGATCGGATGCATGCGGATCAGTCCGACCGCTGTTAAGTACGCCGCCCAGTGTACCCGGTCATGGAAACGCAGTGAGAGATATGTCAAGTCGCGCAGCTCATCGACGTGCGCCGGGCGAAAGATCCACAAGCCACAGGGAAGCGTCGGCGTATCGGCGCGCTGCGCCTCGTTCGAGACCGCAATCACGAACGAAGTTCCGCCGGGGCTGACGCGATCCGGCTGGAGGAAGCGGCGCGCATTGTCGGCGAGGTCTGCGATGCGCCGCAGCTGACGGCGCGGGATATCGAGCCGGAGGTACTCCTCGCGCAGATCGGGCGGGAGGACATCGAGGACATCTTCGACCGCTTCTCGGAGCAACGCTTCGAACATCCGCTCGTGGACGGCGTCGGGCTTTTGCCCATCTTCACACATAAAAAAGTGTAGTTCGGCGGCCTCCTCTCCGCGCTTCGCGTCTTCCGTGGGCGCCGCACGGGTGAGGATGGTCCAGATCCGATCCGGATCGGGCAGTGTCGGATCACGGCGTTCGACCAGGCGGCGGACGATCGCATCGCGCAGTTCTGGGAACCAAGGCGACTGTTGGCGGCGCGAAGAGAAGACGATCGAGAAGAGCTTGATCTCGAGCCACACCGTGACCGGCCGCTCCGCGTCGCGCCCGGCGTGATTCGAGATGGTGAGCAGCATCTCCCCGACGTCGTAGGGCGCGTAGGAATGGCCGTTGGCGGGCCGCCCCGCCGGATCACCCTGCCAGAGGGCCCGGAGCGTGTCGCTGCGCATGCGCCAAACGAGCTCGTCTCCGAGATTTGTCGTCAGCGCCACCGTGAACTCGTCGAACGTGGAGCTCAGCGGCCCCATGCAGTCGAGATCGACCGCCGAGATCGGGTCCTTCGAGTTCGGATCGGCCGGCGCACTCGCGGCGGGACCTGCCCACGGGAGTGCAGGCTGCTGCATGGCCTGCTTCACGAGGATCTCACCGAGCGAGCGGCTATCCGATCTTCTATCCCGAAGGGCGATGCTCCAATCCTCGAGCAGAGCGCGGTAGTTCCACCCACCGGGTATGGCCCGCCGCTGCGGCGCAACGACGACTTGCGCCGAACCTTCGAGTTCGAGTGCCAATTCGAAGCATTGGATGTCGCCCATATCGAAGGCGATCACATCGATCTTCCGCTCCTCCGGTCGCTGCGTCTCGTCCTCGCTGGAGTACGCCGCGTCCTCGATCTTGGGCGTCGAGGCGCGCGCCCGCCTGCGGGCCTTGGCGCGGATGGCGGGCTGCTGCCACCGCTGTCGAACGAATTGACGAAGCGCGGCGCCGAAGTCGACGAGGTCCATCGAATCGCGATTGCTCGAATCGTCGCAGATCGAGAACAGATGGCTCCAACGCTCACCCGACAGAGCATGGCTGTTCTCGAAAATCCCCATGCCCGCGATCATCAGCACAACGCGCCGAGCGGGGCAGATCTGATCCGCCCAGACGAGGAAGTTCTCGAACTCCTTTTCGCTGCCCGTGTTGATCGGCCCGATGTCTTCCCAGTCGTCAGTGGGGTCGGAGCTGCCGTTACGCGCCCAGCGTCGCGCGACCTTGCGGCCACCGGGTCCCGTGATGCCGTCGAGCTGAATCGCGACACCGATCTGTGGATCGAGTGGCGCGGCCGTGATCGCTTCTGCCTGCTCGCGCATGCGATTCACGAGGGACTCGATTCCGTTGGCCGGATCCTCGTAGTCACCGCAGAGGTAGAAGTAGACACCGAGCTCGCACTTCGACTGTGGGCGCTGCCGGCTCTGCAATCGGCTGCGGATGGGCATCCCGGGCGCATCGGCGGCCGTCAGTTGCGGCTCGGGCGCATCGGCAGACTTCGGCTCTGTTCGGCGGGTAGCTGCGGTGTGTCGGGTGCCAGTGGCCATGGGGCCTCCTGGTCACCGCGGAGCGGACGTCCGCGGTGACCCCAAGCGATGAGGAAGGATCGAGAGACTCAGATCTGGAACGGCTTCGCAGCGTCGAAGGCTGGGTCCGCGGGACCGATCACCATGTGATTCGGCGTCTGTGTAGGGGGCATCCGCTCGGCAATGGCACGATGGAAGCGATCGTAGTCGCCCGCGAACGCGCCCTCCTTCCAGACCCGCAGCAGCGTGCCGGTGAAGAGGCCATTGAAGGCGCCGTCGAGCGACAGCTGGGTGTCCTGGCATCCGGAGAGCAGCCGGACACGGGCCTTCAACGCCTCCGCCGTGTCCTTTTCCTTCGGAAGCTTCTCGAGGTAGGCGTCGTACTCATCCTGGTTCTCGCGGTAGACGCGAAGAGCCAGATCCGGCCGCATCGTGCGGAAGCGGAGTTTTTCGCCGACGTCAGTGCTGCGATTCGTGAGCACGTCGATGCCGGCGGCCCGCGCGATCCGCTCCATGTCGCGAATCACAGAGCCGCTGTGACAGCTGTCAGACACAACGAGGATTCGCACGCCCGGCTTGAAGTGCGTGTAGAGGAGATAGAGCTCGTCGTCGACGATCTGTCCGTCGTAGAGACACCAGGTCTCGTCGTTGAGATCCGGCTCGTCGTCGTTCTTGTCGGGCAGTTGGCCGCCGTGCCCCGAGTAGGAAAGGAAGAAGAGATCGCCCGCGGTCAGTGCGGCGGCGGCCTTATTGATTTCCGCGCGCACTGCATCGCGCGTCGCATCGTGCGTGAGAAGCTTGGTCGTCGAATGACCTGCTCGTGTCGCAATCGCCTGCATGTCGAGAGCGTCTGCTTCGCAAGCGACGAGGTCGCCACTCCATCCTGCATAGTGATTGGGATCGACCGAGTTGAGTCCGATGTGCAGAGAGAGTCCGTTTGTTGCCATGTCCCGTCATCCTCGTTGGTGGGGAGCGCAGGATGCACACAAAGTGGAGTAGGAGCAATCAAAAAGAGGAGACATTTTCGAGCGTCCAGTGGAGAGGACGCGGTGCCGCTCATCAGTGTCCACTGGAGTAGACACTGCAGTGTCCACTCCAGTGGACACTGCAAGGAGATCGCCGCGTAGTTTTGTCGTCAGTCCGCCCTCACGGCAACCGCCACCCACGATATCCCGCGTTCGAATCGAGAGGATCAGGAGCGGCAGCGCCGCAAGCAGCTGTGAAACTCGGGTAGTCGACGAGCTCGATGATCACTTCGTGTGCCGACTCGTCCGGTTCCTGGTGACGGCGTTCGCCATCCACCAAAGCGACGGAAAACCGGATTCGGAGAACGCCAGTACGCTCTTCCGTGTCGCGTGCGAAGGTCTCCCATTGTCCGTCCGGCCGACAGATGCCTTCGACGCGGGAGGTGTCGGGAACGATCAATCGGGTCGGTCGGTCGGCCGCCCACGGACCGCCGGAGAGAACATCGACGTCTGCTTGCCGCGGTACTCCCCGAGTTCCCGCAGCGTGGAGATCTCGGCGGCGGAGTAAGCGATCGAGGCAAGGAAGCCGGGCGATAGAGAGTTGGAAATCTCGCCACCTCCGGCCGGCAAGAGCTTCGTCGGCCATAAAAGACGCAAACGAAGGGCGAAATTACCTCTTCTCTTGGTTTCGCTCCCTCAATTCCGCCCTAGGGGTGCCCGCCGAGAGCAGTTCCACGAGATCCCCTGGATTGGGTAGACCCAACCCGAGTCTGTAGAGAAGCCGCTGCTCTCGAACCCATCGAAGCCAGTGCCGTCGCTCGCTGGTCGGGACATCGAGCACATGACGCGTCACCGTCCACGGATCAAAGGCAACTCCAATGCGGCGCTACCTGGTTGCGACGGCCATCGCCACGAGCTGCTCGTGCAGCCTCACCATCGCGAGCGTGTCCCGCTCGCAGTAGAGCAGCAGCGCGCTGCGCAGCGCTTCCCGATCCGCATCCGTGTATGCATCCGAATCGAAGAGCAGCGCTTCGAGCGAGGAGGCCGCGGCTTCGCCGTCCTGGATCTCGAGATCGTCGTAGCTGAGCTCAGAGCAGAGCGCGGGCAACACGCTCTTCAGTCCGAATCCCCCGCCGAACTCCGGGTGGTACACGTTGTTGCGAACGATCGGGAGCAGATCTTCGATGCGCGCGGCGAGATCGAGAAGCTCCAGCGCCAGGTCGGGAAGAGAATCCGCGACCCTCTTGATGCAACTTCGCTCGAAGGGTGCGTTGTACGCCAAGATGGTCCGCGCGCCGGCGCAAGCTGCGAGTAGCGCCTCGGCGAGCGGACGTCGCGGATCGGCCGCTCCGTCGGCGAGCCACGCGTGATGAGCGAGCGAGCCATCGCGCTGTTGGACGTGGCAGCTGAATTGAACCGGGATCTGGTTGTACGGTCCGCATCCGTTCCAAACCGGGATGGCAGGGCTCACCGTTTCGAAGTCGAGGTACGCGAGCGGCGCATGGAGTTTCGCGAGTGCGCTTCGCAGTCCGCTCTCGACGATCGGCGCTCCCGCGCGAATGCTCTGGACCTGTCTCATCGCAATGGCGCTCGCCGTGAACTCCGACGGCAAATCGTGAATCGTCACGCAGCCCTCCGCGAGAAGCGTCTCGACCCTACGCTGGAGTCGGTAGAGCGTGCTCACATGATGTTCCGGCAGCGCGGGCCAGCAGCGATCGAGGAACGCGCACTCATAGGGAGCCGTGCAATGCGGCCCTGTCGCAACCTCGGGAATCGCACCGGCGAGCATGCTGCGCAGCGCAGCGATCTGCGCCGGAGCGTCGCGCAACAGCGTGCGAAGTTGCGCCGTCACTGGAGCTCGTACGAAGAGATTCGAGAGATCCGGAAAGCGACACTCTGGATTCAGGTGCATCACTTCCGCGCGGCGCACGTCGAGACCCGCCGCTCGCACGACGTGCAGCTGGATCGCGACGTCGGCGAGGTGCTCGTCCTTCACCTTGGTCGTCGACTTCACTTCGGTCAGCACGAAGCTGCTGCCGCGACGCTTGAGAATGTCCACCGAGACGAAGACGCCGTCTTCGAGGAAGCTCGCTTCGTAGATGACGCGTGCGCCGGCAGCGAGTGCCTTGGCCGTCGCTGCTACGCGTTCGCGGATCTGCATGTGCGGTAGATCGATCAGCACGCCGCCCGGCACGTGGCTTCGCGCCACTTCGCCGACGCGATTGCCGCGCGCGAATACGCGTTGCAGCGATTCATCGACCACGAGCTCCGGCGCCTCGGGCTCGTGAACGCTCCACCAGAGCTGCTTCGCGCATTGCAGACCCTTCGTGAACTTCGACTTCGAGATTCGCGGAAGTTCGTTCGCTCTCATCAGAACCCCAGTGCCCGGCTCACGCCTGGCTTTGCCGACACCTCGGCTTCGAGTGCAGTCACGAGCGCGCGTGCGCTCGCCGGTTCGCGCAACGCTTCGTGCCTTCGTGCGACGGCCGCGAAATCGCCGGGAGTGAGTCGATCGAGTTGCGAGAGCTCTGCGCCAACTGCGGCAGAGTCCGCGTGCGAAAGCGGCGCGTCGAGAAGCGGCGCGAAGCGCGTGCGGAAGAGTGCCATCGACTGCGCCGGCTCGAGGAAGCGGAACTCGATCTTGAAGATGAAGCGCCGCAGCGACGCGGGATCGAGTTCCTCGCGCAGATTGGTGGTGCACGCCACCACGCCGCGAAACTCTTCGAGCTGTTGCAGGAACTCGTTCACTTGGCTCACCTCCCAGCCGTGCTGCGCCTGACGGCGGTCGCGCAAAAATGTGTCCGCCTCGTCGAAGAGCAGCACCGCGTCGTCCTGCTCGGCCTCGCGGAATGCTGCGGCGATCTGCTGCTCGGTCTCGCCCACCCACTTGCTCATCAAGTCCGACGCGCGACGGTGCAAAACGGGCCGCCCCATGCAATGCGCGAGATAGTGGACGTACTCCGTCTTCCCCGTTCCCGGCGGACCATGGAGACAGAGCGACACGCCCGGTCCTGCGCCCGGCTTCCACGACGCCAAGCGCACCGCGATCGCCTCGAGATCGTCCGGACTCTGCACGGCGTCGCTCTGGTACTGCGACACATCGAAGATGCGGCGTCGCATCGGATCGCTGCCGGTCAGGATCTTCTCCGTCGGCGCCAGCACACGCTCGATGGTGACGCGGTCTGGCTGCCCGTCGGCGGCGAGCATCCGCGCCGTTGCAACGGCGCTCGCGAGCTGCGCCGGACTCGCGCGGAAGCGTTGCGCGATCGCGTCCACGTCCGCAGCTTCGATCTGACTCGCGGGACCGAGATGCCGGCGCAGCGCGCGCGCCCGCTGCTGCGGTCCGAGCGCTCCGAGTTCCATCACGTAGCTGAAGCGGCGCAAGTAGGCCGGGTCGATGCCGTCCGTATCGTTCGTGATCCAGATCGTCGGCACAGGATTCGTCTCGAGCAGTTGGTTGAACCACTGCTTCGAAACACCGTCGAGGCCCACATGACCAAAGAGCGCCGCGAGCGGACCGCCGAGAAGATCCTCCATCTCGTCGAAGAGCAGCAGTGCACGTCCGCGCGACACCAGACGCTGTCCGAGCAACAGCGACGAGAGTCGCTCGCGCGCCTTCGCGGATTCGCCGTGCTCGTCGGCGCGTCCCGCCGCGAAGAGATTCGCTCCCACCTCGCTCGCGAGCAGGCTTGCAAGCATCGTCTTCCCGGTGCCGGTCGGCCCATGGAGCAGCAGGTTCACGCCCGAGCGACCACTCTTCAGCGCGACGGCGAGCAGCTCGCGCGCGATGCGAGCCGGCTCCTCGACGTGCGCGAAGTCGCTCCACGCGAGCGAAGGCGGCTCGACCTCGGGCAGGAAGCGAGTCACGAGACCGCAGCGATCGAGGCCCGACACCAGCAGCGTGTCGAGCATCCCCTGCTTCAGCTCGATCTTACCGATCAGCGGATAGCACTCGCTCTCGTCCACGCTGACGAGCCCACTCGTGGCGAGCCGCCCGCGCGGGTCGATCGCACGCAGGACTTCGCCGGGCGCGATCGCCGTCGCAACGCCGAGAAGCGCTGCTGCCTCGGGAAGCGTGAGATCCCCAAACACCGTGGTGAGTTCCTTGAGGCCCCCGCTCGCATGCAGAGCCATCAGAAAGAGAAGAACAGCGCGCTGCACGTCGTCGAGGCCGAGCACCTCACCGATCAGCGCGAGGTTCTCCGCAACCGGAACGGCGGGCGCACGCGGCGTCCGCGGCTCACGCCCCGCCGCTCGCAGATGCGCGCGCAGCGCCTCGCGCAGGTTCGCGACGTCCGCCGCTTCGTAGTCCCACGGCGCCGACGGAGAGAACGTCGAAGCAGCGCCAGCGAGTTCGATCATCAGATCGCAGGAGCTGATACGCTTCATCGCCGCAACATCGAGCCGGCGCAGCGCCGTCCCGGCGAGCAGATTGTGCGCGTAGTCTTCGATCGGCGCCGAGAAGGGACTTCCGCCCGGCGCTCCGATCATCACAGTTTTGCGACGGCGACGAGCGGCCATCGAATGCGTCTTCCTGGTGGGCATGGGGCGCAGCATAAGGGGAACATGGGTCAAAAAAGGTCCCAGAAGCAGCCGAAGGGTCGCAACGAGCGGATGATCCGGATTCTCCAGATCATCTGCGATCTCGATCGGATTCGGGGCTTCACCATCAAGGAGCTGGCCGCGCGTTACGACGAGCTTCCGCAGACAATCAAGCGCGACTTCAAAGTCATTGCCGCGACCGGTCTCCATCTCGAATCGGACAAAGATGGCCGCGAGAAACGCTGGCGGATCGAGGTGAAGAACACGCTCACGAAGCTGTCTTCGCTCCTCGACGTGAGCCACTACTTGGCGCTGAAGCTGGCGATGGAGCCGGGCTCGTCGATTGCGAACGACTCGCCACTTTTCGCAACGCTCGAGGATCTCGCGATCAAGATCGGGAATTCGATTGGGCCTGCACGGCAAGCGGAACTCGACGGTATCGAGTCTGCTTTCTTCGAGTACGACAAGCGCGCCTACAAGAAGACGCAGCCAGACGTCCTCTGGCCTCTGGTCTGCGCGATTCGCGACAGAAAGCTCTGCCGCGTCACGTACCGTGCGCCACGCGACGAGGCCAAGGACAAGATCCACGAAGTGCTTCCGCTCAAGCTCTTCACGTACGACGGCGCGGTCTACCTGATGTGTCATTCGCCAAAGTTGGGCCACCAGATGAAGCTCAATCTACAGCGACTGCGTTCTCTCAAGGTCTTGAAGCGACACGGCCGCGTGCCGCGCGATTTCAATCCGAAGGAACTCGAAACCGCAGCCTTCGGACTCGTCGCCGACGGTCCGCTCACGACGTATCGACTTCGCTTCGACAAGAACGTCGCGCCGTACATTCGCGAACGCACTTGGCATTCGAGCCAGAAGCTCCGCGACCTTCCCGACCATGACGTCGAGATCGAGTTTCGCTGCGCCGCCTCGTACGAGGTGGCGAACTGGGTGCAGTCGTGGGGCGACGGCGTCGAGGTGCTTGCGCCGGCGTCACTGCGGAGGCAGCAGCAAGAACTCGGTCAGTGGCTGATCGATAAGTATCGAGACCAGGCGCGCAAGGCCGGCAGACGCAGCGCCCGGGTCACGCGATGAGCTACACGGCGCATTGATCCAAGTCCGACCGCGTGCTGGAACTACGCTGGCGGCCCAAAGTGGAGGAACCAGCATGCGCATCACCTACGACGACGCATTCGATTCCGGCAGCTGGCCTGGACCCGGCGGTGGTAACGCGGTGGCCGGCGAACTCTGGGTCGGCCTCTCCGGCCTCCTCGGCGTGCTCGAAGGGCTCACCGGCCTCGCGCGCAACTGGCCCTCACATGCCCATCGCGTCGCGTCGCTGATTCCTTTGCTTTCGAAGACGAAGGGGTTCTGGGACGCGTCTGCACTGACCGATGCGCTCTCCTCCGCCGAGCGGCTGCTCGAACTCCGCGACGCACTCGTCCTCCACGGCTGGTCCGGGGGCGTTGCCAGTCCTCGCGTGAAGCAGCTCGAAATGCTCGCGTTGCAACTCGAGGGTAGTCCTGGCGACCGACTCGCGAGTCTCACCGCCACCCTCTCTGAGTTCCCAAAACTCGTCGACGACTTCACGTTGATCTCGCCGCGCAACACCCTTCCGCGTCGCGTGCAGGATTGTCTCGCCGCGCTCGAGGCTAAAGGGACCTGCGTCGTCGAAGAGCCGCTCGCATCTGCGAAGGCGCCGTCGAAATCCGATCTCGCGAGAGCGAAGGCTCACACGGCATTCACGCCAGCACGAGATGCCTCACTCCAGCTGATTCAGCCCTATGCGCCGCAGCTCGCCGCGGAAGCCATCGCCGCAGCCCTGGCCGCGGATCGAGAGACGTCCACGCTCATCATTGGCGCAGACGCAGTGCTCGACCATGCACTCACGCGACACGGGCTACCGACCGTCGGAGGCGCGGGAGATCCCTCGGACAACGCAGTCCTCCAGCTTCTCCCGCTCGTGGTCGCCATGGGTGCACGTCCACAAGACCCGGAACGTGTCGTTGAGCTGCTCACGCTTCCCGTTAGCCCGGTGCCACGCGGCGTCGCGCGCCGCCTCGTTCGCGCGCTGCAAAACTGGCCCGCTGTTGGCAGCCCAGACTGGGACGCGGCACTCGCCGATGGCCTTGCCACCATCGACGACGTCACTGAACGAGAGAAGGTCGCCGTTCGACTCCGCGCACTCTTCAACGGTCAAGTTCCTTCGTCGACGTGGAACGTCGCGGAACTCTTTGCTCGCAGCGAGCTGCTGCGCGCTTGGCTCTTCGGCCGAGAGCACAACGAGACCGACGACGACGCGAGAGCACGCTTCAGCGCGGCGATTGGCCAGTGCGTTGAGTTCGAGGCCTTGCTGCGAGCGTCGGCGCTCGCTCGCGTGTCCACGGCACAGCTGAAGCTCTTCCTCGAGCGTGCAACTGCGGCGGCCGACGGCAGTCAGCGCTACGCCGCGCGCGCGGGCCTGCGATCCGTTGGTAAACCAGGCGGTGTCGCCGGACCCATCGATCGCATCGTATGGTGGAACTTCACGCTCGCCGCGGCCGTTTCGCCGCATGGAAGCATCTGGTCGAAAGCGGAACTCAACGCGCTCGCTGCCGCCGGTGTCTGCTTGCCGAGTACCGGCGATCGGGCGCGGGCCCTCTCGCAGCAATTTCTCCGCCCGCTGAGTCAGGCGACCCGCGAACTCTGGCTCGTCTGCCCAGAGCGAGGAGCGGACGGCACTGAGTCGGCCCCTCACCCGCTCTGGGACGAGGTGCTCGGCTTCCTCGGAAGTGGCGGCCACGCGCGCGCGCTCACGTTCGAAGCGCCGCAAGTGAAAACACCGCTACTGGTGAAAAAGCGCGAGCCCCTCTCGCTGCCAATGGCTCGCCCTGTGTGGATGACCAAGGCGAAGCTGAGGAAACGCGAGGAGGAGTCTGCTTCCAGTGTCGACGCCCTCCTCGGTTGCGCGTTCCATTGGGCGCTCAACTACGTCGGCAAGCTTCGGCCCGGCCAGACTGCCGAGCTGCCCGGCGATCAGCAGCTGCTCGGAAACCTCGCGCACGAAGTCGTTGGAAAAACGATCGAGGCCAAGCCGAAGTCGCCCGCCGCCGCAGCCGCCGACGCGGAGCAGCGATTCAACGACATGGGTCCGACGCATGCCGCGCCACTGTTTCTCCCGGGCCACGACGCCGAGCGAGCCGAAGCATTGCAGGCGGCGCGTTCCGCGGCGAAGCAACTTGCGACACTGCTCGATGACGGCTGGGAAGTGGAGTCGGTCGAGAAGTCGTACGAAGGCAAAGCGCTCGGTACCGGGCTCGCCGGTAAGCTCGATCTCGTCCTCAAGAAGGGCCTCGTGCGCGCCGTGGTGGATCTCAAGTGGGGCGGTGAACGGTATCGCCGAGAGTCCCTCGTAGCCGGAGCCGCCGTGCAATTGGCCACGTATGCCGAGCTTCTCCGCCAGGACGGCGCGACCGATGTCCCGGTTGGCTACTTCATCCTCGTCACGCAGGCGCTGCTGTCAGCAGACAAGCGGCTCGCCAGCAAAGGCATGACGCTTCCGGTGAGCCACAACGCGGAGCAAACGTGGGCGAGTGTCGAGAAGTCGTGGCAGGCCGCGTGGAAGAAGGCGGCGGCCGGAACGCTCACGGCGCCCGGTGTCAGCGACGCCGCGCCCGAGCAAACCGCGCGCGATGAGGCCGGGGAGTTGGTCGTCGCACCGCCGTGTAGGTACTGCGAGTACGCCGGTCTATGTGGCCGCATGTACGGGACGCTCGAGGAGGATGCCGATGGGGAAGATTGAGATCGTCTCTGCCAGCGCCGGCAGCGGGAAGACGCACGCCATCACCGAGCTCGTACTCGACCGCTTGAAGAACAAGACCCTCGCGCCCGAGGGGCTACTCGCAACCACGTTCACGAACAAGGCCGCAGCGGAACTGCAGCAACGTATTCGAGCTCGCCTCTTTCAAGCCGGGTTGTCGGAGGAAGCGCAGCGCATCACAGGAGCGAGGATCGGTACGGTGAACTCGGTGTGCGGCCGCCTGCTGCAGGAGTTCGCATTCGAACTGGGGCTCTCGCCGGTACAACGCGTGCTGGACGAAGACGCGGCGCTGCTTGCGTTGCGGCGAGCCGCTTCGCGCGTGGTGACAGCATCAGAACTCGAGCGCCTCGCAGCATGCCAGCGAGCCTTCCAACATTTTGACGACGAAGCGTGGCCGAAGCAGGTGGCGAAGGTCATCGATCAGGCGCGCGCCAACCGCATCTCGACGACGGATTTTCCTGCGTCCGAGAAACGAAGCCTCGAGTCCCTGCTGGCGTACCTGCCTGCGCCGGCGAAGTCGGGGATCTCAATCGAGCAGGAACTCCACGACGCGCTCGGGGAATACCTGACCGCAACGGCGAAGCTCGACACGCCAACGAAGGGAACAGCCGGCGCCATCCAAACCGTGCGCGAGGCGCTGGGCAAGCTCCAACGCGGCGCGCTTCCGTGGTCCGCGTGGTTGAAGCTGTCGAAGCTAAATCCGCCGAAGGACTCGAAAGCTCAGGCGGCGCCAATCGCCGCGGCTGCGGCTGGCTACGGAACCCACCCGCAGCTTCATGCCGACCTCCGGGACTACACTCAGCTGGTCTACGCGTTGGCTGCACGCGCCCTCGACGCCTATGCCGCCGAGAAAGCCGAATGGGGCGTCGTGGACTTCGTAGACCAGGAAGCCCGCGCGCTCGAAGTGCTCGAGCGCAAGGATGTGTCGGAGCGGCTGTCGTCCGAGCTGGACCTGGTGGTGGTGGACGAGTTTCAGGACACGAGCCCCATTCAGCTTGCGCTCTTCGCGCGACTGGCAGAGCTGGCGAAAGAGTCGGTCTGGGTGGGAGACCCCAAGCAGGCGATCTTCGGATTCCGCGGTACCGACCCTGCGCTGATGGAGTCCGCCCTCGCAGCGCTCGAAGGCGAGGCGACAGTGAAGACGCTCGACACCTCGTACCGGAGCCGCGCGCCGCTGGTCGACTTGACTTCGAAGCTCTTCGTTCCGCCGTTCGAGAGCCAGGGGCTGCCACCGAACCGTGTGGTCTTGAAGCCGAAGAGTCCGAAAGACGACCCGGCGCTGGGAGGATTCGTTGAGTCGTGGACGCTCGACGCAAAGCTGGAGGGTGAGACGGCGCTTGCGCTCGCTCACTGCGTAGATCAGCTGCTCGCGGACGAATCAGTCCGCGTGCGCGACTGGGGAACGGACGAGCTGCGCCCGCTACGCCCAGGGGATATCGCCGTTCTGTGTCGTTCCAACGCGCGTTGCACCGCGAACGCCAACGCGTTGGCGGGACGTGGGATCCGCGCGGCGGTCGCGCGGTCTGGGCTGATGTCGGCTCCAGAAGCACGACTTGGAACGACGGCGCTGCGGCTTTTCGTCGATGCGCGCGACAGCCTTGCAGCGGCGGAGTTGGCGTTGCTCCAGCTGTACGCGGACAAACCCAACCAATGGCTCGACGCGGTGCTCGAGAAGCGGGAGTCGAGCGAAGTCGTATTCGCAAAAACAGAAGTGCACACCGCGATGACAGCTGCACGCGGACGGTTTCCAGCGGCGGGCCCGCTCGTGGCATTCGACGCGGCTCTCGAGGCGGCGCAGGTTCGGGAGACCTGCCTGCGTTGGGGCGCCTCGGCAGAGCGCCACGCGAACCTCGACGCGCTTCGTGCCCACGCTCACAGCTACGTACGCACATGTGAGGCTGGGGGAGCAGCCGCAACTCCGGCGGGGCTGCTCGCGTGGTTTGATGAACTCGCGAGTTCGGAGTCCGACGCGCAGGCCGTCGTCACCGGCGGCGACGCGGTGAACGTGCTGACGTTGCACCGGGCCAAGGGGCTGGAATGGCCGGTAGTGGTGCTCGATCAACTCAACCAAAAGGCCCGTGCACGGCTGTGGGGCGCGACGGTGCAGACGGACGTTGAGCGGTTCGACTTTTTCAAGCCTCTGGCAAAGCGCTGGATTCAGTTCTGGCCGCACCCGTTCGGCCGACAGGCTTCGTCAAGTTTCCATGACAGCGTGACGGCGGGACCTGAGTGGGGACTCGCCATGGACGTCGCTGAGCGCGAAGGGCTGCGGCTTCTCTACGTCGGGTGGACGCGTCCGCGCGACCGGCTGGTGTTGGCGTTGAAGGGCGGAAACTACGGTGTCCCTCAGTTGGAAAAGTTCGACGTCAACGGGGCGGCGCAAGTGACCGCGCCCGGTGACAACGGAGCGTGCGAATGGGCGGGAACGAAGTTCTCAGCAACCGTTCGCAGGGGCCTGCCCTCTGCACCTGAGCCCGCCACGGCGAAACCAGATTCGGCGCCGGTTCCAGCCGGAGAAGTGGCGCAACCGCTCGCGTGGCTTTCCCCATCGATGTTCAACGCCACGGGCACCACCGGCGAGCCGGAGAAAATTGGGGAGCGCCGGTTCCCATCTGGCAACGTGAACATGGACCAACTCGGCATCGCGTTGCACGCGTACTTCGCGGCCGATGTCGAAGGGCTCAGCGCCCCGCGGCGCCTCGCACTCGCGGAACAGTGCCTGAAGAATCGCCAGGTAGAAGGCACCCTAACTTCGGCGGATGTCGTCGCGATGGGTGACTCGTTGAAGAAATGGGCCGACCGCATTGCGCCCGGCGCGAAGTGGCTGCGCGAACTCCCGCTGTCGCATCCACAGAAAGACGGGAGCACCGTGCGCGGTACCGCCGACCTGGTGCTCGAAACGAAGACTGGTCTCGTGCTCGTGGACCACAAGTCCTACCCCGGGAACGTTGAGGATGCTCTGAAGCGAGCGGCGGCGTACTCCGGGCAACTCGATGGTTACGCGAAGGCGCTTGAAGCTGCGACGAAGCTCAAAGTCACCATGAAGTACGTTCATCTGCCGCTGGCTGGTCTCTGTGTCAGCGTTCGCGCTGACCGTCCGTAGAAAATGGGGCCAACTCAGAGCAGCAACGCGAGCCTCGTGCACGTCTAGGACTCGCTCTTAGTTCTTAGGACCTTGGATTGTGAACTGATCGCGGCACGTGAGTATCTTCATCGGAGCGTCAAGCGCGGATCAGCGAGAAGCGCTTCACGATCTGGTGTTATCGCAGCCCAACCTGCGTACGCTGGCACGTAGTTCTTCAACGAAGTCTTCGGTCGCTGCAACAGAGTCCGCGCTTCGAAGCCCATCGAGCAGCGCGACTTCGAGTCCCCGCCTGGCCGAGCGCTCGAGCTTCTCGCGAAGCGCAGCGTGCGTGAACTCGGCCAGTGAGTTGAATCCTTCAACCTCCATCGCTGCGCGAAGCTCCGCCGCAAAGTCGGCCGGCACGGAAACGCTCCAGATCTCAGTTTCTTGAGCTGCCATGGGATCCGCCTTTCCCATCTCGCAATTGAATCGGAAGAGTTAGCCGCTCTGATTCCGGAGCATCCCTCGGGCGACATCGCTGCGAGAGGGATCTCTCAAGCCCCGATAGAAACGAAGCACCGAGAACGAGGGCTCCGGCTGAGGCGTTTGGGGCATTCATGAGGCATTCGCGACGAGCGACCCGCATGGGTCATTTGGGTCATTTCTGAGGCAATCCCTTTGCCTTCGTATAAAAAGCTCCGCGCCCTCCCCTTCCACGTGCTTCGAGAACACCTTTGCTCACGAGATCCTCTAGATCTCGTGCCGCCGTCTGACGGCTCACTCCCGTCTGCTCCTGATAGCGCCCGCTCGTCAATCGTCCTTCCGCCCGCAAGCAGGCCAGTCCCGTGAGCTGTCGCTCGCTCAAGCGCAGCACAGCGAGCAGCGCCGGCGTCAACCAATCCCGCCAAAGCGTGAGCACGAAGAACCCATCGCGCACCTCGAACTCCGGCTCCGGCACGCCCGCTTCCTTGCAGAGCTCGATCATCTTCTGTGTACCGGATCCCATCTTCTCGATGTAGCGCGTGAGAAAGAGCGACTCCGCGATCAGCGGGTTGTTCGGGATCGACGGGTGATCGCCGCGAAGCTTCGCAATCGTGAGCGTTCCAGGTAGCGCGCCGGGGTTCCAGACTTCGAGACGATCGGCGAAAAGACGCACCTCGACCGACGCATTGCTGTGGTAGTCGCGATGCGCGATCGCGTTGATGATGGCTTCAGCCACGGCGTCCGGCGGCAACTCGTAGGTGCGCGGCGCCTGGATGCTCTCTGCGCGCGTTCCCACGCTGCGGTTGATCTTCGCGAGTACGAAGTCGGTTGCCTGGTCGGCTTGCTCGAAGAGATCGCCGGTGTAGATCTGGTGCGAGCCGAAGGGGCGGAGATAGGTCGTACCGTGACAGTGAACGCACTTCGTCTCGGCTGTTCGATGAAAGCGCTGCGGGCTGGCGCCGAAGAGCAGGATCGCGGCGTTGGTCGGGATGCCGCCATCGAGCAGATTGAGATGCGTCAGCACTGCCTTCGTCGTGGTGTCGGCCTTGAGCACGAAGCTGCGCTCGCGGCGGGCGGTCTGTAGGAACCAGCCGATGCGCTTTCGAGAGATGCTCTTCAGCGTCGCGCGTTCACATGCGCTCGTATCGAAGGGCGGGATGCGCAGGGCGCCCATGCGATCGAGGTGATCGACGAGGCTGGAGTAGACCTCGGTGGTGAGAGCGCTCGGGTCTTCCACGCGACGTCGAATCAGCTCCGCACTCGCCTTCCGGACGAGCTGCTTCATCTTGGGCGCGCGGCGCTTCTCGTCCGAGCCCCAGACGTAGATGAGCCGGGGCTTCTTGAGTTTGGTCGCGTGGTGGTACTCGCGCTCGGTCGGCGAAATGCCGTCGCGATCCTCGTAGCCGTACTCGTAGCCGAAGAGACCGAGGTAGATGTCGCAGCGCTTCACTTCTTCGAGGTAGACGCGATCCGCGGGGCGATCTCGCGCGGGCAGCTCTTCGAAGAGGAAGACCTCGGCGATGAAGCGTCGCAGTACGGCGTCGCCGAGCAGAAATGCTTTCAAGTCGCGGCGTAGCGGCTCGAACTCTTTCTGCACGCTGCTGAGGAAGATGCGGAGCCGCGTGGCCGGCATCGTCGCTACGCCGATTTCCGCTGGCCGCTCGCATCGAGTTCCCGGTGGCGAGCCAGATACTCGGACGGAGGATTCAGCTTCAGGTGTTCGAAGTAGTGGCTTGCCATGTCCGCAGCCTCTCTCTGGTTTGTAGATCGACCGCAGTACCGGGGGAGTAAGTCTCGCTCGGGCCGCGACCGTGCGTCAACCGCTTCGGCGCGGCTCGCGTTGCAAGCCGCGCCCAAACATCAGCACGACGATCACCCCCACATAAACCACCACCAGCACCCACTTCAGATCCGATGCCACCGTAGAGATCAACGGCAACGGATTCACGACCATCGAGAAATCAGGCGTACTCAAGAACACGTGCTGAATCTGATTCTCGAAAACGTCAAGCAAACCTGACGCAAGCGGAAGTACGAGAATCCAATCGAGCCGATGCGTGACACCGCGTCGCTCGAAGAGCCGCCCAAGCACCGCGGTGAAGAACCCCGCATACCAGACCCAGTGCACATCATCGAGAATGAAGTGCGCCCGGTACGCGTCCATCGCGCCACTCGCTTGCCACACACGAAAGATCTCGCGCGTCTCCGCCGCGGAAGTCACGCAACACTGCAAGCGCAGCAGCTCGGCGCGAACCGGCTCGAGCGTCACGAGAATCACGATCTGCGAGACGACGTAAGCGAGCCCGAGCACGACGATCACCCACGTCCTACCCATCGCCTGCGCAAGATTCCGGATCGTGAGCGTCATCCCCACCTACTCCGACAACAACGCTCGCAGCCGTCGCGCCGCCGCAGTGAGGCGAAGCGGAGCGAGCACTCCCGCTGCATCGAGTCGCGCGCGCATGTCTTCCGGTAACCGACTCCGCGCCATCACCGGCCACCATCGCATCTCGCGCACGCGGCGGAGTCTGCGATCCCGCGCGTTCGGCCGCTCGCGCACCGCGCTCACGACTTCGCCAATCGCGATTCTTTCGCGTGCGAGCGGCGCGATCACCAGGTCGCCCTGCTGCATGCCCGCCATGAATGCGTTCCATTCCTCGTCCGAGATCGGTGTCTCTTCTTTTGCGATCGGCGCGAGCAAGCCCGCGTCGATCACCGCGCGTTGGAATGCGGCGTCATCGCCGAGCCAGAAGCGCCACACCGTTGCGCGTTGCTGGGGCGCGCCGAGATTCCAGGAGCCGGGGGCACTTGAATCCTCGAGCCGCTCATCGGAAGTGGGAAGCATCAGCGGCGGGTGCAGGCGCGCGCGGCCGACGGAGCGATAGGTCTCGGCGGGCTTGCCGCCTTCGGGTCCCGGCGATGCGCGGCGGCCGGTCGGCATCACGAAGTTCTCGGTGGCGAGCACTTTGCGCCGAAAGTTCGCGGGGTCGAGATCGACGCCCCACGCGCGTTCGTACACACCGCGCAGATCGCCGAGTGTGAACTCGTTGCCCACAAATGCAGTGGCAAGCGACGTGGTCGAGAGCTTTTCGCGCGCGTGCTCGACGGCGTCGGCGAGGATGACGTCGTGATCGAATGCGAGCCGCCGCGTGGGCTCGCGCCCGAGCAGTTCATCGACCGCGACGAGTTCCGCGCGCGCGGCGTCGGTGCCCGCGGTGACGGCGCCGATCTCGGGCAACACCGCGAGGAAGCTCACCGTGACGACGCGCATGCGCGGATCGCGGCCGGGGTCGCCATAGGCGCGGATCTGTTCGAGATGCGCCGATGCATCGACGCCGGTCTCTTCGCGCAGTTCGCGCGCCGCGGCTTCTTCGAGTGTCTCGTCGGGTCGAACGAAGCCGCCGGGCAGCGCCCAGACGCCGCGCCACGGCTCCGCGGCGCGCTCGACGAGCAATACGCGCAGCCGCTCCTGCAGCGTGAGCACCACCACATCGACGGTGACGGCTACACGCGGAAAAGCGTCAGGGTCGTAGCCCGCAGGAGCGCGCGGAGGGGATTGCTTGGCCACATCCGCGAGCTTGCCGGGTTAGAGTCACGTTGACAACTGCTATTCCGAGGTTAAAGTCTGCCTGACTCGAGCATCCGCTCGGGGAGGAGGCACCCGATGACCACGCAAAACGCCGAGAACGCGACCCCGTCTGCAGCCGATGACGCCGTTCACGTGAGTTTCCTGCTCGATCGCTCCGGCTCGATGGAGCCGATTCGCGAGGACGTGATCGGTGGCTTCAATCAATTCCTGCGCGAGCAGCAAGCGCGGCCGGGCGTTTGCCGGATGACGCTGGTGCAGTTCGATTCGCAGGCGCCGTTCGAGATCCTCGTCGATGCCGCGGATGTAAAAGAGGTTCGCCCGCTCGACGCCGCGCGCTACGAGCCGCGCGCCGGCACGCCGCTGCTCGATGCGCTCGGTGCGCTCCTCGAACACGCCGAGCGCCGCGCCCGCGGCCGCGACGAGGACGCGATCATCGTCGTCTTCACCGACGGCGAGGAAAACGCGAGCGGGTCGTGGAAGCGCGAGGCGCTATTCGAGCGCATCGCGGCACTGAAGGCGCGCGGCTGGGCGTTCGTGTTCCTCGGCGCGAATCAAGACGCCTACACCGAAGGCGGTGGGCTCGGATTCGCGCGCGGCAGCACATCCAACTGGAGCGCTCGGTCGTCTGGGACTGCCTTCACGCAACTGAACCGGTCGCTTGGATCGTATCGCGGCAAGGACCGCTCGGGGCGTTTGCAGCAGAGCCAGGACTTCTTCGAAGGCGTGAAGGAAGCCGAGGCGGAGACCACTTCAACGAAGGGCGACGACGACATCAAGCACTAAGGCGGAGAGGAGGGCTTGTCGAGTTGGGAATCTCGCCACCTCCGGCCGGCAACGGCTTCGGTTCTCACAATAGACGCAATTAGAGTGCGAAATTACCTCTTTTCTCAGTCTCGTTCCCTTCATTCACCGGCGCCTCGAGCCGCTCGTCGCACCCGCACTTCAGCCGTTACTGGTGCATGAGGACGATGCTGGGTTGCACGATCGACTCGCCGAGACGGCGGAGTGGATCAGGAGAGTTGGGATCGATTCGTCGTCGGGATCAGATCGAACCGGAAGATGCGGGAGCCTTCGCGTAGCTCGCACCACGCGGCGCGCACGCACGGCGAAGCCTCGACCTTCGTTCGAGCGCGCCGAGCGAAGCCAGCGCCGCAGCCGCAGCGAGCGCCTGCGTCGACTCGGGCAGGAAGACGTGGTCGAAGTGGGCGTCGAGACTGCCTCCCGCCGCGGTCTTCACGACCAATAGCTGGATCTCCGCGCTTTGCGTGAGCGCAGGGGCGACGACACCAGTCAGGGACACGGACTCCCAATCGCCAGTCTCCTGCGCGTCCGGGCCTGGGACATAGCCTACGGCGTCGAAGTCCGATGTTGCGAGGCAATCCGCGACGAGCCAGAAGACCACGACGAAGTGTACGGCGCCCGCACTCTGGCCCAACGCGGCCCGGATTTCGGCGGAGGCGTCGAACGAGTCACCCGGAGCCGCCGGCACGCACTGCCGCATGAAGATCGAGTTGCTGCCGGCTGAATCGTTCTCGATCTCGACCGAGCCCGACGCACCGTCGTCGGCGAAGTCATCAGTGGACCACGTCTTCTGCTCGGTCCAACCCGAGAGCTGGAGGGCGTTGTCGAAGTCCGGATTCGTCAGCAGGTTCTGCGCGCGAGCCGGCTCTGCGAGCATGCCGGCAGCGAGCGCCGCGCCGATCCAGATGCGTGTCGTTCGCATGTTGCGCCCACCTGTTCGAGATCGAGCGATCTTTAGATCCCCGGCGGCGTCGCGCACCCTACCGCAGCGGCTGCAAGTTCAGGATCAACGCCAGGACGGTCTGCAGGATGGAATACTTCCCGTCCTCGTAGCTTCCATACTGCTCGCGGCTGTCGTAGCCGTCTCCGTAGCCGCGGCTAAAACCCTCGCGGAAGTAGTGGTTGTAGTCGTCGCGCTTCACATAGAAGCCGTTGTACCCGTAGTTCGCGTCCCGATACGCGTACGAGTCTTTGTAGTTGGAACGCCAGCCATCCGACAAGTCCGCCTGCGCCGCGCGGAAGCCCTCTTCGTAGCCATAGTTCACGGCCTGTCGCAGGAGATCCACACCGTATTGATTCGTCTCGTAGCTGCGGCCGCCGCGAGAGTATCGATAGCTGGGCGCCGTGTAGAAGAACGGATCGTCGTCGTAGTCGTAGTCGCGCGCATTCTGGAGCTGACGCTGTTGCTCAACCAGGCGCTCCTGATATCGCTGCTGGAAGCGGTACTGCTCCGTCCGATTCTGCTGCCTCAGCAGCGCCGCATGCTGTTCCGCGAGGCGCTGCCGCTGATCCAGATAGTCGCCGTATTGCGTCAGGCGCTGCTGCTGCGTCGCGATCCGCTTGCGCTGCTGCTGATCTGACAGGCGCTTGATCTGTTGCTGCTGCGCGTTCTGCTGCTGAATGTTGCTCTGCTGCTGCTGTTGCTGTTGCTGTTGCTGTTGCTGCGACGCCTGCTGCTGCTCGTCGCGCTGTTGCTGCTGCTGGGCCTTCTGCACCTGCTCGGCGCGCTGCTGATTCCGCTGCGCCTTATCGTGCTTCTGCTGTTGCTTTGCGGCTTGTTGCTGCTGAGCGCGCTGTTGTTGTTGCTGCGATGCTTGCTGCTGCTTGTCGCGCTGCTGCTGCTGGGCCTTCTGTACCTGCTCGGCGCGCTGCTGATTCTGCTGCGCCTTCTCTTGCTGTTGCTGTTGCTTCACCGCTTGCTGTTGCTGACCGCGCTGTTGCCGCTCTGCCTTCTGCGGCTGCTTACCCTGTTGTTGCTGCTGCGCCTTCTGCGGCTGCTGGCCCTGGTGTTGCTGCTCTTGCGCCCTCTGCGGCTGCTTGCCCGGTTGCTGCTGTTGCTGCGCCTTTTGCGGCGACTCGTCGTGCTTTTGCGGCTGCGCCTTCTGCGGCTTCTGACCCTTTTGCTCGATCGCCTTCTGCGACTTCTTCTGCTTCGCGGCGTCCTCTTCCTGCACCTGATCCTGTTGCTTCTGTGGTTGCGCGTAAGTTGCCGCGCTCATTCCCACGACCGACAGCGCTGCGAGCGCAACCGCCAACATCATCCGCTTCACGACATGCGTCTTCATTTCAACACCTCAGGAGGGTCGCCCGCGCGACGGAAGGCTTTCGAGCACCACCGGACTCTCTAAAGGCAAGAGTCGTGCCGCGCGGGGGCTGCCAGAGTGTCCGCCGCGCTCGGCTAAACGCGAATGCGTGTCACTTGTGCAGCGGCGAGTTGTAAAGTGTCCAAAGCAGCCATCCCGCGCCACTCCTCAAGCCGCGCGCCGCACCCGCACTTCAGCCGTCAGCCCCACCGCCTCGACGAGTCGCAAGACCCGATCGATCGTCACGCGCTGCAGGCTGCCGCTGAGAATCCCCGTGACCGCGCTCCGCGGCAGACCCGCGCGCTCCGCAACGTCTGCGTGTGTCAACCCGAGACGCGCGATCGCTTTCGTCACCGCCGCGATCAGATCGGCCTTGATCACCGCTTCCATGCCGCGCGCCTTCGAGATCCCGAGCAGGTCGGAGATCTCGGCGCTCCGTGTTCTCTTCTTCATTCGGTCTCCCTGGCCCGTGATCGGGCGAGCTTGATCATGCGTTCGGGTGTCTTGAACGTATTTTTCTTGAAAGCGAGCACGACCACGATCGCCACTCCGCGCGGTGACGTAGACGATTCGATAGTCGCCGGACGAGTCTCGTAGCCGTAGTTCATGAACTCCCCGAGCGATTGAAGGCATCGGACGCGACAGCGGCATCGAGAGCGCGATCCCGGCGTCCAGTCGTAGCAACGCATCGGCGAGATCTGCGCGGATCTCCGCGGGCAGGTCGGCGATTTCGCGACGGCAGTGGCGATGCAGCCTGACACGCAGCAGCGAATGTCTCACAGGAGAGACATCTTGGCAACACTCGACCTCGTGTGCATGATCGACTCGTGGGAATGGCGGGGCTGGCGATGAGAGTAGGAACAGAATCCTTGTCGATCATCGGTTACTCGGCGTTCACTCAATCGCCCGCTGACGCTTCGGACTTCACCATGGCGAGGAGGTCTCTGATCGCGTCTGGGCTCCGATTTCTTCCATCAATCGAGCCCCGTCCGTTGTACGATGCGCCCATCGCAGGAGGCAAAGCATGCGACTCACCCAACTCCTCGCCGCCGCAGCCACCCTCCTTCTGTTCGCGTCACCCACGCCAGCCGCCGAATTCCCCGACAGCCGCTCCGACCACTTCGACAGTGAGATGAGCGTCGTGCTCACCGTCCCCGGCCTCGGCACGCAAGCGGTCGCACTCGAAGGTCCCGTGACCGTCGTCATCGGCGAGCGTCGCGAGGAGTCCGGCATCGGAGTCGTCGATACCGAGATCATCGCGATGGAACTCGTCGGTGTCTTCAACGGCAACCCGATCACCGTGCGCGTGAATCCCGAGCGCTCATCGCTCGGGCAGGTGCGCGCGCAGGGCGCCGCCAACGATTTCCCCGCCAACTCTTTCTTCGATGTGTTCGTCGAGGTCGAGATCACGGGCTTCGCTGCGCCGCTGGTGAATCTCGCGGCGGTGCGGGTCGAGGCGCAGGGGATCCAGAAGCTGCCGCCGCTCTTCGATACCTATACGCATCCGCCGCCGTCGATCGCGTTGGTGTCGAAGGCGAACCCGAGTGGCCCGACGGTCGCTTCGATCGCGGGCGCGAGCTCACACCGTCCGGTGCAGGATCCCACTTTCGGTATCGCGGCGGGCGGTTCGCTCGATGCGGCGACGCTCTTCCGCTTGCCGAAGCCGCCGCCGGTGGCGCTCTCGCGCAGCGGGCTCGGCCTGCAGGCGGGCGACGACATCGATGCGCTCTCGTTCGGCACCGACGGCATCGACGCGGCGGGTCAGACGACGATCGCGTTTTCGGTGAGCCCCGGCTCCGATGGCTTGCCCAACACCGGTGTGGCGCAGCAGGCGGCGCTCGGTCGCGAGGAAGGCGCCGAGTTCGTTACGGTGCTGAACGAGACGAACCAGACGCTGGTGCCCGCCGATGCGATCGTGCCGCTGCCCGACACCGATGATCTCGATTCGCTGACCGACTATCCGCCGAGCGTGGTCGATCTCGACGAGGACGGCGATGCGGAGAATCCCGTCTTCTTTTCGCTGGCAGCGGGGTCGCCGACGCTCGTGACGCTCGGTGCATCGCCCGGCGATCTCCTAGTCTCGTTGAATGGTGTCGTGTCGGTGTTTGCAAACGCTGCGGCGCTCGGACTCAGCGCAACCGATGACCTCGATGCGCTCTGCCTGATGAAGTCGGGCTTGCCCGGCACGGTGCTGCGCGCGGGCTCGGTGGCGTCTGCCGTGCCCGCACCCGGTGCGCTGATCTTCGATGCGGCGCTCTTCTCGCTGGCGCCCGGCTCGCCGCGACTCGCAGGGCAAGGCCACACCGCGGGCGATGTCTTCATCACCAACTTCTCCAACTCGCGGCCCAACCTGGTGAACACGCCGCTGGCGCTCTACGCCGATGCGTCGGACCTGGGCCTGCTCGCGGGCGACGATCTCGACGCGATGAAGTGTCTGCAGCCCGCGGTGATCTTCGAGATCGATGGTCGCGGTGATCTCGACGGTCCCGGCAACGGCACCGGCTGCGGCGATCCCGGCGCGGATGTGGATGTCGCGGTGATGGCGGACGTCGGGCCGCGCAACACCGATGCCGATAGCCTCGTCGCGCCGAGCGCGAACTTCCCCGACTTCAACTACTGGGAACTCTGGACGGCGCAGAATCCCGCGGCCGGTGATTACCACGGTCCGTACGCCTACCCCGACACAGATGCGGGTGACTTCGCGGATGCGACCGGCGTATTCGAGGTGCTCGATCCCGCCACCGACATCTCGTTCATCGGCGGTCCTGGTGACAACTGCGGCCTCCGCCACATCCACACGAGTCCATTCGGGTTCCCCGGCGACAGGTTCGGCTTCCACATCGATCCCGACGTGCTGGCGTGTGGACACGGTGTCTTCGTACCATCGCCGTTCCCGATCGCGATCATTCCCACGCGGCGCCATGTCCCGACGACGGCGCAATTGCTCTTCGCGATCTACAACAACTACTTCGCCGCGATGCTGCCCTACGTGGATGTCTCCTGGCACGCATACCGCGGGCCGAGCACGATCACGGCGCCGACGGATTGCGCCGAGGATCCCGCCGTAACGCGCGCGGTTCTGATCTTCCAAGGTCTCAACACGATGCAGATGAATCTGTCGCTCGCGAGACTCGGCCTGCTGCATCCTTCTGGATCGGCGCCGCTCGGCCCCGGCAGTGGTACGCCGATCGAGCCCCCGATCCGCATCGGCAACGCGATGCGCACGCTGCCGCCGCCGTTCCTGACACCGGAACCGGACGCGCTGGCGGCGATGATCGTGGCGGGCGGTGCGCTCGCAGTGCTCGCGCGGCGGCGTTAGCGCGGAGCGACGTGGTTCAACTCGCAGGCATTCCGCGCGGTCGTTACGTCGCGTCGCTCGGCGCTGCGCTGGCCGCGATCACGCTGTGGTCGCGGATCGGCGCGCACGAGCCGGAAACGTGGTTGGTCGAAAACGCGCTCGTGCCCGTGTTGTTGCTGCTTCTGGCCGCGACCTACCGCCGGCTGCCGCTCTCGCGCGTGAGCTACACGATGATCTTCGTGTTTCTCGTACTGCACGAAATTGGCGCGCACTGGACCTACTCCCACGTGCCGTACAACGAATGGTGGCGCGCACTCTTCGGCGGGACGCTCAACGACCTGCTCGGACTCGAGCGCAATCACTTCGACCGCTTCGTGCATTTTTCTTATGGCCTGCTCTTCGCGTATCCGATCCGCGAGCTCTTCCTGCGCGTCGCGAACGTGAAGGGCTTCTGGGGCTACTTCCTGCCCTTCGATCTCACGATCTCGACATCGACGCTCTTCGAGGTGATCGAGTGGATCGCCGCCAGCGTGGTGAACGCGGATGTCGGCACGGCGTACCTCGGCATGCAGGGCGACGTCTGGGACGCGCAAAAGGACATCACGAGCGCCGCGTTCGGCGCGCTCGTGGCGATGTGCATCACCGCGGCGATCAACGCCCGCTACAAGCGCGACTTCGCGCGTGAGTTTCTGGAGAGCCTCAGCGTGAAGCGGAGCAAGCCGCTCGGTGAAGAGGGACTGGCCGCGATCGAAGCAGAGGTGTGACGGATCTACGCGAACGCGCCGTCAGCGCGGCGTTTCGATCGGCTCGACGGAGCCGGGCGCGCCCTGCTCTTCCAGGCATGCGGCGAGTTCGGGCGTCGGCTCCCACGCGCAAGCACCCGCAGGCCCGAAGCGACCGCAGCGCGCAGCCCGGAAGCAGGCGTAGTGCGGGAGCCACTCGCAGGTGCTGACCCACTCGTCCTCGACACAGAGTTGCCCGGAGCAGCCACCCACGACGCAGCCGGGCTCCATCACTTCGAATTCGTTGCTCGCGGTCTCACCGATCGCTGCGCAATCGGCGTCACCGAGCGGTGCTGCCGCGTCGCAGAAAACGCCGACGGGGTAGCGGAGTCGCCAGATGCCGGGCTCGCGCGCGCGGATCGGATCCGTCACCACCTCGCCAGGAGCGACCGGAGCGGCGAAGCCCTCCCACACACAAAGTGTGTCGGTCCCTTGCGATACCCATGCATCGCCGACGCGCTTCTCGTAGTCGAAGTGCCCGCAGCCGCCGAGGTAGAGCGGCACGCCGAGCTGGTTGTGGAAGGTCGCGACGCCGCTCTCGCCGACTTCGTAGCGCTCGCGATCCGTCGCGGGCGAGCAGCCAACGAGGATCGCGATGGCGAGCCCCGCCATGTCTCGAATCGTTCGACTTCGGATCGCCACGATGCCCTCCGCCTGCCACGGCGCGACGCTAGCTCTCGCGTTGTCGCGTCGCAGCGCGCTCCGAAAGCATCTGCACGCGTCGGCGTCTCGTGAGCGCCACCAGCGCGAGCACCGCACCGCTCGCGAGCACGGCGCTCGCCGGCTCAGGCACGCAGACGACGCCGACCGTGAGCTGCCACTCCGCGGTGTTCGTAGCGGGCCGCCGCGCCGTTGCGCTCCAGCCTGTGGGCGCAGTGCTCGGGCCATCGGGTGCGATCGCGGTGAGACGCGCATCGTCGGTACCGGTCGCGTTGTTGATGGGGAGCGCGCGCGCGGCGCCGCCGATTGCGATCAAGCCGTCGGGACACGCGGTCGTGTGGAGCAGATCGGGCGCCGTGCTGATCACCGTCGAGGTGTAGGTCGCGACGGTCGCCGTCGCGGCTGCGTCGGCGCAGATCGCGATCGCTTGCAGGCCCCAGGTGTTGGAAGCGGGGCCGCGCGCTGTGGCTGCCCAGCCGAAATCGAAGCCGTACGCCGCTTCCGTGCTCTCCACGCTCTCGAGCAGCGCCGTCGAGGAGACCGCGCCCGATGTCTGCGCGCCGCCGCTCAGCGCGCCGTTGCCTTCCGCGCAGATCGCCTGCGTGAACTTCGAGTCGTTGCTGTTGCTCGGTGCGAAGGCGTTCACGCGCTCGAGGCCCGGCGCGTCGCCGCAGATCACATCGACGCGTAGGCCCCAGTTCGCGGCGGCGAGACAATCGCAGTGTGCAGCGCCGTTCCAGCCAGTGGCGATCGGCAAACCGGCTGGCGCGTTCATCCATATCGTCGCCGGAGTGCTCGAAGTCGGAACGAAAGCGCCGAAGGTGCTCGTGCCGCCGCCCAACGCAAACTTGCCGTCGGGGCATTCGACGAGCAGCGACTTCGATGTGTTGTTCGCCGCGGGGCTCGTCGCCGAGACGACTTCGTAGCCGGTGACGTCCGCCGCACTCGGCGCGGCGGCGCCTGCAAGGACGATGGTTGCTGCGAACGCGAGCGATCTCGATCTCATGAATCTGCCTCCGCACCCGTGCCGCGATGTCAGCCTATCGCAGCGCGCAACGACGGAGACGTTCGAGCTCTGCGAACGCCCCGCGTCCCCAATCCTGGCGACGCCGCGCCGCGCGCAGCCGACTAGTCTCGCCAGTGGAGGACCGAGATGACTCGATCTGATTTGCCGTTGCGCCTCGCTGCCGCTCTATGGATCGCCCTGGTTGCCGCCGCAGCGCTCACGCCTGCACCCGCGCGCGCCCAGGCGCGGCTCGGCGACTTCGTGCCGTTCGAGGAATGGTGGGTCCATCCGACGACCTCGTCGCTCGGCATCCTCTACGACGGCAGCGCGATTCGCATCGATCGCAACGGCGACTCGATGAACGAATCGATCTTCCTGCGTCCGACCGGCCAGACCGGCATTCCGGACGCCGCGATCGGCTCGCTGCGACTCACCCCGACGCGCACGATCGTCTACGCGTTCGGCGGCACCTGCAATACGAACGGGACGCTCGTCTACTTCTACAAGGTTCCGTCGTCGTTGAGTGCGAATCGGCTCGAACCAATTCGCACGGGGCTCTGCATCCCGCACGGCATCCTGCGCCTCGGCTTCTATGACACCGGCATGTGCCAGTTCAACGGCCTCGGGCTCGAGTGCGCCGGTCGGCTCGGCGTTTCGCCGCGGCGCGTCGCGATGTTCGTCACGACCGCGGATGAGTTCGGCTTCACGAATCTGGTGTGGGTCGATCTCTCGACCGGCGTGGTGAGTGGACCCAATTTCGATTTCTCGAACGGGCTCGGCTTCATCGAAGTCTCGCCATCCGGCACGCAGGCGTTCCTGCAACACGATCTCCCGAATCCCGATGAGACCGACTACCGGCTGATCGATCTCTGCCCCGGTCCGAATTTCGGCGTCGTGATCAACCCCGGCGGCTTCCCGATCGTGGACGTCAACGAGCAGCTCCACGCCGAAGTGTTGAGCGCGAGCGGCGGCGAGGTGATCGTCATCGCGAAGAACAGCTTCGACGTCGAGCGCGACCGTGCGACCTTCGCGGATTGTCTCACGGAGAATGGCGCCTGTTGCTACCCGCAGGGTGGCTGCAACCCGGTTCCCGAAGCGAGCTGCTTCGGGAACTACCTGGGCGCCACGACGGCGTGTACCGAATGCCCCGAGATTCCCGTCGTCGTTCCGTGCTGCTTCGCCGAAGCCATCCCGGGTTGCACGCTGCTCGAGGAAAGCGCCTGCTCCAATCAGGGCGGCGCGCCGCAGCCGAACGCGAACTTCTGCTCCTTCGATCTGTGCCCGACACCGCAACCCACGATCGCGATGGCCGGCCCCGAGTCGATCCAGGCCGGCGACACCGTCTCGTACCTGCTCAGCTACGAGAACGAGGGCGGCGTCGTCGCGCGCAACGTGGAGATCGCGATCCAGGTGCCATCCGGCACGACCTTCGTTTCGGCCACCGGCAATGGCGACGTGGAATTCGGTTCGGTGCGCTGGACGCTCGGCGATCTCGCGCCGGGCGCGAGCGGATCGGTCGGCTTCAGCATCGCCGTCGGCTGCGACGCGGAGGACTTGTTCCTCACGGCCAACATCAGTCACGAGCCGCCTCTCTCCGGCCGCAGCTACGCGTTGAGCAACGACATCTATGTGACGATCTCTGCGCTTCCTCAGGTGCCTCTCGGCGTCAGCGTCGCGACGCTGCCCGACGCCGAGCCGCTCCGGCCCGGTGATGAGTTGGTACACACCATCACGCTCGTGAACGCCAGCGCTGCGGCGGCCCCGAACGTGAGACTCGGTCCTGCAGGCGAAGTGCCGAACGGCATCGCGTTCGGAGCGGGCACGTCCTTCGATCGCACGAACAACGCGGGCGGTGGCGTCGTGAACACGGCGAGCAATCGCTTCGCGTGGACCGGCGACGTCGGTGCCGGGCAGACCGTTTCGATCCAATACGTCGCGCAAGTGGACAGCTGCGTGCAGCCTGGCAATCGGACGACGCAGCTCGGCTTCGGCACACCGGTCGCCGCGTTCGACGCGTGCGACACCGAAATCGGGACGTCTGCCGTACCCGCGTCGTTCGCGCTCGAGCCGAGCGCGCGTCTCGACCTGGAGGCGACGAACCTCACGCCCGCGCAGCGGCTCGACGCGCCCGTCATCGACTCCCTCGTGCAGCTCACGCGACCGAACGGCACCGCGCAGATCGAGTTGACGCTGCAATCGAATGCAGGCCAGGCGTTGCCGAACGCGTCGTTCGATCTCGCGTTGCGCGGACTGAACGTGACGACGCCGCCGGCGGGGCCGGGCGTCGTCTACGACGCGAACGCCCAGACCATCGCGTGGAGCGGGTCGATCCCGTCGGGCGCGCCCGTCACGATCTCGTTCGCGGGCAACGTGACCGCGTGTCGCGCCGAGATCGATTTGACCGGCCGGACGTCGGCCGGCTGCTCCGATTTGCGCGAAACGCTGATCGTCGCCGCCGTGCCGCAGCCGCCGGCGGGACCGTGGCTCTCCGCGATCGGTACGCAGCCGCATCCGTTCTACACCAACTCGGGCGAAACGCAGATCGTGCGCGTCGATCCGGGACCGCCTTCGACCTTCGAGACGATGCTCTGCCTCCCGACCGAGTACTTCACCGGCATGGACGCGGCGCCCGACGGTTCGATCTGGAGCACGTGGCTGCCGACCTTCCGCGTGAATCCCGCGACGCTCGCCTTCGAATCGCTCGACCTCGACACGCTCGAAGCCTCTGGCCTCGATTCGCTGCAAGACGTCGCGATCGACCCGGTGGACGGCGCCGTCTACTTCAGCGGCTACCGCGTCGAGGTGGGGGAGTTCATCGCGATGATTGCGCGACGCGATCCGGTGACGCACGACATCACCTCGTACTACGAGAACGCCAGCTTCCGCGACTTCGGGCAGATGGTCGTCGACGAGTTCGGCGCGGTCGTCGTGCTGGCGACCAGCTTCGGACCGGATGCCATCCTCCGCATCGATCCCGGCACGCCGCCGACGGCCGAGATCTACGACGTTCCCGGCCAGCCGATCGACATCGCGCTCGACAGCGATGGCTCGTACGTCGTGATCGACAGCGCCGGCGCCCCGGCGCAACTGCGGGACGTCGATCCCGACACGGCCGACGTCACATCGATCGTCGCGAACCTCGAAACCGCCTTCCCAGGAACCTTCTCGTGGAGGGCAATCGAGGTGGACGCCAACGGTCGCATCTACGTCGCCCCGTCGCAGTCGGGATTCGGCGCGGTGCGGCAGACGCCGGTGGTCACGACGGAAGTCCTGCTGCCGTTCGGCTTCGCGCAGACCGGCCAGGTCGTGGAAATGGCGATGGTCTCACAGCCGATTCCGGAACCCGGTGCCGTGGCGCTCGCTCTCGTTGCGATCGCAACGGTAATCCTACGGTCATCCCGCTTGCGATAGATCGTTGCCTCTACGCGCTCCGTTCTCGCTGCCACCCCCCGGTCGACCGGCAGTCGAGACAGCATCGTCACCGTCTGCCTCGTTCGCGCTTTTCGCGTGATCCCGTATTGCGTCGGTGAAGACGCAACTAAAGCGAAGCTGATGTGCAGGGGGATCTTCCATCCACTCGTCCCCGGAGAAACCGCGGTCTCGATCTCGAGATCGACGCGTCTCGCGCTTGCGCTGCGGGACGCTGGTGACGCTGCGCACACAGTGGCCGCGCAGCCGCTCCGAATGCAAGGCGGTGAGCGCAGGGTCCGTCGCCATGGGGCGTCGCTGCCAACCGGTTCGAGACCGCTGAGCGCCGTGGGTCGGAGGAGCTCTGTGTTGAAGCGCGCATTTCGGCTGAGCATGGTGGCATGGGCGCTCTGCCTGTTCCCGCTCTTCGGTTGCGAGACCAAGCGCGTGTGGCTGCAGCTCGAGGGTGTCGAAGACGGCAGTGTCGAAGGCGTCTGGCTCTGGCGCCTCTCCGATGAAATCGGCTCCTACGAGCGCTTCTGCCGCATCCCGTTTGGCGAACGCGAGCAGGCCGGCGGAACCGAGTCGATCCACTACATCCAGGAGTGCGGCGACGGCGGCCAGAGCGGCGTCGGCTTCGATCTCTTCACCGATCTGAAAGTTTCGGAGCAGACGCAGGATCGCGTCACGATCGGACTCTGGTACATGCGCTGGGAAGATCCGGGCGTCTACAAAGTCTCGTCGTACGGTGCGTACGGAGAGACGGCGCTCTCGACGACCACGATCCAGCTCTAGCGACGCTCGCTGCGCGGAGTCCGCGCACTAGACTCGCGGCATGCACTCCCCGCCTTCGATCGCCGCGCGCGTCGTCACGCTTCACCTCATCGCGATGCTGTCGCTGCCGCTCGACAGCGGCGCGGCCGAGCCGAGCGCGCAAGAGCCGGCGCATCCCGAAGTGCTGATCGTCGTGAACGGGGCGAGCCCCGTCTCGGTGGCGATCGGCAACTACTACCGCGCGCGTCGCAACGTCCCCGCCGCGAACGTCGTCACGCTGCAGATCCCGCTGGCGGACGCGACGCTCGCCAACGCGGTGCAGGAGTTGATCCCCAACAAGGCCGTGTTCGACAGCCAGATCCGCGCGCCGCTCGAAGCGTTCCTGCAGCAGCACGGGCTCGTCGATTCGATCGAAGTGATCGTGCTCGCGAGCGGGATCCCGCATCGCTACGCGCCGCAGGTCTGCGCCTTCGACGGCGCCTACCTGCGCGATTGCCCGCGCGCCTCGGTGGACGCAGAGCTCGCGCTGCTGTTCTCGAAGCTCGGGGGCGCGGGCGGCCTTGGCGCGAACGGCGAGGCGGTGAACCCGTACTTCAACGCGAGTGCGCCTTTCGCCGCGTGGCGCCGCGATCATCCGCAAGCGCCGCTCCGCTATCTGGTGTCGCGCCTCGCCGGCTTCCAGACGCCGCTCGATTCCGCGAGCGGCATTCCGCTGGACGTAAAGGCGCTGATCGATTGCGCGCAAGCGCCGGCCAGCACGGGCACCGTGTCGATCGACGAGGATCCCCACGCGCAACCCGGTCGGCGCGCGGGCAACGACGTGCTGCTGCGCCCGATCGCGTCGCTGCTGCGCGGCCGCGGCGTCTCGGTGCTGCACGATCAGAGCGACCGCTTCATCGCGAGCCCCACGCCGCTGCTCGGCTACGCATCGTGGGGCAGCAACGACAGCCACGGCGGAAGTGCGCCGTTCTATGGCGTGATCGGCGGCAAGCCGCTGCCCGGCCGCTTCGCGCCGCGCTCGATCGCGGTGGATCTCGTCAGCACCAACGGACGCACTTTCGTGACGCCCGTCACCGATTACGGTCAATCGCTGAGCGCCGACTTGATCCGTCTCGGCGCCTGCGGCGTGGCCTCGAACGCGTTCGAACCGATGCTGATCGGCCTCGCGCGCCCGCCGGTGCTATTTCGCAACTACTTCGAGGGCGCCACCGCGATCGAGTCTTATTTCCGCAGCGTTCCGTATCTCTCGTGGATGAACTTCTACCTCGGTGATCCGCTGATGACGAGCATCGCGCGCGTCGACACCGGCAAGGATCGCGACGGTGACGGCGTCGCCGATGCGCGCGACAACTGCCTCGAAGCGCCGAACCGCGACCAACGCGACACCGACGGCGATGGCTACGGCAACTTCTGCGACGCCGACTTCGACAATGACGGTCGCGTCAGCGCCGGCTGGGGCCCGACGCCGCCCGGCATGACGCCGGATCTCGATCTGCTCGAACGCGCGATCACCGCGCACCGTTACGACGCGAACCTCGATCTCGACGGCGATCGCGACGTGGACGGCGACGACGCCACCATCGCATCGCTCTCGCTCTTCCTGTCGCCAGGCCCCGGCGCAGCGCCGTAGCGCGCGCCTACTCCTCGCCGCGCGGCTTCTTCAGCTTGCTCTCGTTCTCGCCAATGAACGCGAGGATCTCGTCGCCCATGCCGAGAATCCGATCCCACTCTTCTTTGTAGAACGTCACAGGAAAGCGGCGGATCCCATAGAGCGACACGCCACCCTTCTCACTCACCTGCAGCCGCATCGCCTTGCGGTTGGTCGCCTTCAGCGCCTCGTTCTCCGCCTTCAGCTTCTCCAGTTCGCGGCGCATCTCTTCGTCGGTCTGTGACATGTCTCGATCTCCTTCGTTGGGGGCGAGCACGGTAGCGGCTCGCGCGCGTGGTTGCGCCGGTGAACGGGGGTGGACGGGACGCTCGCGCGCATCGGCTCCACCGCTCCCGACGAGCTAGGCTCGCGTGCAGCCCATCCCGCAGAAGGCTCTTCGAGTTGGCACACAGCAACCTCATCGGCTGCGATCCCCAGATCCTTGGCGGCAAGCCGGCCGTTCGGGGTACGCGTCTCAGCGTCGCGTTCATTCTCGGCCTCTTCGCTGCAGGGTGGACACAGCAGCAGGTGTTGGAGAGCTACCCCTCGCTCACGTCCGAAGCGCTGCGCGCCGTCTTCGCGTATGCCGCTGAAGTCCTCGCCGACGAATCCCAGGTCCCGGTCCGACACTTGATCCGCCTGCTGGCGGAATAGAACGTCCCGCTGCCGTCGATCCGCCGCTTGCGATCGGAAGGCTTCGACGTTGCTCGCGTCACGCGTGGCTCGGACGATCTGGCAATCCTTTCACGCGCGGCCGCGGAAGGCCGCGTGCTGCTGACCTTTGATCGCGACTTCGGGATGCTGACACTGCGGCCCAACGCGCCGCGCCCCGCTGGCGTTCTCTATTTCCGGATCGTACCTGCCCATCCTGAGGAGCCCGCCGAGCTGCTGATGGATCTCGGGCAGCACCTCGATCGCCGACTCGAAGGGTTTCTCACCGTGCTACAGCGCGGGCGCGTTCGGCAACGTCCGCTCCCGCGTGGACGCAACGGCATCGCTCGAATGGAGTGGAAGCGCCGATGACGCGCAGACGAAGCAGTCTCCCGCCCGCATTGCTCGCGATGTTGCAACGCGAGTTCCGCCTCGATTGGGGCGGCATCCATGGCGCGCCGCACTGGGCGCGCGTTCGCGTGAACGGCCTCTTGCTCGCGCGCGCGACCGGTGCACGCGAAGAGATCGTCGAGCTCTTCGCGTTCCTGCACGACAGCCAGCGCTTTCACGATGGCGGCGATCGGCAGCACGGCGCGCGCGCGGCGGAGCATCTGCAGTCGATCAACGCATCGCTGCTGCGACTCGACGCGCTCGGGCTCGATCAACTGCGCTACGCATGTCTGCATCACAGCGACGGCCTGACCGAGGCCGACGCAACGGTGCAGACTTGCTGGGATGCCGATCGCCTGGATCTTGCGCGTGTGGGGATCGAGCCAAAGGCGCGGTTTCTCTGTACGACGGATGCGAGGTCGCCCGCGGTGATCGAGGCGGCAGTGCGGCGGAGCCTCGAGCGGCGCGTCCTCCGCTAGGCGTCGAAGATATCCACCTCGCCGAGCTCGTAGACCATCTCGATGTCGGGATCGACGCCAACCTGCGCGCGAACGGTGAAGAGGCGCCTTCCGCCATAGCCGATGTTTCCACGGTCTGCGGTGATGACGGCCGGCACGAGGCCTCCGCCGAACTCGACGCGGATGTGGTCACCGACCTTGAGGCGTGACACTTCTTTGACCTTTCGACGTCCTGCCATATCCGGTCTCCTATCAGAGCTCGTCGCCTGCAAGATCCGCAAGATAGCGTCCGACTACGCAATCGAACGAGCGCGCGAGCCCGTTGCAGGCGCCCCGCCACGAGCGAACGAGCGAGAGCATGAGTGCCTCGGCGTCACACTCTTCCGAGAAGTCCTGGTGGGCGATTGCGTTGCGCCATGCACAGAGCGTTTCGAGTCGCTTCAGCCGAGTGGAGTTGCGGGCGTCGTGCGCGTGCACCGCGGCCCACAACGGAATTCCGAGCCGCGCGAAATCCGATCCTATGTTGCCCGGGTTCGGGTTCCCACGGTCGAGCTTCCGAGAAAACGAGAATTCCCTCGCGAGCGTAAGCCGCAGTCGCACCGCCGTAACGGGTCGAAGGAGAGCGTCCGCAGCTTCGGAATGAAGATCGCGACAGAATCCCTGGAACTGCGATGACAACAACATCGCGTACGCCTGGTCGATTTGATTCGTCGCCCAGCGCTGGCCCTTCGCCGCGTCGGCGACTGCGGCATGCGCTGCCTCGATCCGATCGAGCTGGGCAGAGCGCTCGTGTTCCCACTTCAGCAGCGACGCGGAGCGCACCATCTGGCCTCTTCCGTCGGGCCTTCGAATCTGCACACCGATTCGCTCCGCCGCAATCGCGGACGATCGTTCGCGGCGCGCTTTCGACGCGCTTGACTCGCTCGCGCATGCGATCGATCCTCGCCCTCCCGTGACGGCATCCGCTTCGAAGCACGCACCGCTGATTCTCGCGATCGACCTCGGCAGCAGCGGAGTCCGCGTCGCTTTGGTCGATGCGCGCGGCCACGCGGCCGGCTCTGCGACCGAATCGATCGCGATGCAACTCCTTCCCGACGGCACCGCCGAGGAAGACCCCGAAGAAATCTGGCGCGCGCTCGGCCGCTCGATCACGCGCGCGCTCGCAGCGACTCCCGACGCCGCGGGCCGCATCGAGGCGATCCTCTGCGGCAGCCAGTACTCGTCGCTGGTTCCCGTCGATGCCGTCGGCCGGCCGCTCGGGCCCCTCGTGCTCTACCTCGATACGCGTGCCGCGAAGCGCAGTCGCGCGCTCACGCGCCGCCGCCCCGAGCTCTGGAAGCTGTGGCTCGAGCGACACGGAATGCCGACGGGTGGCGGGGGCAGCGATTCGCTCGCGCATTGGCTGTGGTTCCAGAACGAGCGCCCCGAGATCCACGCCGCGACACATGCGTACGTCGAGCCGATGGACTATCTCACCGCGCGCCTCTGCGGTCGCGTCACGGCGAACATCTGCACGCTCTTCCCGCTGCTGCTGACGGACAACCGCCGCGGCAGCGAGGGCGGCTATTGCGAGGAGATCATCGAAGCCTCGGGCGTCGATCGCGCGAAGCTGCCCGAGTTGGTGGCGCCCGACTCCGTGGTCGGCGAGCTGCTGCCAGAACACGCTGCGGCGTGGGGCTTGCCGCGCGGCATCCGCGTGTTCTCCGCGATCAACGATACGCAGGCGCTGGCATTCGGCACCGCGAGTCACCGAGGAGACCGCCTCGGCGTATCGATCGGCACGACGCTGGTGCCGACCACGCTCGTCGATTCGATGCGCGCCGATCTGCGCCACTTCCTGCTGACACAGCCGGCGCCGATTCCGGGCAAGCATGTGCTGATGGCCGAAGGCGGTCTCGCCGGCAAGGCGCTCGAGTTCGTGCTCGAGGGATTGATCTATGCGCGCGATGGGCTCGGCGATCATCGCCGCGACGACGCCTACGCGGCGCTCGACGCCGTTGCCAGCTCCACCGAACCCGGCGCTGGCGGCGTGCTCTTCCTGCCGTGGCTCGCTGGTGTATGGGCGCCCGCCGGCGACGGCAAGGCGCGCGGCGCGTTCCTGAACCTGAGCCTCGCGACGGAGCGGACGCATCTGGTGCGCGCGACGCTGGAAGGCGTCGCGTTCCAATTGCGCTGGATGCTGGCGCCGATTGAGGCGCTCACCGGGCGTCGTCACGACGAACTCGTCTTCGCGGCCGGTGGTGCGCGCTCGGATGCGTGGGCGCAAATTCTCGCGGACGTCTGCAATCGCCCGGTGCGGCAGCTCGCCGAGCCGACGCTCACCAATTGCCGCGGCGCGGCGCTGTTGGCGTTCCACCGACTCGGGCGCATCGATCTCGATGCCGCCGGCGATCTGCTCGCGGTGCGTCGTTGCTACGAACCGCGCGCCGCGTTCCGCGCGCTCTACGACGAGATGGCTGGCCGCTTCGAGCTGGCGCACGAACGACTCGGCCCCGTCTTCGGCGGCGCCAACGGAGGACACGATGGCTGATCCGATGAAGAGTTCCGCGAGGCCGCGCTTTGCTTTCGACGAGAAGGGACTCGGCGCCGACGCCGTGCTGCGCGAGCTCGAATCGATCGCGCGCACCGAGGATGGTGTCTGGGCCGACGGCCGCTGCTCGGGCACGATCTACTGCGGCGATCGCGCAGTCTACGATCTCAGCGCCGAAGCCTTCGGCCACTTCTCCTACGTGAACTCGCTGCAGCGCGACATGTGCCCCAGTCAAACGCGCTTCGAATCCGAGATCATCGCGATGACGCTCGACATGATGCACGGCGACGCCGCGCGCGAACGCGGCCAGCAACCCTGCGGCGTGATCGGATCGGGCGGCTCCGAGAGCATCATCTCGGCGATCTACACCCACCGCGAATGGGCTCGTGCGACAAAAGGAATCACAGCGCCAGAGATGATCCTCCCCGAGACGGCGCACGTGGCCTTCGACAAGGGAGCGCACTACTTCGGCGTAAAAGTGGTTGCCGCGCCGGTCGATCCGACGACGACGCTCGTCGATGTCGATTTCGTGCGCCAGCACATCAATCGCAATACGGTGTTGCTGGTGGGGTCGGCGGGGAATTACCCGTACGGCACGATCGACCCGATCGGGGCGCTCTCCGATCTCGCACGCGAGCACGAAATCGGCCTGCACGTCGATGGCTGCCTCGGCGGTTTCATCCTGCCGTGGGGCGAAGCGCTCGGCTACGACATCCCACCCTTCGATTTCCGTCACCCCGGCGTCACGACGATCTCGGCCGATACGCACAAGTATGGCTACGGACCCAAGGGAACCTCGGTGCTGCTCTTCCGCGACAAGTCGCTGCGCCGCCATCTTTATTATGCACGCCCCGACTGGAAGGGCGGCATGTACGTGTCGCCCGGCATGGGCGGCAGCCGCTCCGGCGGTCTGATCGCTGCGACGTGGGCCGTGATGGTGTCGCTCGGCCGCGCGGGCTACCTCGACAAAGCGCGCAAGATCTTCGAGACCGCCTTCGCGATGCAGGCGGCGGTGCGCAAGCAACCCGCGCTGCGCATGATGGGCAGCCCCACCTTCTGTTTCTCGTTCACGTCGGACGCGTTCGACATCTACCACGTCAACGACTTCATGAAGCAGCGCGGCTGGCGCTTCAACGGGCAGCAGTTCCCGAGCGCCATCCACATGTGCGTCACCGGTCCGCAGACGCAGGATGGCGTCGCTGCGCGCTTCGGCGCCGATCTCGCCGACGCCGTCGCCTATGCAAAGGTGCCCGCGCAACCGATCCCGAAGAGCGGCGCGCTCTACGGAGGGCAAGGCGCGCGCAGCACCGCGAAGGATCTCGACATGGATCGATTGCGCGAAGGATTGCTGCGCTACATCGATTCGACCTTGGAGCAGCCGCGAGAAAGTTGATCGATTCGCGTCGCAGTGCTGGCAACCCGTGCGGGTTCTGTGGACACTCGGACAGATGGGGTCCAAGAAGGCGACGGCGGGCGGGCGCAACGAACAACTGGTGCGATTGCTGCAGATCCTGCGCGATCTCGAACGGCTCGGCGGACTCGACGTCTACGAGCTGGCCGAGAGTCACGGCACGACGACGCGCACGATCCGCCGCGATCTCGCTGCGCTCGAGGCGGCGGGCTTCACGCTGCTGACGCAGCGTGACGGCGCGCGGCTGCGCTACCGCGTCGATCTGAAGGGGAAGCTCGCGAAGCTGTCGTCGCTGCTCGATGCCAGCCACTACCTGGCGCTGCGCGTCGCGATGGAGCCGGGCGCGCCGATGCGCAACACGTCGCGCGTCTTCGCCGATCTCGAAGACCTCGGTGCAAAGATCGAAGCCGCGATCGGCGAAGCGGGACGCGAGCAGCTCGCCGCGATCGAAGCGTGCTTCTACCCGCACGAACGGCGCGCCTACAAGGAGTCGGCGCCCGAAGTGCTGTGGCCGCTGGTCGGCGCGATCGCGCAGCGCCGCGTGTGTCGAGTCACCTACCGCGCGCCGAGCGCCGCGCGCGATAAAAGCTACGAAGTGTTGCCGCTCAAAGTCTTCGGCTGGGATGGCAGCCTCTATCTCGTCTGCCATGTGCCGAAGTACGGCTCGCAGATCCTTCTGAACTTGCAGCGCCTGCGACGCCTCCAGGTGTTGACGAAGCAGGCGAAGGCGCCGGCCGACTTCGACCCGAGCGCTTTCGAGCACGCCGCATTCGGCATCTTCGTCGGCGGCCCGCCGACGAGCTATCGGCTGCAATTCGATGCGACGCTCGCGCCCTACATCCACGAGCGCATCTGGCATCCGAGCCAGCAGCTGCGCGCGCTGCCGGATGGCGGCGTCGAGCTGAGCTTCACCTGCCACGCGTCCTACGAAGTGGGCGCGTGGGTGCAGCATTGGGGAGAGCACGTGCAAGTGATCGCGCCGGCGTCGCTGCGCCGCGATCTCGCGAAGCTCGGCGGCTGGCTCAGCGAGACGTATCGCGCGCCGCTGCGCGCGCCCGCCGCGCGGCGCAGACTCTCTGCGACAGGGAAGTGAGTCGGTGCCGAGAGCGAAGGCGGACCCGGTCGAGCCCGATCTCGACGCGCTCTACGAAGCGCTGCACTACCGCGAGTTCAAGATCCTGCTGAAGGCGGAAGCCTTCAGCGAGGCGATCGCCGCCGAGGTCAAGGATTACTGGAAGCTCGCGCGCCGCGTCGCCGGCGAGCTGCTGATCAGCGTGCAGCGCTCCAAGACCGAGACGGAGCCGCGCTACCGCGACATCGTGTTCCTCGATACGCCCGACTTCGCGTTGTATCGCAACGCGTACATCCTGCGCGTGCGACGCTCCTACGCCGGCACGGAGCCCGCGAGCGCATACGAGCTCACGTTGAAATACCGCGGCCAGGACATCGGGCGCGCCGCGAAGATGGATCTCACACCCGCCAAGGAATACGCCGGCCGCAACAAGTTCAAAGAAGAGCTGCTGCTCGTCTCGTCCCAGCTCGGCGGCATGCGCAGCATCTACTCCCACACATGTCAGTTGCGGAAGCTGTCGGAAGCGCCCGGTCCGACGCTCGCGGATTTCACGCGCATCTTCCCGCACCTCGAGACGCTCGGCCTCGATCCGAAGGCGACGATTGGGCCCGCGGCGCCGGAGCCGGTGCAGGAAGCGCTCTACGACCTCGGCACCTTCGGCTTCCGCGGCTCGAAGACTGCCAAGGTGAGCATGGCGGTGTGGCGCAACACAGCGACCCGGAAGATCCTGATCGGCGAGTTCGCCTACGAGACACATTTCCGTCACTACGGCCGGCTGCACGCGGTGCCGAAGCTGCGCTCGGAGCGCCTCTACCGCTTGTTGCAACGCGAAACCGGCGCGTGGGTGGAGCTCGGCACGACCAAGACGTCGCTCTACTACGCGCTCGCCGGCAAGAAACTCGACCATGACGAGTGATGCGGCCGCAGCGACGGCGAAGCTGCTGCCGGTCGTGAGCCTCGCCGAAATCTTCCGCGCGTTCCTGGTGCTCGGCGCGACCAGTTTTGGCGGCGGCGTCGTCGCGTATCTGCGCGAAGCGCTCGTCGTGCGCAAACACTGGCTCGACGACGAAACCTTTCTCGCGGGCCTCGAACTCTCGCAGATCTTGCCGGGCCTCAACGCGACCAACATGAGTGTCTACGTCGGCGAGCGACTGCGCGGCCTGCCCGGTGCCGTGGTCGCGTGCCTCGGCATGATGCTGCCCGGCACCCTCGTCGTGATGACGCTCGGCGTGGTGCTGACCGGCGGCGGCCGGATGCTCGACGTATCGACGGTGCTGATCGGTGTCGGCGCCGCCGCCGTGGGATTGCTGCTCGAGACCACCTGGAAGATCGGCCGCCCGGTGATCCGGCAATTCAGCGACGTCGCGATCATCGCGGTGACCTTCGTCGCAATCGCAGTCTTCAAGATCTCGCTCGTAATGGTGCTGCCGGTGATCGGACCGATCGCGATCTGGATCCATCGCCCGCGGCGGGAGCAGCGCGCGTGACGCCGTTCTTCTCCGTGCTCGCGGTCTTCTCGCTGCTGTCGATCCTCGCGGTGGGCGGCGGCGCGGCGGTGATTCCCGAGATGAAGGCGCTGACGGTCGGCGCCGCGCCGTGGATCACGGCGGATCAATTCGGCCAGATCTACAGCCTCGGCCAACTCGCGCCGGGCCCCAACATGCTGATGGTGAGCGTGATCGGCTTCCACGTGGCGGGCGCAAGCGGCGCGCTCGCCGCGCTGCTCGGATTCTTCGTTCCGTCCGGCGTCATCACATTTCTGGTCGGCCGCGTGTGGGACCGCTACGCCGACAATCCCTGGCGCGCCGCGATCGCGCGCGGACTCGGTCCGCTGACGGTGGGGCTGATCCTCGCCGGCGCGTGGTCGCTTGCGAAGACGGTGATGGCGGGCCATGGCCCCCTACCCTACGCAGTGTCCGTCGTGGTGGCGCTGATCCTGCTGCGCGTGAAGATCAACCCGGTGTTCTTGATTCTCGCGGGCGGTCTCACCACCTGGATCGCGAGCGCGCTCCACGTACTCCCGACCTAGATCTGCGCGGCGACACTGGCGTCACGAGATCGCCGGGAACGCGGTCAGATGCACCAGTTCGGGCGCGACGAGCGCGCAGCCGCAAATGTCCGCGCTTTCGAGACGCAGATCGCCGCCGAGGCCGAGCGAAAGGCGCGACTCGGAGCGCGTCTTCCGCAGCGCGGCGAGAAACGCGAGCGGCGCATCGAAGCGTCGCGCTGGCGCCTGCTTCGCATCGCGCTGCTTCACCAGCGAGGCGTCGATCGCGTCGATCAAGTAGGCGCGCAGCAAACCGCCGAACGATTGTGCGAACACCTCGGGCCGACCGATCGCCTCGATGCCGACGATCTCACCCCCGATCGATGCGACGAATCCGACTTGCTCCGGCAGAGCGTGAAACGCGGCGCTGACGTCATCGAGATCGTCGCGCCGCGTCGCGGTGTAGTCGGCGTACGCACCACTCTTCGACGCGGCCCGCGAATGCGACACGCGGCCGGCGACCTCATCCCAGACTTCGCCCTGATCGGCGAGAAAGCCGCGGCCGGCGCGGCTCGCTTCGGCGACCTTGCGCGCCATCTTCCTGCGGATCGCGCTCGAGAGCACCTCGCCGGTGGCCTCGAAACGGGCGTCCGCACGCCGCGACCAGCGACCCGCTTCGACGCACGAGACGTCGATCACGACGCGATCGTGTGCTGCGACGAGGAAGCTCGCGTTGGCGATGCGGTTCTGCATCGCGCCGTGGATCTGCTCGCCGAAGAGCACCAGCACCGCCACTTCGCCGCGATTCTCGACCTGCACCTGCGGCACCCGCGCGCCGGTGTCGAGTTCGTCCACGACGAGAACGCCACGCGCCATCGCGTCACGGAGCGCGACGTACGGTCGTGACACCGCGCCGCCTCCGCTCGCGACAATCGGCCACAGTGTGAGCAGGGCGTGGGTCTGTCGTGGCGCCAGCGCCACGTGATCGAGGAATTGTGTGACTTCGGAATCGAGCGCCACGGGCGGGACGAGATGAATGGGCATCGATGAGGCTCCTTCGAGAGTGCGGCGCCGCTTGCGAGCGCCAGCATCAAGGTGCCATTACGGTGTGTCAGATCAGGTCATCCGCCGGATTTTCGCCTCTACATTTCGCTGCGCGACTCGGAATTGTGTGCGAGATTGCCACTCCGCTCCGACACACCCCTGCAAGGAGACGCCCGCATGCCCCGGCTCGAGCCCACAGGACCCCAACCGCTGCCCTCGGTGCTCACCGTCGCAAACCTCGTCTACGGGTTGCACACCTTTGCAATCGTCGTCGGCATCGCCGGCACGGCAACCGTCGTCGGCTCCTTCGTCGGCTCGATCCCGTCGATCATCGCGGTGATCCTGAACTACGTGAAGCGCAGCGACGCGCGCGGCACCTGGGCGGAGTCTCATTATCGCTGGCAGATCCGCACCTTCTGGTTTTCGATCGGCTGGATGCTGCTGGCTGCGCTGCTCGTCTTCACGTTGGTGTTCATCCCGATCTCGATCGGAATCTTCGTGACCGTGACGCTCTGGCTGATCTACCGCATCGGCAAGGGTTGGATGCGACTGCGCGATCGACTGCCGATGTACGAGTAGATCGCTACGCGCTGAGCGCGTTCCGGCGCGCGAGCCGCCGGTTGCGATCCCACTTCTCGATGCTGATCACCGGCAGGATGATTGCGCCCGTCAGCGTGGCCCAGAGCAGATCGAGCGGCGCAAGCGGCACCGATCCGAAGATCTCGTTCATGATCGGGACGTAGAGAAAGAGCGCCTGGAGCGCGAGCAGCGAAGCGATCCCGACGAACACCGTCCAGTTGCTGAAGAATCCCACCGACGCGATCGTGCCGCGCAGCGAGCGGCAGTTCAGCATGTAGAAGATCTGGAATGCGATGACGGTGGTCACGGCCATCGTCTGCGCCTCTGCCAGCGCGAGGGCCGTGGTGTCTGCGTGGTTGGCCACCCGGCCGGCGAGCGAGAGCCCGCCGACGTATTCCCAGTAGAAGAGCCCCACGGCGCCGGCACACATCAGCGTCGCGGCGACGAAGGTGCGCACGATCATGAAGCCCGACAGCACCCGCTTCGAGGGGCTTCGCGGCGGTCGCGCCATCACGTTCTGTTCCTTCGCCTCGAACGCGAGCGGCAACGCGAGTGCGACGGTCGCGACCAGGTTGATCCACAGGATCTGCGTCGGAAGCATCGGCAGCAGCAGCTCGCGCACCGGCTGCGCGACGCCGTTCACCAGCCGCTCGAAGTCAGCGAACGGAAAGAACGCCACCGCCACCATCAGGATCATCGCGAGCCCGAGGTTCGTCGGCAGTACGAAGGCGAGACTCTTGATCAAGTTGTCGTAGACGCGCCGCCCCTCTTCGACGGCCGCGGCGATCGACGCGAAGTTGTCGTCGGTCAACACGATCGCGGCCGCGTCCTTCGAGACGTCGGTGCCGGTGATGCCCATCGCGACGCCGATGTTGGCCTGCTTCAATGCGGGCGCGTCGTTCACGCCGTCGCCGGTCATCGCGACGATCTCGCCACGAGCCTGTAGCGCCCGCACCAGCGCGAGTTTGTGTTCGGGCGCCACGCGCGCGAAGACGTTCGCCTGCACGGCGATGCTCTCGAGCTCGGCCTGCGACATTGCGGCGAGTTGCTGACCGGTGACGACGCGCGGCGCGATCGGATCCTGCGGGAGAATGCCGAGGAGCGCGCCGATCGCCGCCGCCGTCTCGGGGTGATCGCCCGTGATCATCTTGACGGTGATGCCGGCGCCGTGGCAGCGCGCGATCGCGTCGATCGCCTCGGGACGCGGCGGGTCGATCATGCCCTCGAGGCCGAGCAGCGTGAGGCCGCTCGCGACGTGCTCCATCTCGACACTGGCGTGATCGTGCGGAACCGAGCGCGCGGCGACGGCGAGCACGCGCATCCCCTGCGCGGCCAGCCGCTCGACCTCGCGCAACACCGCCGCGCTGTCGAGCGGCGCGCCCGCAGCGTCGCTGCAGCGCGCGAGTACAGCTTCGGGGGCCCCCTTCAACACGATCGATCCGCCGGCGTGCGGCGGCAACAAGCCGAAGCTGACAGCCGCCGGCTTGTGCAGCGTCGCCATGAACTGGTTCTCGCTTTCGAACGGGAGCACATCGGTGCGCGCGAAGGATCGGCGCAGGTCCTCGACCGCGAGCTCGAGCTTCACGGCCGCCACGACGAGCGCACCCTCGGTGGGATCGCCGACGACCTTCCACTCGCCTGCCTCGCTGGTGATCGACGCGTCGCTGCAGAGTGCGCCGCAGAGCAGCAGCTCGTGCACGTCGGCCGGCAGCGCACCGAGCGGCATCTCGTCGCGGCTGAGCTGGCCTTCTGGGTGGTAGCCGACACCACTCAGCGTGTAAGCCTTGCCGGCTGGCGTCCAGAGCGCCTGCACCGTCATTTCGTTGCGGGTGAGCGTGCCGGTCTTGTCGGAGCAGATCACCGTGGTGGAGCCGAGCGTCTCGACGGCCGGCAGCTTGCGCACGACGGCGCGCCGCGCGGCCATGCGCTGAACGCCGATCGCGAGCGCGATCGTCACGATCGCGGGCAGACCCTCCGGAATCGCGCCCACCGCCAGCGCGATCGCGAAGATCGCCGTCTCGCGCAGCGCTGGCATCAGCGCGAGGCCGCCGCCACTCATCGCGCGCGCGGTGCCGACCGCGAGCATCGCCGCCGCCAGCACGACGATCGCGATCGTGATGGTGCGGCCGATCTCTGCGAGCGCGCGTGTGAGTGGTGTCTCGAGGCTGCTCGTCGATTCGAGCATCTGCGAGATGCGACCGAGTTCGGTGGCGGCGCCGATCTCGACGACGACCGCCGTCGCGGTGCCGGCGGTCACCACGGTTCCGCCGAAGAGCATGCAGCAGCGGTCGCCCATGGCCGCGTCGGCAGCGACGGCTGGGGCAAACTTGTGGGCCGGCACACTCTCTCCGGTGAGCGCCGCCTCCTCCGCGTGCAGATTGCGGGAGACCAGCAGCCGCAGATCGGCGGGTACGCGATCGCCACCGGCGAGTGTCACCACATCACCGGGAACGAGCTGCGCCGCGGGGATCGTCTGTTTCTTGCCGTCGCGCAGCGCCGAGACGCTGACGGGCACCATCTGCGCGAGCGCCTCGATCGCGCGGCCCGCCTTCCATTCCTGGATGAAGCCGATCACGGTGTTCAGCACCACGACGGCGAGGATCACCAGGCCGTTGGCGAAGCCGTCGATCGGGTCGATCACCACAGCGAGCGCGCCCGACGCGATCAGCACCCAGATCAGCGGGCTGTCGATTTGTCGCCACAGCAGGTCGAGCGCGCTGTCGCCGCGCGCGCGCGGCAGGGTGTTGACACCGTAGCGGGCAACGCGCGCGGCGGCGTCGGCGCTACTCAGTCCCGCGCTGGTCGAGCCGAGACGCTGCAAGGTGGCGTCGGGTTCCAGCGCGAACCAGCGCGGGACATCGGAGGCATCGGCGATTCGCGTCGGTTCACCCATCGATGGGGCCAATCTAGCCTGCATCGAGCCGCTGGCGCGACGCGTCGATTAGACGAGGAGCGCGACTACGGCGTCGCCGCGCCAATCGTGAGCCACGGCACGTACGTGACGAGCAGCACCACCGCGAGCAGCGCGAGCAGGAACGGGAAGGTCTCGACGCACACCGTCCACAGCGGCTTCTCGAAGCGCGACGACGAGAGGAACAAGTTGAGCCCGACGGGCGGCGTCAGATAGCCGAGTTCGAGGTTCGCCAGGAAGATCACGCCCAAATGCAGTGGATCGATGCCGAAGACCTGCGAGATCGGCAGGATCAGCGGCACGACGACGACGATCGCCGAGAAGATGTCCATCAGGCAGCCGACGATCAGCAAGAAGATGTTCAGCGCGAGCAGGAAGAGTGCGCGCGAGTGGACCGTCGCTGTGACCCACGCGGCCGCCTTCATCGGGATCTCGGCGTCCACCAGATAGTTGGTGAGCCCCATCGCGACACCGAGAATCACCAGCACGCTGCCGATCATCACCATGCAGCGGGTGAGCACGCGCGGCAGATCGCTCACCAGATCGAGTTCGCGGTGCACGAGCGTCGTGATGATCAGCGCATAGACCGCCGTCAGCGCAGCCGCTTCCACCAGCGTGCAGAAGCCGCCGAACATCCCGCCGAGCACGATGAACGGCAGCAGCAGTTCCCACTTGCACTCCCAGAGCGCGGCCGCCGCTTCGCGCGCCCGAAAGGCCGGCCGCGCCGCCTTCGCAGCGATCGACTCGCGCATGCCGAGCAACACCACGGCGCCGACGAGCAGTACTCCGGGCAGTGCCGCCGCGCGAAACAAATCGGGGATGGGCACGCGCGCGACGACCGCGTACAAGATCACCGGCAGGCTCGGCGGGAAGAGCAAACCGATCGAGCCGGTAGCGGTGATCAAGCCGAGCGAGAAGCCCTCGCGATAGCCGCTGCGCACCAGCATCGGCATCAGCAATCCGCCGAGCGCGAGAATCGTCACGCCCGACGCGCCGGTGAAGGAGGTGAAGAATGCACACACCAACGTGGCGGCGATCGCGAGACCGCCCGGCAGCCAGCCGAAGAGAGCGTTGAAGAGCCGCACCAGCCGATCGCTCGATCCACCCTCGGCGAGCAGGAAGCCGGTGAGTGTGAAGAGCGGCAGCGTCGGGATCGATGGCGAGACGACACTTCGATACGTCTCGACGGGGATCGCCGCGATTGGCACGCCCTCGGCATAGAAGAGCACGACCGCCAGGCCGCCGAGAACTACGAAGATTGGCGCGCCGAGCGGCAGCGCGAGCAACAGCAGCGCGATCCCGCCGAGCCGCACCCATGCGCTCTCCGCGGGCACGATCCACAGCAGCGCCGCGAGCGCGAGGAGCGCGATCACCGCGATCGCCCGCTCGCGCTGCCCGCCGGTGCGCAGCCAGAAGCGGATCGCGATCACCACGAACGCGATCGGCAGGATCGACTCCACCACCCACTGCGGCAGCCAGCCACCGATCATCCCCGGCGACTCCAGCTCCGAGCGCACGAACTCGAGCGACGCCCACGCGAGCGCGCCGGCTACACCAGCAGACAACGTGTTCGTCGCGAGGCGCGCGTCGCGCTGCCAGCGCAGCGGCAGCATCTCGCCCGTCGCGAGTGCGAGGTGTGCGCCTTCACGGGACGCCGCCATCGCACCGAGGAACGCGATCCACAGCGTGAGGTTCTGCACGTAGCCGTTCGAGCCGGGGATGCCGCTGTCGAAGAGTCCGCGCAGCAGGAGCTCGAGCACCGGGAGCAGCGCCGCGAGCAGCAGTGCCGTTGCCGCGACGACCCGTTCGCCCTGCGTGAGCGCGCTGAAGACGCGCCCGAAATGTGTCACCGCGGTGTCACGGCCGCGCGCGGGCCGAGGACTGCGCGCGGAACGCGTCGCGGAGTTTCTTCACCTCGGCGACGATCTCCGCCGGCACGACGTTCCCGATCAGCTTCGGATACGCCACATCGACCGCGACGCGCTCGAACTCGGCGACGCCCTCGGGCGGGATGTGGTTCACCACGAGGCCGCGCTTCTGCATCGCCGCGATCGCTTCATCGTCGAGCTTGCGCACCTGGCCCTGCAGCCGCAGGCCGGCGGCGCGCGACGAGGCGAGCAGTTTTTCCCGCACAGCGGGATCGATCGCCTGCCAGCTCTTCATCGTGATCACGGTGGCGCCGATCGCGGGCGCCCACTTCACGTCGCACATCTGTTTCGCCACGCCGAACCACTGGTTCGCAAGCGCCAGCAGCGGCGGCGCCGGGAACGCGTTGATCAGCCCGGCCTGCAGGCCCGTGAGGATGTCGGTCGATGCCAGCTCGACGGGATGGAAGCCGCCGTCCTTCCACGCTTCGACGTACGCCGGATAGCCGGCCCACACCCAGAGCTTCATCGGTTTCAGATCGTCGGGGCGCAGCAGCGGCTTCTGCGAAAAGAAGTGGATCCAACCGGCATCGCCCCAGTTCAGCACCTTGAAGCCCTTGGACTCGAGGATCGCTTCCAGTTTGGGCGCCATCCGATCGCGCACGTAGTCGAGCTCTTCGTACGACGTGATCATCATCGGCATCTGCAGCGCCTGCATCTCGTGCGCGATGTCGTAGAGCCCGGTGTTGGAGAGCGCGGCGGCCTGGAGCTGGCCGATGCGCATCTTGCGCACCATGTCGGGATCGTCGCCGACGACGCCGCCGGGATAGATCCGGAACTCGATCTTGCCATCGGTCGCGGCCTTCCACTCGTCCGCCATACCGCGAATTGCGTCGAGCCACGGCGAACCCTCGGGCGCGATCGTGCCGAGCTTGATCACCTGCGCGAAAGCGGGGGACGCCGCCACGCCGACGAGAACGAGAAGTGCTGCTGCGATCCGCGTGCGCCAGGTCAAGGAGTGCCTCCGGTAGTTTCCACATCGAGAAACAAATCTGCGACGTGCAAGCGCAGCCACGCCGCACGGCGCTGTGCGAGCACGTTGACCAGTCGATTCTGCGGCGCGCGCTCGAGATCCACCGCCTGCGCTTCGTCGAGCAGCGACTGGAACTCGGCGAGGTTCTGCTGCTGCACGCTGACGTTCTCCGCGAGCGACACGAAGAGCCCCGCCCGTTCGCCGCGCGCCAGTTCCTTCGCCTTTGCAAAGTGCTCGCGCGCACTCGCGACGCTGCCGCCGGGACGATTCGCTTCGTAGGAAACGAAGAACTCGTGCGCCGCGCCGTCGCCATACGCGGCGTCGATTTCGAGTACGCGCCCCATCATGGCGCCCGCGCGCGGCAGATCGGCGATCAACTCGGCGTCGCCCTTGTTCGCCGAGAGTGCGCCGGCTTGGGCAGCGGCGGCCCAGTACAACAAGTCCATGTCCTCGCGATCGGTGTTTGCCAGCGCCGCACCGAGATCCGCGGCTTGCTCTTCGCGAAAACCCGGATGCGCCACTTCGAGGCCGCGCAGCGCGTAGTCGCGACCGCGCAGGTAGAGCCGACTCGCGCGCAGCCGCAGCACGCGCGCGCCGTCGCGATCAGCGGACTCGCGGCGACTCGCGTCGTCCTGCAACAGATACGCGTAGGACGCGAAGCCACTCGCGGAAGCAATGAGCAGCCCGCGGTGATCCGGCGTCGATTCGAGCAGCGTCTCGTAGAGCTTCAACCCGAACGGCAGCGCGTCGCGCACCAGCTCCGGATCTTCATCGCTCGAAAACGAGCCGCCGCCCGATCCACCCAGCGCATCCGCAACGGCGCCCACCGCCACCCGCTTCGCCGAGCAGCCCGTCATACACGCAAGCGCGAGCCCCAACACCCCCGCCGCAACAACGCCCCGTCTCATGTCCCGCAGCTTAGACGCGACCGGGGCCGGGCGTCAGGTTATTGGGTCGTCAGGTTATTGGGCGGAGGCCGCGCTGCGATTTCGGGTCGCCGGCACGCGGAGGATTCGCTAGGTGGTGGTCCCTTTTGGTCGGAGGACGGGATGCACAAGACTCTTCGAACGCTGCGCGGAGCCACCTGGTTCGCGCTCGTCGCGGTCGCAGCGCTGTTGCCGCAAGTGGCGCGCGCCGAGTTCGAGACGGAAGACTTCCGGATTCGCTCTGCGCAGGATCTCGTCGATCTGTGCGCGGTGAAGACCGACGATCCGCTCTACGCCTCGGCGATCCATTTCTGTCATGGCTTCATCTCGGGCGCCTGGCAGTACCACAACTCCGCGGAGAACGGTCCGACCGGCCAGCGGCTGGTGTGCCCGCCCGAGCCGCCGCCGACGCGCGATCAGGCGGTCGCGATGTTCGTCACGTGGTCCGCCACGCACACGGACAAGCTGGCCGAGCCGGCCGTCGACACGTTCTTTCGATTCCTGATCGAGAAGTACCCGTGCCCCGTCGCGGCGCCGGCGAAGAAGGGAGCCTCGAAGTGAAGCGCAGCATCCTCTCGATCGTTGTCGTTGGCGCACTCGCGATGCCGGGCTGCGCGAACATGTCGCAAACCGAACAGCGGACACTGACTGGTGGCGCAGGCGGCGCGGCCGCGGGCGCGATCATCGGCGCGATTGCCGGCAACGCAGGCCTCGGCGCGGCGATCGGCGGCGCCGTCGGCGCGGGCGGCGGCTTCTTGTACGGGAAGTCGAAGGAAGCCGAAGCAAACGCCTACAACCAGGGTGTGCAAGCGGGGCGATCGGGCCAATAGGGCCACGGCCACGGCGCGCGCGAGTCGAAGCAGCGCCGCCGCAGCCGTCCGTCCCTGCGCGTCTGCCGCAGGCCAGAGAAACCAGTCTTCGCGCGCAGTCGGGCTGATTCGTCCGATCCGCTCCGCTCTCGTACTCTCCCCGCGCTTTGCGCCCCGCAGTGGATGTGGTTGCGCGCCGCACGTGCCGAAGCGAGGCGAATCGAGAGTCCGATGAAGCGCATCCTCTTCCGCCTGCTGCTGCTCGCGATCGGGCTCGCGATTCTGGAAGGCGGATCGTCGCTTCTCCTTTTGGTGTCGCCGCAGCTGCACGGCCGCATGCAGACGGCCGCAGCCGGTGAGGATCCGAGCGCTCGCGGGCGCGCCCAGACGCGCATCGGACATCTGCTGCCGACGGGACACTTTCTCGAGGAGGTCGTCCACCCGTATTTCGGATACAGCGTGATCCCTCCCGACCAAGCGCTGACGCGTCCCCTTTCGCTCTCCGCGTTGGGGTTTCCGAATGGGGGTCCCTTCCAGCGCGAGCATCCGCCGAATAGTGTCGTAGTCGGCATCTTCGGCGGCTCCGTGGCTGCGTATTTCGCGAAGCATGGTGGTGTGCAGGCGATCTTCGAGCAGGTGAAGATGCTGCCCGCCTTCGCCGGCAAAGACCTCGTCGTGCTCACCTGCGCGCACATCGGATTGAAGCAACCGCAGGCGCTGATGGCGCTGTCGTACCTGCAAGCGCTCGGGGTCGACTTCGACGTGGTGATCCTGCTCGACGGCTTCAACGAAGTCGTGAATGCGCCCTTCGAACTGGTTCCGGCGGGCGTCTTCCCATTCTTCCCGAGTCAGTGGAACCAGCGCGTCGCGAATCTCGAACTCGACACGACGATGCGTTCGCGGATCGGCGAACTCGCCAATCTGAAGGAGCGGCGGGCGGACGCGACTGCGCGCCTGCTCGCGTCGCCGCTGCGGCACAGCAACAGCGTGGAACTCGTATGGGCGCTCTACGACCGCAGTCTCGAAACGGCGATCGAGGCGAAGCGCGCCCAACTCGACATCCACAAGAGCGAGGCCGGTCACGACTACGCCGCGACCGGTCCAGCGTGGCCCCGCGAAAGCGAGGAGGCGCTCGCCGCGGATCTCGCGGCGTTCTGGTTCGAGGCGTCGCTCCAGATGCGCGCACTCGCCGAAGCGAAGGGAACCCGCTTCTTCCACTTCCTCCAGCCGAACCAGCATGTGCCAGGATCGAAGCCGATGGACGCCGATGAGCGGGCCGTCGCGATCGACGGCGGGGAGGCGTTCGCTCCTCACGCGGCACGCGGCTATCGCTTCCTGCGCGAGCGCGGCGCGGAGCTCGCGGCGCGAGGCGTGCATTTCCACGACCTCACGCAACTCTTCATCGAGACGACGGAGCCGATCTACATCGACAACATCGGACACCTCGGCAACCTGGGGAACGAGATGATGGCTGCAGCGATGGCCGCACAGATCGAGAACGACCTCGCCGGGACGGCGCCGTGAGCAGCACCGGATTCGCTGCGCGCCACGGCGTCCGGCCGGGCCGCGCCGAGGCTGCGTCGGTCGTATGGAAGTGGCAGCCGTCCGGTGCGACCGCACCGCGTCCCGATGCGCGGCCTCTGCGTTTGCGCGGAACCCTACAGGCGGGCGTCGGGCTCGCGGTTTCCGCCGGCTTCGCATGGTGGGGATTCCGGACCCCCGCAACGATCGTGGGCGTGATCGCGTGCGCGATCGGTCTTGCTGCGCTGGTGTCCCCGTTCGGTGTTTTCGCCGCGATCGAGCGCGCCTTCGCAGCGTTGGGTCACCGGGTGGGCCAGGCACTCACCTGGATCTTGCTTCCGATGATCTTCTACCTGTTCTTCACGCCGTTCTCGCTGATCTTCCGGCGCGGCAGGCGCGATTCGATGAAACGCCACTTCGACGCAGGAGCGGTGAGCTACTGGACGTCGCGCGAACACCGCTCGGCGACGACGGCGTCGGCTTCGCACGAGCGGCCGTACTGACGCATGAAGATCCTCGGCATCAGCTGCTACTACCACGACTCCGCCGCCTGCCTGCTCGACGACGGCGTGCTGATCGCCGCGGCCCAGGAAGAGCGCTTCACGCGCAAGAAGCACGACCAGGATTTCCCCAGCAACGCGGTGCGCTATTGCCTCGCTGAAGGCGGCGTCACGGGCGGCGCGCTCGATGCAGTCGCCTTCTACGACAAGCCGATCCTAAAGTTTCACCGCATCCTCGAGACCTACCTCTCGACGGCGCCGCGCGGACTCACGCAGTTCATGCGCGCCATCCCGGTGTGGCTGCGCGAGAAGCTGTGGATCGAGCCGCGCATCCTCGAAGCGCTCGAGGGCTGCGGCATCGACGCGCCCGGTTCACTCTTCTTTCCGGAGCACCACGAGTCGCACGCGGCGAGCGCGTTCTACCCGTCGCCCTTCGAGTCGGCGGCGGTGCTGACGATGGACGGTGTGGGCGAATGGGCGACGTCGACGGTCGGTGTGGGAGAAGGATCATCGCTACGTCTACTCGAACAGCTCGACTTCCCGCACTCGCTCGGGCTGCTCTACTCCGCGTTCACCTCCTACACCGGGTTCCGGGTGAACTCCGCCGAGTACAAAGTGATGGGACTCGCGCCCTACGGCGAGGGCACCTACACGCGGAAGATCCTGGAGGCGCTGATCGACCTCAAGGAAGACGGATCTTTCCGGATGAACATGGACTACTTCGGCTATCTCGACGATCTCGAGATGACGAACGCCCGCTTCGAAGCGCTCTTCGGCGGCCCGCCGCGTCGGCCCGAATCTCCGATTGGTAAACGCGAGATGGATCTCGCGCGCTCGATCCAGGAAGTGACCGAAGAGGTCGCGCTGCGCATGGCGCGACACGCGCGGGCACTCACCGGCAAGGACTACCTCTGCCTCGCAGGCGGCGTCGCACTCAACTGTGTCGCAAATGGGCGCATCCTGCGCGAGGCCGGGTTCAAGGATCTGTGGATCCAGCCCGCCGCGGGTGACGCGGGTGGCGCGGTCGGAGCCGCGCTCGCGATCTGGCACAACGCGCTCGGCAATCCGCGTGCGGTCGACGGTCGCCACGACGCGATGCAGGGCTCCTACCTCGGCCCCGAGTTCTCGGATGAACAGATCCGCGCCTATCTCGATGCGCGCGGCTGTCCGTATCGCGTGCTCGGCGACGACGAATGGGCGCCTGTGATCGCGGACCTGCTCGCAAAAGAAAAGGTGGTCGGGCTCTTCCACGGTCGCATGGAGTTCGGCCCGCGCGCGCTCGGCAACCGCTCGATCGTCGCCGATCCGCGCTCGCCGAAGATGCAGTCGCTGCTGAACCTGAAGATCAAGTACCGCGAGAGCTTTCGGCCCTTCGCGCCGTCGTGTCTCGAAGAGCGCCTCACCGACTACTTCGAGATCGACCGCCCCTCGCCGTACATGCTGCTGGTGGCGAAGCTGCGCGAACAACACCGGACGGCGACACGCGGCGACGAGCACTCGCTCGAGATTCACGAGTGGGTGAACCGTTCGCGCTCGGATCTGCCTGCGATCACCCACGTCGACTACTCGGCGCGCATCCAGTCGGTGAGCGAGGAGACCAACCCACGCTACTACCGGCTGATTCAGGCCTTCGAGGCGATCACCGGCTGTCCGGTGCTCGTGAACACCAGTTTCAACGTGCGCGGCGAGCCGATCACCGGTACACCGAGCGACGCCTATCGTTGCTTCATGCGAACGGAGATGGACGCTCTCGTCCTCGGCTCCTGCCTGCTCGACAAGAACGAGCAGGGCGCCTCGCAAGAGAGCGAGGATTGGCAGAAGACCTTCGTGCTCGACTGAGCACGCGCTGAGGAGACTGTATGCGCAGAACCGGCCATGGATTCAAGCTGCTCGGTGAGTTCGTGCGCTTTGCCCGCGAGAATCGCGCGTACTGGCTGATCCCGCTGATCCTACTCCTCGGCCTCGCCGGCCTCGTGATCGTGGCCGGTCAATCCGCCGCACCACTGCTCTACACACTCTTCTAGTCCCGCGTAGCGAGCCAACGGCGAGCGGCGAGATCACAAGGCCGCCCCGCGTAGCGAGCCAACGGCGAGCGGCGAGATCACGAGGCCGTCCCGCGTAGCGAGCCGAAGGCGAGCGGCGAGATCATCTAGCCAGAGTGCGGTCGCTGGCCGATCACGATGAAGAAGCCGCCTTCGCGACTGCCGCTCGCAATCATCCCGAGCTCCACCAGCAGACGCTCCATCGCGTTGCCCGGTTCGTCGGGCGCGAAGAGCTTCTCGTCGCTCGCGAAGCTCCGGAACGGCTTCGAGATCGGGATGCTCTTCACGAAGCGGAAGCCGATCGCGTCGAGCCAGCGGAGCGTCTCGCCGATCGTGTGCTTCGACTCGTGCGGGTGCTTGTATTGATCCGCGAACCAGGCCTGCTTCTTGGCGCCGCTCGTCTCCTCGCGACGCAGATTCGGGTCGAGCGACTTGAAACGATCGCCACTCAGCCGGAACAGCACGCGTCGTGCGTCGGTGACGAGGCGCCCGTAGCGATGGTAGAGACCCACCAGGATGTAGCCGCCCGGCTTGACCAGCCGGCTGATCGATTGGAACGCGAGGAACGGGTCTGAGGTGTGGTGGAGTACGCCGTTCGAGATCACGAGATGGAAGCTCTCCGGTTGGAACGCCGGCCGGAACAGATTCATCTGCACGAAATTCACGCGCGCCAGCTGATGGCGCCGCGCGAAGTCGCGCCCGAGCCGCAGCGAGTTCATGCACAAATCGGTGGCGAATACGGTGCGGTTTGCGAGCGACAAGAAGTTGCTGAGCTGCGCGGTTCCCGAGCCGCACTCGATGATGCGCACGCCGGGCGGCACTTGTTCATCGAGCAAGCGCGCGAACATTCCCGTTCGCGCCTTGCTGGCGAGACTCGCAACGCTGTCGAACTCGTCGTAGTTGGGGAACGGCGTCGCTTCGTAGAAGGAGCGCACCTGCTCCGTCACGTCGCTCTTTCCGGCCTCCCAGTCGTTCGGCCAGAAGAGCTGAGGTATCTCGTCGTCGATCGGGAAGCTCTGTCCACAGCCGGCGCAGTGGAAGCGGGATGCGTCGATGGTGAGGCGCGCCGCCTGGCACGCCGGACAGGCGAAGAGCGCAGCGTGCTCGCGAAGACTCATGCGCGCTCTCCTGGTCTTCGCTGCGACAGCCCGCGCTCCGACCCTACAGCGCCGGCAGCACGCCGTCCTTGCGCATCCGATCGACCACCGCGCGAACCACTTCGTCGATGAGCTCTTTAGCGTTGGCGGGGTTCAGCGTGTCACTGCGCGCGGCCCAAACGAGCCGCGCGGTAGGCACCGAATACGCAGCGGTCTCGACCATGACGACACGATCGGTTGCGAGATAGCCCGGCTCGTAAACCATCGGCGCCGCGTAGCCCCAATAGCCCCAGGCATTTCCGTAGTAGCTCGACGGCACCCAACGCTCCTGCGTCTCGGCGCCGATCAGTCGGAAGACGACGGCGCCGTCCGCTCCGGCGGCTTCGATGTGCGCTCGCACTTTCTCTTTGTCCTGGATATCGGCGTCGGGAATCACCGAGTAACCCGCGAGCGCAGTGGGCGCGCCGACCGCGCGCACGAACTCGTCTTCTGCGAGCCGCCGCAGTGTCGCATCCTGGCTCATCGCGACGACGACCACCTTGTGGAATTGCACCGGACCCATCGCCGTGTCGCGCCACACCGAGGTGATCTGCGTCGCTGCGCAGCCGGCCGCGAGCGCAGCGGTGGCCGCGAGGATTGCGATTGCAAGGCGAAGCGGGGAAGCCATCTGATGAGTTCTCACAGCCTGCCCTCCTAGCGCTTGGTCTCGACGGCCTGCGGTGCATCGTCGGGGCCCGCTTCGAACACGGCGTCCCATCGATCGGGTGCAATCGCGCCCTGTATCACGCCCGCGTCGTTCAGGAATACCAGACTGCCGTCGCGCAGTTCGACGCGGTCGGCCCAGATGAAGATGAGGCCCGCAGGGGTTTTGTAGAGATCCTCTGAAGTCTCGAGCGGCGTTCGCACGCCCCAGCGAGACTTGCCCTGATGTCGCGCCCAGTATTGTTTCATGACGAGCCAAACTAGCGCAGCCCGTACGCGCGCATCGAACGCGATCGTGGCTACGATGGCGCGCATGCGAAGCCGCCCTCTTCTACGCATCGCGCTGCTGATCCCACTCGTGTTCGCGCTCGGCGGTCCCACTTCGTGTTGGTTCTCGAACCAGGACGCCTATCACGGTTGGACCGGCGTGAACCTCGCTGCCACCGGGCGCTTCCGCGTCGAGCAGGTGAACGGTGTCTGGTGGTTCGTCACGCCGGCTGGACATCCGTTCTTCTCGAGCGGCGTCAACCACATCTCGTCGTACGGAGACTATGCGCCGCAGCTCGGCACCTACCCGTATCGCGACGAGATCCTGCCGCTCTACGGCAGCGAATCGGCATGGGCCGAAGAAGTGCTGAAGCGACTCGCGCGCGCGGGGCTCAATACAGTCGGTGCGTGGAGCCAGTACGAGCACTTCGCGGGACGCTTCCCCTACACGCCGATCCTCGGCTTCGCAGCGGGCGCGCCGATCGTGCCCGGAACTTCGGTTCCGCGCCTACCCGAGGTGCGCGACTACTTCGACCCCGCATTCGTGAGCGGTGCGACGCAGCAGGCGGAAAACGCGCGCTCGTGCGCAGCGGATCCGTATTGCATCGGCGTCTTCTCGGACAACGAGCTGCCGTGGGGACCGGGCTTCACTCAAATCCTTCCGTTCGTGGACGCGTACATGAAGCTGGCGGCCGGCGCGCCCGGCAAAGTCGCGCTGCAGCACTTTCTCGAGGAACGCCATGCAGGCGACCTCGCCGCCTTCAACACAGTATGGAGACTCTCGCTCACGAGCTTCGGCGAGATCCAGGGACTCGCGACTCTCAGCGCGAACTGGCGCCAGGACACGGCCGCCGCAAAGGCGGATCGCATCGCGTTCCGCGGTCGGGTGGCGGCGCGCTACTTCCAGGTCGTACACGATGCGCTGCGCGCCATCGACCCGACCGTGCTGATCCTCGGCTGTCGCTTCTACGCGTATAGCACGGGCGCCGACACGATCGCGGCCGCGGCGCCGTTCGTCGATGTGATCTCGGTGAATCCCTACGAGTGGAACGAAACCTGGTTCACGTCGGCCCGGAACTCGGCGGTGCTCAACGGCCACCTGCCCTTCGCCGAACAATTCGACGACGTGGATGCGATGAACGCGATCAGCGGCAAACCGATCCTCGTCACCGAGTGGGGCTATCGCGCCGCTGACGCGGGACTCCCCAACACCTGGCCACCCGTCTACCCGACGCTCGCCGATCAAGTCGAGCGCGCCGACGCCTACGAGCAATACATGGATCGCCTGCTGGCGCGGCCGTTCGTCATCGGCGCGCACTGGTACGAATGGGCCGACAACCCCGCGACCGGTCGCTTCGACGGCGAAGACAACAACTGGGGCCTCGTGAACGGCAGCGACGAAATCTACGGCGATCTCTTCGTCCGCATGTGGAGCGTCCACCACTCGATGTACACACGACGCGCTTCGCTCGCGCCCTAGAAAAGCGCCCCGATCAAGAGATCTCGAGCCCAGCTTTCGGATCCCGCGCAACGAACGTCCCCAACGCAACGGCGGTGCCGCGGTGGCCGGCTTGGAGGAGACGGGAGATTTCGGCGACTTCCTGGCGGACCGAGCGCTGCCACCAGCGGCGGATCAGCAGATCGTGCACGACGCCGAGAAGGCCCCAGCCGAACTCCACTTCTTCGACGTGCGTGAGGCGCGTGCCGCCCGGCACGGCGTCGATCTCGAACCACGCGTGCAGCGCCTTGATGAAGCCGTGTTCGAGCGTGACGTCGATCCGGTGTGGGGGCGCCCAGACGTAGCGCGTGACGACCGAACCCTTCGCGATGCCGAGGAAGGTGCCGTCCTCGCGCGCAATCATCCCGTTCGGGATGTCAGCGAGCTTCGTCACCCACAGGATCTTCGTGTCGGCTTTCGTGTACTGCGCCGGGTCGAGGACGAAGTCGAAGACTTCCTGCGGTGTCACGCCCAATACGACTTCCGTGCCTTCGCCGCGGATCATGCCCGCACCGTAGCGCTCGAGCGCGCGCCCGCGCCGGTCGATACGAAACGCCATGACCGAGGCCATCCTCGCATTCGGCCTCTTCGCGGCGCTCGGCGTGCTCGGGGGGTTGATCGCAATTGCGCCCCCGACACTGCTGATCGCCGGCTTCTGGATCACCATTGCCGGACTCGCGTTCGGCGTGCCGACGGGCGCCGTCTATCACGTCGCGCTGCGGCGGGCGCTGCTCGATGCGCAACGCCTGCCGGCCCGTTGGTGGCTGCACCCGACGTCGCTGCACGACGCGATCCCGGAGGCGTCTCGCACGATGGTTCTCGCCTGGTGCTACGCGGGAGCGCTGGGATTTCTCGTCACGATCGCCGGCTGTGGCCTCGTCGCAATCGCCGCTTTTCGCGGGATCTAGCGCAAGTTCATGATCTCGCTCGCGACCGGACGGTCGAGCGCCGAACACCGGTCAGGTGGCGTTCTTGGATCGCGCACCAACGGCGGCGAGATAGGCGCGGGGCGGGAAGAATGCGAGTGCGTAGCTGACGGCGACGCAGATGCCGGCGAGGCCCGATGCGAGGAAGGTCGGTGCGGCGACGGCGGCGAGGTCGGACGCATTGCCCGCGAGGCGCAGCATCGCGAACGCGCCGATCACCAGCATCGCGAAGCGTGCGATCGAGCCGATCCCCCACAATAGAAAGCGATCGACCACCAGCGGTTCGGCGAGACCGAGACGCAGCCGCTTGCGCAACGCGACGAAATAGAGGAGCGGCTCGGCGAGCGTCCACAGCGACGCGGCGGTGAACGCGGAATAGAGCAGCCAGAACCAGAACCCTTCGGGTCGTCCCGACGCGAAGCCTCCGCTCACGGCGCTGCCGACGTAGCCGGCGACGAGCAGCGCGATGGATGCGGCGAGCAGCCCCTGACCGAGCCAAGTGCCGCGCCGGAACACCAGATAGTTGAAGATCAACACGGCGGTGATGCCCAGCAGCGACGCGCCGTTCCCGACATAGAGAAGCGTCGCGACCAGTGTCCGCGACACGGAGGGCTCGATCGCGAGCGCATAGCCGGAGCCCTGCAGCGAATAGCCGAGCGTGCAACAGAGCAGGAAATGCGCGGCGAGCAGCGCCTCGGGAACCCGACGCGTGCGACGCGCCAGCATCGCGAGGCGCACGCCGAGCGTCACCATCGCACTGAGGTACGCAACCTGCGAAATGCCGAGAACGATCGCCGCCAGCGTGCCGAGCCCTGCCATCTCCGGTCCCTCGCTTTCGAGGCGAATCGGCCAAACGCGGCTTCCTGCTGAAGCGCGAGTACGGGCTGGATGCGCCTTCGAGGAAGTTTGTAGACCGGCGCCGCGCCTCGCGGGAATCAGAGCGCGGCGGTAGCGTGCGCGCTCGCGCGGCTCTGGCCATGCGAAGTTCATGCACGCTGGAGGCACTTCGTGGAGTGGTGGCAGGCAATCGTCCTCGGACTCGTCGAGGGCATCACCGAATTCCTGCCCGTCTCTTCGACGGGGCACTTGATCCTCACGTCGTCACTGCTCGGCCTGGTGACACCCGAAAGCAAAGAAGCCGTCGCAACCTTCGAGATCGCGATCCAGGGCGGCGCGATTCTCGCTGTGCTCGGGCTCTACCGGAATCGAGTGGTGCAGATGCTGCGCGGGCTCGCGGGTCGCGACGCTGAAGGGCGACGCCTCCTCGGCCACCTCGCGATCGCGTTCCTGCCGGCCGCCATCCTGGGTCCGCTCCTCGACGATCCGATCGACGCGTATCTGTTTCACGCGGGGCCAGTGCTCCTCGCGCTCTTCGTCGGCGGCCTGTGGATGATCTGGCTCTCGCGCCGCTACGCGCCTGACGAGGGCGGCGGCATCGATTCGCTCACCTGGCGCCATGCGCTCGCGATCGGGCTCTTCCAGTGCGCGGCGATGTGGCCCGGCACATCGCGATCGATGATGACGATCGCGGGCGGCGTGCTGCTCGGCCTGCGCGCGCGCGACGCTGCGGAGTTCTCGTTCCTGCTCGGCGTGCCGACGCTCGGCGCGGCGTGCGCCTACAAGGTGCTGAAGAACGTGCTGGCATCGATGCACACCGGCACGCCGAATCTCTTCGAGCAGCTCGGCATCGCGCCGGTGCTGCTCGGCTTCGCCGTCGCGGCAGTGTCGGCCGCGATCGCCGTGCGCTGGCTCGTCGGCTTCCTGCAGCGCCACGGGCTCGAGGCCTTCGGCTGGTACCGCGTTGCGCTCTCCGTGGTGCTCGGCGCGCTGGCGTTCGCGGGCGTGGTGGATCTCGACGGGTGATGCGCAGAGGCGCGCGTCGCTAAGCACCCTGTCAGGGCTCGAGCGTCCAGATCAGCGTCGCGACCGCGCGCGCCGGCATCAGCAGCGAGCGATCGGCGAAGCGATCGACCGAATCGGCTGCGAGTTCGGCGCCCGACTCCAGCGCCGTCGTCCGCACCACTTGCGGTGCGCCGCTGATCGCCGCGCCGTGGAAGACCGCCCAGCGCGGTGCGTCGGCGCGATTGATCGCGACGGCGACGAGCTTGCCGGCTGCGTCGTCGCGGAACGCGGTGACGAGCAGGTCGGTGTCCTCGCTCGACGCTTCGATGCGTACGGCGCCGGCGCGCACGTACTTCGCGTAGTGGCGCAGCGTCCAGTACTTTGGCGTCACGGTGTAGCCATGAGCGCCGCGCGTGGTCGGGATCACGATCGCCGCCTCGCCGGGGCCGCCGGGGCGGTACAGGTTCCACATCACGTACATCGACACGCCGTTCACCAGCGACTCGTGGATCAGCTCGGCTTGCCAGATGCCCTCGTCGTGTGAGCCGTAGCCCTCGAAGGTGGTGTTCGAGAACTCGGTCATCCACAGCGGCATCTCCGCCGGAGCCGCATTCGCAACCGGCGCGACATCCGCTGCAACCGTCGAAGAGTCGGCATAGTGGGTGGCGCCATAGAGATGGAAGCCGACCGCGTCGAAGAGCGAAGCGACGGTCGGCCTCGCGAGCAGCGCCGGCAGATAGATCGGAACGAAATTTGCGATCGCATTGTCGGGCCCGTGCAGCCGCGTCGTATGCCCATCGGCGACGATCCGCTGCGCGACCGCTTCGAGCGCGCCTCCCATGCGCGCTGGCGCGTAGGTATTGGCGTCCCACGGTGACGCCGCCTCCGGCTCGTTCTGAATCGAGAGCGAATCGAGCGGATGACCGGCTTCCTCGAGATACGACAGATACACCGAAAAAAACTCGGCGAGTTCAGTTTCCATGCCGACACGCAGCGTGCCGCCACAGCATTCCTGGTTCGTCGTCTTCATCCACGCTGGCGGTGTCCACAACGCACCCAATAGAAGCGGGTGATTGCCGCGCGCGAAGATCTCGCCGAGCTGCCACAGATGATCGTCGGGACGCACGAAGCCCGCCGCGTTCACCGTCGCAGGGTCGGCGTCATCGTTCACCGGCTCCATCGCCGGGCGCGGCTTGATGCGCACCACCGACGGCGCGAGATCACCGAACACGAGGTCGAGCACTTCGCTGCGATCGGGCTCGGGCATCGCGCGCAACTCGCTCTCGTTGGCCGCCGAACCGCCGAAGCCGTCGATGCGCTGGTACGTGGTCGTCGGATCGAGCGTGATCGCGATCGCCGGATGCGGCGCGTAGGGCGAGACGCAGCGCGGGCCACCGAGCGACAGGGGCAAGAGCAGCAAAACGAGCAGGTACGCGCGGGGGTTCATGACCGCCAATTCTAATGAGCGAGTCACTCGATGCCCAGCCGAATCGGGTTGCACTCGGCATCGATGCGCGATCACCGACTGGAATTCCGCATCTTACGAGACGTTCTGCGCGTCCTGCGAGTCGGCGCGCCGGTGGTATCCTGCGGCGCCCGCGCGGGGCCTGAAGAGGAGCAGCCATGGATGTGGACGAGATCGTCACGGGACTGAAGCAGCAGCTCGCCGAGCTTTCCGAGGGCAAGCTCCAGGCGAGCGCCATCGACGGCAAGGGACATCTCTTCGACTACGGCTATGTCGATTCGCTGTCCGCGGTGATGTTCCTCGCGCACATCGAAGAACAATACGGTGTGCAGATCGAGGACATGGACCTGATCGAGAAGTACACGACGCTCGACGCAATCGCGCGTCACGTCGCGGCGAGTCGCTGATCCATGGCGAGTGAGTGGAACGACTACGAGCTGCTCGTGCAGATGCCGCACATGGCCCCCGGTGAGAAGCTCTCCGAGGTCGAGTTCCTGAAGATGCTCGCCGCGTACCAGTGGGAATCGATCGCGCGCGCACTCGGCCGCCGGCCGCCCGACCTGATGAACGCGCAGCATGATCGCCTCTACGGCTCCGTCATCGATGTTGAAGTGCACCTGGGCGAGCGCCACAGCATGGAAGTGCTCGGCGAAGACGTGAAGATCCGCCTGCGCAATCGCGTGCGCTTCTTCGCCAAGAAATTTGTCGAGGGACTCTTCGTGATCGACGATCACGACATCCCCGAGAGCGCGCTCGCGGCGATCGAGACGCGCAAGGATCTTCAGCAGTCACCTGGCACCTGGGCGTGCATGACGAACGCCTTCATCGCGCGCGGCGGCTCGAACGTGAAGCTGAAGGTGTTCCGTCCGGTGGGCGCCGATGAAGGCATCGCCGAGCTCTCCGAGACACCGATCGGGATCATCGAGCAAGGACGCGTGCAGCGCAGCGGCGAGATCGATCCGCTCGCGGGCGAAGCCGAGGGCGCGATCGCGATCGTTCCCCGCATCGATACCCCGATCCGCTACGAGATCATCCCCGAGAGCGACCTGAACGGCGCCGGGCTGGTCTACTTCGCCCGCTACGAGGCGATGATGAACTACGGCGAGCGGCTCTTTCTCTCGAACCATCTGACGCTGCCATTCTCGGCCGAGCTGATCTCGTACTTCTCGACGGAACACCGCAAGGCGTACTTCTTCGCCAACGCGGCGCCCAACGACACGGTCGACATCCGCGTCGAAGCGCAGGTGCTGCCGCCGGGCAGCTACGCAGCGCCACCCGAAGGCGTCGCGTACCGCGTGCCGATGAAGATGCTCTTCCGCATCGACCTCTACCGCGGCTCCGACAACGTGCTGATGGCGAGCTCGCTGGTGCGCAAGTCGCTCAACGTTCCTGGATCGGCAAAAGCGGTGTTCGCGGAAGTAGAACGATTTCTGCGCCGCAGCTCGTAGCTCTGGTCTTAGCCCTCGCAGCACCTCGACTCGTGTTGGCGCGCGCTAACTCATGATCTCGCACCACGGCCGGACGGCCGTGCGCCAACACGAGTCGAGGGGCTGCGAGGTTCGCGTAGGGCTACTCCGGGCGATTGCGGAGTAGCAGCGGGTCGAAGTCGCGTTTCTCGGCGGCGAGCGTGAGATCGACGTCGCCGATTGATTGCGCGAAGAACGCGACGACTTCTTCGGCTGTGGCCGCATCCAGCATCGAGCGCTCGCGCGGTGCCACGCTGCCGGCGCGCGCGCAGGCTTCGGCGAAGCGCTGGTCGGCCCACGCGAGAGTGCGTTCGGTCTGCGGGGACGGTTTGTTCGCAGCGTCTTGCGCGGCGACGCCGGCGGCCAGCGCCCAGACGGCGGCCCAGCCCGCCACGGCAACCTGGAAGGTACGCATTTGCGCGACACCGTCGCGACCGCGCAGTGCCGACACGGCGGCGTCGAGGCGATCGGCGAGCGCGGCGCCATCGAGATCGTCGCGCAGGAATGCGTGCAGGTCCGAGCGCGCGCTCATCGCCTGCGAGCCGATGAACGAGAGCAGCGCTTCGCTGGTGCCTTCGAAGATCCGGCCGACGCGCGCGTCGCGCAGCAACTGCGCCGCGCCATTCGCTTCGTCGTAGCCGCGCGAACCGAGCACCTGCACCAGTCGATCGGCGGCCAGCCACGCGAACTCCGTGCTGATCAACTTGCACACCGCATAGAGATCGACCGAGACGCTCTCGCCGCGGTCGAGAATTGCCGCGACGCGGTAGAGCAGGCCCTCGACGACGGCGGCCTGCGCGACGGTTTCGCCGAGGTGCCCGCGCGCAACCGGATGATCGATGAGCCGCCCCGTCGCAATCTGGCGTCGCGTCGCGAAGCGCAACATGAGCTGCGCTGCGCGCTTCGTGGCGCCGAGGCTGGTCGAGGTGATCGAGAAGCGGCTCCAGCTCATCGAATCGACGCCGACTTCGAGGCCCCGCTCGCGTTCGCCGAGCAGAGCTTCGGGCGCGATCGCGACATCACGGAAATGCAGCTCGCCTTGCACCATGCCGCGCATGCCCATCGAGAGCAGCTCGCGTCCGATCGTGACGCCTTTCTGTTCCGGCCGCACGGCGAGCGCGACGAGGCCGCGGCGCTTGCCCGCCGCGTCCACCTCTTGCGCAATCACCGTCACGATGCCGGCCCACGACGAATTGCCGATCCAGATCTTGTCGCCCGAAAGGCGCCAGCCGCCGCCCGGCTCGGCGACGGCGCGCGCGGCCATGCCGGCGAAGTTCGTGCCGGCGCTGGGTTCGGTCTGACCGAAGCCGGCATACATGCGGCCGGTCGCGAGCTGTCGAAGAACATCCTTCTTGAGCCCGTCTTGCGCGAAGGTCGCGATCGGTCGCACACCCGGATGCAGGCAGACGAGAATCCAGGTGCCGAGCGACAAGTCGATCGCCGCAGCCTGCTCGAGGATGCGGCCGACTTCGCGCGTGCGCAGCGCGATGCCACCGTATTGCGTCTCGACCTGCATGCCGAAGATGCCCTGGTTGCCGAGATCGTTCGCGACGTAGGGCGGAATCGTGCGGCGCTCGTCGATCATGCGCGCGTTGACGCGCGTCTCGCCGTAGCTGCGCAGCCACGCGACGATCTGGTCGCCGCGCGCGCGGCTCGCCGCGTCGCCGATCATTGCGTAGCGACAGCCGACTTTCATCGTCGCGCCTTCGGCGGGCGCGGGATCAACAGCGCGACGCGCCGCTGGCGCTCTGCGTAGGCGGGTCGCCGCGCGAGCATGCGGGCTTCCTTCATCGGAATGCTGGCAGTGAGGAACATCACGACCATTGCCGGCGCGCCGATCCACGCCCACCAGATGAATCCCGCCGCGGCGAGCGAGAACAAAGCGAGTCCGATCCAGAAGAGCATCTCGCCGAGATAGTTCGGATTGCGCGACCACGCCCACAGACCGCTCTCGAGAATCGCGTCCGGCGGCGGCTGCGAGAGTCGGAATTGGCGCAGCGTGTTGTCGGCGAAGAACTCCAAGGCGACGCCGGAGAGCGTCACCGCGAATGCCAGTCCGTCGAGCCAGCCGAGCGGACGCGTGCCACTCGCGAGCGCCGGCCACAGCGGCAGCAGACCGAGGAACACGATCGCGGTCGGCATCCCGTGCAGACCGAACAAACTCACGATCCAATAGCCGAACCGCCCTGCCTTGCCGCGCAGATCGACGTAGCGCCAATCCTCGTGATCGAGTCCGCTCCAGCCGCGCGCCCAGTTGAAGGTGAGGCGCCCCGCCCAAAGCAGGATGCCCGCGACGACGAGCACTTGCCGCGCAGGAATTCCTTCCGAGCCGGGCGCGACGAGGAACCAGAGCGCGACGAGCGGCGGCGCAACACTCCAATATGCGTCGTAGAAACTCGAGTTCCCGAACGCGAAGGAGAACGCGAAGATCGCGAGCGTCGCGGCGATGTCGGCAGCGAATGCGATCGCAATCGGATGGCTGTCGCCGAACGCGATGCCGGTGACGAGCGCCACCACCACCGCGACGAGATACGCGACCGCGATCCAGAGGAATGCGCGCGCGCGTTCGCCTGCATCGGGTGCAACAGCTCCGCTCGCACTTTCGCTCATTGGCTCCTCCGCGCGGCGGCGACGGCGCAGCATAGCCGTGGAGGCTCGCGACGCAGCTACTCGGCGAGCGAGAACACCGTGAAGCTGATGGAAGCGCTGCAGCATGGCGCGACGCTAGAGCGCCGTCGTTTCGCCGGCGTTGCGTGGATGTGAAGTTGTGTGAAGCGCGCGAGCCGCAACAGGACGAATCGCGACCCGGTACCAATCACTCGCCGAAGATGGGAATCCCGGTGGCTACGAGGTGCCGCTCATCGTGCGCGATCGCGATGACGAACCCGGCCTGCTCGGCTTCGCGCAGAAACGCGCGCACGCGCGTCAGCCTGCGCTCCGACTCGGGCACGACGAAGAGTTGGTAGGTGCGCGGCTTCGGAACGTCGAAGCGAATGCCGTCGATGTTGTTCGCAGCGTCGCCCGCAAGTAGGTAGGCGCGCACGCCGGAACTCTCGCGCACGAAGGCGCCGAGGATCTGGCTGCCGGGCGTATGGCCAGCGGCACGAATCGCGAACGCACCCGGAAAACCGGGCAGCGCGGCGAGCGATCCTTCGGGGAGTCGCTCGCGGACGAGACATTGCGCGCGATCGAGGACGGCGCGACCGGGCTGCGTGGTGAAGTTCACGAGGTCGATTTGCGCGGCGGTCTGGAAGAGCCGAACGCGCGTGTCGCCCGGCAACGCCTCGCAGAACGCGACGACACCGCCGACGTGATCGGTGTGTAGATGCGTGAAGGCGATCGCGAGCGGGCGACCCGCCAGCGCGGGGGCGAGGCGCTCGGCGATTCCGCCGTGCGGCACCGCGGCCTCGCCGCCCATCCACTCGATCGGGCGGCCGAACGTCTGCGCCGCCTCGCGATCCATCCCGGCGTCGATCAGCAGCGCGCGTCCATCCGCCCATTCGAGGACGAACACCGGATGACTCATCACGTAGGGCGCCAGCGGATCCGGATCGAGGCTGGCCTCGAGCACCTGTTTGCGCGGCGTCACCTGACTCGCGGTGTTCCAGTAGGAGACGCGAATCGGAAGATCCGCGAGCTCCGCCTGCGCGCGCAACGCGGCGACCGAAGGCAACGCGGGATCGAGCCGACGGATCTGGATGTGCGCGTGCAGCAACAGCAACGCGACCCCCGCGACACCGATCGCGAGCAACCACCCGACGACGCGCACGACACGCCGCAGCGGTGTGCGGCGGCTAGGCGGCACAGCGATCCGCGGAATCGAGGTTGCGCGCGGTCGGCGATGTCGGCACCGCCGCGATGGCCGGCGCGGTGCGGAACAGCTGATCGCCGCCCAGCATCGTCACGCCGAACCAGTAGTGCGCGTTCTTGAAGTGATGCCGGCGATGGTTGTCGCGCAGTCGCTGGTAGTAGGCGCGGCGAGGCTGCACGCGGGTGTGTACCAGGTAGTGGACCCATTCGTAGTGGAGCGCCAGCGCGAGGTGTGCGGCAATGCCGGTCAGCGCCAACGCCGTGGTGGACGTCAACACGAACCAGGCGCCGATCAGGATCGGGATCGAGTACACGAAGGAGTGGATCGGAATGAAGAGCAGATCGAGGCGCCACGGATCGCGATGATGCGCGCGATGTTTGCGCGGCACGCGGAAATCGATCGTGCGACCAAAGAGGCGCATCGGACGCGCATGCAGAATGAAGACGTGGATCAACCACTCCTGGATCGGCCAGTAGAGCAGCAGCCCCGCCAGCGGCGCGAGATCCCATGCCGACCAGGCACCCACAGAGATGCGTATGGTGAGCGCGATCGCGACGCACGCGATCAGCACCCGTGGGCTTCCGTGGCGCAGAAACGCCGGGATCGCCTCACGCAGCGTGCGGGGAACGTCGCTGGGACTCGCGACATCCGGCTCCGCGCGCTCCGCAGGAATCGAAGCAGCGCTGCTCATCACCGTTCCTCCCAGGCGGCCGCCGAGGCGAGTTCGAGCGCCTCGAGCACGCCGCGTTCTCCGCGCGCCAGCAGCACACGCGCCAGCGACTCGGCCGCGTCGCCATCGCTGCGACACACCGCAGCGGCCAGCGCCGCGTACGGCGCCGCGTCCGCCAGCTCGGCTTCCATCGGGCGCGCGAGCAGCACGCGAACGCGGTCGTAGGTCTCGTGCAGCGCGTTGAACGCGAGCCGGTAGGCGACGTTGTCCGCGCCGTCGATCAAGTGACTCCAGAACGAGGTCGCGATGGCTTGCAGGCGGGTGAGATCGCCCTGCGCGTCGGCCATCGCGGCCACTTCTGCCGTGAGTCGCTCGCCGCAGAGCCGTCCACTGCGCAGCGCAGCGAGACGCGCCGCATCCGGGCCGAGCGCAGAGCGCATCTCGAGGATGCCGCGCACGACACGCGCATCGAAGCGGCCATCCGGACGCAGCAGCAGCACGCCGAGCAGATCGAGGCTCGTGCTCCTGCGGTAGTCGAGCACGCGCGACGCATCGCCCTGGCGCACGACGACGAGGCCGGCTTGCTCGAGCCGTCGCAGCGCCTCGCGCACGGCCGAGCGATTCACACCGAGCGCCTCGCAAAGCGCGCGCTCAGCCGGCAGCGACGATCCCGCCGGGCGCTCGCCGCGCAGAATCTGATTGCGGAGTTGCTCGAAGACCGCGTCGGATAGGGACTGCCGCTGGACCGGGCGCAGGTCGGGAGCGGGGGACTGGGTCATGGCCGCTACTTGTGCCGAGAGTTGGTCACCTTGTCAACTGGTCATACCAATTATTTGACTTGAGCCCGCAGCCCCGCAACGCGGAAACGCCCCGTGGCCGAGGCCACGGGGCGTTTCATCACTGAGACTGGAGGCGAGGGCCGCGGCTAGCGGCGCCGCGCGAGCCCCACCCCGACCAACGTGACCAGCGCCGCACCGAAGGCGGCGATCGTCCCCGGCTCGGGAGCCGTGCTCGTAATCGTGAAGTTCAGCCCGCCGAACACGGGCACCACGGCCGAAGCGCCGATGTTGGTCGACACGAAGATCGGCGTCACCAGCTCGATCTCATTGGTGAAGGTCGAAATTCCCGCCGCCATCTGCGTCACGCCGCCCGCATTGCCCTTCTGCGTGATCGCGCCGACGGCCGCCGTGCCCTGGGTCCAGGGAGCGCCGACGACGGTCAGGTTCACGGCGGCGGTCGCGAACGCGTTGCCACCCTTTCCGACCACGGAGATCGGCACGCTCAGGTTCGACACTGCCGCGGAACACGTGCCGAACAAGCAGACCTTGTTGACACCGATGAGCGGCATCTGTCCGCCAAACGCACCGTTGGCGCGGGCGAAGTCCGCGACATTGTTGGCAATCGTCGCGACGATCCCGGCGATCGGGAACACGCCAGGATCGGTCACCGGCACGAAGATCTGCGTCGCAGCGAAGACGTTCGCATCGAAGTCAATCTGGGTCAGTTGGTTGGTTCCGTCACGCGACACCGTCGGAACGACCGGCGACGCCAGCGTCGCGGAGATCGGATCGAGATTGTTGATGACGGTCTGGAGCGCGCCCGGGAACATCGAGCTCGTAATGTCTGCGCGACTCGGAGTCGCGACACCGAACGCGAACAACATCGAGCCGAGAACTGCCAGCGTCAGTCCACGTGAGGCGCAAGTGGCCGAACCGCGAACCGGCGTAGAAAGGAAGAGACTGCGCATAGTGAGACGTCTCCATCGAATTTTGCGGCGCCCCCGGAAGCGATCCCCCGCACCCCTGGGCCACCGAACGTGCCCCACCTTATCCCGATTCCAGCTCGATCGCCGCGTTATTTACAGATGAGTCGCCCTTCGAGCGTGCGCGGTTGCCGCAGCGAAGCCCGCTCCCGGTGCGCTTCGGTCGCCTGCATGCGCGCAGATGGACCGTCCCTGCGCGACCCCTGCGATTGATCTGCCACGGGGTCAGATCCATCGCCACCTCTATCCCCGGGTCCCAAGTACCCGGGAGGCGTCATGCTGCGACGAAATCCGCGACGAGTTGCGCGATGGACTTCGAGATGGGCAAACGGGGTCGTCGCGAGACGCCGAGCGGGGCCGATCGCCATCGCCCTCGGGCTCGCATTCGCAAACCCCGGTTTTGCGGCGACGATCGACTTCGAAGGCGCCGCCTCCGGCTCCGATGCCGCGGCGATCGCGACTCCCGGAGCGAGCATCAGCGGTGGGCTGGTGTTGAGCGAGACCTTCGTGACGGCGCTCTTGGGTTATCCCGCCGCCGGCACCTGGAATACGACGCCTGGCGGCGCGAACGGCGCGCTGAACACGCTCGGCGCCGAAATCGCGATCGACTTCGGCATCGCCGTGAGCGCGCTCTCGGTGGACGTGTTGTCGCTTCCGGATGCGGCGGGTGACCCCGGCCGCGTGCTGCTGCTCGCCTTCGCGGGCGCAAACCTCGTCGCGTTCGACCTGTCGGACCCGCTCGCGCTCGGCGACAGCGGGCTCCCCGAAGACACGCTCGCGGTCTCGGCCGCCGGCATTACGCGCGCGCTGCTCTGCGCGCCGAGTCTGAATGATCCGATGACCTGCCTCGCACCGGGAATTCCGACCACGCTGTGGATCGACCAAGTGAAATTTGAAGCCGTACCCGAACCGAGCACGCTCGTTCTCACAGGGCTGGCGCTCGCCGCGTTTGCGGCGGGCAGGAGGAACCGATGATGCGCGGTCGTCTCGCTTCGCTTCGCTCGCCGCTCGCGACCCGCGGCGCGCTTGCGCTCGCCGTCGCGGGATTGCTCTCTTGCGCCCCGCGACCGCAGATCCTCACACCGGCGGACCAGGGCTCGGTCGCGCTCGACGGCACGACGCCCGTGCAGGTTTCGCTGGGACAGGAGATCGCAGCGCCGGGAACATTCCGGATCACGCTGCTCCGCGGCATCGACGCGCCGCCCGCTGCGGTGGTCGATCTCACCACGCGCTTCGCCGTCACAGGCTCGATGGCGAGTGCGGCGCTTTCGGCGAGCGATCTCGCGCCCGGTCGCAACGCGCTCTACGTCAGCCTCGACACCGACGGCGACGGGCGACCCGACAACGTGATGTCCTCCACTTTCCGCTGGGATCCGCTGCGCGGCGCGGCGTGCAAGCAGAAGATCACGCCGGTCGTCGGCGAGAACCACAGCGATCCGATCTACATGGCCGGCTTCGGCAACGATCGCCAGCCGACCGGCGTGCACGACGACACCTGGGCGCGTGGCTACGTGTTGCAGAATGCGAACAAGAAGATCGGCGTCGTGACGCTCGACACGATCGGCTACTTCAACAATGAAGTCCGCACGATCCGCGAAGATCCGCTGCTCCAGGGTCTCGGTTTCGACGCGATCATGGTCACCAGCACGCACGTCCACGAAGGCCCGGACACGATGGGCCTGTGGGGACCGGACGAGACGTCGAGCGGTGTCGATCTCGGCTACCTCGACTTCGTGAATGCGCAGGTCGTCGCCTGCCTCGTCGATGCCAACGCGCATCTCGAGCCGGCCGACATGCGCTTCGCGACCGGCAGCACGGTGGGCGCGTCGCTGCCGCCCAACACCGATCTGATCGAGGACGGACGCGTGCTCGAGGCGTACGTGATTCCTGCCGACGCGTTCACGCCGCCGCGCGCTGCCGACGTGATCGTCGAAGGCGATCCCGGTCCGATCTTGAATCCCTCCGTGCCGGCGCTGCAGATCCGCAGCCGGCTGACGGGACAGATCCTCGCCACCGCCGTCAACTTCGCGAGTCATCCCGAAGCGCTCGGTTCGGACAACACGCTGATCACGTCGGACTTCCCGCACTACATGCGCGAAGCGCTCGAAGCCCAGTACGGCGGCATTGCGATCTACCAGAGCGCAGACCTCGGCGTGCTGCAGGGTCCCCTCGATGTGGACATCACGGATCCCTTGACGGGCCAGCCCGCCGAACGACGCACTTTCCGGATCGCCGAGTTGATGGGCGACAAGCTTGCCGAACGCGCGCAGTTGGCGCTCGACGCCGTCACCAACTGGGACGCGAACCCGGCGCTCGACGCGCGCTCGAGCGGTCGCATCCAGGTGCTGGTCGAGAATCCGTTCTTCCGGATCGCCGCCGGCTTCGGCGTCTTCGGACGGCGCCAGCTCGAGCGCGACGCGCAACGCCGCGTCGTCACGTCCACCGAAGTGAATGCGCTGCGGATCGGACCGGCGCAGATTGCGGTGACACCGAACGAGCTCGATCCGCAGATCGGCAACCTCTACCGCGATCAGATGACCGGCGCCGAACACCGCTGGGTACTCGGCCTCGGCAACGACGAGATCGGCTATCAGATGCCGACCGCGAAGTTCAACCCGTCGTGCCACGAATGTGTGACCTACGTCGTGCTCGACAACACGGAGAACTGTCCGATCGCGGTTGCGCTCGGCGAGGAAGCCGTGGACTGCGACACCATCTTCATCAACAACGTAGGCGCCGGCGCCGACGGGCTCTTCCAGGGAATCATGAACGGCCTGCTCGGGGAGTTGAACGCGCCGTGATCGAACGCGAGGCCCACGGCGTGGGCCTCGTCGCAATCGCGCTGCTCGCGCTCCTCGCCGGAGCGGCGAACGCGCACGTCCTTTTCGATCGCGCGACGCTGCGGCAGTGGAGTGCGGACTCCGCCGTGATCGTGGTGGCGGAGTTCGAGGGTGACGTCGAAATGTGGAGCGCCGAAGACGGCAGCGACCGCCAGGAATTCTTCCGCGTGCGCGTAGTCGAGTCGCTCTTCGGCGCGGTGCCGCCCGGCCCGCTCGAATTCTTCCCGCACGCCGAGGGATTCCCGTCGTTTCACAAAGGCGATCGCGCGCTGCTCTTTCTCGAGCGCACATCGGAACGCCTCGAGTTCACGAGTCTCGCGCCGCGCTTCCGCTGGTTCGGGACGCAGGGCGCCGGTCAGGAGTGGAAGCTCGAGCCAGGCGCGAACGGCGACGCGGTGCTCGAGATCGCGCGGCGACTTGCAGGACAGCGCTCGTCGCGTCCCTCCGATCCGCGCAATGCGCTCCGCGATCTGATTCTCGCGGAGCTGGCGTCGGGTGTTCCCCGGCTACGCAGTGATGCGATCGCCGAACTGATCCGCGCGCGCGACGTACCCGGTTTCTTCGACGGCGAGACGCTCCCCGCGTTCACGATCTGGCTCGATGGCCACAAGCTCTCCGCCACCGAGCGACTCGCGTTGATCCGCATTCTCGACGAAGCGCCGGGCTTCGACGCGAATGCGCGGCTGCGCGCGATGACGGAGGAGTCGCTCAGCGGTCGTGAACTCACGCAGCTCGTGCGCGCGGCGGGCGCGCGCGAGGATCCGCGATTGCGCGCCTGGCTCACTGCGCTCGCAGCGGATCCGCGCCCCGAAGTGCAGCGCGAGGCGCGTGCCGCACTCACGCCGCGACGCTGAACTCCGTCGATCACGGTACGCTGCGCCGCGTGTCCGATCGCTCGACCACAGCATCCCATCTCCCGCGCATTCGAGATTCGCTGCTGCGGCGCGCCGAGCAGATCACCGCAGTTCCGCTCGCGCTCGTGGTTGCGCCCGCCGGCAGCGGCAAATCCACGTTGCTCGCGGCCTGGCGCCGCATTCTCGCCGAGCGCGGCGAGATCGCGGCCTACCTCGACCTCTCTCCGCTGCACGCGAACGTGCCGGTGCTGGTCGCCGA
>JANNKU010000061.1:0-41670 GCA_031396445.1 Deltaproteobacteria bacterium | reverse complement strand
GCGGAACGGCGGTGACGATCGCGAAGCGCGGGCGCTGCGATTTGATCAGCACCGTGGTGCCGAGCGCCAGCGCCGTCGTCGCCAACAGCTGGTTGGCGATGCCGAACAGCGGCCACAGCGAAGTGATCCCGCCCAGCGGATCGACCACGCCCTGGTAGAGGAAGTAGCCCCAACCCGAGACGATCAGCGCCGAGGCCAACACGTTGGCCGGCAGCGATCCCGTGCGCCCGAGCGCCGGGTGCAACTGCCCGAGGACGTCCTGCATCAGGAAGCGCCCGACGCGCGTGCCGGCGTCGAGCGTGGTGAGGATGAAGAGCGCTTCGAACATGATCGCGAAGTGGTACCAGAGCGCTTTCAGCGTCGGACCGCCGAGCACGCTCGAGAAGATCTCGGCCATGCCGACCGCGAGACTCGGCGCGCCGCCGGTGCGCGACAGCAAGGAGTGTTCGCCGACCTGGCGCGTCAGTTCGGTAAATGCAACCGGATCGAATGCGAAGCCCCAGCCGCGGATCGCTTCGGCGGCTTGCTCGACGGTCGAGCCGATCGCCGCGGGCGGCGAGTTGATCGCGAAGTAGGTGCCCGGCTCCATCACCGCGGCCGAGAGCAGCGCCATGATCGCGACGAATGACTCCATCAACATCGCGCCGTAGCCGATCATGCGCGCGTCGCTCTCGCGATCGAGCAGCTTCGGCGTCGTGCCGCTGGCGATCAGCGCGTGGAAGCCGGAGATCGCGCCACACGCGATCGTGATGAAGGCGAACGGGAACACCGGCCCGGCGAAGACGGGGCCCGAACCGTCGATGAACTGTGTCAGCGCCGGCAGCTGCACCGGCGGATGCGCGATCGCGAGGCCGATCGCCAGCAGCGCGACGGTGCCGAGCTTCACGAACGCAGACAGGTAGTCGCGCGGCGCGAGCAGCAGCCACACCGGCAGCACGCTCGCGATGAAGCCGTAGCCGACGAGCAGCAGCGCGAGCGTCTTCTTGTCGAGATCGAAGAACGGGCGCAGCGTTTCACTCTCGCCGACCCAGCGCCCCGCGACCACCGCGAGCAGCACCAGCGCGATGCCGCCGAGACTCGCTTCGAGCACGCGACCCGGCCGGATGTGCATCATGTAGACGCCCATCGCGAGCGCGATCGGAATCGTCGCGGCGACGGTCGAGGTCGCCCACGGCGAGCCGAACATCGCGTTCACGACGACGAGGCCGAGCACACCGATCAGGATCACCATGATCGCGAGCACGCCGACCAGCGCCGCGGCGCCGCCGATCGGGCCGATCTCGTCACGCACCATCGCGCCGAGCGATTTGCCGTCGCGGCGCATCGATCCGACCAGGATCGTCATGTCCTGCACCGCGCCGCCGAGCACCACGCCCGCGAGGATGTAGAGCGTGCCGGGCAGGTAACCGAATTGCGCAGCGAGGATCGGTCCGACCAGCGGGCCGGGACCGGCGATCGCCGCGAAGTGGTGGCCGAACACGACCCACTTGTTGGTCGGGATGAAGTCCTTGCCGTCGTTGAGGCGATGAGCCGGCGTCGCGCGCGCGTCGTCGAGCGCGAACGCGTGCGCGGCCAACGCCCGCGAGTAGAAGCGGTAGCCGATCGTGTAGACGCAGAGCGCGGCCGCCAGGAACCACGCGCTCGAGATCGCCTCGCCTCGATTGGTGGCGATCACCGCCAGCGCGATCGCGCCGCCGATTGCGACACTCGTCCACGTCACCCATTGCAGCGCGCTTCGGCCGGCAGACATCGGTCGCGCAGAGTAGCCACGTGGTGGCGGACGTGGTACCCGACCGAAGGTTTTCGAGACGGAGTGAGCAGGTGGCGATCGCGCGCGAGCACTGGGCGACGAAGATCGGTCTCGTGCTTGCTCTCTCAGGCAACGCGATCGGGCTCGGCAACTTCCTGCGCTTCCCGCGCCAGGCTGCGCTGAACGGCGGTGGCGCCTACCTGATCCCGTACTTCGTCTGCCTACTGGTGATCGGCATCCCATTGATGTGGGTCGAACTCTCGATCGGGCGTATGGGCGGGCGTCACGGGCGCGGGCACACGGCGGGAATGTTCGAGCTGCTGTGGCGCCATCCGCTCGCGAAGTACGTCGGCGCGCTCGGGCTCTTCATCCCGTTCGTCGTGGGCTCGTACTACGTGTTCGTCGAGTCGTGGTGCCTCGCCTACTCGTTCTTCTCGCTGACCGGTTCCTACTTTGGACTCGGCTCGATGGCGGAAGTCGGCCACTTCCTCGCCGGCTTCCAGGGCGTCGAGAAGAACCAGCACTTTGCGAGCCTGCTGCCCGCTTACTGTTTCTTCGTGGTGAGCCTCGGACTGAACGTGCTGATCCTGCTCGGTGGCATCGCGCGCGGCATCGAGCGGATGGCGCTGTGGTTGATGCCGATGCTCTTCGTGCTGGCGATCGTGCTGATGGTGCGCGTGCTGACGCTCGATCCGCCGCCGGGCGCGGGTCCCGACCAGACCGTGCTCGCGGGCCTCGGCTTCGTCTGGAATCCAGACTTCTCTGCGATTGCGAATCCGAAGGTGTGGCTCGATGCGGCCGGGCAGATCCTGTTCACGCTCGGGGTCGGCTGGGGAATCATCCACACTTATGCGTCGTACATGCGGCCAGACGATGATGTCGCGCTGGTCGGACTCACCACGACGAGCCTCGACGAGTTCGTGGAGGTCGTGCTCGGCGGCACCATCGCACTCACCTCCGCCGTAGTTTTCTTCGGTGTCGCGCAAGCGCAGCAGATCGCCGCGCAGGGATCCTTCGATCTCGGCTTCCACGCGATGCCGCTGGTGATGGAGCAGATGCCGGCCGGGCGCTTGTTCGGAGCGCTCTGGTTCCTGCTGCTCTTCTTCGCCGGCATCACGTCGAGCGTCGCGATGCTCCAGCCGACCATCGCGCTCTTGCGCGAGGACTTCGGCTTCACGGCGAAGCGCGCCGTCTGGCTGACCGGCGCGCTGATGTTCGTGTGCGCGCAGCCGGTGCTCTTCTTCATCGGCCACGGCTTCCTCGATCAGCTCGACTTCTGGGCCGGCTCGTTCGCGTTCCTGCTCTTCGCATTCCTCGAGATCGTGATCTTCACGCGGATCTTCGGGATGACCCGCGGCTGGGCCGAGATCACGCACGGCGCGACGCTGCGCATTCCGCGCATCTTCCACTTCGTGATCGCCTGGGTGATGCCGCTCGCGATGGGCGCAATCCTGGTGCTCTGGTCGGCGACGAATCTGCTGCCGGCGCTGTCGCTCGACGCGGTGAAGGAAGCCGATCGACCCTATGTGATCGGCGCGCGGCTGTTGATGGTCGCGGTGCTGGTCGCGTTCTGGGTCGCCGTGCGCGCAGGCTCGCGACGCCGCGCCGCAAGGGGAGATTCTGCATGACTCTTGCCGGTTGGATCTTCCTGGCGCTCGCCTGGAGCTTCGTGTCCGGCCTTGCCGGCTACTGCGTATTCCGAACGCTGCGCGACGAGTGAAGCGCGCCGCGCGTTCCGTCTCAGGATGACGCGCAGATGAAGGGCAAGCGGACAGCAGCCGGCGCGACGCTGTATTGTTTGCCGACATGGGCCCACATTCCTCGACTCGTTCCCCGTTCCCCTTCCTCTCTTCTGTATTGCTCGCCGCGTTGGCGATCGCCCTTCCCGGCTGTTTTACGCCGAGCGGGTATCCAGGCGGCTACTACGGAGGCCGCCCCTCGTACGGCGGCTACGGACCGACCTACGGATCCGGCGGCTACGGTCGCTACGCACCGCCGCGTCGCGTCTACGTCCCCGTCTATCAGGACGACGATGACGACGATCACCGCCACTACGGCAATCACGGCGGAAACGGCAATGGCTGGTATGGGCGCAACCCGCAGCACAACAACCAGTCGCAACGCGACCAGGAACGCAACGACCAGCGCGCTCGGCAATACGATGCGGAGCAGCAGCAGCGCGCGGCGCGCTACGAGGCGGAGCAACGTCAGCGCGCGCAGCAATACGACGCGAAGCAGCAACAGCGCGCGCTGCAATACGAAGTGCAACAGCAGCAGCGCGAGCAAGCGAAGAAGCAGCAGCAAGAACGCGACGAGCAGCGACGCCAACAGCAAGCCCAGGAGCAAGCCGCCGCGCAACAGCAGCCGTCGCAGCGCCCCGAACACGTCCAGCCGGGCGTCGGGCGCACCGGGATGAGACGCGGATTCGAGACAGGCCGCGACTAGCAGCGGGCCAGTCGCCTACGCGGCGTCACGCGCTCAGTGCGTGGCGCCGCTTTCTTTGCCCGCGCCGCTTCCGCGCAATGCGGAGAGCGTCTTCACCAACGCGATGATGAATCCAATCGAGAACATCCCGGCCATGAAGCCAAAGGCGACTACGCCGACTGTGCTGTCGGTCTCGAGCGACTTGCGGACCAGGTTGATGAAGAACGAGAGCAACGCGACATAGAGCGCGGTGGCGGCGAGCCACTCGACCTTGCGCCGCTGCGGCGTCGGAGCGAGGAAGGACACCGCGAGCCAGCCGATCGCGACGACCGCGACCGCCCCGATGGCGATCATGCTGAGCAAGTGCACGCTGCAACTCCTTCTCTCTGCGAGGCCGTCGAGGGATACCACTCGCCGTTTCGGGCCTCAAGGCGGAGCGCTTGAGTCCTCTCGATTCCAACTCATGATTCCGCACCACGGCCGGACGGCCGCGCGCCAACACGGGTCAAGGGGCGCGAAGCTGTGCGAACGCAACTCATGATTTCCGCGCTGCGGCCGGGACGGCCGCGCGCCAACACGAGTCAGGGGGCGTCGGCGATCTGCGCTGGATCAGGCGGCCTGGGTGGTGTGCGACGGATCAGGAGGCTTCGGAGATGTGCGCTTTTACGCGGGCTGCCAATGCGTCGGGTGTGAAGCCGAAGCGTTCTGCGAGTGCGGATTGCGGGGCTGACGCGCCGAAGCGTTGGATGCCGTAGACGAGGCCGCGTGCGCCGACGTAGCGCCAGAAGCTTTCTCCGCGTCCCATCTCGACGGCGACGATCGGCGTTCCGTCGGTGGGCAGCAGTGCGTGGCGGTAGGCGTCGGGCTGCGCGGCGAAGAGTTCGAGCGACGGCATCGAGACGACGCGCACGGCGACGTTCTGTGCGGCGAGTTTCTCCGCCGCTTCGCACGCGAGCGACACTTCGGAGCCAGTCGCGACGAGCACCGCGTCCGGCTTGCCACTCGCTTCGCGCGCGAGGTAGCCGCCGCGCCAGACATCCTTCGCCGCGACGCCTGCCGGTCGCAACAGCGGCGGCAGCGCCTGACGCGTCAACGCCAGCGCAACGGGGCCCTTCGCCGCTTCGAGCGCATACGCCCATGCCATCGCCGTTTCGAGCCCGTCGGCCGGGCGGAACACGGTGAGACCGGGAATCGCGCGCAACGCATCGAGGTGTTCGATCGGCTGATGCGTCGGACCATCTTCACCCAAGAAGATCGAGTCGTGCGTGAAGACGTAGACCACACGCAGGCCCATCAGCGAAGCGAGCCGGATCGCCGGGCGCATGTAGTCGCTGAAGACCAGGAAGGTCGCGACGTACGGCACGAAGGTGCCATCGAGCGACATGCCGTTCGCGATCGAGCCCATGCCGTGTTCGCGAATCCCGAAGTGCAGGTTGCGACCCGCGAACGGATCGACGCCCGCGGCCGCGCCGGGTCCGACGTCGCCGCCGTCCTTCACGCGCGTGTTGTTCGACTCTGCGAGATCGGCGGAGCCGCCGATCAGGAACGGCAGCGCCGCGGCCGCGCGCTGGATCACTTCGCCCGAGTGCACGCGCGTCGCCGCCTTCTTGCCGTCCCAGCCACTGGCGAGTTGCTGCGTGAAATCGGCGGTGATGCGGCGTTCGCGGTGCGCGTCCCACGAATCGGCGAGCGCGGGATGCGCGCTCCGCCACTTCGCGAGTCCGGTGTCGCGCACCTTGCGCTCGGCGCGCTTCGCATCGATGCAGGTCGCGAGCCACGCGCGCACATCGTCCGGTACGAGGAAGGTCGGCTCCTGCGGCCAGCCGAGCGCTTCCTTGGTGGCGCGCACTTCGTCAGCGCCGAGCGGCGCGCCGTGCGTCTTCGACTTGCCGGCCAGGTGCGGACTGCCGTAGCCGATCGTCGTGCGCAGCAGGATCAGCGACGGACGCTCCGTCTCCGCGCGCGCTGCATCGATCGCCGCCGAGATCGCCGCGTGATCGTTGCCGTCCGCGACGCGCTGCACGTGCCACTTTTGTGCGACGAAGCGCCGCTCGACGTCTTCGCTGAACGACAGATCGATCGCGCCGTCGATCGTGATGTGGTTGTCGTCGTAGAGGTAGATGAGATTGCCGAGTCCGAGGTGGCCGGCAAGCGAGCCCGCTTCGGCCGAAACGCCTTCCATCAGATCGCCGTCGCTGCAGATCGCATACACGAAATGGTGACCGGGGCCTTCGCCGCCTTGCGCGAAGCGCGAGCGTGCGAGACGCGCGGAGAGCGCCATGCCGACGCCGTTCGCGAAACCCTGGCCGAGCGGGCCGGTGGTGGTCTCGACGCCGGCCGTGTGGCCGTGCTCGGGATGACCGGGCGTGCGCGAATCGAGCTGGCGGAAGTGGCGCAGATCATCGAGCGAGAGGTCGTAGCCGAAGAGGTGCAGCAGCGAATAGAGCAGCATCGACGCGTGGCCATTCGAGAGCACGAAGCGGTCGCGCAGCGGCCACGCGGGATCCGTCGGATCGAAGCGCAGATGGCGCTGCCACAACTCGAAGGCCGCCGCGGCGAGACCCATCGGCGCGCCGGGATGACCGCACTTCGCCGCTTCGACGGCGTCGACGGAGAGGAAGCGAATCGTGTTGACGATGCGTTCGCGTAGTGCCGGGCTCGGCTCGGTCATCGCGGCCTCCGTGATCGAATTCTTCGAAGCCAGGTCTGGGGAAGCGGGCACCATACCGTCTCGTATCCGGGCCGGAAAGCACGGCGCGAACAGGGCCCGGTTAGACTGGTCGCATGACCTCGCCGCTCGCCGTTGGCTCGCTACGCGGGCGTAACTCATGATCTCGCCGCTCGGCTTTGCCTCGCTACGCGGGACTGCGCTGGTCGTTGCGCTCCTGCTCATTGGGGCGGCGCTCGGCGGTTGCGCGACGCTCGGGGTCGGCGGCGAGCCGATCGAGGTGCAGCTCGTTTCGCTGACGCCGCTGCCGAGCACGGCGTTCGAGCATCGATTGCGCGTCGATCTGCGGCTGCGCAATCCGAACAATCACGCGTACCAGATCGAAGGTCTGCGCTTCGTGCTCGACGTCAACGGACGCCGCCTCGCTTCGGGCGTGTCGAGCGAGAGCGCAACACTGCCGCGCCTCGGCGAAGTCGTGGTGCCGGTCACCACGACGACGTCGCTATTCGACGTCGTCAACCAGATCCTCGCGTTTGGCCAGCAACAACAGCCGCAGTTCTCGTACGAGCTGCGCGGCAAAGTCTTCCTGAAGAACTCCTGGGGCGGCCTCGACTTCGAACGCAAGGGCAATGAAGTGGATCTGTTGCCGCGACCCGCGACGACGCCACCCGGGCGTCGCTGACTAGCGTCAGCCGCGGCGGGGCGCCGCCGTCGGTCGCATCGCAAACGACGCGACCACCTGGATCGAGCGATTCCCCCAGCCGAGCTGGTTCAACTGCCGCGTCGCAACATCGGCGTCCGCCGTCACGACGCGGCCGTCCGCAAAGATCACCGTGCCCCGATCGCGCGCGACGATCGTCGCGTCTTTCACCGTGGCCACGAACGCATCCACGCGCTGCGCCGAATCGAGAATCAAAATCGAAACCGGCCCGGTCGAAGGCGGCGCCTCGCAACTCTGCGCGCCCGCATCGAACGCAACGAACCCGCAAAGCGCCAACGCGATCAGCGACGTCGTCGACTTCATCGCCGTCGAGTCGGACGCGCATCGGCGGCGCTTGAGCGCAACCGTGCGCCCATCTCCGCCAACACTTCACTCCAGCGGCGTACCGTCAGGCCCGGCGGCGGCGGAGCAGGACGAGGGCGCCCAGCGCCGGCACTGACAAGGCGCCCGGCTCGGGCACAGGCATCACCTGCATCAGGAACATGCGGTTGTAGGCGGGCGACCCGCCGGCACCGTCCGGATCGAATCTGCCGAAGCCCGTGATCCAGCCGGTATCGCTGATGTCGCGCGCTTCGTACAGGTTCACCCAGGAGGTGCCAGCGTCGAGCATGGTGTTCAAGTCGAGCGCCACGCCGTCGGTGCCCCACGCCACCGCCCGAGTGCCCAGGTCGTTGCCGAGGTTGTCGAACTCAAACACATACCCCACCGCCATACCGGCGGTATTGATGGCGTAGGCTTGGCCGTTCGTATCGCCGCTGGTGTCGGTGCCGAGATTGCCCAGTTCCGTGGCGGCACCCGAAGCGCCCCAGCGGATGGCGCGAGTGCCCTTGTCGGTGCCCAGGCCGTCGTACTTGTCGCCGTAACCCACCGCCGTGCCGGCGGCGTTGAGGGCGTAGGCGCGGTTGTATGTGTAACCGCTGCCGTTCACGCCGAGGGTGCCCAGCTCCTCGGCGGCAGAATCCGAAGCGGCCCAGCGGATGGCGCGATCGCCCGCGTTGGTGCCCGATTCGTACTTCCGCCCATATCCCACCGCCGTACCGGTGGCGTTGAGGGCAACGGCCCGACTCTCACTAAACCCGCTGCCGTCGGTGCCGAGGTTGCCCAGCTCCTCGACGAAACCCGCAGCGTCCCAGCGGAGCGCGCGATTGCCCTTGTCGAAGCCCGCATCGAAGTGGGTTCCAAACCCCACCACAGCACCGTCATCGTTGATGGCATAGGCGCCGTTAATTGCGTAGCCGTCGTCGAGGCGGAGGCTGAAGACTTCCAGCTCCGTGACGGCGGTGCCGCCAGCCTCCCAGAGGAGGGCGCGAGTGCCCAGCAAACGGTCGGCGCCGTCGTACGCTTCGCCAAACCCCACCGCCGTGCCGGCAGTGTTGATGGCGTTGGCGAGGCTTTGCGTGCGGTCGTTGAGGTCGGACCCGCCGAGGTTGTCCAACTCCGTCGCGGTGCCCGAGACGTCCCAGCGAACGGCGCGCGCGCCCCGGTCTTCGTCCACTTCGTACTTCTGGGCATTCCCTACCGCCGTGCCGGCGACGTTGATGGCGTAGGCGAGCGACAGGGTGCGCCCGCTGTTGTCGGTGCCCAGGTTGCCCAGCTCGATGGCGCCCGTGCTGTTCCAGCGGACGGCGCGGAGCCCCACGCTGCTGCGTGCCTCGGACTTGGTGGCATATCCCACGCCCGTACTTGCGCTGACGGTATGGCCCGGCGCGAATGGGAGTACGGGATTTTTATAACCGGCGTCCGCGGTCGGGTCGTACGTCGGCCCCCCGTAGATCTCCGTCGCGGGGGCGGACGCTCCAAGCAAGACGGCGGTGACGAACGCAATGGCGGCGAAGAATGAACCAGTGGTGTGCGGCATGACGATTGACTCCCTTGATCCTCTACCACGGCGTCGAGATGCGTCCGGCGGAATGGTGAGAAAACAAGGATGGAGGAGGGACACTTTTCTGAAGTCAGCCGGAATCACGGACGACGCCTAGAGGATCGGTTGGTGCCCCACCGCAGCGAGCGCTGACTCTCGACACGCTCGGCAAGCATTGGTCGGGGTGGTGGGATTCGAACCCACGACGCTGAACACCCAAAGTTCAGGCTCTAGCCACTGAGCTACACCCCGAGCGAAATCCGACCGCGCCGACTCTAGCTTCCCGGAATGATCAGGCTCGGGCGGATCATCCCGAAGACCTTGTCCTCGAACCATTCGAGCAGCGCGCGCAACGCCTCGGGTGAGATCTCGTGGCCCATCTCGAACTCGCGCAGCGTGACGGAGAGTCCGAGCGGCAGCAGCCGATCGCGCGCTTCTCGAGCGCTCTCGGCCGGCACCATCGGATCGGCGCTGCCGTGCATCACGAGCACCGGGCGACCCTTCATCGCGTCGTTCGATGCGAGCGAGGGAACGACCTCGGCCGGCAACCAGGTCGAAAGCGCGGCGAGGCCGGCGAAGCGCGCCGGATCGCGCAGGAACAAGTCGTACGCCATCGCGCCGCCCTGCGAGAAACCGAGCAGCACGAGGTGATCGCGATCGACCGGGTATTTCGCGATCGCTTCGTCGAGCCACTCGCGCAGCTCGCCCGACGCGGTCGCAAATTCGAGCGGATCGGGCGATGCGCCGCGCGCCATCGGGAACCAGCCGTGCCCCACCACGATGCGCGTCTGCGGATCGGCGAGGCCTAGCGGTCCCTGCGGACAGAGCACCAGCGCGCGACCGCCATGCAGGATCGGCGCGAGGCCGAGCAGATCGAGCGCATTCGCGCCCCAACCGTGAATCGCGATGATCGTCGGGAACGGCCCATCGCCCTCGGGGACATGCGCTGCGTGCAATAGCTTCATGGCGCGCAACCTAGCTTCCGCCGCGACCCGAGCGCTATTCCTCTCGCCCATGCCGAACCCGAAGACTCTCTTGGACAAAGTCTGGGATGCCCACAGCGTTCGCGAGCTGCCGAGCGGCCAGACGCAGCTCTTCATCGGGCTCCATTTGATCCACGAAGTGACGAGCCCGCAGGCGTTCGCGGCGCTGCGCGAGGCAAAGCTGCGCGTGCCCTATCCGCAGCGCACCTTCGCGACGGTCGATCACATCATCCCGACGGATTCGCAGGCGCGGCCGCTCGGCGATTCGCTCGCCGAGGAGATGTTTCAGCACCTCGAGCGCAACTGCGCCGAGCACGGCATCACCTTCTTCGGTCCCGAGAGCGGCCACCAGGGCATCGTGCACGTGATCGGTCCCGAGATGGGGCTCACGCAGCCGGGCATGACGATCGCGTGCGGCGACTCGCACACCTCGACGCACGGCGCGTTCGGCGCGGTCGCGTTCGGCATCGGCACCAGCCAGGTGCGCGACGTGCTCGCGACGCAGTGTCTCGCGATGGCGCGTCCCAAAGTTCGGCGCATCGAGGTCAACGGCAAGCTCGGCTCCGGCGTCTACGCGAAAGACGTGACGCTGCACATCATCCGCAAGCTAGGCGTGAAGGGCGGCATCGGCTTCGCGTACGAATACGCCGGCGACGTTCTCGATGCGATGACGCTCGAGGAACGCATGACGGTGTGCAACATGTCGATCGAGGGCGGCGCGCGCTGCGGCTACGTGAATCCCGACGAGACCACCTTTGCGTATCTGCGCGGTCGCGACTACGCACCGAAGGGTGAGGCGTGGGATCGCGCGCTCGCCTGGTGGCGGACGATGGCGAGCGACGCGGACGCGCACTACGACGATCGCGTCGAGTACGAAGGCGCGTCGATCGCACCGACCGTCACCTGGGGCATCAACCCCGGCCAGGCGCTCGGCGTCGATGAGCGCATCCCGCATCCGGCCTCTGTCGCCGACGACGAGCGCGCGAGTCTCGCCGAAGCGATCGACTTCATGGAGTGGAAGCCCGGCGATCCGATCGCCGGCACGAAGATCGACGTCGCCTTCATCGGCTCCTGCACCAACGGCCGCATCTCGGATCTGCGCGAAGCGGCGCGCGTCGCGCGAACCGGAAAAGTGGCGCCCGGCGTGCGCACCTACGTCGTACCCGGCTCGCAAGAAGTGCAGCGTCAGGCGGTCGCCGAGGGACTGCCCGAGATCTTCCGCGCAGCGGGCTTCGATTGGCGCGAGCCGGGCTGCTCGATGTGTCTCGCGATGAACCCCGACAAGCTGCGCGGCAACGAGCTCTGCGCGTCGTCGAGCAATCGCAACTTCAAGGGCCGCCAGGGATCGCCCACCGGTCGCACGCTGCTGATGTCGCCCGCGATGGTGGCCGCCGCGGCGATCAAGGGTCGCATCGTAGACATCCGGGAGGTGCTGTGATGGAGGCGAAGGTCACGCGCGTCGAGGGTCGTGGCTGCGTACTGCGCGGCGCCGACATCGACACCGATCGCATCATCCCCGCGCGCTACTTGCGCTGCGTCACCTTCGACGGCCTCGGCGAGCACGCGTTCGAAGACGATCGCAAGCAGGCCAAGGGCAACCACGCGCTCGACGACGATCGCTTCGCCGGCGCGCGCATCCTCGTCGTCGGCCGCAACTTCGGCTGCGGCTCGTCGCGCGAGCACGCACCGCAGGCGCTGATGCGCTGGGGCTTCGGCGCCTTCGTCGGCGAATCGTTTGCCGAGATCTTCTTCGGCAATTGCGTCGCGCTCGGACTCCCGGCCGTGACACTGTCGCGCGACGAGCTGGAACGGCTGATGGACGCCGTCGAACTCGACCCGGCGCAGGAACTCGTGCTCGACGTGACGGCTGGCACGTTGACGTCGCGCGCGGGCGTTCAGAAGATCGCGATGCCCGACGGCGCGCGGCGCCAACTCCTCGAAGGCAACTGGGACGCGACGGCGGTGCTGCTCGAAGCGCAGGCCGCGGTAGCGGCCACCGCCGCGCGACTCCCGTACGTCGGCGGCTTCTGATCACAGCCAAGTTGGCTCGCGTCTTCAGCCTCGACCTCCGCTCGCTGGCGCTGCTCCGCATCGGTGTGGGGCTGATGCTGCTCATCGACCTCGCGGTGTGTGCAGCCGATCTGCGTGCGCACTACAGCGATTTCGGCATCCTGCCGCGCTCCGAGCTCGGCCTCTACACCTTCCGCACCGTGTGGACCCTGCACGGTTTCGCGAGTCCGTACCCAGCGGTGGTCGCGGGGCTCTTCGCGCTCGCGGCGTGCTGCGCCATCGCGCTGACGGTCGGCTGGCACACGTGGCTCGCGACCTTCGTCTCGTGGTTGCTGCTGGCGAGCCTCCAGTACCGCAATCCCGCGCTGGTCTTCGGCGGCGACGTGATGCTGCGCATGCTGCTCTTCTGGGGACTCTTCTTGCCGCTCGGCGCGCGCTGGTCGATCGATGCGCGGCGCGCGCCGTCGCGATTCCCGCGCAGCAACCAATACGTGTCACTCGCGAGCGCAGCGCTGATCGTGCAGCTGCTCCTCGTCTACCTGTTCTCGGTGCTGAATCGCACGGGGCCGACCTGGTGGAACGGCGAGGCGCTCTTCAACGCGCTGCACTTCGATCAATTCGCGTCGCGCTTCGGGATCGCCCTGCGATCGCACGAAGCGCTGCTCGCGCCGATGACGCACGTCGCGATCTGGTTCGAAGCGCTCGGCCCGCTGCTCGTGCTCGTCCCGTTCGCGATCGGTCCGCTGCGCACGCTCGCGGTATTCCTGATGCTCGGCTTTCACGGGACACTCGGCCTGCTCTTCAACATCGGGATCTTCCCCGGCGTCTTCAGCGTCGCATGGCTCGGCCTGCTTCCGGGGTGGTTCTGGCAACGGATCGGCGTGCGCGATGAAGAGCGCGGCGCTTCGAGCGACACCGATCGCTGGCGCTGGAGCAATGCGCGCGAAGCGCTCGCCGCGGTGGCGCTGGCGTTCGTGCTGCTGTCGAACCTGTCGACGGTACGCGGCGGCGCCCTCGCCGATCGCTTCCCCAAAAACTGGGATCTCCCCGCGCAGCTCGTCTATATCGATCAGCTCTGGGGCCTCTTCTCGCCGGATCCGCCGGTCTACGACGGCTGGTATGCGTTCATGGGCGTGCAACGCAATGCGGTGGAAGTGAATCCGTTCTGGCCCGATCAAAGGGTGGGCTTCGACAAGCCGCCGGTCGTCTCCGAGACGATGAACATCCGCTGGCGCGAGTTCTTCTTCCGGCTGCAGCGCGATGCGACCGATCCGCGCTGGGCGTCCTTCGGTCGCTGGATGTGTCGCGCCTGGAACGAGCGGCACGCGGGACCCGAGCAACTCGATCGCGCGTACGTGTACTACGTCGAGGAAACCACCACGCGTCCTGCGCCGCAGCGCGGCAACATCCTCACGCTGATGGCGCACGAGTGCGCTGCGGACGGATCGCAGTAGGCGCGCGAGGTCACTTGCCCGAGAAGCTCGGCGCGCGCTTGCCGAGGAATGCGTCCATGCCTTCGCAGCGATCCTCCGTTGCGAACACCAGACCGAACGTCTTCTGCTCGAGCGCGTGGGCCGTACGCAGATCGGCGTCCTGCCCTTCCTGCATCACGCGCTTCGCCAGCGACACCGCAGCGGGTCCCTTGGTCGCGATCTTCTCGCCGATCCCGAGCGCCGCATCGAGCAGCGCATCCGGCTCGAAGACGCGATTCGCGAGACCGATGCGCAGCGCCGTCTCCGCATCGATCGGCTCGCCCGTGAGCACCAGCTCGTTCGCCCACGCGATGCCCACGCGGCGCACCATGCGACTCGTGCCGCCAAAACCCGGCAGCAGCCCGAGATTCACTTCGGGCTGGCCGAAGCGAGCCTTGGGGGACGCGTAGATCCAATCGCAAGCGAGCGCGAGCTCGCAGCCGCCACCGAACGCGAAGCCATTCACCGCCGCGATCGTCGGCACCGCGAGCGCTTCGAGCGACGCCATCGCCGCATGTCCCAGGCGCGAGAACGCCTCCGCCTCGGCCGGCCCGAGTGCGCGCATCGCCGCAATGTCGGCGCCCGCCGCGAAAGCGCGACCGGCTCCCGTCACCACCACCGCACGCACACTCGCGTCACGCGCAATCTCGGCCGTGCGCGCGCTGATCGCCGCGAGCGTCGCGGCGTCGAGCGCGTTCAACACTTCGGGGCGATTCAGCGTCAGGAGCGCGACCGCGCCGCGTCGTTCGAATTGGACCGGGTCGGACATCGGGCCTCCACAAAAGTCTTGGTCGCGCATGCTAGCCCGGCGGATCGCGGATCGGCGGAGCGCGATCGCGTGGTATGGTGCGACCGCTTTCATCTCGAGGAGGGCCGTGCATGGATTCGCATCGCAATTCCAGACTGGCCGCGATCGCCGCCTTCATCGCCGGCGCGGGCGGTCTCGCGGTGATCAGCGGTCCGCTGCTCGCGCACTTCGAAGTGCTCGCGCCCTTCACCGGCTTTCGCGCGTTCCTCTTCGGGACGCTGCTCGCATTGATCGGCGGCATCCTCGGCGCCTTCGGCCTGCGCGCGACGCGCAATGGCGTCGGCGGCCGCGGGCGCGCCTGGTTCGCGGTGCTCGTCGGCGTGCTCGCGCTCGGCACCGTGCTCTCCGGCGCACTGCCTGCGCGCTCGGCGCCGCGCATCAACGACTTCACCACCAATCCCGCCGACCCTCCGCAATTCGAGTACGCGAAGCGCGATCCCGAGACGCGCACGCGCGACTACTCCTATCCCGCCGGCTTCGCCGAGCAACAGCGCACTGCGTACCCCGATCTCGCACCGATCACGCTCGCGATACCGCCCGCCGAGGCCTACGAGAAAGCGCGCAGCGCCGCCGAGTCGCTCGGCTGGCACGTGACGCTCGCCGAACCCACGCGCGGCACCATCGAAGCGCGCGACACCTCGAAACTCTTCCGCTTCGTAGACGACGTCGCCATCCGCGTCCGCCCCGGCCCGAACGGCGGCTCCATCATCGACATCCGCTCCAAATCCCGCGACGGCCAGGGCGACATGGGCATCAACACGGGCCGCATCCGCAACTTCGCGAGCGCCATCAACTAAGCGCTAAACGTAAACGGGGCCGGGCGTCAGGTTATTTTCTTGTCAGGTTATTTCTGCCGCTAGGCTCGGTCGATGAAGACGCGGATCGCAGCGCTGTTGTTGATCGCAATCACCACGGCATGTGCACAGCGCGGCGCGCCGCCGCGCACCGTCGAGGCCCTCGACCTCGATCGCTACCTCGGCACCTGGTACGAGATCGCGAGCTTCCCCTCGTGGTTCCAGCGCGATTGCGTGGCGACGCAGGCCGCCTACTCGCTGCGCGACGACGGCCGCGTACGCGTCGAGAATGCGTGCCGCGAGAAGACGCTCGACGGCGAATGGACGCGCATCGAAGGCATCGCGTGGCCCGCCGAGCCCGGCGACTTCACGCGATTGAAAGTGCAATTCTTCTGGCCGATGCGCGGCGACTATTGGGTGCTCGCGCTCGGTCCCGACTACGAGTGGGCGCTCGTCGGGCATCCGAATCGGGAGTATCTGTGGGTGTTGTCGCGGACGCGGGCGATCGAGGATGCGGTGTATGCGTCGATCGTGAAGCAGGCGAGCGCAGAGGGATACGACGTCGAACGGCTTCGGAGAACACTGCAGCCAGCGGATTGATCAGCGCTGCGAGTTCGCGCGAAGCACGATCTCGCGTAGCGCGCGGCGAATCTCCTCGGGTCCCTCGGATAGATCCACGGTAATGAATCGCATCTCGTGGCCTTGGATCGTCACGGCTTCGTCGATCCGCTTGCCGATCGCTGGATGAAGAAGGATTCCCGTCGTGCAATTCCGATGTGGGTCGAGGTCGCCAGGCAGCTCTTGAGATCGCAGATAAGCGTAGAGCTGATAGAGGTATCCGGTTTTCAGGCTCTCCTCTCGATACCAACCCTTCGTGACGATCGCGGTGAACTTTGTATCGATCACGATTCGGTGGCCATCGGGCGCAACGAGACTGATGTCGGTCCGCATGGTCGGAAGGATTTCCTTGATTCCTTCGGAGGCAGCGCTCACTTGCCAATGCAGCACTTCGCCAGGATGAACGCGCCAACCCTTCGCGAGCAACTCCACCGCGTAGAATCCGCCAACCGCCTTCTCGAAGAGCTTGCGCACCCAATGCTCGTCGCGACCGGGTTCGGTGAAGGCTGTCGTCCCCGCTTCCTCAGTCGGTAGAGCGAGATCGAACGCGAGGCGAGCGAGCGCAAGCATGAACCGATCCTCGGCATCGTTGCGGCTGATCCGGTCTCTCGCGAGTTCGGCGCGCGAAGGCGGAACGCCAGAGACGCCAGCGCGACCAAGGTCGCCCGATAGATTCCGGCAGCGATGACCAACGTCCTGGCTCGTGATGCGCGCAATGCGCTCGAGCGCCGCGCGCACGAATCGATTGCGCGCCGTATCGAGCGTGAGTTCATCGAAGCGACAAGCGACCTCGCCTCGATCGAGAAGCCGCTCTGTCGCAGTCACGAGCACGTCGATGCGCCCCCGCACGCGGGTCAGCACCGCCTCGCGGTGTCGATAGCCGCGCGAGAGACTCCGGCGAATCCGTCTCTCGACCTCTTGCGACAAGAGCCGACCGACGAGATCCGGTAGTTCGGCGAGATCCTCTTCGATCAGCGCGTCGAATCGTCCGCCGAAGCGCGCGATGTCGGAGGCATAGAGCATCAGAAGCCAGATGTTGCGCAGTGGGATGCGACCGACTCGACGCTGATCCGGCGGCCCGTCGAGCGTCGCAGCTGCTTCCACTCAGAGACCCACGAGGAGATCAGCGCGCGCCTTCTTCGCGGTCTCCGGTGCGTCGTACCAATACTCGTCGAGCAACGGGCCAATCTCCGTTTCGACTTTGGCGCGAAACCAGATCCGCCCGTCGGCTATGCGTTCATCCGCGTCGGGCGTCACATAGCTGTGGCCAATGCGGAACTGGGGACCGAGCGAATTCGCGGCAGCGATCGATGCGTTGAGCGCGCGGATACGCTCCTGGATCAGGCTCGTCACGTCGCTGCTGAGGCCGCGCAACTCACACCACGACTTCCAATCCGCTCCGAGCAGCGGTTCCAGATCAATGAAGGCGAACCGGCGCCGAAGCGCGAGGTCCACCAACGCCAGTGAGCGGTCCGCGATGTTCATGGTGCCGATGACGTAGAGGTTGTCGGGTACGAAGACGCGCTCGCCGTCGTGCTTCCGATAGGCGAGTTCGATTGCCTCATCTCGGCGCCGCTTGCCGGCTTCCAGCAGTGTCAGCAGTTCGCCAAAGATCTGGGCTGGGTTGCCGCGATTGATCTCTTCGATGACGAGCACGAACTCCCGGTCGGGTTCGCTGCTCGCGGCATCAATTGCTTGCATGAAGATGCCATCGACGAGATCGAGTCCATCCTTCCCCTTTGGCCTCCAGCCGCGCACGAAGTCTTCGTAAGAGAGCGAGGGATGGAATTGGACGACGCGCAAGCGAGAGCGGGTCGTCTCTCGATCTTTCGCTCCGATCAGCGCGTAGCCGAGGCGCTTGGCGAGGAAGGTCTTGCCGGTTCCCGGCGGGCCTTGCAGGATCAGATTCTTCTTGGCTCTCCAACGGGCCAGCATTTCTTCAAGCGCAGCAGCGGGAACAAAGCTTCCTTCCGCGATGATGTCACCGAGCGAATAGGTCGGCGCGTCTTCGATCCCATCATCGTCGTCCTCATCATCGGTCTCTGACACCGGAGCGACACGCTTCGCCGGCGAGGCCGCATACTTGGTGGCCCAATAGTGCTGCCCCAGCCACCAAGGATAGTCCTGCGACGCCCCGTTGAAGGCGAAGTCGATCAACATCAACGCCATCTCGTCTTCGGTGTCTGCTTCAACGAGGGTCGTGCGGTACGTGTAGAAGTACCAGTCGCGCGGGGGAGTCGGCGGGTCCCAATCGACGGCCACGCTCCTTGCGTCGCTACCGTGTCCTGTGATGATTCCTGTCGCTTTGATTCGCATGCACGAGACTGGCATCCCGTTGACATCGAAAGGCAGCCCGAGCTTCCGAACAAATGTGGCTTTGATGGCAATCCGGTCACCTGCGCTCATGCGCGCCACAAGATCGCTGGACCTTTGATCCTCATTGCCGTTGATCCACACACCCTCAGCGCGAAATCGCTCGGTCTGGTCCTCGGTCCCATTCCAAACCGCACCTGCAAACCAGTACGACGGCCCGTCGTTCGTGGTATCGCTCTCAGGCGCGGGCGTCGTCCCTTCGTCGACGCGAGCGGAACGGGTCATCTCGCGAACTCGGACAACAAGATCCCAAGTACTCTCTGGTGTTAAGTGAGTCTCGCGACCCAGCGGCGTCAGGCTCCAGATGCCGTGCTTGCCGCTCGCGATGAGTCCCGCTTTGGCGAGGTAGAACCTCGCCCAATGAACGTCATTCTCGAAGATCGTCTGGTTCCCATTCACGACGCGACGAGAGGTGTCCTCACCCGGCACATCAACGACGCGCCGGATCCATGCGATCGCGTCGGCAGGGCGCATGGGCTCGGGGTCTGACGAGCGCAGCGCATCGAGCAAGAGAGCGAAATACCTTGTGTTGCGAGTTCCCTTGGGCTCAGTCACCAGATCCTCCCTCGGAAGTTGGCTCTTGCCGAGATCTCCATCTCGCTAGCCCCGTCTACCCGCCCACCGCCTCCAGCGCCCGCGCCTTCGCCCACCGATAGTCCGCCTTGCCACTCGGCGCGCGCACCATCTCGTCAACGAACACGAAGACCTTCGGCAGCTTGTACGCCGCGATGTGTTCAGCAGCGGTCTTTTTGAGCGACTCCTCATCACCGCTGACGCCCTCGCGCAGCTTCACCAGCGCCGTCACTTGCTGGCCCCAGCGCGGATGCGGCGTGCCGACGACGACGCAGTCGTACACATGCGGGTGATGCTTCAGTGCGTGCTCGACTTCCTCGGCGAAGATCTTCTCGCCGCCGCTGTTGATGCACACCGAATCGCGACCGAGCAGGCGCAGCTTGCCGTCCGCGTCGAAGGCCGCGCGATCGCCCGGCACCGAGTAGCGCTTGCCGCCCACGGTGGGGAACGTGCGCGCGGTCTTCTCGGCGTCCTTGAAGTAGCCGAGCGGGATGTTGCCCTCGCGCGCGAGCCAGCCGATCTCGTCCGAGCCGACCTCTACGAGCCCCGAGAGATCTTCCTTCAGCACGACGTTGCCGGGCGCGACTGCGAAATCGCCGGTAGTCGCCTTGTTGTCCTTGTCGGAGTACTGCGCGGCCTGCGCGCCGGTCTCGGACGAGCCGAGCGCGTCGAGCACGCGCACGTGCGGCAGCGCGCGCAGAAACTCGTCCTTCAGCGACGCGGTGAGGATCGCGCCGCCGGAGGTGACGAGCATCAGCTTCGAGAGATCGTATTTCTTCTTCGCGAGCTGATCGACGAGGGGACGCCCAAAAGCGTCGCCGACGATCGTCAGCAGGTTCACGCTCTCGCGTTCGATCGTCCCCCAGATGTCATCGGGATCGAGTTTCGTCGGCTCGGAGTGCACGACGATCGTGCCGCCGACGCTCCACACGTTGAACGCAACCCAGTGTGCAGCGCCGTGCATGAACGGCGGCGCCGGCAGCGAGCGCGGACCGGGATTGCGCCCGCGCTCCACCGCTTCTTCGATCGTGCGCGGCGGCATCGGGCCGCCCATCGCCGCGAGGAAGATGTCTTCCTGACGCCACAGCACGCCCTTCGGCATGCCGGTCGTGCCGCCCGTGTAGAGGATGTAGAGATCGTCGGACGAGAGGCCGACGGGCGCTTCGGGTTTCGCATCGGCGAGCGCCTGCTCGTAGTCGAGCGCGCCGGGCAGCAGTGCGCCGCCGGACTCGTCCGACACTTGCAGCCACAGCCGCACCTGCGGCAGCCGATCGCGGATGCGCGCAAGCGTCGGCGCGAAGCAGGCGTGATAGACGACGGCCTTCGCGTCCGCGTTGTCGAAGAGATAGAGCAGCTCTTCCTCGACGTAGCGGTAGTTCACGTTGAAGGGAGCGCAGCGCGCCTTGAACGCGCCGAGCATGCCTTCGAGATACTCGTTGCCGTTGTGCAGGTAGAGCGCGATGTGATCCTGCCCGCTCTCCCAGTTCTGGAGCTCCGCGCGTTCTCGGTGGCAGCCGAGACCGTTCGCGCGCAACACCGACGCGAGTCGGCGGGTGCGGTCGGTCGTCTGCGACCAGGTGAAGCGGCGATCGCGGAAGATCAGGCACTCGCGATCGGGCGCGACGGCGGCGATCGCCTCGTGGATGGCGGCGAGATTCAGCATCGGTTCCTCCAGAAGAACGCGCAGCCTAGCTACGCGGAGCGGAACGCGCGCGGGGCGAGGCGCTGGAGCGCGGCGAGCGCCGCGAGCGTCGCTTCGATGCGCACCGCGACGGGACCGGGCGCAGGCCCGAAGCTGCCATCCGCCGCCTGCACCGCTGCGAGCGAGAGCACCACCTCCTCGGCATCGAGCCGCGCGCCTGGCAGCGCCTGCGCGTCGCAGAGCGCGAAGACGCGCGCGGTGTCGAGCGCGTCGATCGCGCCGGTACGGAAGCCGCGTTCGAGTTCGCGGCCGCACCACTGCAACGCGGCGTCCGACAACGCATCGTCGGTGTTCGCGTACCAATGCGCGAACGCGGCGATCGCGCGCGGGTCGCCGCCCTGCACGCGCTCCGGCCCCCAGTGCGCGGCCAGGAATGCGCTCGCGCCGCGCAACACATGCGGGCGCGCGCAGGTGGACTTCGCGAGATAGCCGGCGATCTCCGCGGTCGCGACCACGCGCGCGTCCTCGTTCGCTTCACCCTGCGGCGACCACGAACCATCCTCGCACTGCGCTGCGCTCAGAATCGCAACTGCGCGCTCGACTTCGGCGCCGCGCCGCACACCGATCGCATCGAGCGTCGCGATCGCCGTGGCGGCGCCGTCGACATCGTCGATCGCGCCGAGCAGCGCGAACACCGTATGGCGTTCGCGGGGATCGAAGAGCGCCAGCGCGCGCGCGCGCTCGAGTGCGCCGCCGTGCGCGAGGACGAAGTCGCGCGCGCGCGCGACGAGATCGCCCTGCCCCGCCGCGCTCATGCGCGCAGCAGCAGACCCGTCAGGTAGCGACCCTCGGGATGATCGAGCGCCACCGGGTGATCCGCAGGGGCGCCGAGTTCGCGCAGCACCTGCACCGGCCGCTCGGCATCGAGCGACGCGCCGAATGCAATCTTGCGAAACAGGTCCGGACCGATGTGGTGCGAACACGAGAAGGAGAGCACGAGCGCATCGGGCGCGGCGCGCTTCAGCGTCCACAGCAACAGATCTTTGTAGGCGCGCGCGGCGCGATCGACGTCGCCCGAGCGACGCGCGAGCGGCGGCGGATCGACGATGATCAAATCCCACGGCCCAGCGACACGACGCGCGAAGCCGAATGCATCGTCGCGCGAGAAGCGGAGCTGGATCGACGTCGCCCACGGCTCGAGATGGCGCTCGGCTGCTTCGAGCGCCTCGGCCGACGACTCGACCACCGCGATCGATTGCGCGCCGCCGTGCGCCGCGGCGACCGCGAAGCCACCCGTGTACGAGAAGAGATCGAGAACGCGACGGCCCGGCGCCAGCGACTGCACGAGATCGCGCGCATCGCGCTGATCGAGATAGAAACCCGTCTTCTGCCCGGCGCCGACATCGACGCGATACGCGCGCGTGCGCTCGGTGATCGCAATCGGATCCTTCGGCGGATCGCCCCAGAGCGGGCCTTGATGCACCGCGATGCCCTCGCGTCGTGCGGCCTGCGCATCGGGGCGCTCGAAAGCGGCAGTCGCGCCGGTTGCGCGGCGCAGCGCATCGACGACGAGATCGCGGCGCGCGTCCATCCCCGCGGTGGACAAGCGCACGACGAGCATGTCGGCGTAGCGATCGACGACGAGGCCCGGCAGCTCATCGCCTTCGGAGTTCACCAGCCGCACCGCATCGGTGTTACCGACCAGCGCATCGCCGGCGCGGCGCGCAACCGCGCGCGCGATGCGCTCGGCGAGCAGATCATCACTCGGCGCCTCGGCGCCGAACGCGAGCAACCGAACACGGATCTGCGACTGCGGCGACCAATGCCCGAAACCGACGGTCTCGCCTTCGGCCGACACCACGCGCGCCCACGCGCCCGGCTCTTCACCGCCTTCTACGCGTTCGACCGCTCCGGAGAGCACCCAGGGATGCCGCCGCCGCACGGAGCGATCGCGCGCGGGCTTCAGGAAAACGTCCAACATGGCGGGACGATGAGGGATTGGCTGGCCCGCGTCCACCTGCGCATTCATTGCGCGCGCTGGCGATGGAGAGACGGATCGACGGCGCTCGCCATCGCGGCGAGATCGAGTCCGCCGCCCAGAAACGCGTCGATCGCAGCGGCGGCTGCGGGCGGGTCGGCCACGACGGCGCGGTAGTCGAGCACGAGCGTTTGGAAGCGCGGCTGCTTCGCGAGCCAGCGCTCCGTCTCGGCGAGCTGCGCCGCGAACACCGCGGCGAGACGCTCCGGCGCAACCTCGACCTCCGGCTGCGCCGCGCGGCGCGCCAGCATCGCCTGCTGCGAAGCGATCACCTCGTCGAGATCGCGCTGCATCCACAGCACGCGGTACTCGAAGCCTGGCGGGAGCTGTCGCAACAACGCGTAGATCACCTTCACCGCGTGTCCCGGCGCCGACGCGACCCAGCTCGCGTCGGCTTCCGTTCGCAACACCGGCGCGTACTCGAGATAGCCGGCGGGATTGTCCGCGTCGGCCGTGCGCGAATCGTCCGCGAGCACCGGCATGCCGCCCGCGCGCAGCATCTGCATCGCCAGCGACGTGCCCGCGCGCGGCAACCCCGAAACGATCGTGACGAAGTCGCGCGGCGCGTTCATCCGCGTCGCGCGAAAGCGTAGGCGCGCGCGAAGAGTTCTTTCGCACCGCTCTCCACCAGCCGGCCGTGCGACAGGATCATTCGGTCGAAGTCCCACGACAGGATGCGCTCGACCGCGCGCCGCAACGCCGGTTTGTCGCGGTGAAGGTCCCACTTCATGTCGCGCGGTGGGCCGTGGCGTTGGTAGATGCCGGCGATGCGCGCCGCGATCCGCGACAGCAGCGGCCACTCCTCGCTGCCCTCTTCGCAGAGATCCGCGAGGATCAGCGTGCCGCTCACGCGGTGCAAGAACACGACCTCGTCGAGGAAGAAGCGACCGCGCACGAGACACTGATCGAGGTCGCGCGACCAGCCGGGGCGCGCTTCCTCACCGAGCACGACGTCGAAGCGCAGCTCCGGTCGGCGCGCAGGCAGATCCGGCGACGCGTAGTAGAACGCGTCGGGGAAGTGCTGCGCGAAGTCGGCGATGTGGAGGTGGTGCAGCTTGTTCGGCGCAACCACGTGCTCGACGGAGCCCAGCGCGCGCAACGCCGCCAGCACCACGGTGTCGGACGCGATCGGCGAGTGCACGAAGAGCGTGCCGTCCGCGAGCTTGCACACCGTCATCCGCGTGCCCATCTCGATGCCGTGGAAACGCAGCGGGCGCCAACACGTCCAGAGCGCGCCTTCGACGAACGGCACCAACCCTCGCGACCGCTCGATCGGCCGCACGCGCACCGCGGCGGAGCTCACGGTCCCGGCGTGCGCGGGTATTTCATGAAGCGCACGATCAGCGCGTCGCGCCAGCGGTCGGGCAAGAAGCGCGCGAAGAGCGCCTGCAGCTTCGCATCGGTGCCGACCACATAACGAGACTTCGGCTTTGCTGCCGTCAGCGCGTGCTCGATCACGCGCGCCACCGCATCGGACGGAATCGCGGCGCGCCGTTGGTACGCGAGCATCGCCATCATCGCGCGAATCGCGCTGCCGTAGAGCGCAGTCGCCTCTGGCGGCAGCGTCTGCAGCATGGTGTCGCGGTAGGACTCGGTCTTGCCCCAGATCGCGGTATCGATTGCGCCGGGCTCGACCAGCGACACCTCGATGCCCCACGGCGCCAGCTCCATCCGCTCGGATTCGCTGATCGCTTCGAGCGCGAACTTCGACGCGCTGTACGGCCCCACCAGCGGTTGCGACGCGCGACCGCTGATCGAGCCGACGTTGACGATGCGCCCGCGCGCGCGCCGGATCGCCGGCAGGAACGCCTGCGTCACCGCGACGACCGCGACGACGTTCACTTCGAGCTGGCGCCGCAGCTCGTCGAGATCGAGAAACTCGATCGGCGCGCCGATCCCGATGCCCGCGTTGTTGACGAGTCCGCCGAGCCCTGCGCTACCGACTTCTGCGTCTACACGCTTCGCGGCCGCCTCGATCGCGGCGGCATTCGTCACGTCGAGCAGCAGCGGCGCGAGTTGCGGCGACGCTTCTTTGCGCAACGACTCCGCATCTTCCTCGCGCCGCACGCAGGCGAAGACACGAAAGCCCGCGCGATCGAGGCGCAGCGCGGTGGCGCGTCCGATGCCGGTCGAGGCGCCGGTGATCACTACGGAGCGGGTGGAACGCATGGCATCTCCTTCGCGACTCTAGAGCGCCGCGACGAGCGAGCCGATCGCCGCGCCGAGCAGCAAGAGCAGCATCGCGACGCCCGAGATCGCCGTGCCGGTGCCGCGCTTGCTCGCTTCCTGCATGTAGCCACGCGCATAGACCACGCGCCCGACTACGAACACCAGACCGAGTCCCGCGGCGATCCGCGGGCTGACGCTGCTCGCGAAGATCCAGATCGCCGGAACGAAGAGCACCAGCTGTTCGAGCGAGTTCTGATGCACGCGATTGATGCGCTCGAAGTCGGGATGCCCCGTCATCGCGGGCGCCTCGATGCCGAAGCGGCCGCGCGCGCGGCCGACCAGCGCGCCAAATACGAAGCATTCGATCAGCGCCAACGCGATCACGAACGAGACGAGTTCCATCGGGGCACCTCCTTGGGTGAGGCGCAGTATGGCGCGAGATCGCGGGCGCGTGTCAATGCTGCGTCGCGATCTCCGCCGGTGTACTCGCCGTCAACTCGAAGCGCACCGGAATCTCGAGACGACCGTAGACGTACGGCAGCTCCTCGACCGCGTGCACCGCACGCAGCGCCGCGCGGTCGAGCGCGGCGAAGCCGGAAGAGTTCGCGACCGCAACGCGCCGCGCGCGACCGTCGGCGCCGATCTCGAACGCGAGCAGCGCCGTGCCCTCCGTGCGGCGCTGGCGCGCGAGCGGCGGATACACGAGCACCGCCTGCACCCGCCGCTGGATCGCAGCGAGTCGTGTGTCGAGGCTCGGCCCCTGCGGCACAACATCTTCGCCGTACGCGGAACGCGCCGCGACGGCCGGCGGCGGCGCCGGATCCGCGTTGGCAGCGCGCAACGATGCGGCGCCCATCGCGACGCAGACCGCGGTCACCACGCGCAGCGAACGCGTCACTCGACGGCGTCCGGCACGCCGTTGGCGTTCGCATCGGTCGCCGGCACCGAGTGGATCGCGGTGATCGCATCGACATCGATGCCCGCGTTGTTCGGTCCATACGGATCGCCGGTCACGAAGTTCGCATCGACGATGCGCACGTAGCGCGCCCAGCCGAGCCCGAGATCGGCGAGATCGAACGAATCGCCGCCGGCACCGCCCGGTGTCGGCGGCGGAATCACCGGCAGACCGATCAGTTCCTCGATGCCGCCCTCCGTCGGGATGGAGGCGTGCGGCGTGCTCGGCGTGTTCGCGTTCGACAGCACGGGATAGACGCCTGCGCAGCCCGGATAGAACGTGCCCGTCGCCGGGTTTGTCGTCAGTGAGCACGGGAACTCGTACCAGGTGGTTCCGTTCTGCGACACCGATACGCGTCCCGGATCCGCGAAGGGACGCTCGATCGTCAGCGTCGCTCCGTTGAACGCGAGGAACGCATTCTCGAAGACCGTGAAATCGGCGCCGGGTTCATCGGCGATCGCGTTGTCGAGGAAGCGCAGAACGATCGAACCGCCGAAACCGAGCGAGAACACGTCGAGTCCGCCCTGGAACAGACCCGATCCCTTCGGCGGACCGGTGACGATGCCGGGCAAGAAATTCGTGCCGGGGTAGCCACCGTTCGTGCCGATCGTGTAGCTCGTCACCGCATCTGCGTATGGATCGCCCACTGCCTGGAACGACGCCTGGCATTGCTTCGTGACGGCGCCCACCTGCACCGTCGCCGTCACTTGATTCGTCCCAGGCAGCACGATGCCGTCCCACAGATCGTTGGCCATTGCCTTCTGGCGACCCGCGACGACCGGCAGCAGCGTGAACGCGCTCGTCACGTCGGTGCCGTTCAGCAACACGTGCAGCGTCTGCTCGTTCGCCTGCGAGCTCAAGTTCATCAGCAGATCGAGTGGCGCGTAGCTGACCTCCGTCAGCGCGGCGGGCTCGACGCACTCGATGTCGGGGCGCGCGCGACCGGCCTCGGCGGTCATCGCGACGACGCAGGACAACGCCACGGCGATGGCGCAGATCGAAGCTCGCCGAGGCGTGGATCGCGCCATCATCGCTTCGCACCACGACGGCGCGACGCTGCGAGAACCGCGACACCGAAGGCCGTCAGCAGCATCGAAGCCGGCTCTGGCACCGCGTTCAGCTGGTACACCTTCGCAACGCCGGGGAAGCCACCGTCGAGCACCCAGATCGTGCCGCTCGCATCGGTGAACAAGCCCGTCGCGAAGCCGAAGCCCGATGCGATCGTCGTGGTCGCGCCGGTCACCGGATCGATGCGCAACAAATCGCTGTACGCGGTGGCGAGCAACATGCCACTCGCTTCGAGTTCGAGATCGTATTCGCCAGCGAGGCCGCCGACGATCCCCGACACGGCTCCCGTCGCGCCCGGCAGCGCCACCGACGACACCGATCCCGCAAAGGTGAAGGCGTTGACGTCGCCAAAGAAGAGCGTGCCCGGATTTGCAGCGAGGCCCGCCGCGTAGCCGAGACCGCTCTGCACGACCGAAAGCGAGGCCGCCGACAGATCCACCGACAGCAGTCGACCGGCGGGCGGGAAGCTCGACGAAGCGTCGCTCACGAAGGCGCGATTGCCGGTCGGATCGTTGGGATCGAGCACGATGTCGGAGAAGCCGGGCAACGAGCCAGCCGGCAGCATCTCGATGGTGCTGGCGCGCAGCGGTGTCACGAAGGCGCCGGACGGATTCGCGATCGCGTAGAGCGTGTCGCCGGTTTCGGAGCCGAACGCCTCGACGCCGTTGTCGCCGACCAGCAAGCGATCGTTCACCGCGTCGTAGGCAAAACCCGTGAGCGAGTTGAAGCCGTTCGCCACGACGGTGGTGCCGCCGCCATCGATCCGGATCACCGACTGCGCCGCGCCGCTGAAGCCGGGGCCGACGCCGACGAAGAGCGCGCCGCCCGTCACGACCACATCGCCCTGCGCGTAATCCGGCAGCGCGATCTCCGTGACGATGTAACCCGGCGCGCTGATCGCGTGCGCATACGGCGCCGCCAGCGCCACCCCCAACGCGAGCATCAAACTAAAACGCGTAATCTTCCGCAGCTGCATCCGCATCTTCATTCTCCTTGGGGTTGAAATCCAGAAGCACTGGGCGCCACGGCGAGCGGCGCCCGTCTGAAAGTTCCTGCGCAACGAGCACTTCGGTGTCGCCCGCTTCGATTGCAATGACGAGATCGAGCGTCGCGCGCGCGCCGTCCGCGCCGGTGACGACTGCTTCGCGCGCAATCTCTACCTGTCGTGCGGGCTCGACATCGACGGCCGCGATCGTCCGCGCGACGATGAGATCGCCGCCCGGCTCCGCGGCTTCCACGCGTAACGAGAGCAGTACGCCTGCACCCGACGCATCCAGCGTCTGTTCGCGCGCGATGAGGCGCGGCGCGTGCGGATCTCGCGACGCATGCACCGGCTCCGACGCCGCAGCCGACCGCGGACCCGCGCCGCGTGGTGAAGCGACCAAGAGCACGTCGCCCGCCGGCAACACCAGCGCGGGCAGCTCGAGCGTTCCGTCGCTGCGACTGCGCCCGGTAGCGATGCGCGCCGCTCGCGAACCGACGAGGCGCCACAACTCGATCGCGCGCGGGCCGCCTGGATCGCGACCGTGGATCGCGACGGCGCTGCCGAGCGCCGACTGCGGATCCTCGAGCACGATCGGCTCCGGCGACGCGGCGTCGGCATCGCGCTGCGCGAGATCGCGTGCTGATTCGGAGTGCGCGGCCAAGGTGGTGATGCGCGCGCCCTCGGCAACAGCGACTGCGCCGTCACGCGCCATCGCGGTGACGCCCTGTTGCGTCGCTGCGGCCGCAGTCGTCGCAACGCGTGCGCCATCGCGCGGCGCGCTCGCGATCGATGCTTCGCGCGCCGCGTCCGCGCGCGACGGCGTTCGCGTCGCGAGCCGGCCGGCCGCCACGAGCACCGCGAGCGAGCAGAGAGCGCTCAGCGCGAATCGATGCGAACGCCGCATAGCTGGCCCTCCGGCAGCGAAACGAGGAAGAGCACGTCGGGCCCGCGGTAGTCGACGCCCGGCCGGCCGGGTCGCACGCGCACGGCGCCCGGCGCGCGCGACAGGCCGAGCGACGCCGTTGTGAGCGGCGCGGTGATCGGCAGCGTCTGCAACACAGCGAAGCGTGTGGAGACAGCGGGCACCGGCACGGGCGGATTGCCCGAGAGATCCACACCGACGACTGCCAGCGTGCCGTCGCAGAAGTCCGTGGCAAAAAGTTTCGTGCCTGTGGCGTCAAAGTCCGCGCCGACGACGTAACCAGGGCAGGTCGCCACCGGTGCGCCGTTCGGAATCGCGGGGAGTGCGAGCGGCGCGGTCGCGTCGAAGATCACCGCATCGGGGCCCGTGCTGCCGTCGAGCACCAACGGCGCGGCGCCGGGCGCGAGCACCAGCGTGTCGAGCGGCGCGAGATCCACCGCATAGAGCTGCCGCGCGACGGCCGACCCGACGATCGCGACGCGCCCGGTCGGGTCGATCGCGAGGCGGTCGAAGGACGGCGCCGCGAGACCGAGCGGAATCGTCGCCACCACGCGACGCGAAACGGCGTCGATCACGTCGATCGCCGCGTTCGTCAGCGGCCGACCGCCCGCCTCGCGCTCCGGCGTCAAGGGATCGTCGGGTGCGAGGCCGAGCGCGCCGGTGACGGTGACGAGCACGAAGTCGCGCCCGCTCGGCGACCGATACGCGGTGACCTGCGTCGGATTGAAGCCGGACGTGAAGAGCACCGCGCCGGTGGCGCTCGGGCCGACGCTCGGCGGCGTCGCGCTCGCGTCGAAGTCGAAGACGAGCACGGTGCCCGGCAGGAACTGCGTGTTGGGGCTTCCCGCGTTCGCACCGAGGTTCGAGACCGAGACGAAGAGCGCGCCGGCTGCGACAGCAGCGCCCGACGTGAAGCTCGAGAAGAAGCTCGGTTGGCTGAGATCGCATCGAGTCGGCACGACCGGTGCTCCGCGCGAATCGAGCGTGCCCACCGGCACCGTGACGCAGGTTCGCGTCGGGAGCGCCACGCGCAGGTCGCTCGCACCCGGCGCCGGAGAGAAGGGCCACGCGCCCGCCGCGGCCGAAGCGGGCGTCGAGACGTTGAACTCGCGCACGCCGCCCGACACGGGATCGAGGAACGCAACCGCCTCGCAGGAGCTGGCCGTCACCAGCGCCAGATTGCTCGCAACGCTGACGACGCCATCAAAGGCCGGATCGAGGAATCCACCGCAGGCGTCCTGCGCGATCGTGGAGCGCAGATCCACGAGGGGACCCGTCGCGACGGAGCGCGGCGGCACGCTCTCGACGTCCACAGGCACGACGACACCCGGATTGAAACTCGCCGCGAGCCCGCGGCCGGGCGCCCCCACTGCGAGGTCGAAGCCGGCGGGAAACTGACTCGGCAGCGCGAGGCAACGCTCGTCGGGAGGCGGATCGATGGTCGTCACCGGCGGGCTGCCGCCGCTGCCCGAGCCGCCGCCGCATGCACCGCCCGTGTGTAGGTACGCAAGCGCAACGAGCAGCGCGACATGCCGGGTGCTCGCTCTCACCATTGCGTCTCCACGCGCATCGCGAAGCTGCGGCCCGGCTGCGGAAAGAATTGCGCGTCGCGCACGGTGCGGTCCGTCAGATTGGTGCCTTCGAGCGTCAGCAGCAGCGAACGCGCAGGGATCTGCGCCGGCCACCAGGCGAAGCGCACGAGATCGACCGAGATCGCCGCATCGAAGACGGTTCGCGCCGGCAAGATCGTGTTGCCCGAATCCGAGACGGGGATCTCCGAGGTGATCTGCATCTCCGCGATCACACGCACCGCGCGCGACGGCGTGCCAACCTCGATGCGCACGTTCGTCTCGTCGTCGGCGCGACCGGGCAGCGGCGTGTCGGTGGCATCGATACGCGCATCGAGATGCGTGTAGTTGGCGGAGATCGACGCCCACTCGGTGACGCCGAAGCCGCCGGAGAGTTCGAAGCCATCGACCGTCGCGGCGCCCGTGTTGCGCGGCTCGACCAGCGACGGCGACACCAGCAGGAATACGATTGAGTCGTCGATGTCGTTGTGGAACCACGCGGCTTCGACGAATGCGTCGTGCACTGGACCGATCGGCGGCGCCGTGAGCTTCACGCCGGCGTCCGCATTGACGGCTTGCTCCGGTTGCAGCGCCGGATTGCCGCGGATGTAGCCGCGGTCGGGGAAGTACAACTCGTCGAAGTTCGGCACGCGGAACGAGCGCTCGAGATTGCCCTTGATGAGCAGCCACGGCAGCGGCGTGGCGATCGCGCCGATGCGCGGAAGCCACTCCGCGCCGAAGCCCTCCGTGCGATCCCAGCGCAGTGCGGGAATCAGTCGCAAGCGCTCGTCGAAAGCGCCCGCGTCGTCCTGCAACACGATGCCGCCCGCGTTGCGTCGCTGACTTGCGAAGGTGTCGGAGTCGAGCGTGTCGTGGGCGCCTTCGAGCGACAGCGAAACACGATGCTGCGTCGCGAAGAGCGGGAACGCGCGCTCGAGGCCGAGTCTTGTACCAAGCTCGTCGTTGCGGTCTTCGTTCTCGATCGTCGTCCCGAGGCTCGGCACGATGTCCGGATCGTGGAAGCGCGTGCGCTGATAGCGATGCCAGAGATCGAGCGTGGCGTCGATCTCGAGCGGCGAGAGATCGGCGCCTTCGAGTGTCGCGCCGAGCACGTTGCGCGTGGTGCGCTCGTGCGCGTTCGGGCGCTGTCCCGCCGCGCCGACGCTGCCCGAATCGAGACCCGGTTGGCCGCGCGATTCGAAAAAGATCTGATCGCGCAGCGTCACGTGCGCGTTCTCGCCAAGATCGTGGCCCAGTGCAAAGAGGCCGGCCTGCGTCTCCGCGGCGTTGTTGATGCGCGTCGCGGTGGGCGGATCCGGCTCGATCACCACACCGCCGACGTCGAGAACCGGCCGACGGAACTTCCAGTCGCCATCGGTGCCGAAGCCGTCGTAGGCGAACACATACTCGACGTCGCGAATGGTGCCGGCCGTTGCGGCCGAGCCGCGATAGGTGCCGAACGACGCGCCGGTGAACGACGCATCCGAGCGGCGCTGGCCGCCAGGACGTCGCGAGACGAGATTCACGACGCCGCCGATCGCGGCGCTGCCCGCCTGTACGGAACCTCCGCCGCGTGACACCTCGATGCGTTCCAGCAGCGAGAGCGGCAGCGTCGCGAGATTCACGCCACCGGACTGCGCGCTGTTCAGCGGAACACCATCGAGTTGCACGATCACCTGCGCCGGCGTCGAGCCGCGGATCGAGATCTCGGCCGGCTGCCCCTCGCCGCCGAAGCGCCGCACCTGCACGCCCGGCGTGCGACTCAGCAGATCCGCGGTGGTGGTCACCTCGTCGCGGTAGTCATCCACGTTGATCACGGTCGTGAACGCCGACGGATCCTCGGGTTGCTCGACCGGCTGCGCTTCGCGTGCGACGACGCCGGGCACTTCGCGCGTGACGAGCGGCGGTCGCGGCGGCGCCTCGGGCTCGGCGCTCTCGCCGGCAAGCGCGGCAGATGCGGCGAACGCGACGGCCAACGCGAGCGGGCCGCAGCGCGCCGCGCGATTGCGCACCCGTTCGTCGTCGTCGCCACTTCTCATCCCGCCTCCCTTGCGCTGCTCCCGAGCGCGGGGATCGCGGCGACGACGCATTTGCGTCGCCTCCGCCGGACGTGACGTCTCGCGGCGCGATGGTCTCTGGGATCAGGGGAAGGCAGTCGGCGGCGCGGTTGCGCAGTCGGCGTGCCCCTTCGTCACCGGAAGAGGTTCGAGCCGCGCGGGAGGACTGGTCTTCTGGCTTCCGGATCAACCTTCCGCGGAGCCTTCCCGGTGCAATCGATCTCGTTGAGATCGAGGTGCGCCAGTGGCGTCATTCCGCGGTCGTCCCCGGTTACAGCGACGGGCTCGCGCCGGATTTTCACCGGCTTCCGCGCCACACGAGCAGGTCCGGATTTCTCTCCGGCCGTCACTCGCGCGGCTCCCGGCTACACAACCGGGAAGCCCTCCCACGCCAATTCCAAAATTGCTGGGTAGCAGGCGCTTGCGCGGCGCGTCAACCGGAGCGGGCCGTTGCTAACGCCTCGAGTCGTGCGGCGGCGCGTTGCTCGCGCGGCGCACCGCGAGCAACGCGTTGCGCAGCGCGGCCTGCTCCGCGGCGTCGAGCCAAACGGCGACGGGACCCCAATCGGCGCCATCGAGCGCCGGCGCCGGGATCGGCGCCGTCTCGGCGAGCGCGCTGACGATGCGATCGCCGAGCGCGCTGATGGCGGGGCGCAGCGCCGACTCGAGATCGAGCTCGGGCGCCGCGTCACGCGCTGCGGTGTCGCTCTGCTGCACGCGCTTGCCGATCTCGATCTGCAGGCGAAACAGCGCCAAGGCCGACTCGGCATCGAGTCCGGCTGCGCGCGCGCGCGTGCGAACCGCAGCGAGCAGGCGCGCCTCGCGCTCCGGGTCTTCGATCGCGAGTTCGCGCGCGGCCTTCGCACGCGCGACGGCGGGCATCAGCGCGAGGCGCCGCGCCATCAAATCGAGCAAGTGATCCGCGTCGGTACGCCGCGCGGTGGCGCCGAGCCAGCGCACGCGCGCAGCGTCCACCTGCGCGTCGTTGCGCGCGAGCCACGCGTCGAAGCGCGGCCCGAGATCACGCGCACGCGCCGGCGCAACCCAGAACACCTTGCGATCGACCGGCGGCTCGCACGCTTCGGGCCACGCGGATTCCCGCTTGCCACGGAAATGTGCGATCTCAAAGCGGTCGGTGACGATCGCATCGACCTCGCCGCGCGCTAGCAGCTCGGGAAGCGACTGGTTGCGATCGACCGCGTTGACCTCGGCATCGCGAAAGCGCTGGCGTGCGAAGCGCTCGAGCATGCCTCCGCGATTCACGGCGACGCGTTTCGGCGTTGCATTGCCGAGCACGCAGGCGCCGCTCGTCGCCAGCGCGCGGGTCAGGAACCCGATGCTCGCGCGTTCGGGCGTGAAGGTGACGCCGCTCATCGCGACGTCGAAGCGATCGGCAGCGACATCGGCCGTGAGTTCTGGCCAGCGGAACGTCACCCACTCGATGCGCATACCGGCTTCGCGCGCGAAGCGTTCGGCCAACTCGATGTCGAAGCCGACGCGCGTGCCGTCGCGTTCGACGGAGAACGGCGGGTAGTCGCCACTGGTGCCGATCCGCAGCACCTGCGGCAGCACGGGCACCGACTCGGCGAGCGCGCGCCGCGGAACGAGCGAGATCGCGGCGATCGTGAGGGTGATCACGACGGCGAATGCACGGCTGCAACGAAAATGGGACATCGGCGGCAGCATACCCCTTGCGTCCATGTGCTCGATCATGCTCAACTGCGCCGCGATCAACCCCATGCCTGCCAGGAAGGGAGTGGAAGAACGTGCCCGAGGCCCAGCTCAATGCCGCCGATACTGCGTGGTTGCTCTCCGCCACCGCGCTCGTGCTCTTCATGACCGTCCCCGGTCTATCCATCTTCTATGGCGGCCTGGTTCGCGCCAAGAACGTGCTCTCGGTATTGATGCAGTGCCTCGCGATCACCGCGCTCGTGACGGTGCTGTGGGTCGCGTACGGCTACAGCCTCGCCTTCGATCAACTCGGACTCGCGGTCGATGCGAACGCGCCCGCGACCTTCATCGGCGGCATCTCGAAGCTGTTCCTGCACGGTGTCACGACGCAATCGCTGGTCGGCACGGTGCCCGAGAGCGTCTACATCACCTTCCAGATGACCTTCGCGATCATCACGCCCGCGCTGATCATCGGGGCGTTCGCCGAGCGCATGAAGTTCTCCGCGATGCTGTGGTTCACCGCGCTCTGGCTCACCTTCGTGTATCTCCCGATCTGCCACATGGTCTGGGGCGGCCCGAGTGGCTTCATGGCGCGAATGGGTGTCTTTGACTTTGCAGGCGGAATCGTCGTGCACATCACCGCCGGGTTTTCGGCATTGGTGGCGGCGTTCCTGGTCGGCAAGCGACATGGCTATCCGCAGACGCCGATGCCGCCGCACTCTTTGACGCTCACGGTGATCGGCACCGGCATGTTGTGGGTTGGTTGGTTCGGCTTCAACGCGGGCAGCGCCGTGGCGGCGAACGGTCAGGCCGGCATGGCGATGTTGGTGACACAGATCTCACCCGCAGTAGCGGCGCTGACGTGGATGACGATCGAGTGGGCGCGCTTCGGCAAGCCGAGCGCGCTCGGCTTCGCGACTGGCGCGATCGCGGGACTCGCTGCGATCACGCCCGGAGCGGGCACGGTGGGCCCCGCTGGCGCGTTCGCGGTCGGCATCATCGCGGGCGCCGCGTGCTTCTTCGGCGCCACCACGTTGAAGCGCTGGGGCGGCTACGACGATTCGCTCGACGCCTTCGGCGTACACGGCATCGGCGGGCTGCTCGGCACGCTGCTCGTCGGCGTGTTCGCGTCGGAGCAATTCGGCGGGCAGGTGAAGGATCTCGACATCACGCGACAGCTCGGCGTGCAGGCGCTCTGCGCGGCGATCACGGCGGCGTGGAGCATTGCGGTGACGTTCGTGTTGCTCAAGGCGATTGATCGAAGCATCGGGCTGCGCGCCAGCGAGCAAGACGAGCGCACGGGCCTCGACGTCTCGCTCCACAACGAGGCTGGTTATAACTACTAGGGGGTGGTTGCCGTGCTGCAGCTGACGGCCGCTGCGCGGCCGCAGCTGAGCGCGTGGCGGGGCGCTACGCGCCTTCAGAATTGCGCGTGTGTTCGGTGATGGCGCCTATGATTTTGGGCCACGCTCCTTTCGGAAGATCGTGGCCCATGCCTTCGACTACCAGCATCGCCGCACCGGGAATCGTTGCGGCGGTGTCTTTGCCGCCTTCGATCGGGACCAGCGGGTCGGCGTCGCCGTGGATCACCAGGGTTGGCGCGCTCACCTTCTGCAGCGCTTCTACGCGGGAGCCGTGCGCGAGGATCGCGGCCATCTGCCGCACCATGCCGTTGGGGTGGAAGCTGCGGTCGTAGAGCAGCGCGGCGCGGCTTCTCACATACGCTTCGTCGAACTCGAAGCCGGACGAGCCGATCGTTCGATACACATTTACGGCTCGCTCGATGTTGGCTTCGCGTTCCGGCGGCGCGGGGATCATCAGGACCGCCATCGCGGCCGGAGTGGCCTGCGGCAGCGTCGGATTGCCCGTCGTGGACATGATCGAGACCAGGCTGCGGACGCGTTGCGGATGCCGGATCGCGATCGTCTGCGCGATCATGCCGCCCATCGACGCGCCGCAGATGTGCGCAGTGTCGAGATCGAGCGCGCTCATCAACGCGACGGCGTCGTCCGCCATGTCGTCGAGCGAGTACGGCGCGGTCGGCGGCTTGCCGGCGGCCATGCCTTGCATCATCGCGATGACGTTCGGCACGCCGGCGGCGTCGAACTTGGTCGAGAGACCGACGTCGCGGTTGTCGAAGCGCACGACGTAGTGACCGTGCGCGGCGAGTTGCTCACAAAAAGCCTCGTCCCAGAGCAGCATCTGCGCGCCGAGTCCCATCACGAGCAGGAGCGGACGCCCCGCGGTGTCGCCGAAGGTGTCGTACGCGATTTCGATTCCGTTGGCTTGCAGAGTCGTCATGAAGCGATGGTTCCTGCCCACGTCGAGCGGTCGAGGCTCGCGGTGGCGCTAGTCGTTGCCGGTGAAGGAGCGCGTGAAATGGGCCTGCCCGGTGGCGGCGGTGACGCCGCCGTCGACGACGAGCATCGCGCCGGTGATGTAGGAGGCGTCGTCGGAGGCGAGGAATGCGACGGCGCCTGCGACCTCGTCTGCTCTTCCGACGCGGCCCATCGGAATGTTGCGTGCGTACTCGCCGCGCACGGCTTCGTGTTCGATCAAGCCCTTCGTGAGCGGCGTCTCGATCGGGCCGGGACACACCGCGTTCACGCGGATCCCTTCGCGCGCGTGATCGATCGCGAGTGTTCGCGTCATGTTGACGACGGCGCCCTTCGCGGCGTTGTAGGCGAGCAAACCGTAGTCGCCGAAGAGTCCCGAGATCGACGCGGTGTTGATGATCGAGCCGCCGCCGAAGCGGCGCAGCTGCGGGATCGCGGCGCGGCAACCGAAGAACACCGAGTCGAGATCGACGGCGAGCACGTTGCGCCAGTTCACGGGATCGAGGTCCGGCGCCTTTCCGTACGCGCCGATTCCCGCGTTGTTGAAGACCACGTCGAGGCGACCGAAGCGATCGACACAGGCCTGCGTGAAGGCGTCGACCTGCGCGATCTCGCGCACGTCGAGCGGGTAGAAGTACGCGGTGTCGCCCAACTCGCGCTCGAGCGTGCAGCCGGCGTCTTCGTTCAGATCGCCGAGGCAGACGCGCGCGCCTTCGCTCGCGAAGCGACGCGCCGCGGCTGCGCCGATTCCGGAGGCTGCACCGGTGATCAACACCACCTTGCCTTCGAAGCGCTGCATCACGATTGCTGCGCCGATCGCCAGTTGCCGTGGAAGCCGGCCGGCACGCGGTGCGGCAGCTTCACGACGGCGAGCGGCTCGCGGTCGAGATTCTCGGCGTCGAGGATCAACAGATCGCTGCGATTCTCTTCGCCGCGATAGGCCAACGCGAGCAGGTAGCCCTGCCCTTCCGGCGCCGTGGGCGTGCGCGGCACGAAGACCGGTTCGCCGACGGCATCGCGCAGACCGAGTTCGTGCACCGTGGTGGCGCCCGTGTGCAGGTCGTAGCGAACCAGTTGATTGAAGCCGTGGATGGCGCCCTGCGCGCCGCTGCCGACGAAGCCGTAGCGATAGTCGAGGCCGGTGCGGCGCTCGTCGAAGCGCGGGAACTCGACGACGCGATCGTCGAGCGGCTCCTGCTTCACCGTGCCGGCATCGAGATCGAGCGTCCAGCGTACCAGCGACGCATTGGACACGAGGTCGGGGCCCTCGCCCGGCAGCGGCAGCGGGAGGCGCGGGTACTGCGCCACTTCGGCGATGATACGACGCCCCTCGGTGTGGCCGTTCAGCGGGTGGAACACATAACAGGGATCGGTCTCGAACCACTGCACGTCGGCGTTGCCGCCGCTTCGTGGCATCACACCGATCCGCGTGCCGAGATCGGGTTCCCACCCGAGGACGGACTCGCCGCGCGCCATCCGCTCGGGTCGCAGCGTCGCGGGGAAGATCGGGAAGAGCACGTGCTCTCGCGTGGTGATGAAGTCGTGCACCATCGACGGGTACGGCGTATCGATCGGATCGTGGCGACGCAATTTCCCGTCGGCCCCGATCACGATGTACATCAGGAACGGCGGCACGGCGGAGTAGCCGAACGCGAGCATCTCGCAGCTTTCGGGATCGAGTTTCGGGTGCGCGGTGAAGATGCCATCGGCGCCCTTCGCGGGATCGATGCCGAGCAACTTCGCAAAGCCCGGAGAGACGGGGCGACGCAGCTTGCCGCCGAAGTCGAAGACGCCGCGCGTCTCGAGCGTGTCGGGATCGAGCTCCACCGGCGGCAATCCGCCTTCGACCAACGCGAGCAGACGACCCGCATGCCAGACGATGTTGGTGTTCGCGGGGCCGTTCGGAACGCCGGCGGCGCGCGCGTCGGGCGCTTCGCCTTCGAAGAAGTTGCCGAAGAGCGGCATGCCCGCGGCGCGTTCGGCCTCGAAGCGCGGGGTACGCACGAATCCGTTGCGGTAGCGACAGTGGCCGTCTTCAAAATCGAAGGCGTGGATCATCCCGTCGCCGAAGAAGAAGTGGTAGCTGCCGGTCGGCGCAAATTGCGGGTTTGGTCCGTTGCGATAGAGCGCACCGGCGAGGTCGCGCGGAATCTCGCCTGCGACGGCGCAATCGCCGATCTCGCCTTCCATCGGCCACGGCTCCCACGGTCCGCTCAGCATCGGATTGGTCTTCGCGAACGGCTTGCTCATCGGATCGGCTCCTTGGAATCTGCGCGCGCGGCGCGTCGCATCAGATGCAGTCGTACACCGCTTGCACGATTGCCGCACCCCGCGGATCGCCGGTCAGCGTCGCGGCCATGCGGTTCATCGCGTAGCCCACCGAGATGCGCGCATCCGGGTCGGCGAAGCCGAATGAGCCGCCGTAGCCGGTGTCGCCGCAGCTGCGCGGGTTCGGCCCGTAGATACCGAGATCGGCGTTGACGAGAGAGCCGAGTCCCCAATGCACGGAAATCTGCAGCACCAGATCGGGACCCGACGCTTCCACCGCCGACGCGCGCGCGAGCGTTTCCGGCCGGCACAGCGTGACGCCGTCGAGCGTACCGCGGAGGCGAGCGCAGCGTAGATGCGCGCGATGGAGCGCGCGAGCGATCAGCGGGCTCGCGGCGAAGGCACTCGTCGCGTGCACCATCTCGGAAGCCTGCGGCGCGAGCAACTCGGCGACGCGCGCATCGAAGCTGACTTCGATCGACGGTGCGTGGCTCACGCGAGCATCCAGCGAATCGAGCGGAGGTCGAACGTATCGCGCTCGCTCTGGCTGTCAGCTTCGCGGCGAGAAGAAGCGCACGACTTCGTCTGCCGGCAGGGCGCCGGCGAGCAGGAAGCCCTGCAACTCGTCGCAACCTTGCTCGCGGAGGAAGCTTTCCTGCTCGAAGGTATCCACGCCTTCCGCGACGACGCGCGCACCGAGACTGTGGCCGATCGCAATCACGGCTTTCGCGATACCCGCGGCGGCCGGATCGTGATCGACGTCACGCACGAAACAGCGATCCATCTTCAGCGTGTCGAGCGGGAAGCGCGCGAGATACGAGAGCGACGAGTAGCCGGTGCCGAAATCATCGAGCGCGATCGTGACACCCATCGCGCGCAGATCGCGCAGCGCGAGCGCGGTTTCCTCATTGTCTTGCAACAACAACTGCTCGGTCAATTCGAGCTCGATCAGCTTCGGCGGAACACCCGTCTCGCGCAGGATGCCGCCGACCAGCAGCCGCAAGTCGTTCTCGGCGAACTGGCGCGGCGAGACGTTGACCGAGATCGAGATCGGCCCGATGCCCGCTTCGTGCCAGGCACGAGCCTGCAAGCACGCCGTGCGCAGCACCCACTCGCCGATCGGCGAAATCAGGCCGGCCTCTTCTGCGAGCGGGATGAACTCGCGCGGTGACACCGCACCCAGCTCGGCATTCGTCCAGCGCAGCAATGCTTCCACGCCGACGACGTGGCCGGTCTGCAAATCGAGGCGCGGCTGGTAGTACAGACGCAGTTCGTCGCGTTCGATCGCCGCGCGAAGGTTGGTTTCGATCGCCATCTTGCGCAGCGCCACGGCATTGATCTGCGGCGAGAAAAACTGGTAGTTGTCGCGCCCCAGCGCCTTCGCCGAATACATCGCGGCGTCGGAGTGCTTGACCAGCGTCTCGACGTCCTCGCCGTCCATCGGGTAGATCGCGATCCCGACGCTCGCCGACAGCGATACGGTGTGCCCTTCCAGCACGACTGGTTCGGGGATCGCGCGCAAAATGCGACGCGCCACGTCACCTGCGTCCTCCGGCGCCGCCATCTTCGACAGCAACACGGTGAACTCGTCGCCGCCGAGGCGCGAAATCTCCAGCGCTTCGTCTTCGGTCTCGACGCGGCCGACGACGTCGCTGCCGCGCACGTGCGCGCGCAGGCGCTCGGCAACGGTTTGCAAGAGCAGATCGCCGGCGCCGTGACCGAGCGTGTCGTTGATGCGCTTGAAGCGGTCGAGATCGAGGAAGAGCACGCCGACCATGTGGCCGCGCACCTTCGCCGCTGCGATCGCGCGCTCGAGCTGTTGGTGGAATAGCCGTCGATTCGCGAGGCCCGTGAGGCTGTCGTAGCTCGCGAGATAGGAGATGCGGGCCTGGTTGTGCGCCTGCTCGGTGACGTCCTGGATCGTGCCCGAGATCCATGCGCCGTCCTCGGGGCCATCGGCCGCGACTTCGCCCTGCGCTTCGACGTGACACACCGAACCGTCGGGAAGCACGACGCGGTACTGGATCCGAAAGCTGTGCTGGCCGCGCATGCCGTCGCGCATCTCGGCGCGCACGCGTTCGCGGTCGACCGGATGCACGGTGCTGAAGAAGCGATCCCAGGTTCCGACCTCGGCCGGATCGATGCCGAGGATGCGGAACGTCTCGCCCGACCACTGAAGCTCTCCGGTGTACGGGTTCCACTCCCAGCTTCCAAGGCGCGCGATGCGCTGCGCACGCGACAGCGAGCGCTGGCTCTGCGCCAACTCGACGAGTGCGTGCGACCCGCGCAGCAGGTAGCGGATGCGATGCGCGAGCAGCGCGATGTGCAGCGGCTTCGCGACGAAATCGGTGGCGCCAGCCGTGTAGGCACGATCGAGGGAAGCGGGATCGCCGTCCGCCGTCACGACCAGAATCGGCGTCGGGTCACTCGGGTGTCGCTCGCGGATCGCGCGACAGACTGCGAAGCCATCCGGCTCGGGCATGTGCAAGTCGAGCAGCACGAGACTCGGCCGCAGTCGCTCGAAGGCGGCCAGCGCCTCGATCCCATTCGGAACCTCGGCCACCGCGAAGCCCTGCTGCTGCAGCCCGTCCCGCAACATCGTGCGGATCAACCGATCATCGTCCACGACGAGGATCAGCGGCGCAGCTTGCGGTTCCGAGACAGGCGCATGCATCGAGCAACTCCAGAACGAGACCCGTCGGCGTGTATCGGCGAGATCACGCCCCCGCTAGAGCGCCAACTCATGGAGTCGCCGCTCGGCTTTGCCTCGCTACGCGGGCCTTGCTCGGAGCTCCGCGCGTCCATTCCCGCGTAGCGACTCTTATGCAATTCAGCGTTAAAGCCTGTCACCAGGAAGCTCTCGCCTTTTCGCAACAACGGTGAACGCTTTCCTGTCCACGGGAACGAGTCCGTCCATCCATTCTTATCAATGCGGC
>JANNKU010000045.1:0-41816 GCA_031396445.1 Deltaproteobacteria bacterium | reverse complement strand
GCCGACTTCGGCGCCGCCCTGCACACCGCTGTGTCCACGGATCGGCATCAGCCCCGTCTTTTCGCGACCGACCATGCCGCGTGCGAGCGCGAGATTCAGGATCGCCTGCACGTTGTCCACGCCCTCGGCGTGCTGCGTGATGCCCATGCTCCACACGAAGATGGCGCTCTTCGCCTCGGCGTAGAGCTTTGCGAAACGCTCCATGGTTTCGCGCGACGCGCCCGAGCCGCGTTCGAGCGCGGTCCATTCCGCGTGTGCCGCTTGCGCGCGCACCTCATCGAAGCCCTCGACGTGTGCGGCGAGGAAGCGCTCATCGAACGCGTTCGCTTTGCCCAGCGCTTTCAGCACGCCGGTGATGAAGGCGCGATCGCCGCCGGTGTGCACCGCAAAGAAGTCGTCGGCGAGTTTGGTGCCGAAGACTGCGCTCTCGAATACCGACGGTACCCAGTAACGCTCGAGTCCCGGCTCGCGCAGGGGATTCACGACTGCGATCTTCGTGCCCGCTTGCTTTGCGAAGTAGAGATACTTGGTGGTGACCGGCTGGTTGTTGGGCACGTCGCTGCCGAAGAACACGATCAGGTCGGTGCCCATCCAGTCCGTGTACGAGCAAGTGGAAGCCGAAACGCCGAGCGACTGCTTCATCGCAACGGTGCTCGGCGAATGGCAGATGCGCGCGGCGTTGTCCACGTGGTTGGTGCCGAGCGCGCGCGCCACCTTTTGCGCGACGTAGTAGACCTCGTTGGTGATGCCGCGCGAGGTCAAGAAGAACGCGAGCCGCTTCGGGTCCATCGCGCGCACCCGCGCCGCGGCGAGATCCAGCGCTTCATCCCAGGAGACGCGCCGGAAACCGGGATCACCATCGCGGCGCAGCATCGGGAAGGGCAGGCGCCCGAAGTCGCGCAGCGCGCGGTTGTCGTTCACCAGGATCGTTGCGAGATCGCCGAGCAGCGCGGGATCCAGCGCGGGCATCGTGTTCATGCGCAACAAGTTGAGTCGCACCATGCAGAGGTGAACGCCTTCGAGCGTCCAGTCGCGGAGGCCGCTGGTGCCGAGCGCGCAACCGTCGCAGGCGCCGTCGCGCAGGATGCGCCACGCGTACGGCAGCTCGTCACGATTGCGCCACAACACTTTCAGCATGTCGCCGTAGTGGTTGGGCTTCACCTGTCCGATGCCATTCGGCACGAACCCCGCCCAGGACTTGGGACCCAGCAGCGCCACTAGTGATTCCTCCGCGGCGGTGTTCTTCGCTCCGGTTCGGCGACGGCGCGCAGCATCGCCGGCCTTCGCGCTTCGAGTTCTTCGAGGGTGCGCGGCCAGTCGTCATGGAGCAAGCGCGAGAGCGCGCGATCCGCGAGCACCTTGCCATCCGTCTGACAGGGCGCGCAGTAGTTGGCCTCGTTCGCGGCATACGCGATGCGCTGTACCGGCGCGCCGCAGCGGGGACAAGCTTCCCGGTAGCGGCCGTGCACGGCCATCTCGGGCCGGAACGCGGTGACGCGCTCGGGAAACGCGCCGCCGGCTTCCGCGCGCAGCCGCTCGGTCCAGAGCCCCAAGATCTGCTGCGTCGCAGCGTAGAGTCGCGCCATCTCTTCGTCTTCGAGCTTCTGCGTCTGCCTGAAAGGCGAGAGGCGCGCTTCGTGCAGGATCTCGTCCGAGTATGCGTTGCCGATGCCGGAGAGCACGTGGGGATCCGTCAGTGCACGCTTCAATGTGTGATTGCCGGCGCGCAGCCGCGCGGCGAAAGCGTCGCGCGAGACCTCGAGCGGCTCGAGACCACCGGGATCCAGTTCCGCGAGAGCCGCTTCGCCGCGCAGCAAGTGCAGCGAAGCGCGCTTGCGAGTACCGGCTTCGGTGGCGACGAGCGTGCCGGTCGAGAAAATGAGAGCGCCGAGTTCGTTCTTCGGATGTCGCTTTGCAGGAGCAGGCGACACCGCCTCCGTGCGCGTCGCACGCCAGCGCAACCGTCCGGCGACCATCAAGTGCAGAACCACGAAGAGATCTCCGTCGAGTTCGAAGACGATGCGCTTGCCCATTCGCCGCAGCTCTTGCACGCGATGTCCGGTTGCGTCGGTCAGCTTGGGCTCGACGGTGCGCAGCCAAGAGGGCCCGAAGACGCGAATGTCGTGCAGGGTCGCGCCGCATACGCGTGCGCGCAGCGCCTCGATGTAGATTGTGATGTCGGGAAGCTCGGGCACGCGGCTATGCTACCGCCAGGATGGAAACCGCAGCATGAATGAAACGGGTGAGAGCGCGCGGACCGAGGCGCAACGAGGTCGCGCGGAAACCGTAGTCGGGCAGGACGGGCGTCCGCTCGGTGCGCGCGCGATCCGCACGCGGACCAAGCTGCTCGAATGCACGCAGGAATTGCTCACCGAGCGCCAGGCGCGTGATGTCTCGGTGGTGGAGATCGCGCGCCGCGCCGGAACGTCGCCCGCGACCTTCTACCAGTATTTCGCCGACATCGAAGAAGCGACACTCGAACTGGCGACCGCCGCTGCCGAGGAAGTGCCCGCGATCCTCGAACCGCTCGCGGCGGATTGGACCGGGCCGCAGGGGCTCGATGCGGCGCGCACCGTCGTCGATGCGTTCGTCCGCCACTGGGATCAACACCATGCGGTGCTGCTGTTTCGCAACGTTGCGGCGGAGCAGGGCGATCGTCGCTTCCAGAAAGTTCGCATCAAGGCGATGCATCCGGTGTTGCAGGAGCTGGCCAAGAAGATCGAGAGCACGCACTCCGGAGATCGTGCCGTGGGGATGAATCCGGTCGCGGCGGGTGCTGCGCTCGCGGCGATTCTCGAGCGCCTCGCCGCCTACCACAAGGAACTCGAGGTGCTCGGCGTTTCCCGCGAGCAGCTGGTCGACACTTGCGCGCGCATCCTGCACCAGATCGTGACGGGACGGATCGCAGCTTGAGTCGTCACCGCCTTGCGATGGCGCTCTGCGCTGGCGGCGCAGTCGCGATGCTCGCTGCGGGTTCGGCACGCGCGCAGACGCCGGAGGCCACCGCGCACGACGCCGACTACTGGGTCACGCGCATGGCGGATGCGCTGCGAACCAGCGAAACGATGTCGGCGCACGCGCACGTCGATGTGAACAAATCCGGCCGTGAGGACGATTTCGCCTTCGACATGCAGATGCTGCGCGATGTCGAAGGCCGGTCGACCCGCACGCTGCTCGAGATGCGCGAGGTGGGTGACGCCAACAGCATCGTGACGGAGCTCGTCCACACGCCCGGCGAACCACTGACGAGCTGGTACTGGGACATCCAGAAGCGGCGTTGGACGCGCATCCGCGGCTTGCTGGGCACGGATCCGTTTGCAGACACCACATTCGGTTACGAGGACATGTGGTTCCTCGAGCCGACGGCGCGCCGCAAGGGCAGCGCGAAGTGGGTCGAGGAGAGCGGCCGGCGCCTCATCGAAATCGAGAGCGAGCCCTATCACCACTACCTGCGCGTCGTGACGCGTATCGATCCCGAGAGCGGGCTGCCGCTGTCGGTGCGCTTCATCGACAACACCGGCGTTCTGCAGCGCGAGCAGACCTTCGAAAAGATCACGCAGGTGGACGGTCGTGCGTTCCCCACCGTGGTGAAGCTGCGCGACCTATCGAGCAGGAGCGAGACGACCATCACCTATGGCGACGTGCGCTTCGGCCGTCGCATTCCGCCGTCGTTCTTCGATCTGTCTGCGGTGGGTGATCGACTCCGCCGCGGCGTCGATCCGGTGCCCGAACCGCCCGACCTGCGCGACGAGACGCCGCCCGCTCCATGAGCGCCGCCGCGTTCCGCGAGATCGAGGCACGACTCACCGCCGCGGGCGCGCCGTTCGAGATCATCGAGGAGAGCGTGCTCGGTGTGCCGACGCGTGTTTTCAAGGAGCGCGTGCCGTCGCTGCGCGCGCTGCTCGCTGCGTCGGAAGTGCATGGCGAAGCCGAGTATCTGGTCTGCGACGACGGGCGCCGCATCTCGTATGCGGAGAATCTGCGCCGCGTCGCGAAGCTCGCCGCCGCGCTGCAATCACAATACGGCGTCGGTCCGGGGGATCGCGTCGCGATCCTCGCCGCCAACTGCCCGGAGTGGATCCAGACTTTCTGGGCAACCGTCAGCCTCGGCGCGATCGCGGTCGGTTTGAACGGCTGGTGGGTGCGCGACGAGACTCTCTACGGGCTCGCCGACAGCGAACCGAAGCTGCTGATCGGCGACGCGAAACGCCTCGCGCGGATCGCGGGCGCCGCGCCGCCGGGCGCCGACGGTGCGCCGCTGCGGATCGTCGAAATCGGTGCGGACTTCGATGCGCTCTGGAACCACGATCGCGACGTCCCGCTGCCGGATGCGCCGATCGCCGAAGACGATGCCGCCACGATCCTCTACACGAGCGGTACGACGGGACGGCCGAAGGGCGCCGTCAACACGCACCGCGGCATTCTCGCGATGGTGCGGCTGCAAGTCTTCCACGGCGTGCGGATGTTCATGAAGGCGGCGGCCGATGCGGCGGCGCGCGGCGAGTCGCTCGGCGGAGGCGCAGTCACGCGTCACTGCAACTTGATCAACTCGCCGCTCTTCCACGTCGCGGGTCTCTATGCGGGCGCGGTGACGTCGCTCGCAAATGGACTCAAAACGGTGTGGATGACGGGCCGCTTCGATCCCGGGCGCGTACTGCAGGTGATCGAGGCCGAGCGCGTCACCGCGTGGGGCCCGATGGGAACGATGATGCATCGCGTGCTCTCGCATCCGGATTTTGCGCGCCACGATCTCTCGACCGTCACGCAGCTCGGTTCGGGCGGTGCGCCGTTGCCGCCGGACCTGTTTGCGCGGATGCGCGAGGCATTCCCGAACGCGCGCACCTCCGTCGCGATCGGCTACGGCCTTACGGAATCCACCGCGCTCGCGACGATCAACGGCAGCGAGGAGCTGCTCGCGCGGCCGGACTCGGTCGGTCGCCCGCTGCCGACCGTCGATGTCGAGATCCGTGGCGCCGACGGCAACCCGGTCGCCGATGGCAGCGAGGGCGAAATTCATCTGCGCGGCCCGCTGATCATGCGCGAATACTGGCGCCGCCCGCGCGAGACGGCGGAGACGATCTTGCCCGGGCGCTGGCTGCGCACCGGCGACATCGGGCGGCTGCAGGACGGCTACCTCTACATCAATGCGCGTCGCCGCGATCTGATCCTGCGCGCCGCCGAAAATGTGTATCCCGCCGAGATCGAGCAGGCGCTCGAAGCGCACGCCGCGGTGCGCGAGGCGGCGGTCGTCGGCGTCGATCATCCGGAGCTCGGGCAGGAAGTGAAGGCGATCGTCGTCGTGGACGATCTGCGCGACGAACGCGCGCTCGCCGAAGCGTTGTCGCGCTGGGTCGGCGAGCGGCTCGCCTACTTCAAGGTGCCCGCGCACTGGGAGTTCCGCAGGGAGCCGTTGCCGCGCAACGCGACCGGCAAGGTGCTGAAGAATGTCCTCACGAGTGGGGCGGTGAATCCGTTCGTCGAGGAGTAGCGGCGGCGCGCGGCGGGGGTTCGGGTCCGCTCCTCGCGCTCGCCGCGCGCGCTTTGGCGCTTTGTGTGTGAGGTGGTTGCGCGGCTCGCTTTGGCGCCGGCGGTGACTCGCGCTTCGCGCGTTCTCGGTGGGCGGCTCTACTCGTCGTCGGACCCGAATCCCCGCCGCGCTACTTGCTGGGGGGGGTGGGCGGGGTGTTTCGCCAGGATCGTTGCGAGATCTGATGGCGAGAACGACACGGCCCATGCCCAGCGGCCGAAGCCGCCGTGTTCGTTCACTGCGGCGGTCCACTCTTCGAGCGACGCGCGCTTTGCCTTGTCTTGCGGCGTGTCCTGGCCCTTCACTTCGAGCGTGAGCGTCGCGCCGTTTGCGACCTTCCGCGCAACGATCATGCCTGGGTCGTTTTACGAATCGACGCCGGGCGAGGCCACCCCGTAGATCGCAGCGCGGCGGCTGGGCTTCCGCTCGAAGCGCTGCGTCTCGCGGTCGTAGGCCCAATGCGAATCGAACTCGGCGAAGGGCGAACAGACGATGAGGGATCTATGCCCTTGTTCGACAAGCTCTGCTCACCGAGCTTCTTCGCTCACGGAATTGCGTAGTGCCACAGGATCATCGACGGTTCCGCCGCGCTTTGCCGAGGAATTACACCGGAGTCGGTGTAGAGCCGCCGGCATTTGGAACACGCAGGGAGTCCGCCATGTGCCTCGACAAGGAGAAGCTGAACGACGCCATCGTGTACGTCAGCTCGCACTCTGGCGTCCGGGATCTCGGCCTCACGAAGCTCTTCAAGCTACTCTACTTCGCGGACTCAGCTAATCTTCGCGAGTACGGCGAGAGCATCACGGGCTCCGAGTACATCAAGTACGAGCATGGTCCGGTGCCGAGCCGCGGCGAGAACTGCGTTCGCCAGCTTCGCAAGGGCGCACGTCTAAGCGTGGAGAAGGTGTCGCACGCGGGTGTCGAGATGATGTCGATCTCGGCAGTCGGCGCGCCGGGATGGTCGGCGCTCGCAGACGAAGACGTCGCGACACTCGATGCGATCTGTACGCAGCTCGGACGCGACACCGCCGCGGCGCTGTCGAAGAAGAGCCATACCGAGCCAGCGTGGGTCGCTGCGCAGATGCTCCAAGAGCTCTCGGACGAGTTGATGATGTACGGGGCTGTCGAAGATCCGGATGGCCTCTAGGACGGATGTCCGCTTCCACTGTACGAAGCGAGCACGACGCTCGGCGCGCAAGTCCAAACACGGTGTCGATGCGCGCTGCGATGCGGTGAAGGTCGTGCTCGCGGGCAATCCCGAGTTCGGCGTCCCGATCGCAGGCCACCCTGGGCTCCGCAAGATGCGAGTACAGGTACCGGCCGCGCCTTGGCAAGCGCGGCGGATCATCGATTGAGCGCGTCGTGCTCCTGATCGTGGATCGATGCTCCCGCTCATCGCCTCGATCAGACGGGCCGCAGCGACACGACACGAACGCGGTCGGTCCGGTGAATTGGCTTCGTGGATTTCTCCGACGTGACCATCTCGTCCGCTTCGGCGATCCAGGCCGACACGATGTGCAGCGCATCCATCGCCGCCAGGCCGTGGTGTCTCGCTTCATCCAACGCTGCGTGCGCGAGCGACTCCGTCATGTACGCCCATTCGACGCAGTTTTCGAAGTAGGACTCGTAGAGTTCGACCTCGCGTCGCCTGTTGAAGTTCGCTGACTTCGGCAGCGTCTCGAGCTTCACGAAGCTGCTCGATGCGAAACTTCTCTCGGGGTCGTCCAGAATGCGCATTGCGCGGAGCGCGAGATCGCCGACGCCGCGGGCCGCCCAGATCAACACGCCCGAATCGATGTAGGTGCGGGTCATTCTCCGGTTTCACCGGGCTCGCGCCTCTGTTCGGCTAGCTCCGCGTCGATTTCCTCAGCACTCAGCAACGGGAGCCCGCTCGCAATGATCTGCTGGCGCAACGCCCAGAGCTTGCGGCCGAGCGGGGTTCGAGGCTCGAACTCGCCACTACTCGCGGCGGTGCTCTTCGGTGTCGTCCCCAACTCGCTTTCGTCCGCGTTCCGGCGGCTCTCGTTGGCCATTCTCTACCTCTCCTATCCCCCGTTATTCGAGGGCAGGCTACGTCGGTCATCTCAGCCGGGCAATCCGGTGAACGGGCGGTCTCCGGGTCAATGGAGCCGCTGCGTCATTCCAAGTCCAGAACTCGCAACGACTCGATCCCGCGATCATCGACGATCTTCACCGCCACGCGCCGATTCGCGCCGGCTTCGAACGGCAGCGACTCGCTGCCGCGATACGCTTCGATGCGTTCCTCGTCGATCTCCGCTTTCAAGCTGCGCGCGAGCCGCGCCCAGCCTTCGCCGTCGCCGGCCATCGGGAAGAAGACCTGGTGCGCGAAGAGGCTCATGCCGTCGTAGTCCGGATCGAGCAGTCACATCGCGATGCGGCCGGGATCGCCCGACTCGATCTCGCCGGTCTTCGTGTTGTAGAAGTCGAAGCCGCGCACGACTGCCTGCCACTTGCTCTTGTGTTCGCCCTCCGCTACGCGACGCAGTTCCACGTCGGGCTGGCCGACCAGCCAGAAGGATTCGTTGCTGGCGCGCTTCTTCCCGAGATCCTAGGTGAGCGGATCCGGGTTCATCTGCACCTTCAGCAGCGTCATGCCGACGGTCGCGGGCGCGATCTCGTCGATGTCCTTCGCGGCTTCGACAGGCCCGAAGGAAAGCGAGCGCAGTCGAACACTCGTCATCCGCGGAAGACATTCTCGTTGTGCCAGAGGATGAAGTCGCGACCCGGCTGATGCTCGGGGTTCGGGGTTGGGCGCAGCCGATCGCCGCGAAATGCCAGGTAGTCCCGACCGTTGTCGAATTCTTCGCGAAGCCGTCCGCTGACCTCGACTCGTCGGTCTGTGTCGATCGTCAAGTAGCCCCTATCGAAAAGAGCATGAAGGTCTCGACGAAGGAGGATCCCGTTTTGTATGCGATGAGGGCCGAGTTCCTTGTAAGGGCGAATGTGAGCAGCCTCCAGCGCAGGAACCACCTTCTCTCCAGTCACAGCACAACGTCGCTCGTATGCCTCGGTCACAAACATTCGGAAGGAACGTTGACCAAGCCTCGGTGTGATCAACACGGGCTGTCCGTATCGCTCGCCCGGATGCTCGGGAAGATCCCGCGCGAGCATCGGCTGCTCGGAGGTCGGGTTGCGCACGGCAACAGCTTCTTGGAGTTCGCTGTAGAGAGCGCTCCCAGGTCCATCGACCAAGTCGATCTGTACTCCGCCGTACGAGATGCGTGGCCATTCGGGCCGGTAGGGAATCCATCGGTCTCGGGGCAAGAAAAACGATTGGGTCAGGAGAATGCAGCCAATCGTGTCCTTGTCGTCGATGGGAGCCTTTCGGACCGCCTCGATGTCACGGCGCAGCTCAGCCAGCGAGCTTGCGCCGTTGCTCTCCTCGAAGCATTGCCACGCGAGGCCCAAGGGAAGGAGGCTCGCGTCGGCGAATACGCCCCCTCCGACGATGAAATTCTTTGGGCTCCAAAGTTTGAACAAGAAGAGCTCACCGGGCTTGAGTCTTCCAAATCGCTGCTTTCCACCTGCCTGCCAAAAGTTGACTTCCTCAACATCGCGCCGAGCAGACAGGAACTCGTACCAGTTCGAATAGGTCGCGTTGATCCAGGCTCTCATGCGACTTCAGTACTCGCCCGAGATGGGCTGCTTCGAAAAACAAGCACGGTTGGGTCGCGCATCGACGGCCGACTGCTGCGCGGCGCCCTTGTCGCCGTTCCGCTTGCGCACCGCATCGAGAATCGTCTTCGCGTCGACGCGCTCGTGCACGTGCAGCGAAACCGTCGGAATCTCGAAGCTCGTGTGCTCCGCCTTACCGGCCCACACCAACTGCGGATCGAGGTGCGGGTCGTACGCGTATTGCTTCTTGCCGCCGTCGCGATCAGTTTCGGGTGTCACCAATCCCACCGGCGGATTGTTCGCGCGCTGCTTGTCCTTGTGCTCGTAGTTCTCGATCGGCTTCTTGCGCGACTTGCCGGGAGCGGGCGACTTCGAGCGGGGCATTGATGTGCGTCACTCCTGTGGATCGGCGCGCGCTGCGCGCGGCCGATTTCACACGCAGAGGGATGACGCGCGTCCGCTGTAGGCTGCAGAGACCTTCGCAGCTACGCTGTGACAAACCCCAGGTCCCGGAGCAGATCCCTCATGCGTGACAAGGATGCCGTCCGCGCAATGCTCGATCGCCTTCCCGAAGACTGCTCGCTCGAGCAGATCCTCTACCACGTCTATGTGATGCAGTGCGTCGAGGAAGGGGATAGAGACATTCGCGAGGGTCGCGTCGTGCCGCACGAAGAGGTCATGCGGAAGCTCTGGGAGCGATGGGCAGAATACGGACGCACCGAGTCGTCTGGACGAGATTCGCAAGAGCCCAGCTAGTTCGCGCAGCCGACTTCATCGCGCTCGACTCTCCGATCGCAGCGGCCCGTCTCGTGGCGATGTCGGAGGAGCGGGCGGCATCGCTGGCGATCCTTCCCGATCGCGGAAGGGTTTCACTAGACTCCCCGAGTGGTCCGACGCGCGAAATCTTCGTCAGCAGCTATCGATTGATCTACCGCGTCACGGACGACTTCGGGTTGGTCGTCGCCTTCATCCATGGCGCTCGTGACTGGCCGACGTGAGTCCCGCGTCTAATCCGCCAGCAATCCCTTGCCCGGTACGAAGTTCACTTCCAGCCGGATCCCGTCGGGATCTTCGAACAACACCGAGTAGTAGCCCGGCGCCCACTGCCCAGGTTCGGGCGGGTGCACGATCGTCGCGCCGAGTTCCTTCACGAAGTCGTGAACGCGATCGACGTCGTCGCGCTCGCGGGCGCGGAAGCAGACGTGGTGCAGCCCCACGCGTCGCTGCGTGAAGCGCTCGTCGCGATGCTCTGCTGCCGCTTGCTGCACGCCGACGGCGGTGCGACCGCCGACGCAGTAAAGAAAGGTGTCGCTCTTCATCACGGGCTTCATACCGAGGAACACCAGCAATTTCTCGTAGAACGGCAGCGCCGTCTCGATGTTGCTCACGGTCAGGAACAGATGCGCGACGCCATTGATCTCCATCGGCTCATCCTCTCGCGTTGGGAACGGTGATGCTGCGGGGCGCGTCGAGCGATTCTCGCGCACTCGCTGCCCACTTGCTCCGGGCGCGCGATGGTCGCGGCGGACTCGGAGTCAAGCAAGGCGCGAGGCGAGCGCCGATCTGCGTACGCAATGAGGCGTCGGCGTGACTACCAGCCGGCGTGGGCGCTGCGCACTCCGCCGCGATCGAGCGAAGCCGCGAGTTCATCGACGGAGCGCCGCGCGGTATGCGCAACGGCCAGCCGCTCGACGAAGGCAGGCACCGCGATGCCAGACTCCGCCACCACCCGAAGCGTGATGCGCGAACCGCCGCCCGGCTGCGCGTCGATCTGCCACGTCGAACGCAACACGACGAGATCATTTCGCTCATTGGGATCGAGGGCGACGTCGAGTCGCCACACGTCGGGGTGCAACGTCGCCGTGATCGAATACGTGACCGCGTGGCCCGCGAGCCGCGCGGTCTGCCGAATCTGTGCGCCGTCGTCTCGAAGCTCGCAGCGCAAGACCCGCACATCGCCGAAGATGCGCTCCCACGAGGCGAAGTCCGCGAGCGCCGCGAACACGCGTTCCGGCGCCGCATCGACACGCGTCGTGGCCGCAACCTCTACGGGATCCGCCGCAGCGCGCGTCGCCACGATCATCCCCAATAGCAGCAACACAACAGCCATTCGCACGTCGTCCCACCCCAGTCGCTCCCCATCGACCTTCCGGCTCGACCAACTGAGCTCGTTGATTCGTCGATCCGTTGGACTCTGCGCGCTCAGGAATAGAACTGTCGGGCCCAGCGGCGGAGGAGGGCGATTTCGGCTTCGCCTTCTACCAGAAGCGGGTGCTCGAGGTGGATCTTGTTCTCCCAGATCGGGATGTCTTGCGCGAACTGGCGTTCGATCTCGGCGATGAAGGCTTTGCCGACGCCGCGCGTGGCGTCGGAGTCGGGGAGTTTCTTGACGGAGAACTGGAGTCGCGTGTGGGTGTGTTCTTCGTCGATCGGGGAGCCGCTCGTCAGCACCAACAAGTCGGCGATGCCGGAAAAGCGCGTGTAGCCGAAGCCGAAGCCGTGGGCCCGGATGTCGATGCGACCGCGCTGCTCACCGCGCGGTGTCGCGACGCGGTTGTTCGAGACGACGTGGAGCAGATGGCCCTTGATCTCCGCCGTCTCGGTTTCCGGAACCGCGTTGGTTTTGTGCACGAAGCGGAAGTGCGCCGGATCGACGCTGTTCTCAGCCATCTCCTGCGATGTGCTGGCGACGATCCATTCGCGGCGCTCGGGCGACGTCCAGGCATCGCTGCCGAGTTCGGGAACGTCAGGCACTTGCCACGACGGCGGCTCGCCCAGCGCATGTCGCCAGACGAAGACGAGTCCATTCTTCTCGACCACCTGCCAGGCGCGGAGCCGCGCCTTCGGCGGAATTTTCTTTGCGTACGGCACCTCGACGCAGCGGCCCTCGCCGTCGAAGCGCCAGCCGTGGAAGGGACACCGAATGCCGTCGCCCTCGACCTTGCCGCCGTAGCCGAGGTGCGCGCCGAGGTGCGGGCAGTGCGCATCGAAGACGCGCGCGACGCCATCCTGTCCGCGCGTCGCGACGAGTTCGCGATCGAAGTAGTGCAGCGCTTTCAGATCACCCGCCGCGAGCGCATCCGAGAAACACATCGCGAACCAGCCGTTGGGAATCGGAAACGGGAAGCGCTTGCCCATCTCATGAACCTCGCCGCTCGCCTCTGGCTCGCTACGCGGGAATGTTTCTATGCGACGAGATCGCCGAGCGCGCGCAGCTCCGCGACGATCTTCTCCGGCAGCACGGGAGCGCTGGTGCCGGCGACGAGGCCCGCGACGCCGCCGATCGCGACGGCGATTCCTGCGCGCAAACCGAGGTCGCGCGCCGCGTCGTCGCGGAGCGCGCCGAGCTTCGTGCCGGCGGGCTGTATCGGCGGCAACACGCTGCTGCGCATGCCGGACGCTGCGGCGAGGTCTTCAGCCAAGCGACACGCGGCAATGTCGAAGACGCCCGACGTGCTCGCTTGCGAGAGATCCGTCGCTGCGACGCCCGTCATCCGCCATGCGATCCAATCGGAGACCGCGAGCGCGTGTGCCGCACGCGACGCGATCTCGGGTCGTTCGCGCGCGAGCCACTGCATCCGCGATGCGAGCGCGATCGGCGTCGGCCAGTGGCCCGTGCGCGCGTGCAGCGCCGCGCCGTCGCGCGACAGCTCGAATGCGGCGCCGGTGGCGCGGCCGTCGCGATTCGGCGCCGCGAAGAGCGCTTCGCCTTGCGCGTCCAGCACGACGGTCGCGAAGCGCATTGCCGAGGCGGCGACACCGATCACCGTCGAGCTGTCGATTCCCGCGCGGAGCAGCGCCTCGCGCGTTGCTTCGCAGAGCAGACGCCAGGTGAGATCGAGATCGAGGTCGATGCCCATGCCGCCAGTGCCGAGGGCAGCGGGATGCGACCAGCGCCGCCGCGCGGTGGCGAGCGGCCCGTGCTCGGTGTCGATGAGCAGCGCACGGATGCTGCCGCCGCCGGCGTCGAGCCCGAGCAGCACCGGACTCATGCGACTCTCGGCGGCGTCGGATCAAAAAGGACCGGCAGCGCCTTCGGCGAGCGGAAGATCAGCCCGGTGATCGCGGTGTCCTTCGCTTCCGGATCGATGCGCAGGTTTGGCAGTCGCTCGAAGAGGGCTTGCAGCAGCACGCGCGTCTCCATCCGCGCGAGGTGCATGCCGAGGCAGACGTGGGGACCGAGCGCGAATGCGATGTGCGCCTTCTGCTCGCGAAACACATCGAAGCGTTCCGGCTCGTTCCAGCGCGCGGGATCGCGATTGGCGGCGCCGAGGTTCACGCTCACCGGCGCGCCTTCGGGAATCGCGACTCCGCAGAGTTCGGTGTCATGCGAGGCGGTGCGTAAGATCGACAAGAGCGGCGGCTCCCAGCGCAGACCCTCTTCGATCGCCTGCGCGATCAGCGACGGATCGCCTCGCACGGCATCGAGTTGTGCGGGGTCGCTCAGCAGACCGCAGAGGAGGTTGCTCGACGAGCGATAAGTCGTTTCGGCGCCAGCCGGCGCCAGCAGACACAGGAAGCCGTAGATCTCCTCATCGGAGAGTCGCGTGCCCTCGAGTTCGGCGTGCGCGAGCACGGAGATCAGATCGTCGCCCGGCTGTTCGCGCCGCGCGGCGACCACCGGCGCAAAGAGTTCGCGCAGCTCGCGCGCCGCGCGGATCGCGCCGTCGAAATTGATGCCGATGCTGATCAGCTCGACCGCGAGGCGATGGAAGGCCGGGAAGTCCGACTCGGGAAGCCCGATCATCGCGGCAACCACGTGCACCGGGAAGGGGAAGGTCAGCTCGCGGACGAGATCGGCGGAACCGCGCTCGCAGAAGCGATCGATGTGCGCGTCCACGATCGGGCGGACGAGTTCGTTCTCCCAGCGATCGATCGCGCGCTTGGTGAAGGCGCGCGAGATCAGCGCGCGGTGACGGAGGTGCTCGGTGCCGTCCATCGCGAGGATCGTCGGGCCCATCACGATTCCCATGCTCTGCTTGTAGCCCGCCGACGAGAAGCGGGCGCCATCCCGCAGCACTTCGAAGACACCGTCGTAGGTCAGCACGGTGAAGAGCTCGGGCGCCGCCATCATGTTCATCTGCGGCATCTTGATGTCCGCCATGATCGCTTTCAGGTTCAGCTTGTGGACGGGGGAGAGGGCGCGCATCGCAGCGAGTCCCGGATACGGATCGATGACGGCGCCCATGCCCTGCGCGCGGTTGAACTTCTCGAAGGGGTCGGACTCGTCACGCGCTTCGGCGTAGGCCTTCCGCAGTGTCCGTACGTCGCTTTCGAGCATGACGATCCCCCGTCGATTCAGGTTTGCGGAAGGCCGAGCAGGCGGCGCACGCTGTCGAGCACTTCGCGTTTGTGCGCGGCGAGCTGCGCCGAGGCAAGCGGGTCGAAGTGCGCGCCGGGCAGCAGCACCGGCATCGCCGCGACGAAGAAGACCGTCCAGCCGGCAACGAGGCTCGCGATGTGCACCGGCTCGACGGGCGGCGCAGTCGCCATCGGATCGCCGGCGCTCTGCGCGAGCACGCGGCCGATCAGCTCGTAGAACGCACGCGTGTGTTGCACCAGCCGCGGTTCGTGGCCCGTGCGCCCATCGGCGACTTCGCGCAGCAGGATGCGGGCGGTCGAAGGGCGCGTGGCGATCGTGTCGATCCACGTGGAGACGGCCGCGACGGCGCGCTCGGCGAGCGGTGCGCTCGTCGTCAGCACCGGCTCGATGCGCGCGAGCAAACCGCCGAAGACGTCGGCGAGCACCGCGTCGTAGAGCGCCGGCTTGTCCGCGAAGTAGTAGACGATCGACGCGCGCCGAATCCCCACCGCCGCCGCCACATCCTCGAGCCGCGTCTCCGCAAAGCCTCGCTCCGCAAACAAGATCTCCGCCGCCGCAAGAATGCGCGCCCGCGTCTTCTCGGACCGCAGCAGCGCGCGCGGAATCGCCTCGGCTTGGCTCACGTCGCGCAATCTACCTGCGCGCAGGCAGAAAACAATCCGAGTAAGCGAGAAAGGTGAGAAAGTGAGAAAGGGGACGGTCCTGAAAGTGACTGGCTTGTGACTCGAGGGACACCCTTCGAGAGCCCGTCCCTTTAGTCAGCAGCCCGTCACTCTGAGGACCGTCCCCTTTCTCACTCGAGATCGGCGAGGACGGGGGCGTGGTCGGAGGGGGTCAGGTCGTTTTGCTTTTTGCGGTAGTCGCGGTCGGTTTCGATTTTCTGGACGCGCGGTAGGAGCGGTGGGGTGGCGAGCAGGATGTCGATGCGGAGGCCTTGTTTGCGGTGGAAGGCGCCGCCTCGGTAGTCCCACCACGAGAAGGATTGCGTGTCGGGATGGATGGCGCGGAAGAGGTCGACGAGGCCGACGTCGAGCAATTGTTGGAAGCGCGCGCGCTCGTCGTCGGTGTGGAAGATCGAGCCGTGCAGCGATGCCTCGTCGAAGGAATCGATCGCCGCGGGCACGATGTTGAAGTCGCCGCAGAGCACGGCCGCGCGATCGGCGCGCACCGTCGCCGCCATCTGCGAAGCGAGCGATTCGTACCAGCGCAGCTTCGCGGGGAAATCGTCGTGACCGGTGTGTTTGCCATTCGGGCAATAAACCGTCGTGAAGTCGAGATCGCCGACGCGCGCAGCGAGCAATCGCGCGCCTGCGGCCTCTTGCCCCGGAAGCCCCACTTGCGTCGCGATCGCTGGCTCGCGCGACAGGATCGCGACGCCGTTCCAACTCTTCTGCCCGTGCACGATCGCGTGATAGCCGGCCGCTTCGATCTCCGCGTGCGGGAAGAGTTCGTCTTGCAGCTTCAACTCTTGCAGTCCCACGACGTCTGGCTTGCGGTCGCGCAGCCAGAGCAGCAGCAGTTCGAGTCGCGCGCGAAGGCCGTTGATGTTCCAGGTCGCGATCCGCATCGCAGAATCCTAACGAGTGCAGCTCGGTTGCCGCACCCGGCGCCGGGTGCGACGTTGCGCGCGCCAGCAGACCAACCCGCCAACCGCGCGAGATCCATCCATGCAATCCGCGACGCAGAGCGCCGACCCGCGGCGGGAGGAACGGCTCGGCCTGCTCTTCGCGGGCCTCTGCGCGCTGAACGGCGCGTTCGTCCCGGCGATCGCGAAGCTCACCACCGCGCACGGCGACGCCGTCTTCGTCGCGACGGTGACCACCGTCGTCGCCGGCGTCTGCGCCTTCGCGCTGTTGGTCGCTCGCGGCGAACTCGCTTCGCTGTGGGCGCGCGGACAGCGTCGCGCACTGCTCGCGATCGGCACGCTCGGCACCGCCGTCACGTTCCTGCTCTTCTTCGAAGGCGCGCGTCGCAGCACCGCGGTGGAGACGGCGCTCTGCCTGCAGATGGAGCCGGTCTACTCGCTCTTCCTCGCGCGGATCTTCCTCGGGCATCCGCTGACACCACGCCGGCTCGCCGCGGTGCTCGCGATCGTCGGCGGCATCGGGCTGGCGCTGAGTCCAGCCGGCTTTTCGGGCTGGCTCGGCAACGCGCTGCTGCTGGTGACACCGCTCGGCTGGCAGATCTCGCACTTGATCGTGTTGCGCGGGCTGCCGTCGGTGCAACCGCGCACGCTCTCCGCTGCGCGTTACGTCTACGGCGGCGCATTGCTGGCCGCGCTGTGGCTGGTGACGGGTGGCGTCGCGCGTCTGCCCGAGACGGGTGAACTCGTGCGCATCCTGCCGGTGCTCGTGTTGCAAGGCGCGGTGCTGTCGTTCATCGGCACGCTCGTCTGGTACGCCGCGATCGCGCGACTCGATCTCGCGCGCTGCACCGCGATCGTGGTGCCGAGCATTCCGCTGCTCTCGCTCGGCGCGAGCTGGCTGCTGCTCGGCGAAGTGGCGTCGTCGCGGCAATGGGCGGGATTGGTGCTCACCGCATTCGGTGTCGTCGCGTTCGTCACGGCGCCGCACGCGACGTCGCTGGCAGAAGAGTCGGTGCCGATCGCGGCGGCTTAGATCTCCCCCGCCGCGATCCGCGCCTCCAGCATCGCGCGCAGCTTTCGCTTCTCGATCTTCCCGGTGTCGGTGAACGGCAGCGCGTCGTGTTCCGCGACCAGCACGTGCCGCGGAACTTTGTACGCCGCGATCTGCTCCTTCGCGCGCGCCTTCACGCCGGCCGCGTCGATCGCCGCGCCCGGCTCGAGCACCACCACCGCCGCGACGAGTTCGCCGCGCTGTGCATCGGCGACACCCACGACGAACGCCTCCTTCACCTCGACGAAACTCGCGAGAACGCTCTCGACTTCGCTCGGTGTCACGTTGGCGCCGCCGGCCTTGATCATCTCGCCGAGGCGTCCCTTGAAATAGAGCAGGCCGTCTTCGGTGAAGAGGCCGACGTCGCCGGTGTGATAGAAGCCGTCGCAGTCGAAGACGTCGCCGCGCTCGTGTTTGTGGAGACCCTGCATCAGCGAGTAGCCGCGCACGCAGATCTCGCCGACTTCGCCGGCGCCGAGCACGCGGCCCGAATCAGGCTCGACGATCTTGTGTTCTATGCCGGCGATTGCCGGGCCGAAGCAGCCGCGCCGCTCCTCGGGCAGCGCCGCCTCGCCGGTGTAGGTGTGCGGGCCGCAGGTTTCCGTCATGCCGAGCCCGTTCGGTCGCAGCTCGGGATCGGTCGGGCAAACACTTGGCGGCAACAAGTTCGGGATGTTGCCGGCGCGCAGCGCCGAGAGATCGCGCTTCGGGAAGTCGGGATGCTCGGTGAGCGCCTTGCCGAAGTGCGGCCAGCCGACCGCCGCGGTGGCGCGTTCGCGCTCGAGCAGCGCCAGCGTGCGGCCCGGATCGAAGACCCACTCGGTGAGCAGACACGCGCCGGCGTGCATCGTGCCGAGCAATGCGAAGACCAGGCCGCCAACCCAGAAGAACGGCATCGGCGACCAGATGCGATCGTCGCCGCGCACCTCGCGCAGCTGCGCGAGTTGAAACGAGTGACGCACGATGGTGCCGTGCGTGTGTACGGCGCCCTTCGGATCCGCGGTGCTGCCGGAGCTGTAGAGGATCATCATCGGATCGGCCGGCGCGACGCAGGCCTCGACGGCACGCAGGAATGCGTCGTCGATCGCGGCGTCCGCGGTCTCCGTGCGCAGCGACTCGCCCGGCGTCGCCCATGCGCGCTCGCAGCCGCCGAACGCGTAGACGCTGCGCAGGAACGGGAACGCCGCGGTGCGCAGCGCTCCGGGTGCGCACTCGCGCAGCTCGGGCGCCACTTCTTCGAGTCGCGCGAGATAGTCGTTGCTGCCGAGGCGCGCCGACGTCAGCAGCACCGCGACGTCCGCGTGGCGCAACATCCAGCCGAGTTCGCGCGCCTTGAAGAAGGTGTTGAGCGGCACCACGACGGCGCCGATGCGCGTCGCCGCGAGCCATGCGAGCACCCACTCGGGTCCGTTCGGGAAGCAGACGCCGACGCGTGTGCCCTTGCCGACGCCAGCGGCGAGCAGCGATCGCGCCATCCGCGCCGAGATCGCATCCGCTTCGGCGTAGCTGAGTCGCCCGTCATCGCCGACGATCAGCTCGCGGTCGTGATGGCGCGCGGCAAGCGTGCGAATCAGCGCGGGCGCGGTGGGCTCGAAGCTCGGGAAGTTCTCGGCGCGCACGCGACTGCTCCTTGGTGACAGGTTGCTGACGAACGTCGGACCGAGTCGGGCGCGGAGATTCGGGACGCGCTCGAGGCGCGGAATCGCAGCCGCAACAGAGTTACGGCGAGAGTTCGCAACGAAGAGCGCGTCCCGAAGATCCGTGCCCGGCGACGGGAGAGGTTTGTCAGCAGCCTGTGAAGCCGGACGCCGGCCTCGCAGGTCTCTATACAAGGACTCGCGGCTGCGAGAAAGCCCAGTCGGCCGCGCGATCGCGGCTAGATTGCACGCCGCGGAGAGTTCGCCATTTCGAACGCTGATCCCGAAAACCGGCAAGTCGCGCGGCGCGCAGCATCGGCGCTGCTGCTCGGCGTGATGTTCGCCGTTCGGGCGAGCGCGCAGGCGCCCGAAGCGGCCCTTGGCGCTGGGACGAAGTCGCTCGCGGAGTGCATCGAGATCGCGCTCGCGAACCGGCCAAATCTCGAAGCGGCGGCGGCCGAAGTCGAGAGCGGCGCGGCGCGTGTGCGGCAAACGTACGCGGGCTATCTGCCGCAGGTGAACGGCGCGTATGCGTCCAACCGCCGCAAGTCGAGTTTCGATTCGCGCACGCAGTCGGCGAACGCTGGGTCGGTCGGCGCGCTCTCGCAATCGACGATCTCGAACTTTCACAGCGGTGCCGTCACGCTGTCGCAGACACTTTTCGATTTCGGGCAGAACCTCGCGACGATCCAGGCAGCCCGCGCGCGCGAGACTTCGCTGCGCGCCGATGCGGATACGCAGCGCAAGCAGGTGATCTACGACGTGAAGCTCTCGTACTTCGATCTGCTCGCCGCGCGGCGGCTGCTCGCGGTTGCGGAAGAGACGGTGGAGAGCAATCGGCAGCAGCTCGCGCAAGCGCGCGGGCGCAACGAAGTCGGCTTTGCGCCGCGCATCGATGTGACGCGTTCGGAGGTGTTGCTCGCGCAAGCCGAGCTCGATCTGCTCGCCGCGCGCAACAACGAGAACGTCGCCGAACAGACGCTGCGCAACGCGCTCGGACTCGACGGCCCGCTCGACTTCGAGATCGTGGACGAGTTCGGCAATACGCGCGTCGCGCTCGACGAAGCCAGCGCGCTCGTCGCAGCCTACGACCATCGCTCGGAGTTGCAGAGTCTTCTCGCGCTGCAGCACGCGACCGAGGAGGAAGTTGCGCAGCATCAGCGCGAGCATTTCCCCACCGTCAGCGCGGACGCCTCGTACGGCTGGTCGAACAGCGAGTTCCCGCTCTCCGACAACTGGGTGTTCGGCGCCAGTGTGAACGTGCCGATCTTCAGCGGCGGTCTCACTTCGGCGCGCGTCGCCGAAGCGCGCGCCGACTTGCGCGGATTGCGCGCCGACGAACGCACGCTGCGGCAGCAGATCGCGCTCGAAGTGCGTCGCGCGCTGCTCGATGTCGCGCGCTTTGCGCAAAGCATCGACGTCAGCGCGCGCGCCGCCGATCAGGCGCGCGAGAATCTGGAGCTGGCCGAAGGTCGCTACGAGACTGGTGTCGGCAACGTGATCGAACTCACCGACGCGCAGGTGCAGCGCGCGCGTGCCGAGGCGGAACGCGTCGGCGCGCTCTATGACCATCAGATCGCCATCGCCGCTCTCGAGCAGGCCATCGGCGAGGAGCTTCCCGCACCTTGAAGTCGCAGCGCATGATCGTCTCTGCTGGGATTGCTCTCGTCGTCGTCGTTGCGGCGATCTGGCTCTGGTCGCGCGAGAGCGCGCCGGCCGCCGACGCCTACGTCACCGAGGTGGCCGATCGCGGCCCGATCGACGTGGTCGTCACGGCGACGGGCACGGTGAATCCGGTGACTACCGTGACGGTGGGCTCTTATGTGTCGGGGCCGATCCTCGAGATTCACGCCGACTTCAACTCGGCGGTGCAGAAGGGCCAGCTCGTCGCGAAGATCGATCCGCGACAGTTCCAGGTGAAGGTGTTGCAGGCGGAAGCGGGGCTTGCGAACGCGAAGGCGCAGGTCGAAAAATCGCGCGCCGATCTCGCGTTGAAGCAGATCAACTTCACGCGCAACCAGACGCTGCGCGCGCGCAACCTGATCGCGGAGAACGATCTCGATACCGCGCGCAGCGATTTCGCGCAGGCCAAGGCGCAGCTCGCGCTCGATCAAGCCGGCGTGCAGCAAGCCGACGCGCAGCTCTCGGAGGCGCGCATCAACCTCGGCTACACCAACATCACGTCGCCGGTGGATGGCGTCGTGGTGTCGCGCAGCGTCGATGTCGGGCAGACCGTTGCCGCGAGTTTCCAGACGCCCGAGCTCTTCAAGATTGCGCAGGACCTGACCAAGATGCAGGTGAACGCAAACGTGTCCGAGTCCGACATCGGCGGCGTGCACGAGGGACAGCCGGCGCAATTCACCGTCGATGCGTACCCGAGTCGCAGTTTCGAGGGCAGCGTCGTGCAGGTTCGCAACGCGCCGATCACGGTGCAGAACGTCGTCACCTACGACGTCGTGATCCAGGTCGCGAATCCGGATCTGGCGCTGAAGCCGGGCATGACCGCGACGGCAACCATCACTACGGCGCATCGCGATGATGTGTTGCGCGTGCCGCTGCGCGCGCTGCGCTTCAAGCCGGAGGATGCCAAGACGGACGCGGCGGCTGGCGTGACGCCGAACCGCGTGATCGGATCTTCGGTGTACGTGCTCGATGCGAAGGGCGCGCCGCTGCGCGTAGAGATCCAGGTCGGGCTGCGCGACGAACGCTTCGCCGAAGTCCTGTCGGGTGACATCGAGGTGGGTGAGGCGGTCGTGGTCGCAATTGCGACTCCGGCCGACAAGAGTGCGGCGACGCCGGCCGCGTCGCCGTTCATGCCGAAGCGCGTGCGCTGAGCGATGTCGTTGCCGCTGATCGAAGTGCGGGATCTCTGGAAGGTCTACGAAGTCGGCGACATGCGCGTCGAGGCGCTGCGCGGTGTCACGCTCTCGATCGAAGCGGGCGAGGCTGTGGCGGTGATGGGCGCATCGGGCTCGGGCAAATCGACGTTCATGAATCTGCTCGGCTGTCTCGACCGGCCGACGCGCGGCTCCTTCCGCTTCGGCGATCACGAGATCCTCGATGCGTCGGCCGATGCGCGCGCCGAAATTCGCAGTCGCGAGATCGGCTTCGTGTTCCAGAGCTTCAACCTGATCCCGCGCACCTCGGCGCTGGAGAACGTCGAACTGCCGCTGGTCTACGCAGGCGTCTCGGCCAGCGAACAGGAAACGCGCGCGCGGGAAGCGCTGCGCGCGGTGGGACTCGCCGGCCGCGAGCATCACGCGCCGAGCCAGCTCTCCGGCGGGCAACAGCAGCGCGTCGCGATCGCGCGCGCATTGGTGAACCGGCCGCGGTTGCTGCTCGCCGATGAACCGACCGGCAACCTCGACACGCGCTCGAGTCAGGAGATCATGGAGATCTTCCAGCGCCTGCAGCGCGATTCGGGCATCACGCTGGTGGTGGTGACACACGAACCCGACATCGCGACCTATCTCGACCGCGTGATCACGTTCCGCGACGGGGAAGTGATCTCGGATCTGCGCCAGACCGCGGTTCGCGTGGGAGCCTCGGCATGAGGGTGTTCCTGATGACGATGCGCGCGGCGCTGCGCGCACTGCGCCGCAACAAGATGCGCTCGGCGCTGACGACGCTCGGCATCGTGATCGGCGTCGCGGCGGTGATCGCGATGGTGAGCATCGGGCGGGGCGCGAACGTCGCCGTGCAGCAACAGATCGCGAGCCTCGGCACCAACTTGTTGATGGTGATTCCGGGCGCGACGACCAGCGGCGGCGTGCGATCGGGGTGGGGAGGGGTATCGACACTCGGTGTCGGCGACGCCGAGGCGCTGCGCGAAGAGGCATCCGCCGTGGCCGAGGTCACCTGGTTCAAACGCCAGGTCGGGCAGGTGGTCTACCGCGACACGAACTGGTCGACGTCGATCCAGGGCGTGACGCCGACCTACTCGCAGGTGCGGCAGTGGGGCGTCGCGAAGGGGAGTTTCTTCACGCAGCGCGACGAAGATGCGGCAGCGCGCGTCACCGTATTGGGACAGACGGTCGTGGACTCGCTCTTCGATCGCGGCGAAGACCCGATCGACGCGACGATCCGGCTGAAGGGCGTTCCGTTTCGCGTGATCGGCGTGCTCGATCGCAAAGGGCAGACCACCTGGGGCCAGGATCAGGACGACGTCGCGCTGATTCCGTTCAGCACCGCCGAACGGCGCGTGCTCGGCACCGACTTCGTCGGCTCGGTGGACATGATCTTCGTGTCGACGAACTCGAAGGGCGACATTGAACCCGCCAAGCGCCAGGTGACGGAGCTGTTGCGCGAGCGCCATCGCATCCAGCCCGGGCAGGACGACGACTTCTCGGTGCGCGATCTGAACGAGATGGCGCAGGCATCCGCCAGCGCGAGTCGCGTGATGACGAGTCTGCTGCTCGCGGTCGCATCGATCTCGCTGCTGGTCGGCGGCATCGGCATCATGAACATCCTGCTCGTCTCGGTGACCGAGCGAACGCGCGAGATCGGCATCCGGATGGCGGTCGGTGCCAAGAGCCGCCACATCCTGCTGCAATTCCTGGTCGAAGCGATCACGCTGAGTTTCGTCGGCGGCATCTTCGGCGTGCTGCTCGGTGTCGGCACCGCGCGACTCGTCTCCGCACTCGCGGGCTGGCCGACGTTGATCTCGCCCGGCGCGGTCGTCGGCTCGCTGCTCTTCTCTGGCGCGGTCGGCGTGTTCTTCGGTTTCTATCCGGCGCGCAAAGCGGCGCGCCTCGATCCGATCGCGGCGCTGCGATACGAGTAGCGGTCGCGCGCCGCGCCGGCGCCGAAGCGCAGACGAGGACGAAGACATGAACGACGTGGATGTGGCGATCGTCGGCGGCGGCATCGGTGGTTCGGCTCTGGGGGGATTGCTCGCGCGTTCCGGCCTGCGCGTGCTGATCCTCGAGCGCGAGACGAACTTCACCGATCGCGTGCGCGGCGAGTGGATGGCGCCGTGGGGCGTCGCAGAACTGCGACGCCTCGGTCTTTATGAGCGCTTCCTCGCGGCTGGGGGACACCATCTCTCGCGTCACATCGGATACGACGAACTCGTGCCGTCCGCCGAGGCGTCCGCGAACCCGCTGCCGATCGGAGCGCTGCTGCCTGGAGTCCCAGGTCCACTCTGTCTCGAGCACGTCGTGATGCAGAACGAAGCTCTCGATCGGGCGGTCGAGTCCGGCGTAGCGGTGCTCCGCGGTGTCACCAGCGTGCGAGTGAGTGCCGGCCCCGAGCCGCAGGTTGCATTCGTCGAGGGTGGCGCTGCGGCGGTCGTCCGTGCGCGACTCGTCGTCGGTGCCGACGGCCGCGCCTCGACGGTGCGGCGCCAACTCGGCCTCGCGCTCGAGGAGGCGCCGATCGATCACTTGATCGCTGGCCTGCTGATCGAAGGCGCGGCCGGCTGGCCGCAGGATCTCCAAGCCGGCGGCAAGATCGGCGACATCCACTACCTGGTGTTTCCGCAGGGGCGCGGTCAAGTGCGGCTCTACGCCGACTTCGCGGCGAGCGATCGCGGTCGCTTCGCCGGAACCGGCGGCGCCGCGCGTATGCTCGCGGCCTTCGCAGCGCCGTGCGTGCCGCAGAGCGAGGCGATCGCGGCGGGGCGGCCCGCCGGTCCCTGCCGCACCTATCCGAGCCAGGACGCATGGATCGACCAGCCGTATCTCGAGGGTGCGGTGCTGATCGGCGACGCCGCCGGCTACAACGATCCGATCATCGGCCAGGGCCTCTCGATCACATTGCGCGATGCGCGGATCGTCGGCGAACTCCTCACGCGAAGCGAGGTGTGGAGCGCCACCATGTTCGAGCCCTACGCCAATGAGCGACGCGAACGGCTGCGGCGGCTCCGCGCTTCTGCGGTATTCGCCACCAGCCTGAACGCACGCTTCGAGCCGCGGGATCTCGATCGGCGCGGTCGTGCGATCGGACGCATCGCCGCCGATCCGTCGCTGCTGATGCCGCTCGTTGCGACCTTCGTCGGACCCGACGCCGTCGATGCCGAGTGCTTCACCCACGCCTTCCACGAGCGCGTGTTCGGGGAAGCTGGCGTCGCGTAGAGCGAAGCCTGTGGCACCGATTCCGCGCGAGGCCGTGCCGATTCCGCTTTGGCGCGCCCGCGCGGGGCTGAGTACCGTGCGCGACGCATCCGCACGGAGTTCGCCGTGGAGTTCGGCTGGTCCGCTGACGATTTCGCGTTTCGCGCGGAGCTGCGCGCGTGGCTCGACGCAGAGCTGCCGCCCGATTGGGACGAGATCGCGAAGGGCGGCCCCGGCTCCGACGAACAGGTCGGTTTCTCGCGACGCTTCTGCCCGGCGCTCGCCGCGCGCGGTTGGTTGACGCAGCACTGGCCCGCCGAGTTTGGCGGACGCGACGCACCTCCGTGGCGGCACGCGATCGTCGGCGAAGAACTCTGGGCGCGCGGCGAGCCACGCGGTCCGCAGTACATGAACGTCAATTGGATCGGGCCGGCGATCATGCGCTACGGCAGCGATGAGCAGAAGCAGATGCACCTGCCGCGCATCGCGCGCGGCGAAGTGTTCTGGTGTCAGGGCTTCTCGGAACCGGAGGCGGGCTCCGATCTCGTCGCGCTGCGAACTGCAGCCACGCTCGATGGCGCGAGCTACGTCGTCAACGGCTCGAAGATCTGGACTTCGTACGCGAACCATGCCGACTTCTGTTTCCTGCTGGTGCGCACCGATCCCGCGTCGAAGCGCCATCACGGGATCAGCGTGCTGCTGCTGCCGATGGATACGCCCGGCGTTGCGGTGCGCGAGATCCCGTCGGTGGTGGGCGAGCGCTACTTCCACGAGGTGTTCTTCAGCGACGCGCGCGTGCCGGCATCGTGCCGACTCGGGCCGGAAGGCGAAGGCTGGGACGTCGTCGCCTACGCGCTGCAATATGAGCGCGTCGGCGCCGCACGCTATGCGCGCGCCGCGCTCACGCTCGACGTGCTAGCCGAACGCGCGCGATCGCGCGGGCTGCTCGGTGATCCGACCGTGCTCGAAAAACTCGGCGCCGCGCGCGCGGTCTGCGAGGCCGCTCGCTTGTTGAACTATCGCGTGATCGATCAGCGCGCGCAGGGTTTGCCGCCGAGCGCAGACACCAACGTCGCGCGCATCGCTGGAACGTTGGCGGAGCGCGCGGTGTCGGAGCTCGCGCTCGAACTCTTCGGTCCCGATGCGCTCGAGTACGGTTCGTTCGCCGACGCGCATTTCCGCCTCGCGATGACGGCGGGCGTTGCGGTCGGTACGACCGAAGTGAATCTCAATCTCGTCGCGAGCCGCATGCTCGGTTTGCCGCGCGAATGAATTTCGATCTCGGCGACGACCAGCGCGCGATCGTCGAAGCGGTCGATGCGCTGCTCGCGCGCCATGCGGGCGCCGCGCGCGCGATCGAAGTCGCGGCGAAGGGCAAGTACGACGAGGTGCTCGACACGGCGCTTGGCGAAGCGGGCTTTGCGGAGATCGCGACGGCGACGGCGACGGGATTGCTCGATGCCGCGCTGCTCGTCGAAGCGGTCGCGCGCGCGGGCGGTGTCGTCGCGATCGGTGCGGGCGCGCTGATTGCGCCGGGTCTCACGGGGCGCACGCTCGCCGGCCCCGTTGCAGTTGCGACGGCGGATGCCCGCGGGCCGGTGCGCTTCGCCGCGCATGCGCGCACGTTGCTGATCCACGACGGCGATCGCGCACGGATCGCCGAATTGCGTCCCGGCGACGTCGCGCCGCTGCGCTCCAACTTTGGCTACCCGATGGGACGCATCGCACCCGACGCATTGCGCCGCGGCGACGCGCTCGGCGCTGGCTCGGGCGCGCGACTCGCCGCACTCTGGCGCGTCGCGCTCGCTGCGGAAGCCGTCGGCGCGATGCGCGCGAGTCTGGCGGTGACGCTCGACTACGTGAAACGGCGTCGCCAGTTCGGGCGCGCGATTGGATCGTTCCAGGCGGTGCAGCATCGCCTTGCCGAGTGCTTCGTGTGGACAGAGGGCGCGCGCTGGTTGGCGCTCGAGGCGGCGTGGGCCGGCGCGCCCGCCGAAGCGGCCGCGACCGCAGCCGCGCACGCGCTCTCTGCCGCCGGTCGCGTCTTCGAGGAGACGCATCAGCTCTCGGGCGCGATGGGCTACACGCGCGAGCACGATCTGCACGTCTTCTCGATGCGCCTGCCCGCGCTGCGCCTCGAACTCGGCGGTGTCGCTGCGCAGCGTCGCGCGGTCGCGGAAGCGCGCTGGGCGAAGCCATGAGCGCTGGACTCGATCTCGGCTTCGACGACGCGCAGCAGGCGATCCACGCTGCGGTCACCGGCTTCTGCCGCGATCGCTGTCCTGCAGCGGTGGCGAAGTCCGCGGCGCAGGAGTTTCCGCTCGAGCTGTGGCGCGAACTCGCGGCGCTCGGGGTCCTGGCGATCGCGACACCAGACGGCGAGGGCGGCGCGATCGAGCTCGTCGCCGCGTTCGAAGCGCTCGGGCGCGCGGTGCATCCCGGGCCGCTCGTCGAGACGGTCTTCGCGCTGCAAGTGTTGCCAGCGGCGGCGCGCGCGCGGGTTGCGAGCGGCGAGGCGTTCGTCAGCGTCGGAACGCCGCCGCTCCTGCCGTGGGCTCCGCTCGCGCAGGTGTTTGTCGAAGTGGATGGCGACGCGGCTTGGCTCGCCGAAGTGGAGGGCGCCATCGAGCCGGTCGCGACGCTCGGCGGCGAAGCGTGGGGACGCGTGACACTCGCGCGGCGCACGTCGCTCGGCGCGACGTCGCGCGCGCAATCGCTCGCAGAGATCGCACTCGCTGCGTACGTCGCTGCGGCGGGGCGACGACTCGTCGACGCTGCGGCCGATCACGCGCGAACGCGCCGCCAGTTCGGTCGCGCGATTGCGACCTACCAGGCCGTGTCGCACCCGCTCGCCGATGCGGTGATCGCGCTCGACGCCGCGGCGACACTGGCGCGCTTGGCGGCCTGGGAGTGGGACGCGCATGCAGCGGCGTCGGCTCTGCGCGCAGCCGCCGCGCGACTCTCGGCGGCGCGCGCAGCCGAGCGCGCCGCGCACGTCACGCACCAGATCTTCGGCGCGCTCGGCGTGATGCGGGATGGGCCGGTGTTTTTCGTGTCGCGCCGCATCGTGCAGCTCGTCGCGACGCCTCCGGGTCCATCACGCGCGCGCGCGACGATGCTCGCGTCGCTCGGGCTGTAGGAGGAGCCATGGCCGTCGATCTCAGCGGAGCCCTTCCGGGGCTTCGCTACGAAAAACACGATGGTGTCGCCCGCATCACGCTCGATCGCCCCGAACGCGGCAACGCGCTGACGCCGGCGATGCAGCCGATCGTGCGCGCGATCTGGCGCGACGTGAGCGAAGACCCGGCAGTGCGCGTCGCGGTCGTCACCGCTGTGGGCGAGAGGAATTTCTGCACCGGCTTCGACGTTGGGAGTGATGAAGGGGGCGACGAGGCCGTCTTCGCCGATCGCCCGCTCGCGGACGCCGTGCATTGGTCGCCGTATCAAAATCGCGTCTGGAAGCCGGTGCTCTGCGCGGTGAACGGACTCTGTGTCGGCGGTGGGCTGCACTTCGTCGTCGATGCGGACATCGTGCTGGCGTCCGAAAACGCAGCGTTCATGGATACGCATGTGAATGTCGGGATGGTGGGCGCCCTCGAGAACATCGGCCTCGCAAAGCGCTTGCCGCTCGGCGCCGCGCTGCGCATGACGTTGCTCGGTCGCCACTACCGGATGCCGGCGCGGCGCGCCTACGAGCTCGGGCTCGTCGACGAATTGGTAGCGACGCCGGCGGATCTGCCCGCGGCCATCGATGCGATGGTGCAGGCGATCCTGCGCAACTCGCCGCAAGCGATGCTGCGTTCGAAGCAGGCCGTGTGGGGATCGCTCGAGCGCGGCTACAGCGATGCGTTGGAGCATGGCTGGTCGCTGCTGCGCGGGCATTGGCAGCATCCCGACTTTGCGGAGGGCTCTCGCGCGTTCGCGGAGAAGCGAGCGCCGCGCTGGAATCCAGATCCGAACGTCAACGTCGAGGACGACGCATGAACGCGCGCTTCTCGGACGAAGACGAAGCGTTCCGCACCGAGGTGCGCGCGCTGCTCGCCGACTTCCGCGATCTCGACGGCTACTTCCACATGGGCTCCCAGTGGCTGCGCGTGACGGAGTTCTTTCGCGCGCTCGGGGAACGCGGTTGGCTTTCGCTCGCGTCGCCGAGCCGCGAGTACATCCTGTGGGACGAAGCGGCCTACGCGCGGACGGCGCGTGCACCGCTCGATGCGGGCATCGTCGCAAAAAGCATCGCCCGCTACGGCAGCGAGGCACAGCAAGCCGAGTGGTTGCCGCCGATTCGCCGCGGCGCGTGTTCGTTCTCGCTCGGCTACTCGGAACCCGAAGCGGGCAGCGACCTCGCTGGCCTGCGCACACGCGCTGCGCTTGATGGCGATGCGTACTTGCTCAACGGCGAAAAGTGTTGGACATCGTACGCTGAGCACACCGACTGGCTGTGGACGCTGGCGCGCACCGGTCCGGCGGATTCGCGCGGGCAGGGGCTCTCGCTCTTCATCGTCGATCTGCATCAGGGCGGCGTCTCGATCGAGCCGCTGCCGTTGCTCGACGGCGAGCAGCTGAACGCGATCCGGCTCGACGGCGTGCGTGTTCCGCTCGCGCGGCGGATTGGTCCCGAGAACGGCGCGTGGAAGATCATCGGCGAAGCGCTCGCCGACGAACGCCACGTGCAGTTCCCGGCCGGCCGCCTGCGCCGCGATCTCGAGGAGGTCGTCGCATTTCTGCGTGTGCGCGATCTCGCCGCGGATCCCGTCGCAAAGCGGACGCTCGCCGATCTCGCGGTGCTCGTGCAGGAGTCCCAGATGCACGGCCTGCGCGTACTCGACGCGGTGCTGCACGGGCGCCCCGGCGTCGCGGAGGCGGCGGCCAACAAGGTCGCGCACTCCGACACCGCGCAGGCGATCGCGCGCGCCGCGCTCGAACTCGGCGGCCCCGAAGCGCGCGTGCTCGGCGCCGGCCCCGAGTTCCTGTGGCGCCAAAGCCTCTGGGAATCAATCGGCGGCGGCACCAGCGAAATCATGCGCAGCGTCGTCGCGAAGCAAGCGCTCGGCCTTGGCTGATGGGTTGCTTCGCGGAGCGGGCGCCGCATCCGCCAACAGGAATGCTTCGATCTCATCGATCTGGGCGTTGGCGTCGCGCCAGCCGATGTCGACGAGCGTCTTCAGGTACTTGCTGTCGAAGAGCAGGTAGCTCATCAGGTCGGCGCTCTGGGCGTCGGGGGTGCCGAGACCGTCGAGCATGTGGCGGATCAGGCGCGGCATCCGCGACGCGTGACGACTCGCGACGAGCGCGAGATCTTCCGACGGGTTCACCACCAGCGGCTGCACCACGCGGATCGGTTCGCGCATCGCGGTGCCTGCGACGCGGCTGTGCGCCTCGACCACTTCGTTCATCCGCAGCAGGTGATCGATGTCGGCATCGAGGTGATCGAGGAAGATCGCGTTCATGAAGACGCCACAGATCTGTGCCAGCGGCGGTTCTGCGAGTGATGTCGTGGCAGCGCCGCCCTCCGGCACGCCCGTCTCCGCTTGCCACAATTCCGCCGCCGACGCGTGACAGCGGATGCCGACCGCAAAGACGCGGCTCGCGCCGAGGCGGATTGCCGGCGAGAGCGGGCTCACGAGGCGCAGCGCGCCGTCACCGAAGTGGAGCGCGCCGGCGTCGGTCGCGACACGCACCGGCGGGAACACGATCGGAATCGACGACGACGCAAGAATGTGATCCACGCCGAGCTTCGTCGGCAGCGCGACGCGGCGACTCTTGCTCCACAGCGGAATGCCCGCGCGCCCTTCGACGAAGGTGAAGGACTTGCCCGAGTGGTAGCTGGTCGCCGAGATCGCGACGGCGTGCAATACGCCCGCGTCGATCGACTTCGCGATACCGCCAAATCGAATGTGGCGCGCGAGGAAGGCGCGCAGCGGCGCGGTGTCGAGCAGCGAGCGCGTGCCGGCGCCGCCGAAGAGGACGCCATAAGAAAAGTCGCGCACCAGGCGCGCGCCATTCCAGCCGAGCGAGATCGGGTCCGACTTGAAGACGTCGCCGACCGAGAGCTCGGACCAGATCCGGGCGAGGCGGCGCGTGGCGTCGCGGAAGTCGAGGCTCCCGCACGCGACGATCGCGCCGTTGATCGCGCCGGCCGAGGCGCCAGTGACGATCGAGAACGGCGAGGGGCGGCCGCGCAGCGAGCGGAGTTCGCCGACGCGGCGCAATACGCCTGCCTGATAGGCGCCGCGAGCGCCACCGGCTGTGAGCACGAGTCCGCGCATGTCGGAATGGACTCAGCAACGGGCGTGCCAGCAAGCGAAGGCAGCAGCGCGCGCGCCACGCGTCGGCGCGCGCGTTGCTGCCCAAGTCGCGGGCAGCGACTCAGATGTTGAGCTGCTTTGCCGGGCGGACTTCGATGTCGAGGATGTTGACCTCGATCGGCTGCGTCACCGCGTAGAGGACGGCGCGCGCGACGTCATCGGGGTCGCCGAGCAGCTGCTTCATCATCGGCTGGAGCTTCGCGAGTACTTCGTCCGGCAGCCGTTCGCCCTGGCGGATCTCGACGTCGCTGCCGGTCATCTTGGCGAAGCCCTTTAGAAACTCGGGATCGAAGTTGCGCGCGAAGTTGGTCGCGATCGCGCCCGGCATCACGTTGACGACGCGAATCGTGTCCTCCTCGAGCTCCGCGCGCAGTGTCGCGGAGATCGCGTTCACCGCGTGTTTGGTCGCGCCATAGACGCCCGAGTCGCGGCGCAGTGCAGCGATCGACGAGATGTTGACGATGTGGCCCTGCGCTTTGCATGCGCGCATCGCGCGGATCGCCGCTTGCGAGCCGGCGAGCAGGCCAAGCACGTTGGTCTCGAACATCGCGCGCCACTGTTCGGGATCGGCGTCGGCGATCTTCGCGGGGAACGACACGCCCGCGTTGTTCACCATGATGTCGAGGCGGCCGGTCTCCGCGACGGCGCCTTCGACCAGCGCGCGGATCTGTGCGGTGTCGCGCACGTCGAGTGTGACGACGCGTGCGCCGCCGCCCGATTTCTCGATCTCGCGCGCCGTTTCGTCCATCGCGTCGCGCGTGCGGCCGCCGAGCGTGACGTGCGCGCCCGCGGCGCCGAGTTGACGCGCGATCGAACGGCCGATGCCGCTCGACGCGCCGGTGACGACGGCGGTCTTGCCGCTGAGGGATTGCTGCGTGGACATGGAAGCTCCTTGGTGTTGGGGCGCGCTCGGTCAGGAAGAGATGCGACCGCGGCGGATCGCCGCGAGCGTTGCGAGGGAGATGGCGCCGACGATCGCACTCGACGGCTCCGGGACCGGCGCACTGTACAAGGCGCGCCAGCCGACCCCTTCGGCGGCAAACGCGATCTTTGCGCCGTCGAACCAGCGACCGCCGTCGTAGACCTCGAAGCGCGTCGGTACATCGGCGCCGTAATCCGTCTCCAGATTCACGATCGGCGCGACGACGCCGGACGCGTCGGTGTAGAAGCCCGACTGCAGCGGCGGCGCGAACTGGTTGTTGCGCCCGCCCGCGAACACCACCACTCCCTCGCGGATCGCGACGCGCCCGAGATCGAACATGAGGCCGGTGCCGCCCGGGATTGCGGCATTGATCGCGATCACGCGCGACCACTGGCCGCCGACGCGCTTCCACACGCCGCCGCCGATGTCCGTCAGCACGATCGCGACGTCGGTCCCGTCGATGGCGAAATTGACGTCTTGCGCGTTGAAGAGCGTCGCCGGTGCCACGTTCGGAGGCAACACCGTACCGTTGTCTACGACCGTGGTGACGACGCCGCCCTCGAGTTGATAGACCCCGCGGCGCCCACCGCCTTCGCCGTAGAAGAGGATCTTGTCGCCGCTCGGAATCGTCCTGTTCATCAGCGTGAAGAGTCCGCCGTCGCCGCCCGGAACGATCGTCGTGTCGGTCGATGCGAGGATCTCGATGTCGCCGCTGCCGGCGGTACGGCAGATTGCGTAGCGGAAGACGGGGCCGGCCAGACGTCTCATCGGAAACACGATGCCGCCCTCGCCGTCGTAGAGCGCTGGGAGAAGAATCTGGAGCTCGCTCGGGTCGCTCGTGAACCCAGGAAACGTAGACCCGTAGTACGCGATGCGTCCGAGTCCCGGATACGCGTAGATCGCGTTGCCGAAGCCGACGTTCGCGACCACGAAGCGTCCGATCAGCAGCACGTCACCTGCGTGCGCATCACTCGGAAACTCGGCCAGTGGGAAATCGCCCACATCGCCCGGGATGGGTTCATCCATCGCGATGACGCCGCCCGGTGACACCTTCAGCAGAAAGCCGCCGAGTGTGAAGTCGATGTACTTCCTCCAATAGATGGCGCCGGTGACGTCATCGATCACGGGCGGAGTGAGACCCGAGGATTCGCCGCTCGCGAGGTGGGCCTCGTCGAGCAGCGTCAGTTGCTGCGCGCGTGCGGATGCGGCGAGCGAAAGCGTCGAAACGAGGAGCAGCGAGAGCACTACGCAGCGCATCAATGGGTACCTCGGCTCAGCACAGCGATTTTGATTCCGTCACGCTCCGCGCCGCCGCCGGATCGCCGCCAGCGTTGCGGATGCGATTGCGATCGCGAGCGCGCTCGCCGGTTCCGGCACCGGCGTCGCGCGGTAGAGCGCACGCCAGTCTTCGACGAAGTCGTCGCCCTGCACGGAGAACGCGATGTCGGTGCCATCGAACCAGCGGCCGCCGTCCGCCACGACGAAGTAGTGCGGCAGCTCGTACAGGAATGGCGTCGCGAGATCGACCACGCGCGTCACGCCGCCGAACGCGTCGGTGTAGATGCCATTCTGGAGCGGTGGCACAAACTGATTGTCGCGACCGCCGAGGAAGACGACCTTGCCATCGCGGATTGCGGGCGAGTTGAGCGCGAAGAAGTTGCCTGTTCCGTTCGGGATCGGCGTGTTGATCGCGACGATGCGCGACCACTGGTTGTTGATGCGCTTCCAGACGCCACCACCGCTGAGGTCCGTCAGGACGAACGCAACGTCGAGCCCGTCGTTGACGTAGGCGACGTCGCTCGAGTCGAGGATGAAGGCCGGCGACGCATTGCCGGGTAGCGTGGTCTGGTTGTCTACCACGGTCGTGATCACGCCGCCGACGATCTGGTACACGCCCTTGCGACCGCCGCCCTCGCCGTAGAAGAGGATCACGCCGCCATCGACGACCGGCCTCACGACCAGCGTAAAGGCGCCGCCGTTGCCGCCCGGCACCGTCGTGATTCCCGACTGGACGAGAACGGAGATCGCCCCGCCCGTCGCGCGGCAGATCGTGTAGATGAAGTTTGGGAACGTCGTGGCGCGACGCATCGAGAACACCACGGAGTTGTCGATGTCGAGAAACCCGCGGTTCGTGACCTGCAGTCCGACCGGGTCGCTGGTGAAGCCCGGGAAGGTGGAGCCGAAGTAGACGAGCCGCGTGAGGCCCGGGTACAGGTAGATCGCAGTGGTCTGCTGGAAGCCGCCTCCCCCCGCCGGTTCGAAGAAGGTGCCCCCGAGCAACACGACTGGTCCGCGTGCGTCGCTCGGAGCGCCGAGCAGCGGGAAGTCGCCCGGCTCGGTGATCGTGCGCGGGTCGCTCCCGAGGTTGCCGCTCTCGTTCTTCAGCAGATTGCCGCCGACCTCATAGTCGATGCGCGCGTTCCAGTACACGGCGCCGTTGTCGCCGACAATCGGGACCGACAGGCTCGGAAGGAAGAGCCCTTCCTCCTGGATCTGATCGAGCAGCGTGAGGCCTTCGACGTCCGCACGGGCGGTGGAACAGAAGAGCAGAAGCAGGACGAGCCAGCGCATGGTGTGATTTCCTCAGCTCAGGGCAGCGACATCGATTCCGTAGAGCTCCGCGACGTTGTCGCAGACGATCGCGCGCGTCTGTTCCGGCCGCAGTGTCGCGGTCTGTTCGGCGAGCACCGCCTGCGAGTCGGGCCACGTCGAGTCGCTGTGCGGGAAGTCGTTGGCCCACATCAGGCGGCGCCAGTTCACCATGTCGGCGGTCTGGAATGCGACGTAGTCGTCCTGGAACGTGGAGTAGACGTTCTCGCGGAAGTACTCGCTCGGCAGCTTCGAGAGCTCCTGTCCGGCGGGCAGCCAGTAGCGGTGACGCTTGTATGCGTGATCCATCCGGTACATGTAGTGCGGCACCCAGCCGGCATCGGCTTCGACGCAGACCACCTTCAGCTTCGGATGGCGCTCGAAGACACCACCGAGGATCAACATGCCGATGATGTCCTGGCAACCGCGGATGATCGCGAGAAAGCCGTTCATCGCCGGGCCGCGCGACAGGAAATTATCGCCGCGCGTCGTCAGGATGTGGAACGAGAGCGGCAGTCCCGTCTCGATTGCGGCTTCCCAGAATGGATCGTACGCAGCGGTGTGATAGTCCTCGACGGCGGGATTGCCCGGCAGCATCACGCCGCGCAGGCCGAGCGCTTTGATCGCCTTCAGGTCTTCGATGCCTTCTGCAGGGGTGCGCAGCGCGGTCTGGCCGCAGCCGAGCAATCGATGCGGCGCCGTCGCGCAGAATTCCGCGATCCAGCGGTTGTAGGCGTCGAAGCACGCCTTCTTGTAGTCGAAGTCTTTGTGATTGCAGAGCACCATGCCGACGGTCGGGTAGATCACTTCGGCCGCGACGCCGTCGCGATCCTGATCGGTGAGGCGCGCGACGGGATCCCAGCCGCCGCGATGCATCTCCTCGAAGCGCACGCCCTGCACGCGGATCTCGTGTGCCGGTTTGCCCGCGGCAGCGACGAGTCCCATCGGAATCGGTCGCGACACGTCATCGAGTTGGAAGACGTCGCCGACACCGTCGAGGTGCACGAGCCGCGGCGCCTTGTCGCGCCACTTCGCGTCGATGTGATCGACGTAGGTGCCCGCGGGTTCGGTGATGTGCGAATCGGCGGAGATCACCGGGGAGTTCATTGCGCCTCCAGAGCAGACCATGAGGAAACCCATGCTAGACCATGCCGTCGATCCAACGAATCGCGAGAACCTGCGATGCGCATCCCGCTTGTTTCACGATGCGCTCGCCGGCACCGAGACGTCTCACTCGGTGCGAGGCTGCAGCATCGTCGCCATCACGCGTTCGAGCGATGCGATCCGCGCCGCGAGGCCGGGGACGAGCGTAGACAGCATCAGCTCCGAGGCATCGCAGTCCCGCGCGAGCGACCGCAGCCCCGCGCCGACCTTTGCGGGTCCACCGATCACGGCGCCGGCAAAGAAATTGTCGAGGATCGCCTGCTCGGGCGGCGAGAACTCGCGAAGCAACGCGTCTTCGATCGACGGGATCGGCGCGCGCTTGCCGGTGCGGCTGTTGACGATCGCGACGCGCATCGGGGCGGCGAGGCGATCCGCGTCGGTGTCGTCGGCGCCGCACACGGTCGTCACGGCGAGCATCGCGTACGGCTCCGCGAGCTGCGGCGACGGCTCGAAGTTCTTGCGGTAGTGCGCGATCGCCTCCACCGCGTGGTCCATCGTGAAGTGACCGGCGAATGCGTAGGGGACGCCGAGCTGCGCCGCGATCGCCGCGCCGGCGAGCGTCGAGCCGAGCATCCAGATCGACGGCAGCCGCACATCCGACGGCATCGGCGTGATCTTCGAGAAGGGATGGCGCTCGGGGAATTGGCCTCGCTCGAACGCAAACAACTCGGCGAGCAGTTGGTTGACGTCGGTGGCATCGCGGCGCAGCGCCGACGAGGTCAACGGATCGGTGCCCGGCGCGCGTCCGAGTCCGAGGTCGATGCGTCCCGGGTAGAGCGCCTCGAGCGTGCGAAACACCTCGACGACGTGCAGCGGTGTGTGGTTCGGCACCATCATGCCGCCGGCGCCGACCCGGATCCGTGTGGTCACCGCTGCCGCATGCGCGATCAACACCTCGGGCGCCGAGGTCGCGATGCTCGCCATGTTGTGGTGCTCGGCGAACCAGTAGCGCGTGTAGCCGAGGCGATCGGCGGCGCGCGCGAGCTCGATCGACTCGCGGATCGCCTCGCTCGGCGAGACGCCGGCGCCAACGGGCGAGAGGTCGAGGACGGACAGCGGTAGGTTCATCGTTGCAGCTTGGCCCGAAAGCAGGGACGCGTCGAACGACGCCTTGCGGGCCGGAGAGGAGCAAGCGGGAAATGAGCGCGCGAGCGAGGCGCAATCTGCGCCGGCCTGCGACGATCGCCGCGGTGCTCTGTCTCGCGGCCACTGCGGCGCGAGCGGAACCGCTCATCTCCTGGCGTCCCATCGGCGGTGGAGTCGAGTACGCCGAGCTGGCCGGCGCGTCGCTCGAAGGGCATGCCTTTCGTTTCTCGTTGTCGGACGTCGCACTGCGTCTGGTCGCTGCTCCGCAGGGACACGAACGGGTGTTGAAGCTGGCGCCGCCGATCGGAGACGCCATCGCGATCAACGCGAGTTTCTTCGACGAGGCCGGCAAGGCGATGGGCCTCGGCATCGACCGCGGCCATTCCATCGCTGCGCGTCCACTCGCGAAGTGGGGCGCGCTGGTGATCGACGGCGGGCAAGCGCGCGTCGTGCGCGGCAGCGATCTGCGCGACGCGCTCGACGCGGATCTCGTCGTGCAGGGATTGCCCCGGCTCGTCGATGGCGGGAAGCCCATCGAGCTCAAGCCGCAAAGCGCTTTTCGCTCCGCGGTCTGTGCGGACGGCGCGCGCGTGACGATCGTCGTGACGACGATCCGCATCGAAGCGAATGACTTTGCACGCATGCTCGCGCAAGGTGCGAGCGAAGGCGGCTTCGGTTGCTCGTCCGCGTTGAATCTCGATGGCGGACCCTCGACGCAGCTTCATGCGCGCTGGCACGGTTTCTCCGCGGACGTACTCGGCGGATGGGGCGTGCCGAACGCGCTCGTGCTCGTTCCGAAGGAATGACGACGAACACAATTGTGGGGCGACGCGGAATGTCGCCAGCAAGGTCACACCCGGCGGGGCGTCGTCGCAGAGCGAACGGGATCGAGCGCGCCCGAAGCGGAGCTCCACGCTGCGCGAAGACGATCCTCCGCGAGCGAAGCTTCGCTCCCCGCATCGATGACGAAGTCGCGGAAGTCTTCCGCCGCTGCGCTCAACGGTTGCCCCTTGAGACCGACGAGGCCGTAGCGCGCCGAGAGCCACGGCTCCGAGCCGAGCAGCGTCAGTGTCCGATCCTCGATCTCTTCCTCGATACAGGAAAGTGTGACGGCCGTGATCGCATCCGAGCCCGCAACGATGCGCTTGACGGCCGCCAGCGAGTTGCACTCGGCAGCCGGGAATGCGCGCGTGGCCGCTGCCATGTCCGACGCCTCGCGTTGTGCCTTCAGCACCGGCTCGAGGATCCGGGGCGGAATCCGGCTCAGCGCAACGAACGGAAACGCGAAGGTATCGACCGTCGTGATGTCGCCGCGCCCTGCGAGCGGATGACCGCTGCGCGCGACAAAGAAGAGCGGGTGCTCGGTCAGAGATTGGATCTCCAGATCGTGCTCCGCTTCCAGCGTGCTGACCTCGGCGACGAAGAACTCGAGTTCGCGCGTCCGCAAGCGGCGCAGCAGCTCGTCCCAATTGCCCACCTGGATTCGAACGCCGACCCTTGGATTCGCGCCGAGGTACCGCGCGAGCGCGGCACTGACGATCGATTCGACGGGATACGGGCCTCCGCCGACGGCAATCTGGCTGGCCTGCGACCTGCGGTCGCCCAGGATCTCCCGCTCCAGGTCTTCAGCCGCCTGCACCACTTCGCGCCCGCGCTGGACGAGCACGCGCCCGATGTCGGTCGGCACGATGCCGGCCGAGGAACGCACGAAGAGCGCGGCTCCGACCTGTTGCTCGACTCCCTGGATGCTGCGTGACAGCGCCGGCTGGCTCAGTCGCAGCGCCACGGCCGCACGCGCGAAGCTGCCGTGGTCGGCCAACGCGAGAATGTGTCGAATCTGGCGAAGCTCGAGCGGCATGCGCGCAGTATATGGACGCGTTGCATCCGCTGCATTGGACACGCAGCGACGAAGGCGGTTAGCTCGCGCCCTCTCGGACGCGCCGTGATTCCTCGTCGGCGCTCGCTTGCACCCGACACGCACAAGGAGAATGCGATGACATTTCGCCAGACATTGGTGCTGACCGTGGCCATCTCACTCGCGATCGGTGTCGCCGCGACGACTCGTGCTGCCGAAGGTGGCGCCGTCGTCTCGGATCCCGGGGCGATGGAGGGCAAGCACTTCCATCCCAAGGGCAATCCGCCGTCGAAGTTCACGATCGAGATTCGCAACGGCGTGCGCGCGACGCTGCCCTTCGAGGACGAGCGGGACTTCGCAGAAGCGAAGCAGGGATTCCTCGCCGAGCCGCCCTACCGGCAGATCATGGCGGACGCCGGCCACGTCGCGTGGGACATGGCGAGCTACGACTGGCTGCTGCAGGGCAAGGACTTCGACAGCATCCACTCCTCGCTGCAGCGCCAGGCCGTGTTGAACATGGCCTACGGACTCTATGAGGTCGTGCCCGGACGGATCTTCCAGGTGCGCGGCTTCGACCTCGCGAACATCACGTTCATCAAGAGCGATACCGGCTGGATCGTCTTCGACCCGCTGACCGCGAAGGAGACCGCCCGCGCGGCGCTCGCGTTCATCAACGAGAAACTCGGCGCGCGTCCGGTCGTCGGCGTCGTCTATTCGCACTCGCACGTGGATCACTTCGGCGGCGTGCGCGGCGTGGTGGAAGAAGCCGACGTGCAGAGCGGCAAGGTCATGGTGATCGCGCCCGAAGGATTCCTGAACGCTGCGATCTCGGAGAACGTCTTCGCGGGCAACGCCATGTCGCGTCGCACGCAATACCAGTACGCCGTGCTGCTGGCGCGCAGCCCCTTCGGTCACGTCGATCAGTCGATCGGCAAGAACGTCGCGAACGGCAACGTCGGATTGATCGCGCCGAACCGGCTGATCAAGAAGGACTTCGAGGAGATCACGCTCGACGGTGTGAAGATGGTGTTCCAGAACACCCCGGACACCGAGGCGCCGGTCGAGATGAACACCTGGTTCCCCCAGTTCAAGGCGTTCTGGGCCGCGGAGAACATCACCGGCACGATCCACAACATCTACACGCTGCGCGGGGCCCCGGTGCGAAACGCATTGAACTGGTCGAAACAGATCAATGTCGCGCTCTACAAATTCGGACAAGAAGCCGACGTGATGTTGGCGTCGCACAGCTGGCCGCGCTGGGGCAACGCGCGGATCCAGGAAGTGATGCGCGCGCAGCGCGATGCCTACGCCAACCTCAACAACCAATCGCTGCACTACGCCAATCAGGGCGTGACGGTCAACGAAATCCAGAACGTGTATCAGCTCCCGAAGAGCCTGCAGCAGCAGTGGGCGGCGCGCAGTTACCACGGCTCCGAGCCGAACAACAGCCGCGGCGTCATCAACCGATTCCTCGGCTTCTGGGACGGCAATCCGGCCACTTTGATCCCGCTATCCCCTCGCGATTCCGCGCCGCTCTACGTCGAGATGATGGGCGGCTCGAAGAAGATCATCGCCAAGGGCAAGCAGCTCTACGACCAGGGCAAGTACCTCGAGGCCTCGGAGATCCTAAACCGGCTCGTGTTCGCGGAACCGAAGAATCAGCCGGCGAAGGATCTGCAGGCCGATGTCTTCGAGCAGCTCGGATACCAGAAGGAAAGCCCGAGTCTGCGCAACTCCTTCTTGCAGGGGGCGTATGAGCTGCGCACCGGAATGCCGGGCGGCGTGGCCGCTCGATCGTCCGGGCCGGACATGGTGCGGGCGATGTCCACGGAGAACTGGCTCGACTTCCTCGGCATCAGCGTGGACCCGCGGAAGGCCGAGGGCATGAGCTTCGTCATCAACCTGGTGACGCCCGACAACGGCGAGAAATATCTGGTGGAGATGAGCAACGCGACGCTGACGAACATCGCGGGCGTGCAGTCGAAGAATCCAGATCTGACGATCACCGTCGATCGCGCCGACCTCAACGCGGTGATGATGGGCACGAGCACCTTCGACGATCTGATTGGTTCCGGCAAGGCGAAGTTCGCAGGCAATCGCAAGCCCTTCGATCAGCTGAGGAGCCTGCTGGTGACGTTCACGCCGGACTTCGAGATCCTGCCAGGAACCGCGGCTGCAAAGGCGACGGCGGCGCCCGACGCGAATCCGTTCGACGTGCCCGACCTGCTGCCGCCCGACTCGGCTGGCGACTGAGAGCGAAGCGGCGCGCACGCGCACGCGCGAAATTGCGAGAGGGAGACCCGATGGAACGGCGAACGATTCGACACATCCGAGTGCGACTCGGGCTGGCGATGACAGTCGCGCTCTGCGTCGCTTGCGCGACGGCTCGCGTCGAGAACGTGCAACGCGCAGAGGCACGCACGCTACCGCGGCCCGCTCGCGTCGTGGTCTTCGACTTCGCCACCGGCGCCGCCGACGTGCGCGTGGGCTCCTCCCCCGTCAGGACCGCCAGGCGTGCGGCGGGGCTGTCGGTCGCAGAGCCGGATCTGCTCGGCGAGGCAGTGGCCGACACGCTCGCGAGTCGGTTGGTCGAGCGGATTACGGCTCTCGGTCTACCGGCCGAGCGCGCATCCGGAGCAGACCCGCCGGGCATGAATGACCTCGTCGTGCTGGGGCAGTTCGTGCAGATCGACGAGGGCTCGAAGACGAAGCGCTTCGTCATCGGATTCGGAGTGGGAGCAACCGAGCTCCGGACGCAAGTCGAGGTCTTCCAGGTGACGACTGCGGGCTGGCAGCCGATCAAGCACTTCGACACGGTCGCGACGGGCTCGCGGCTGCCCGGCGCGGGCTGGTTTGTCGCGGGCGGCGCGATTGCCGGCTCCGTTGCGACCTCCGCCATGGTCTCCTCTGGCATCGGCGTGCTGCGAGAACTTCGCGCATCCATCGACGCCGACGCAGATCGCACCGCGGAGGAGATCACGAACAAGTTCTCGGAGTTGTCGGCTGCCCAGCGCTGGTGACCTGCGGCCGACTGGTTCTGGTGTCGAGCGCGGCCCGCACTCGCGCGCGTGAGGCGTCAC
>JANNKU010000043.1:0-44820 GCA_031396445.1 Deltaproteobacteria bacterium | reverse complement strand
CGCGAAGGCGGCCGCACCGTCGGCGCCGGCGTCGTCGCGGAAATCATCGAGTAATTCGGGCGAAGACCCCGAGAGGCAAAGCATGGCCGACCTTACGTCGCAAAAAATCCGCATCCGCATGAAGGCCTACGACTTCAAGCTGCTCGATCTGAGCGCTGGAGAGATCGTCGATACCGCCATGCGCACGGGTGCACGCGTGGCCGGGCCGATTCCGCTGCCCACGTCGATCAACAAGTTCACCGTGCTGCGCGGGCCGCACATCGACAAGAAGGCGCGCGAGCAGTTCGAGATTCGCACGCACAAGCGGCTGATCGACATCCTGGACCCGACACCGCAGACGGTCGATGCGCTGATGAAGCTCGAGTTGGCCGCCGGCGTAGATGTGGAGATCAAGCTCTAGCCATGGCCACGCAAGCACTCGTAGGCAATGCCGGCGCAGCGGCGGGGAATGTCGAGCTCGACTCGGCGATCTTCGAAGCGCCCGTGAAGCCGCATCTCTTCCACGCCGAAGTGCGCCGTCAGCTTGCCGCTCGGCGCTCCGGCACGCACTCGACCAAGAACCGTGCAGCGGTGTCGGGCGGCGGCATCAAGCCGTGGAAGCAGAAGGGCACCGGTCGCGCGCGACAGGGCACGATCCGGGCGCCGCAATGGTCGGGCGGTGGCGTGGTCTTCGGTCCGGTTCCGCGCGACTACACACACGACCTCCCGAAGAAGGTGCGTCGCGCGGCACTCTGCAGCGCGCTGTCGCTGCGCCAGCGCGAGGGCTCGCTGCTGGTCGCCGCGTCGCTCGAAGTGGCGGATGGCAAGACGAAGGCCGCCGTCGCTGTGCTGAATGGTTTCGGCCTCGACGGACAGCAGAACGTGTTGGTGGTGCTGGATCAGGCGAACCCGAGCGTCGAGCGCGCGTTGCGCAATCTGCCCTGGGCGAGCGTGCTGATGGTCGCTGGCCTCAACACCTACGACATCCTGCGCCACAAGAAGTTGTTGCTGACGCGCGGCGCGCTGGATGCAATCCACGCCCGCCTCTCGACAGCGGAGATCCAGTCATGAGAGTCGAGTCGGTGATCATGCGACCGCTGGTGACGGAGAAGAGCACGCTCGGTCGCGAAGTGCACAACGAAGTCACCTTCGCAGTCGATCCGAACGCGACCAAGCACGACGTGCGCCGCGCCGTCGAGCAGCTCTTCTCGGTGCGCGTGGATGCCGTCCGCACGATGCGGATGCATCGCAAGTCGCGTCGGGTCGGCCGCTTCATCGGTCGTCGGCCCGAGTGGAAGAAAGCCATCGTCCGGCTGGCCGAGGGCCAGTCGATTGAATTCTTCGAGGGAGTCTGATGCCGGTTAGAGTCTACAAGCCGACCTCTCCCGGTCGGCGACAGATGAGCGTGTCGGCCTTCGCCGACGTGACGGCGAAGCGTCCCGAGCGCAGTCTCGTCGAGGGCGCGAACAAGAAGTCCGGTGGGCGCAACGCCAGCGGTCACATCACGTCGTGGCATCGCGGCGGTGGACACAAGCGGCTGTACCGCCGGATCGACTTCCGCCGCGACAAGCTCGCGATCCCGGCCAAGGTCGCTGCCATCGAGTACGACCCGAATCGCTCGGCGCGCATCGCGCTCCTGCACTACGCCGATGGCGAGAAGCGCTACATCCTGGCGCCCGTCGGGCTCAACGTGGGCGACTCGGTGATGGCCGGTGCCGAATCCGAGATCCGGCCCGGCAATGCGATGCCGCTGGCGAAGATTCCCCTCGGTACCGTCGTGCACAACGTCGAGCTGAAACCCGGCAAGGGGGGCCAGCTCGTTCGCTCGGCGGGTGTCGGCGCGCAGTTGATGGCCCGCGAGGGCAAGCTGGCGACGCTGCGCATGCCGAGCGGAGAGCAGCGCTACGTGCAAGTTCTCTGCATGGCGACGATCGGTCAGGTCGGCAACATCGAGCACGAGAACGTGAAGCTCGGCAAGGCGGGTCGCTCGCGCTGGCTCGGTCGGAAGCCGAGCGTGCGCGGCGTCGCGATGAACCCGGTCGATCATCCGATGGGCGGCGGCGAAGGCAAGTCGTCCGGCGGTCGTCATCCCTGTACGCCGTGGGGTGTACCGACCAAGGGTCACAAGACGCGACAGAATCGGCGCACCGACAAGTACATCGTCAAGCGACGCGGAAAGGGGCGGTAGATGGCTCGATCCCTCAAGAAGGGCCCCTTCGTCGACCCGAGCCTTCAGCGCAAGGTCGAGAAGATGGCGCGCACCGGTGCGAAGCAAGCCGTCCGCACCTGGTCGCGGCGTTCGATGATCACGCCGGACATGCTGGGCATGACGTTCCAGGTTCACAACGGGAAGCTCTTCGTCCCCGTGTACGTGACGGAGAACATGGTTGGGCATCGCCTCGGCGAATTCTCCCCGACCCGGAAGTTCACCGGCCACTCCACGGACAAAAAGGTGAAGAAGGGCTGAGATGGAAGTTCGAGCCAAACTCAACGGTATGGCCGGGAGCGCCCGCAAGGTGCGACTCGTCGCGGACCTGGTTCGTGGCAAGGGCGTCGAGGACGCACTCGTCACGTTGACCTTCTCCGACAAGCGCGCTGCGCGACCGCTGGCCAAGTTGCTGCGATCTGCGCTCGCGAACGCCGAGCAGAAGAACGAGCGCGAGAAGGCCGGCATCGACGTCGACAACTTGATCGTCCACACGCTGCTGGTGGACGAAGGTCCGAGCCAGTGGCGAATCAGCCCGCGCGCGCAGGGTCGAGCTTATTGGGTTCAGAAGCGTTCACACCACATCACTGTGGTGTTGGCCGAGCGCTAGAGGAGCGGATCGTGGGACAGAAGGTTCATCCGTACGGATTTCGACTCGGCACCCTCTATGGGTGGCAGTCGAACTGGTTCTCGGAGCGGCGCTACGCGCCCCAGCTCCTCGAGGACGTGAAGATCCGGCGCTTCGTCAAGAAGAAGTTGTTTCACGCGGGCATCTCGAAGGTCGTGATCGAGCGCACGGGCGAGAAGGTGGTGGTCAACATCCACACCGCGCGCCCGGGCATCCTGATCGGCAAGCGCGGCGCCGAGGTCGACGCGCTTCGCAAGGAGATCGGCGTCTATACCTCGGGCGACGTCTTCATCAACGTCAAGGAAATCCGCAAGGCGGAGCTCGACGCGCAGCTCGTTGCGGAGAACGTCGCGATGCAGCTCGAACGCCGCGTCGCATTCCGGCGCGCGATGAAGAAGGCCATCACGGCGACGATGAAGTTCGGCGCTCAGGGCGTACGCATCCAGGCGTCGGGTCGCCTCGGTGGCGCAGAAATGGGTCGCCGCGAGTGGTACCGCGAAGGCCGTGTGCCGCTGCACACGCTGCGCGCCAACATCGAGTACGGCCTCGCCGAAGCGAAGACGACCTACGGCTTGATCGGCGTGAAGTGCTGGATCTTCAAGGGCGAGGTTGCCGACCGCGATCTCAAGAAGGGCACGCTCGCCGACCGGCTGTCCGTGGAAGAGGCACGTTAGGCGATGCTGCAGCCGAAGAAGGTCAAGTACCGCAAGCAGATGAAGGGGCGCATCCGCGGCATCGCGCAGCGCGGCGCCACCGTTGCGTTCGGTGACTACGGACTCCAGGTGCTGGAATCTGGCCGGATCACCGCGCGTCAGATCGAAGCGGCCCGCATCGCGATGACGCGTCACGTGAAGCGCGGCGGCAAGATCTGGATCCGGATCTTCCCGGACAAGCCCATCACGAAGAAGCCGGCTGAAACCCGCATGGGCAAGGGCAAGGGCAACGTCGAGGACTGGGTCGCCATCGTGCGGCGCGGCCGGATCCTCTACGAGATGGAAGGCGTTCCGCGTGAAGTCGCGGTGCAGGCGCTGAAGCTGGCGGCGCACAAGCTGGCGCTGCCCACCCGCTTCGTGGCCCGAGAGGAGGGCGCGTGAAGGCAAGTGAATTGCGCGAGTTGACCTTGGACGAACTCGAAGCCAAGGCGACCGCGATGCGCGGCGAATATTTCGGAGCCCGCGTGCGCTTCGCGACCGGTCAGCTGGAGAACACAGCCAAGCTGCGCCTGCTGCGACGAGACGTTGCGCGATTGGAGACGATCTTGCGTGAGAAGACGGGACCCAAGGTGGCTGTCCGCGCGGGTCGAGAAGTTGGAGCGAGTCGATGAGCGAGCGAGGCAATCGCCGGGTCGTGGACGGAACCGTCGTGAGCGACAAGATGGATAAAACCATCGTCGTGCGCGTCGTGCGACTCGTCCAGGATCCGCAATACGGAAAATACGTGCGCCGCTATTCGCGGTTCATGGCCCATGACGAGGACAACGCCTGTCGGATCGGGGACAAGGTGCGCATCATCGAGCACCGCCCGCTTTCGAAGATGAAGCGCTGGAAGCTGCAGGCGACACTCGCCAAGGCCTCGGGCGTCTAGATGTCGAAGATCAGGTTGGGAGCACGAGCATGATCCAGCAGGAATCGGTGTTGGAGGTTGCGGACAACTCCGGCGCACGCAAAGTCCTGTGCATTCGAGTGCTCGGCGGCACGCGCCGTCGCTACGCCTCGATCGGCGACATCATCGTCGTGTCGGTGAAGGACGCGATCCCGAACGGTCGCGTGAAGAAGGGCGAAGTGCGCAAGGCCGTGGTCGTGCGTACCGCGAAAGGCGTCGGGCGACCCGATGGCTCGTACATCAAGTTCGACGACAACGCGGCCGTGCTGATCGACAATCAGCGCGAGCCGGTCGGAACGCGCATCTTCGGCCCCGTCGCACGCGAGCTGCGGGCCAAGCGCTTCATGAAGATCATCTCGCTGGCCCCGGAGGTGCTGTGATGCGACCGCGACTGCTGGAGCGTTACCGCTCCGAGATCACGGCCAAGCTCTCGGAAGAGTTCGGCTACAAGAATCCGATGCAGGTGCCGCGCCTCGAGAAGATCGTGCTGAACGTGGGCGTCGGTGAGGCGACCCAGAATCAGAAGCTGCTCGAGAAGGCCACCGAGGAACTGACGGCGATCGCCGGCCAGAAGCCGATCGTCCGCAAGGCGCGCAAGTCGATCGCGAACTTCAAGCTGCGCGAGGGCCAGAGCATCGGTGCGATGGTCACGCTGCGCGGCGACCGGATGTGGGAGTTCTTCGATCGACTCGTCAGCGTCGCGCTGCCGCGCGTGCGCGATTTCAAGGGCGTGTCGCCGAAGTCGTTCGACGGACGCGGCAACTACACACTCGGTGTGCGTGAACAGATCATCTTCCCCGAAGTGAACTACGACCAGGTCGAGAAGATCTCGGGGCTCAACGTGACGGTGTGTACCAGTGCGCGGAATGATGCCGAGGGCAAGGCGCTGCTCGCGCACCTCGGCATGCCGTTCCGAGCCTAGTCACAGGGATCGAAGCGCCTGGCCCCACGGGTCCATTGGCGCGGACAGGAGATCGCAAGCAATGATGACGGACCCCATCGCCGACTTTTTGGCGCGGATCCGCAACGCCGGAATGGCGAAGCACCCCGAGCTGGCGCTGCCGGCTTCGAACACCAAGCTCGCCATCGCGCGTGTGCTGGTCGAAGCGGGCTTCCTCGAGGATGTTCGCGTCGAGGCGCGCGAAGGCCGTGCGACGTTGGTCGTTCGCATGCGCTACGACGACGACGGACGCCCGTTGGTCGATGGCCTGAAGCGCGTCTCGCGCCCTGGCCGCCGCGTCTACGTGGGCCACGAGAAGATTCCGCGCGTGCGCGAAGGACTCGGTGTCGCGGTGATCTCTACGTCGAAGGGCATTCTCTCCGATCGCGCGGCCCGCGAGGCCAGCATCGGCGGCGAACTGCTCTGCGAGGTGTGGTGAGATGTCGCGTATCGGACGCAGGGCAATCGAGATCCCGTCGGGTGTCTCCATCGAGCAGACGAACGGCGAGATCCATGTGCGGGGGCCGAAGGGCACCCTCGCGCGCCGACTGCCGCCCGCTGTGAGCATGAACCTCGCCGACGGCGAGCTCAAATTCGAGCGCACCGAGGAGCGCAAGAGTGCGCGCGCGTTCCACGGCCTCGCGCGTGCGATGGTCGCGAACATGGTGCGCGGCGTGACGACGGGTTTCACGCGCGAGTTGCAGATCGAAGGCGTCGGCTATCGCGCCGAAGTGTCGGGCAAGAAGCTGACGTTGGCGCTCGGTTTTTCGCACCCCGTGGTGCGCGAAGTGCCGGAGGGCCTGACGGTCTCGGTCGAGGGCGTCACCAAGATCAAGGTCGAGGGAATCGATCGCGATCAGGTCGGTCAGTTCGCAGCCGAGCTGCGCAGCATCAGGCCGCCCGAGCCTTATAAGGGCAAGGGCGTTCGCTACTCGGACGAGCGCATCCGCCGCAAGGTCGGCAAGGCCGGCGCGGGCGCATAACCGCAAGCGGAGCGCGCAGCGAGCCGCGGGCGAGCGAAGTTCATCAGGACGGCGAGTCGAGAGAACGAGGACGAGGCGATGAAGGCGAAGATCCGCAATCCGAAGCAGGCCAACTGGGTGGCGCGTCGTGGACGCGTCACGCGGAGCTTGTCCACCAGCGATCGCGTGCAGCTTCTGGTCTACCGGAGCCTCAAGCACATGTACGCCCAGCTCTTCGATCCGGCGACAGGGCGAACGATCGGCTCGGTCTCAACGCGCTCGAAAGCGGTTGCCGACGGGCAGGCCAGCACCAGCAACATCGAGGCGGCGAAGCGCGTCGGCACGGCGATCGCCGCGCTCGCGAAGGAGAAGAACATCGAGAAGGTGGTCTTCAACCGAAACGGCTTCCTCTACCACGGACGTGTCAAGGCAATTGCCGACGCGGCTCGCGAAGCGGGGCTTCAGTTCTAGATGGCAGTCAGAATTCGACGCGATCGGCTCAACCCGAACGACTACGAACTGAACGACCGGGTCGTCCACATCAACCGCGTGGCCAAGGTGGTGAAGGGCGGACGCCGCTTCTCCTTCTCGGCGCTCGTCGTGGTCGGTGATGGCAACGGTGTCGTGGGCGTGGGTCTCGGCAAGGCGGGGGAAGTGCCCGAGGCGATCCGCAAAGGTGTAGACCGCGCCCGCAAGAACTTGCTCCGCGTACCGCTGCGCGAGGGAACGATTCCGCACGTCGTGACGGGTCACTTCGGCGCCGGCCTCGTGCTGTTGCGCCCGGCGTCGGCTGGTACCGGCGTGATCGCCGGTGGTGGCGTCCGCGCGGTGCTCGAGTCCGCCGGCGTGCAGGACGTGCTCACGAAGAGTCTCGGCACGAACAATCCGCACAACGTCGTGCGCGCGACGCTCGTCGCGTTGTCGTCGCTGCGCGATCCGGAGCGCCGCGCGATCGAACTCGGTCGCGTCAGCGCCGACGGAGCGATCGCATGAGCAGCGTCCGCGTCACCTGGGTGAAGAGCATGATCGGCAGCAACCAGCGCCAGCGCGCGACGTTGCGAGGCCTCGGTCTGCGCCGTCTCAATCAGACGGTGGAGTTGAAGGACGACGCCGCGGTGCGCGGCATGATCGGCAAAGTGGCGCATTTGGTCAGGGTGGAGGGCTAGACGATGCTCGATCGATTGACGCCGCGCCCCGGCGCCGTGACGAAACACCGACGGCCCCGCGGTCCGGGCTGTGGCTTCGGCAAGACCGCCGGCCGCGGCACCAAGGGCCAGGGCAAGCACCGAGGCGGCCGCCCGACCTCGATCCATTTCGAAGGCGGCCAGATGCCGCTCGTGCGCCGCATGCCGAAGCGCGGCTTCCGACCGCGAAACCGCGTCGAGGCCGAAGTCATCAACGTCGGCATGCTCGCCGGCTTCGGCGACGGTGCGACGGTGGATATCGAAGCGCTCGCGAAGCGCGGGATGATCCCCGGCTCCGGTCGCCCCGTGAAGCTGCTCGCCGAGGGCATCGCGGCAAAGAATCTGACCGTGAAGGTGAACGCGGTGAGCGCCGCGGCTCAGAAGAAGATCGAAGACGCTGGTGGACGAGTGGAGCTTCTCGCTTGACAGGTGGTCTCCAGAACATCGGCCGCGTGCCCGAGCTGCAGCGACGCATCCTGTTCACATTCGGGATGCTCGCGGTGTATCGGCTCGGCGCGCACATCGCCACGCCGGGGATCGATCCCCAGGTGATCAAGAACTTTTTCGAGCAGATGTCCGGCTCGGTGTTCGGCCTCTTCAATCTGTTCTCGGGCGGCGCGCTCGAACAGCTCTCGATTTTCGCGCTGGGAATCATGCCCTACATCAGCGCATCGATCATTTTCCAGCTGCTGACGATCGTGATTCCGTCCCTCGAGCAACTGCAGAAGGAAGGCGACTCGGGCCGCCGCAAGATCACGCAGTGGACGCGCTACGCGACGGTGGTGATCGCAGTATTCCAGAGCACGCTGCTCGCCATCGCGCTCGAGAACGGCCAGTTCGGCGAGGGCGCCGTCGCGAATCCCGGTTGGCCCTTCCGGCTGATGGTCATGATCACGCTCACCACCGGCACGGCCTTCATCATGTGGCTCGGCGAGCAGATCACCGAGCGCGGCATCGGCAACGGAATCTCGCTGATCATCTTCGCCGGCATCATCGTGGGACTGCCCGGTGCCATCGGCACGCTCTTCGAGCAGGTGCGCACGGAACAGTTCTCGCTGCTCGGCGCGATCGTGCTGATCGCGTTCGTGGTGGCGTTCGTCGGTTTCGTCGTGCTCTGCGAGCGCGCGCAGCGCCGCATCCCGATCCAGCACGCGCGCCGCGTCGTCGGTCGCAAAGTGATGCAGGGCGGGATGAGTTACTTCCCGCTGCGCCTGAACACCGCCGGTGTGATTCCGCCGATCTTCGCGTCGTCGATCTTGATGTTCCCGCTGACGATCGCGCAGTTCGTCGAGACCCCGGCGATCTCGAACTTCTTCTCCGACTACATGGGCTTCGGCAGCCCGCTCTACAACATCATCTATGTCGCGCTGATCGTCTTCTTCGCGTTCTTCTACACGGCGATCGTGATCAATCCGACGGACGTGGCCGACAACATCAAGCGTTCGGGCGCGTACATCCCCGGCATCCGGCCCGGCAAGCGCACCGCGGAGTACATCGATCGGATCCTCGGCCGTCTCACGCTGATCGGGGCGATCTACGTTTCGATCGTCTGCGTGATGCCGGTGATTCTCTCGGACCAGGCGGGTGTGCCGTTTTATTTCGGCGGCACCGCGCTGCTGATCGTGGTCGGCGTCGCGCTCGACACGATCGGCCAGATCGAGGCGCATCTCGTCTCGCGCCAATACGAGGGCTTCGTCAAGGGCACGCGGATGCGCGGGAAAGTCGGCCGATGAGCGCGCGCCGGCTGTTGTTGCTGGGGCCTCCGGGGTCCGGCAAGGGAACGCAGGCCGTGCGCCTGGTCGAGACGCTCGGGATCGCGCAGATCTCGACGGGCGACATGCTGCGCGCGGCAGTGAAGGCCGAGACCGCGATCGGGCGCGAAGCAAAGTCCTTCATGGACCGCGGCGACCTCGTGCCCGACGGCGTCGTGATCGGCGTCGCCGAGGAGCGCTTGCAACAGCCCGACGCGAAGCAGGGTTTCATTCTCGACGGTTTTCCGCGCACCGCGCCGCAAGCCGCCGCACTCGACGCATTGCTCGCGAAGCTCGGCGTGCGACTCGAGTGCTGCATCGCGCTTCAAGTCGATGAAGACGAGTTGGTGAAGCGCCTGCTGCGCCGCGCCGAGCTCGAAGGCCGCAGCGACGACAACGAGACCACCATCCGGAACCGGATGCTGGTCTACCGCGAGCAGACCCAGCCGCTGATCGATCACTACCGAGAGCTCGGCGTACTGGCGTTCGTTGCGGGCAATGGCTCGATCGACGAAGTCGCTACCCGCATCCAGGGAGCGATCACGTCGTGATGGCCTTCGGCGAAGCGATTCGCGTGAAGACGCGACGTGAGATCGACGCGATGCGCGAGTCCGCGCGTCACGTCGCCGAGGTTCTGCTCGAGCTGCGTGAGCTTGCGAAGCCGGGCGTCACCACCGGTGAACTCGACGTGCATGCCCGCAAGGCGATCCGCAAGCGCGGTGTCGAGTCGTCGTTCCTGGGCTACGGGCCGCACGGGCTGCCGCCGTATCCCGCCGTGCTCTGTGTTTCGGTGAACGACGAGGTCGTGCACGGCATTCCGGGTCCGCGCGAACTCGGCGATGGCGATGTCGTCAGCCTCGATTTCGGCGTCGCCTGCGAGGGCTACCACGGCGATTCGGCGGTCACGCTGACGCTGGGCACGGTTCCGGCGGAGGTCCAGAAGCTGGTCGATGTGACGCGCGACGCTCTCGATCGCGGCATCGAGCAGATGCTTCCCGGCCACCGCCTCTCCGACATCGGTCACGCGGTGCAACTCCGCGCCGAGGCGGCTGGATTCTCGGTGGTGCGTCAGTTCGTCGGTCACGGCATCGGCCGTGAGATGCACGAGCCGCCGCAGATCCCGAACTACGGTCCGGCGGGTCGCGGTCCGAGGCTGCGGCCGGGTATGGTGTTCGCGATCGAGCCGATGATCACGGCCGGTTCACCGGACATCGAGATTCTCGAAGACGAATGGACGGCAGTCACCGCCGACGGTTCGCTAGCGGCTCATTTCGAACACACGATACTGGTCACGGAGAATGGTCCCGAGGTGCTCACGCGAGTGCCCGGTTCGCACTGAGAGGAAGTCATGAAGGTCCGCGCGTCCGTCAAGAAGATCTGCGACAAGTGCCGGGTGATCCGGCGACGCGGCGTCGTGCGCGTGATCTGCGACAACCCGAAGCACAAGCAGCGGCAAGGCTGAGCCAAGGGCTCAGCCGCGCAGCGAGGCGCAGGCGAGCGAAGTTCATTTGAAGGGCTAGGAGAGAGTTCATGGCACGCATCGCTGGCATCGATCTTCCGCGCAACAAGCGCCTCGAGATTGCGCTCACCTACGTCTACGGCATCGGGCGTACCACCGCGGTGCAGATCTGCGGCCGCGCCGAAATCGACGTCGCCACAAAGACGGATCATCTGTCGGACGGCGATCTGGTCCGGCTGCGCGAGATCATCGAGAGTGATTACAAGGTCGAGGGCGACCTGCGGCGCGAGGTCCAGCAGAACATCAAGACGCTGATGGACATCGGCTGCTACCGGGGACTGCGCCATCGGCGTGGGCTTCCGGTGCGCGGGCAGCGAACGCACACCAACGCGCGCACCCGGAAGGGGCCGGCCAAGACGGTGGCCGGCAAGAAGAAGACCCCGCTCAAGAAGTAGAACGAGGGAAGATCCAGCATGGCCAAGGGCGCGAAGAAAAAAGTCAAAAAGAACGTGGCGGCGGGTGTGGCACACATCCAGGCGACGTTCAACAACACGATCATCACGATCGCGGATGGCGCGGGCAACGCGCTTTCGTGGTCGAGCTGCGGGCAGCAGAGCTTCAAGGGCTCGCGCAAGTCCACGCCGTTCGCGGCGCAGGTCGCCGCCGAGGATTGTGCGAAGAAGGCGATGGAACACGGCGTGCGCTCCTTGACGGTCTTCGTCAAGGGACCGGGCGCTGGCCGTGAGTCGGCGCTCCGCGCGCTTTCTGCCGCGGGGCTGCGAGTGAACATGATCCGCGACGTGACGCCGGTGCCGCACAATGGTTGCCGCCCGCCGAAGCGACGCCGGGTCTAGGAGGAAACGAAGATGGGTCGATACACGGGAGCCGCCTGCCGCCTATGCCGGCGCGAAGGCACCAAGCTATTTCTGAAGGGCGATCGCTGCTTCACTGAAAAGTGTGGCGTCGAGCGCCGTGCCTATCCGCCGGGTCAACACGGCCAGGGTCGCTCGCGCACCTCGGACTACGGTCTGCAGCTGCGCGAGAAGCAGAAGGTCAAGCGCATGTACGGCCTCGCGGAGAAGCAGTTCCGCGGGACGATGGATGCCGCAACCCGGATGCGCGGCCGCGCGGGCGAGAATCTGCTGGTGTTGCTCGAGCAGCGGCTCGACAACGTCGTCTTCCGACTCGGTTTCGCGACCTCGCGCTCGGAGGCCCGCCAGCTGGTGCGCCACGGGCACTTCGAGATCAACGGCCGCAAGGTGGACATCCCGTCGTTCCGCGTAAAGACGGGCATGCGCGTGACGCTGCGTACGTCGTCGCGCGAGATCGCCCGCATCACGGAAGCGCTCGAAGCGCTCGAGCGACGCAGCGTTCCGGGCTGGCTCGAGCTCGAGAAGGAAGCCTTCACGGGCGTGATGAAGACGGCGCCGACTCGTGAAGACATCACGATGCCGGTGCAAGAACAGCTCATCGTCGAACTCTACTCGCGCTAGTCGGAGCGGCGCATGACGCCGACCGGCGTCATGCTGCGAGTCGCGGCGAACAACGATCTCAGGGGGGACCACCCATGCAACAAGAGCTCATCGCGCAGAACTGGCGTCAGCTCATCCGTCCGCGCCGCCTCGAGGCGGAAGCCGATTCGGCGACGCCCCGTTACGGGCGATTCTGGTGCGAACCGCTGGAGCGCGGCTTCGGCGTAACGCTCGGGAACGCGCTGCGACGCGTGCTGCTTTCGTCGCTGAACGGCGCTGCAATCACGACACTGCGCATCAACGGCGTGTTGCACGAGTTCTCGACGATCCCGGGTGTGATGGAAGACGTCGCCGACGTGATCCTGAACCTCAAGGAAGTCCGGCTTCGCATGCACAGCCCCGGCCCGCGCACGCTCCGCGTCCGCAAGACGGGTGCTGGCATGGTGACGGCTGGCGATCTGTCGTCCGAGGATTCGTCGATCGACGTGCTGAATCCGGATCACCTGATCATGACGACGAACGGCGAGGCCGACGTCGAGATCGAAGTCACCGTCGGCACCGGCAAGGGCTATCGCCCGGCGGAGAAGAACAAGAGCGAGGAGATGGCGATCGGCACGATCCCGATCGACTCGATCTTCTCGCCCGTCACCAAGGTCAACTACACGGTGACACCGGCTCGCGTCGGGCGCGAAACCGATTTTGACCGCTTGAATCTCGAAGTCTGGACCGACGGCGCCGTATCGCCGGCGGACTCGGTCGCGTTCGCGGCCAAGATCCTGAAGGATCAGCTGACGATCTTCATCAACTTCGAGGAACCGACCGAAGTGTCGGCGCCGAGCATCGACGAGCCCGAGCCGCTGAACCAGAACCTGTTCCGCTCGGTGGACGAACTGGAGCTCTCGGTCCGCTCGGCCAACTGTCTGCAGAACGCCAACATCCGCTACATCGGCGAGTTGGTCCAGAAGACGGAAGGCGAGATGCTGAAGACGAAGAACTTCGGCCGCAAGTCGCTGAACGAGATCAAGGACACGCTGAAGTCGATGGGACTCTCGCTGGGCATGGGCCTCGATAGCTTCCCGCAGCGCAAGGATCTGGAGAAGCTGCGCGAGCAGCGCGAGGCTTAGAGAGTCATGCGACATCGCAATGCAGGACGAAAGCTCGGTCGAACGAGTTCCCACCGGTTGGCGCTGCTGCGCAATCTGGTGACGGCGCTGCTCGATCACGAGCGCATCGAAACAACCGACGCGAAGGCCAAGGATCTGCGACGCATCGCCGATCGCATGATCACGCTCGGAAAACGCGGCGATCTGCACGCGCGGCGCCAGGCGCTGCGCGTCGTGAAGAGCGCCGAGGTGACGAGCAAGCTCTTCTCCACGCTCGCCGATCGCTATCGCGAGCGGCCCGGTGGCTACACCCGCGTGCTGAAGCTGCGCACGCGTGTCGGTGACGCTGCGCCGATCTCGATGATCGAACTCGTCGATCGCGAGATGGTGACCAAGGCGGCAGCGGCTGGCGAGAAGCCGGCCAAGGCCGCGAAGGTCGCAAAGACCGAGAAGGCCGCGCGCGCAGCGGCGAAGCCCACGAAGCCGGCACGGACGGCCAAGGGCGCGGCGGCTGGACCGAAGACGCCGACCAAGGGCCGCAAGAAGTCTGGCAGCGCTTAGCAGCGTGCTGACAAACCTCTCCCGTCGCCGTGCACGGATCTTCGGGCCGACCTCTTCGTTGCGAAAGCTCGCCGTAGCGTCGCTACGGCTGCGCTTCCGCGCCTCGATCTCGCCCCGAATCTCCGAGCCCGGCTCGGTCCGACGTTTGTCAGCAAGCTGCTAGCCCCCGTGACGTCGCTGCGCCTCGCTCTCGGGCTGGCGGCAGCCTTGGTCGTGTTCGCGGTGTTGCTGCTTTCGGAGCCAACGCCCGACCCGATTCGCCCCGGTCAGGCGGCGCCTGCCTTCGAGCTCCCGCTCATCGACGGTGGATCGGTGTCGCTCGAGAAGCTGCGCGGTCGCGTCGTCGTGCTGAACTTCTGGGCGACCTGGTGCAAGCCCTGCGAGGGCGAGATGCCAGCGATGCAACGCTTGCACGACGCACTCGCGGGAAGCGATTTCGAACTCGTTGCGGTCTCTGTCGATGCGTCTCGCGAAGACGTTGCGAAGTATCGCGAGCGTCTCGGGCTGACCTTCCCGATCGCACTCGATCCGGACAAACGCGTAGCGAATGCGTATCAGAGCTATCGCTACCCAGAGTCGTATCTGATCGATCGCGAGGGACGCATCCTCGCTCGCTACATCGGTCCGCGCGATTGGGACTCTGCGCTCTATGTCGATCGCATTCGCCGCGTGATCGCCGGCACCGGAGAGGGCGCGCTGCCCGAGTGATCACGCGCTGCAGGCTGCGGGATGACGCCCTCCCTGCTAGGTTGCGGCGCCTCCCGGGGGGGAGAGGTGCGCCCGTTTCTACTTGCTCTTGCTCTGGTTTTTGCCGCCATCGGCTACGCGTGGTTCGTGCCCGAGAGCGGTTTTCCAACGTGGCTTCACCTGCGTGACGATGTCGCTCAGGCCGAAGATCGAATCCGCATCTTGGAACGGCAGAACACGGCGTTGCGCGACGAAGTGACGGCGCTGCGCGCTGATCCCTTCGCGCAGGAGCGCGCGGTTCGGGAAGAGTTGGGTTGGGTGCGACCTGGCGAAACGCTGGTGCGCGTGCCGAGCACCGGCGGTGATTCGGAGCGCGCGGTTCCTTGACGCGCCGAACGCGCCAGGGGGATATTCGAACGCCATGAAGGAACGCCTCCGCGAGGCCCTCGAAGGCTGCATTCGCGAGCTGCTCGCCGAGGCCGGCGTCGCGGGAGAACTCCCGCCGCTGCAAGTCGAGCCGCCGCGCCAGGCCGATCATGGCGACTTCGCCTGCAACGCCGGCCTGGTGTTGACGAAGTCGTTGCGCCGTCCGCCGCGCGCGATCGCCGAAGAGATCGCGACGCGACTCGGTGACGCCGGTGGGCTGGTTGCGCGCACGGAAGTCGCCGGTCCCGGCTTCCTGAACGTCTGGCTCTCCAACACTTGCTGGCATCGCGGCCTCTCCGAACTCGTGGAAGGCGGCGATGCGTTCAGGGCCCGTCGCGATGGCGCGGCCGCGCGCGTACAGGTCGAGTTCGTCTCCGCGAATCCGACCGGACCGCTGACGTTGGGCCACGGACGTCAGGCCGTGATCGGCGATTGCATCGCGCGCCTGCTGCAGGGCGTCGGCCACGACGTCACGCGCGAGTACTACTTCAACGACGGCGGCCGCCAGATGCGCGTGCTCGGCGAATCGGTGCGCGCGCGTTACCTCGAACAGCTCGGCCGCGCCGCGCCGCCGCCGGCCGACGCGCTCGCCGACACCGAATTGCCCTGGCCGGAGTCGCTCGGCGGACTCCCGGTTTTGTTCCCGCGCGACGGCTACCAGGGCGAGTACATCTCCGAGATCGCTGCGCAGCTGTGCGAGCAGCACGGCGACACGCTGGTCGATGAGCCCGGTGCAGGACGCTTCCGCGAAGTCGCGCAGCAGCGCATCTTCGGCGAGATCGAAGCCACGCTCACCGCGCTCGGCATTCGCTTCGATGTGTACACGAACGAGAAGACCTTCTACGAGGACGGCTCACTCGATCGCGTGCTCGCGGACCTGCGCGCGAAGGATCTCGTCTACGACGCCGATGGCGCCGTATGGCTGCGCGCGACCAGTCTCGGGCTGGAACGTGATCGCGTGCTGGTGAAATCGACCGGCGAGCCGACCTACCTGCTCCCCGACATCGCGTACCACCGCGACAAACTTCGCCGCGGCTTCGACCGCGTGATCGACGTGCAGGGCGCCGACCACATCGAGCAGTTCCCGTTCGTGCGCGCGGCGATCGGCGCGCTCGGCTGCGACGCTGCGCGCATCGAGCTGGTGATGCACCAGTTCGTGACACTGACGCGCGGCGGGCAGCAGGTGAAGCAGTCCACGCGGCGTGCCGCCTACGTGACCGTCGACGAGCTGCTCGGAGAGGTCGGCGCCGACGTGTTCCGCTTCTTCATGGTGCAGCGCAAGGCCGATGCCCACCTCGATTTCGACGTCGATCTCGCCAAAGACAAGGACTGGAAGAAGAACCCGGCGTACTACGTGCAGTACGCGCATGCGCGTTGCTACGGCATCGAGCGCAAGGCGCTGTCGCAAGGCATCGCGATGCCGGCGACGGATTCGTTCGACGCCTCCGCGCTCGTGTTGCCCTCCTCGATCGCGCCGATCAAGAAGCTGCTCGAGTTTCCGGAGGTAGTAGAGGCGGCCGCCGCCGCGCGCGAGCCCCACCACGTCGCCTACTACCTGCGCGAAGTCGCGGGCCTGTGGAATCCCTACGTGCAGGATGGCGTCCGCCATCGCGTGCTCTCGGACGATGCTGCGCTCACGGCCGCGCGACTCGGTCTCGCGCTCGCCGTGCGTCGCGTTCTCGCACAGGGACTCGGCCTGCTCGGCCTCACCGCACCGGAGCAAATGTGACGAACGAAGATCGGGGTGGAAGGGCGCGCCGCGGAGGACGCCGCGAGGGACGCGGTCTGGTGTCGGTCCTGCTCGGCACTGCGATGCTCGCCGTGCTCGGCTTTGGGCTCGGCATCATCGCGGGACTGGTGCTCGAGGAACCGGGACTGCTGCTCGACTACGTGACGGGCAAGACGAAGCCCGCGTCGCTCGAGGCGACGCGCAGCGCCAACGAGTTCGCCGCGCGAGAACGCGAGAGGGAAGGCATCGCCGACGCCGCGCCCGCTGCTGCAGCGCCGGTCGCCGAAGCCGCGCCGCCGGTGAACCCGGACGTCGGCGCCGCGCCGCGCGAACCAGAAGCGGCTGCCGCTTCTGGCACCACACTCGAGAGCGACGCCGAGACCGAGCTGGGCGAGGCTGCTGAGGCAGCACCGCCGCAAGTCGCGGCCGCGCCCCCGTCTGCGCCGTCGCCGAAGCCGGTAGTGCCGACGGCGATCGCGGCAGATCCGAATGCCGATGCGGAAGCGAGCGCCGATGCTCTTCCACTCCCCGCGCCGCCGCCGGCTGGACGCGGCTACTCGGTGCAAGTGGGCGCGCTCGCCGACGCCGCGAGCGCCGAACAACTCGCGGTGAAACTTCGCAAGCGCGGCTTCCCGGTCTACGTCGCGCCGTCCGCCGAACCGGGCTCGAAGCGCTGGCGCGTGCGCGTCGGACCGGTCGCGAGTCGCGAGAAGGCGGACGAACTCGCCACCAAGCTCGCGGCCGAAAAGCTCCCTACCTGGATCCTGGCCGAAGGGCCGCGCTGAGCGATGGCGAGCGCAGCGAAACGGCGCTGGGTCGTCACGGGGGCCAGCGGTCAGCTCGGGCTCTGCCTCGCCGCGCGTCTCCGCAGCGATCCGGCGAACACGCTCGTAGCCGCATTCGATCACCGCGCACTCGACATCGCCGATGCCACCGCACTGCGTAGAGCGTTCAGCGCGCTGCCCGGCGGGCCGCCCGACGTCGTCGCGAATGCGGCCGCGATGACCCACGTGGATCGCTGCGAAGCCGAGCCCGCCGCCGCCGAAGCCGCGAACGCGACGGGGCCTGCAGCGCTCGCAGCGCTGTGCCAGCAGATCGGCGCACAGCTCGTTCACGTTTCCACCGACTACGTCTTCGATGGCTGCGGCACGCGGCCCTACGCAGAAACGGATCCCACCGGGCCGCGCAGCGTGTACGGGCGCACCAAGCTCGAAGGGGAGCAGCGCGTACTCGCCGCGCTGCCGGGCGCGATCGTGGTCCGCGCCGCGTGGGTATTCGGGCCGGGACGCAACTTCGTGCGCACGATCCTCGAAGCCGCCGCGCGCGCGCAGCGCGGCGAGGCGCCGCCGCTCCGCGTCGTCGATGATCAGCGCGGTTCGCCCACCTACGCGGGCGATCTCGGGGAAGGCATCCTCGGGCTCGTCGCTGCGAATGCGAGCGGTGTCGTGCATCTCGCAAACAGCGGCGTCGCCACCTGGTGGGATCTGGCGCGCGCTTCGGTGGATATCTGGGGCCACCCCGAGCTGCCGATAGCAAAAGTGTCTACGGCGGATGTTCCGCGGCCGGCGCCGCGTCCCGCGTGGTCCGTGCTCGATACGAGCCATGCAGATCGACTCGGCGTTCGCCTGCGCAACTGGCGCGAAGCGCTGCGCGGTTATCTCGAATCCGAAGCTTCGCCGTTGCGCGAGCTGGGGGCATTGTCGTGAGCGGAAGAAAGCTGAAGCGGATTCTCGTGACGGGAGGCGCCGGATTCCTCGGCTCCCATCTTTGTGAGCGACTGCTCGCCGACGATTGCGAAGTGATCTGCTTCGACAATCTGCTCACGGGCAGGATGGACAACATCCAGCCGCTGCTCGGGCATCCGCGCTTTTCGTTCGAGCACTACGACGTCACGAACTATCTCTACGTCGCGGGCGATCTCGACGCGGTGCTGCACTTCGCGTCGCCGGCGAGTCCGGCGGACTTCGAGAGGCTGCCGATCCAGATCCTCAAGGTCGGCTCGATCGGCACGCATCGCGCGCTCGGCCTCGCGAAGGCGAAGAACGCGCGCTTCCTCACCGCGAGCACTTCCGAGTGCTATGGCGATCCCGAAGTGAACCCGCAGCCCGAGACTTATTGGGGCCGCGTGAATCCGATCGGGATTCGCGGGGTCTACGACGAGGCCAAGCGCTTCGCCGAGGCGATGACGATGGCCTACCACCGCCATCATGGAGTGGATGTACGCATCGTGCGCATCTTCAACACCTTCGGGCCGCGCATGCAGCTCCACGACGGCCGTGCGATCCCGAACTTCATGACGCAGGCGATTCGCGGGGAACCCATTACGGTGTTTGGCGACGGCGGTCAGACGCGCTCGTTCTGTTACGTCGATGATCTGATCGAAGGCATCTTGCGATTGCTGCGCAGCGATTACGTCGGCCCGGTCAACATCGGCAACCCGCAAGAGATGAGCCTGCTCGAGATGGCGAAGGCGATCATCCGGATCGCGGATTCGCCGAGTGAGATCGTCTATCGCGGCCTGCCGCCGGATGATCCGAAAGTGCGTCGCCCGGACATCACGCTCGCGCGCCGCGTATTGAACTGGGAGCCGCGCGTGGCGGTCGAGGACGGCCTGCAGCGCACCTATGCGTGGTTCCGCGCTGCGCTGGAAGCCGAACTGGCCGCCCGGTGATTGCGCAAAACCACATCCGCAACTTCTGCATCATCGCGCACGTCGATCACGGCAAGAGCACGCTCGCGGATCGTTTGCTCGACGTCACGAAGGCGCTCTCGTCGCGCGAGAAGCGCGCGCAGTTTCTCGACAAGATGGATCTCGAGCGCGAGCGCGGCATCACGATCAAGGCGCAGACGGCGCGCATCTACCACCGCGCGCGCGACGGCCAGGACTACGTGCTGAATCTGATCGACACGCCGGGCCACGTCGACTTCTCGTACGAAGTGTCGCGCGCGCTCGAAGCCTGCGAGGGCGCCGTGCTCGTCGTCGATGCGGCGCAGGGCATCGAAGCGCAGACGCTCGCAAACACCTATCTCGCCGTCGAAGCGAATCTCGAGATCATCCCGATCCTCAACAAGATCGATCTGCCGTCGGCCGAGCCGGCCGAACGCGCGAGAGAGATCGAAGACATCCTCGGCATGCCCGCGGACGACGTTCTGCTGGTGTCCGCCAAAACGGGGCAGGGCATCGAGGAGCTGATCGAGCGCATCGTCGAGCGCGTGCCGCCGCCGGCCGGTGATCCCAACGCGCCGCTCCGCGCGTTGATCTTCGATTCGTGGTTCGATGCGTATGTGGGCGTCGTGCTGCTGGTGCGCGTCGTCGATGGTCGCATCGCGCAGGGCGACCGCGTGAAGCTGATGGCGAAGGGCTCCGAGCACGAAGTCAACGACCTCGACGTGATCGACCCGCATCCGCGCAGCGTTCCGTCGCTCGAGACCGGCGAAGTCGGCATCGTGATCGCCGGCATCAAGACGCTCGACGACGTGCGGATCGGAGACACGATCACGCTCGCGTTGCACGGCGCGACGGAATCGCTGCCTGGCTTCCGCGAAGTGAAGCCGATGGTTTTCGCCGGCCTCTATCCGGTCGATGCGGACGAATATATCGCGCTGAAGGCGGCACTCGAGAAGCTTCGACTCAATGATGCGTCGTTCCACTACGAGCCGGAGACCAGCGCCGCGCTCGGCTTCGGCTTCCGCTGTGGCTTCCTCGGCTTCCTGCACGCCGAGATCATCCAGGAGCGCCTCGAGCGCGAGTACAACTTGAACCTGATCTCGACGACGCCAACGGTTCGCTACCGCGTGGTGCTGAACGTCGGCGAGCCGATCGAGATCGATTCGCCCGCGGATCTGCCCGATCTGACGCGCATCGAGAGCATCGAAGAGCCGCTGATCCTCGCGACGATCCACGTGCCCGCGGAATACCTCGGCGCCGTGCTCGCGCTCTGCGAGGGCCGTCGCGGCACGCAGCGCGACATGACCCAGCACGGCAAGCGCGTGCAGGTCCGCTACGAGCTGCCGCTCGCCGAGGTAGTCGCCGACTTCCACGATCGCATCAAGAGCGCGACGCGCGGCTACGGCTCCTTCGACTATGAACTCTCGGGCTACAAGCCGGGCGATCTGGTGAAGCTCGACGTGCTGGTGAACGGCCTGCCGGTCGATGCGCTCTCGCTGATCGTGCACCGCGACAAGTCGTTCCAGCGCGGTACCGATCTGGTGCGCAAGCTGAAGGAATTCATCCCGCGCCAGATGTACGAAGTGGCGATCCAGGCCGCCATCGGCTCGCGCGTGATCGCGCGCTCCACCGTGAAGGCGCTGCGCAAGAACGTCACAGCGAAGTGCTACGGCGGCGACATCTCGCGCAAGCGCAAGCTGCTCGAGAAGCAGAAGGAAGGGAAGAAGCGCATGAAGCGCGTCGGCCAGGTCGAGATCCCGCAAGAGGCGTTCCTCGCGGCGCTTCGGCTGGACAACGAATGAGCGCGCGCGATCGAGAGGGGCGCGGCGATGCGAAACTCGCGGAGACCGCGGCCGCTGCGACCTCACCGCTGCGCAAGATCTGGGATCAGGTCGGCACGCTCGCGGTCGCGATCTTGCTGGCACTGTCGATTCGCGCGTTCGTGATCGAGCCGTATCGCATTCCGTCCGGCTCGATGCTGCCGACGCTGCTGATCGGCGATCACTTGTTCGTCAACAAGTTCATCTATGGCGTAAAGATCCCGTTCACCGAATGGCGTACACCGGGCCTGCGCGATCCGAAGCGCGGCGACGTCGTCGTCTTCACCGTCGCGAAGGACGGCCGCGGCATCTATCCCGCCGACAAGCGTCCCGATCTTTCGCAAGACCAGTTCGTCAAACGACTCGTCGGTATTCCGGGCGACACCATCGAGGTACGCGGCGGCGAACTCTACGTGAACGGCCAGTTGATGAAGACGACCGAAACCGGCGAAGACTTCCGCGATGAAGCCAGCCGCACGCTGCGCATCGCCGACGAAGATCTCGAAGGCCACATCCACACCATCCTCGACGACAAGCGCTCGCCCGGCCACGACATCCCGCCGACCAAGATCGACGAAGGCCGCTACTTCATGATGGGCGACAACCGCGACTACTCGAACGACAGCCGCTTCTGGGGAACCGTGCGCCTCGCCGAGATGAAGGGCCCCGCATTCCTGCTCTACTGGTCGTGGGATTGGGATGGGCCGTGGGCGCAACTGCTGAACCCGCTGCATTGGTGGGATCTGCTGAAGAACCGGATGCGGTGGGATCGGTTGGGGGATTCGATTCAGTAGCGCGTCGCAGGCGCGCGCTGCGCTCGATTGCTTGGGCGCCACTCTCGAGTAAACCGAGCTGCTGAATACTCAACAGTTCCCCGGTCAACACCGTGGCGGTTCAGACATGACCGAGTACCCAAGTGACGGGATCGAGGCATACGTCTTCCCCTACCGGAAGTGAAGGCGGGGACGATTGCTCGGAGCTGGAATGGTCCTACCAGCCAAGGCAGACGGGTGCTTGGGCGGGCCTCGCGATGGCTTCGGTTCTAGCCGCAGGTGCTGCCGCCTGGGCAGCTGTCGCGAATGCGGGCCTCAGCGCGAGTGTTGCTGCCGCGATCTCGTTGTTGTCTGGTTCTATCGCTGTGCTTGCGGGGCGTCTTGCCAGCACAAGGGTGGTGGTCCTTTTGAGTCCGGAGCAGCTCATCGTCGAGACGCGACGATGGTCACGCGAGCAGTTCCGTGTGATACGCGCGGCAGAAGTCACCGGTGTGCCCGTGCGCCACTCCTTGCTTCCTCAGTTCGGACTCTATGCAGGGCTGCAGCTCGTATGGATCGTGAGCGTCACCTCAAGTGCGTCACCGAAGTCAGTCGAGCTTTGGATTGATGACAATGAGGAGCGTGCACGCTCACGCGCGGACTCTATCGCTCACACTCTGCAGCTTCGCCCGCGAGATGCCGGTAGTGCGACTCGAACCGCAAGAGCGCCGCAACATTTACCGATGCCTGCGCAATCCTTCACCATTCGGACCCGACAGATTGGCGATGCAATCCTACGGATGGCCGCAGCGGGCACCGTTGGAGGATTAGTTTTCTTGGCTCTCATCGTCCGCGATGGCGCGGATCGTGTCGGCCTAGCCGCTCTCTTCGGGGCGCTGGTATCGACGGCATGTATTGCAGTCGTGGTTGTGAGAATCCTCGCGGCGACCGACGAGCGTTTGACAGTTCAAACCGAGCATCTGCATGTGGAGCAATCGGGGAAACCCATCTGGTTGGCGCGAATTGACGGGAATCTCTCCTTCCGAAAGCTCTCTTGGATGGAGGAACAAGGCCCTGGAATCCGGATCCGTGCAGGCAACGCAACCCGAGTTGTCGGCTCGAGGGTAGGGAAGCGACAACTCGCCGACCTAGTGAGATGGTTGGAGTCAAGTACCGGCATAGCGGTGCTTCGCACCGATCAATAGTTCACGAACGTAGCGGCCCATGAGAGAACCAAGACCCACTGATCCGTCCCAGAGATCGCCGAAGGCTCGATTCGTCGAAAGGCTGGCGTGAAGAGCCGCCACTCAGAGGGCGGGGAAGTTCGCTTGTCCCGAGGAAGTTGGATATCTGAGCCGTCTCCGAGATGATCGGGCACGTGGAAGGCTCGGTAGCCTTTCAGCAGAGTTGGACGGGATGAGCCTTGAAATCGTCCGCACGCCGGTTGCTCGAATGGACCGGCACAATCCACCGCGAAGGTTCTCGCGGCGAAATTTGAGGCCGTGGCCGATGGCCCCTACGTCGATAGTGCCGTACCGATTGGTGTAGTTAGGCCGGCGTTCTTCTCAGCGCAAAGGGAGATGCCATGACCGACATCACCCCTTCTGTCCCCGACGAGCCCACGCGTTTCAGCGTCGCCGCCTACTTCGGTCTCGTCGAGACGGGAGTGCTGACGGAGCGTGATCGCGTCGAGCTGCTCGAAGGAGTGATCGTCGCGATGACGCCGATGAACCCGCCGCACGCGGGATCGGTCACGAAGGTGAGCCGCGCGCTGCTCGCAGCCGTCGGCGCGCGCGCTTCCGTGCGCACCCGATTCCCGGTGATTCTGCGGCCAGGCTCGGCGCCGGAGCCCGACGTTGCAGTCGTAGCCGGTTGTGACGACGACTATCTCGACGCGCATCCCGAGTCCGCGCTCCTCGTCATCGAAGTAGCGGACTCGTCGCTGCCGCAAGACCGTCTCAGCAAGTCGCGCATCTATGCGCAGGCCGCGATCCCCGAGTACTGGATCGTGAACCTGCGGGATGGCGTTCTCGAAGTGATGCGCGATCCGGATTCCAGCGCCGCGCTCTACCGCGATCTGCGTACCCTGCGCGCCGGCGACCGCATCGACGTCGCATCGCTGCCGGGCGCGTCGGTCGAGGTCGCGGACTTGCTGCCGCGGATCGTTCCGAGGGCCGAGATCTAGGCTCGACCCTTCACCGCGGCGAGACGCACCAGCGCCGCGACGGCGCCGATCCCGAGCACTGTCGCATCCGGCTCGGGCAACGAGACGAGTTCCGCATTGTCGAAGTACGCGATGAAGGTTCCCGCGCCGTCATCCTTCCAGGTCCAGAGATTTACCTCCGCCGAGAAGTATCCGGCGGGCGCCGCGATGACGGTCTCGACGTGCTGCCAGGAGTCGGACGGGATCGGCACAAGGCCCGAGCCGCCCGAGAAGCTGCCGTCGAATTCGCAGATCGCATTCGGGTAGAACTCGACGCGCAATTGGACCTTCCCGTTCGCCGACGATTCTGCGTCGAGCCAGAGTGCGGAGGCAGCGACGAGATAGTCATGCCCTTCTTCGGTGGGCAGACAGTCGGAATCGATTCCACGGTTGGTCGAGTTCGTCGCATTCGAAACGCGCACGGAGCCCGAGTTGGGGACCTCCTCGCTGTCGATGGAGGACCACGAGGAGCCGAGCTGGGTCGGCCAGCCGCTGAGCATGAAGAGCGACGAGAAGGTCGAATTGGGAAGCAGGTTCTGGGCTCGCGCATCGGACGCGACCAAGAGCATCAGTAGCGTCGCGACGACGGCAATCCGCGCGGCGCCTCTGCGAGATTTCATGCGAAGCATGTTGGTCCTTCCGTGAGAGCCCGCAGCGCGCGCAACTCCGACTCGAGAGAGTGCCTGCTTCCACGCGGCGGCGCTCGATCGATAAACGCTTGACGCTCCTCGCGTCCGAGGGCATCCTGCGCCCCGACTTCGAAGCCTTTTAAGTCCGTCCTGCGAGTCGGATAAAGGTGCGAACGTGGCCGACCCCCAGTCTCCCATCACGGCGCTAGCTGCATCCTCCGCTGCGCCGCTTCGGGCGTCCGCCGACGATGCGCGCGTGGTGCTCGACGACGCGGCGATCCGCCGCGCGCTGGTGCGCATCGCGCACGAGGTGGTCGAGCGCAACGAGACGCTGCGCGATCTCTACCTCGTCGCGATTCCGAACGGTGGCGTACCGCTCTCGCGGATCATTGCCGCGCAGGTGCGCGAGATCACCGGCCTCGAGGTGCCCGTCGGCATTCTCGACACGACACTCTATCGCGACGACCTCGTCGCCAGCGGCGAGCGCCCGCCGTTGCGCCGCACCGAGATGCCCTCCGCGGTGGACGATCGCGTCGTGGTGTTGGTGGACGACGTCGTCAGCACCGGCCGCACGATTCGCGCGGCGATGGATGCGCTGATGGATTTCGGTCGCCCGCGCTCGGTGCAGGTGGTCGGCCTCGTCGATCGCGGTCATCGCGAGTTGCCGATCAAAATCGATTTCGTCGGCAAGAACGTCCCGACGCAGCGCGAAGAGCGCGTGAAGCTGCGCGGCCTCGCGGGCAATCTCGAAGGCCCGCTCGAAGTGGTGATCCTCGACACAAACGGGGGTGGTGCATGACGGGACGAGACCTGCTCGGCATCGAAGATCTCGATCGCGCGGATCTCGAGCGCATTCTCGAGACCGCGGAGCGCATGCAGGAAGTCGGGCGCCGCGACGTCAAGAAGGTGCCGACGCTGCGCGGTCGCACGCTGATCAATCTCTTCTTCGAATCCTCGACGCGCACGCGCACCAGCTTCGAGATCGCGGGCAAGCGCCTTTCGGCGGATGTCGTCAACTTCACGCCGTCGTCGTCGAGTCTCACCAAGGCCGAGAGCATCCTCGACACCGCGATGACGCTCGATGCGATGGATCCCGATGCGGTGATCGTGCGCCACAAGGTGGCGGGCGTACCGAAGCGCATCGCCGACGCGCTCGCCGCGCCGGTGATCAATGCCGGCGACGGCGCACACGAACACCCGACCCAGGCGCTGCTCGACTGCTTCACCGTGAAGCAGGAGAAGGGGCGCTTCGATGGTCTCACGGTGACGATCATCGGCGACATCACGCATTCGCGCGTCGCGCGCTCGAATCTCTACGCGTTCACGAAGCTCGGCGCGGAAGTGAGACTGGCGGCGCCGCCGACGATGCTGCCGTCCGGTATCGAGTCGCTCGGCGCGAAGGCGTACACCTCGCTGCGCGAAGCGCTCGAAGGCGCCGACGTCGTGATGGTGCTGCGCATCCAGCAAGAGCGACTCGACGGCTGCTTCTTCCCGAGCATCCGCGAGTACGCGAGCACCTTCGGCATCGACCGCGCGAAGCTGCGCTACGCAAAGGACGACGTGATCGTGATGCACCCGGGCCCCATCAACCGCGGCGTCGAGATCGCGCACGATCTCGCCGACCGCCGCCCGAGCGTGATCCTCGATCAGGTGCGCAACGGTGTCGCCGTGCGGATGGCCGTCCTCTACCAGTTCGCCGGCCGCAAAGCGTCGCGCGAAGGATGAAGGAAGACGCGGATGGCTAGCGGGCGAATCTGGATTCGGGGCGGACGCGTGCTCGACCCTTCGATGGGTCGCGACGAGATCGCCGACGTGCTCGTCGAGGACGGCAAGATCGCCGCGGTCGGTGCGGATCTCGCGGCGTCGGGCGGCGAGGTGATCGAAGCCGCTGGCGCGTGGGTCGTGCCGGGCTTCATCGATCTGCACGTGCATCTGCGCGAGCCGGGTCAGGAATACAAGGAAGACATCGCTTCGGGCGGTCGCGCTGCGGTGGCGGGCGGTTTCTCCGCCGTCGTGTGTATGGCGAACACGCAGCCGGTGAACGACGACCCATCGGTCACCGAGTACATCCTCGATCGCGCGCGCCAAGAATCGCCGGCGCGCGTCTACCCGGTGGGCGCCGCGACACGCGGGCTCGGCGGCGAGGTGATGACCGAGATGGTCGCGCTCGTCGATGCCGGTTGCGTCGCGCTCTCGGACGATGGCAAGACGATCATGGACTCGGGCGTGATGCGCCGCGTGCTCGAGTATTCGCAGCTCGCGCGCGTCGCGATCATCACGCACGCCGAAGATCGCACGCTGGTGCGCGAAGGCGTCGTCAACGAAGGGCCCGTTTCGACGCGGCTCGGCCTGCCCGGCAATCCCTCCACGGCCGAAGTGATCCATGTCGCGCGCGACATCCTGCTGGCGGAGCTGAGCGGCGCGCATCTGCATGTCGCGCACGTCTCGACGGCTGGCGCGGTCGATCTGATCCGAAGTGCGCGCGAGCGCGGCATTCACGTCACCGCCGAAGTGACGCCGCACCATCTGACGCTCACCGATGAAGCGACACTCGGCTACGACACCAACACCAAGATGGCGCCGCCGCTGCGCTCGGCGAAGGATGTCGCCGCGTGCCGCGCGGGGCTCGCCGATGGCACGATCGACGCGATCGCCACCGATCACGCGCCGCACGCGGTGCACGAGAAGGACGTGGAGTTCACCGCAGCGCCGCCGGGAGTGATCGGCCTCGAGACGGCGGTACCGGTGACGCTCGATCTGGTGCGCGCGGGCGAGATCTCGCCGCTCGAATGGGTGCGGCGACTCTCGACGAATCCGGCGCGCATCATCCACCGCGCGGGTGGATCGCTGGCCGTCGGCGCCATCGCCGACATCGCGCTGATCGATCCCGAACGGCGGTGGGTCTACGACCCGGCCAAGGGATTCTCGAAGAGTCGCAACTCGCCGTGGGCCGGGCGCGAGATGATCGGCTGCGTGATCGCCACGCTGGTGGGCGGCGTGTTGGTGTGGGATGTCGAACGGGGAGTGCTGCTGCCGTGAGTGCAACGTTGGATACGCCGCGCCCCGCGACGCTCGCACTCGCGGACGGCACGGTCTACCGCGGAACTGCGTTCGGCGCCGAAGCCGTCGCTGCGGGCGAGGTCTGCTTCAACACGAGCATGACCGGCTACCAGGAGATCCTCACCGATCCTTCGTACGCTGGGCAGATCGTCACGATGACCTACACACAGATCGGAAACGTCGGGATCAACGCCGAGGACGATGAATCGAAGCGGCCGTTCCTCTCGGCGTTCGTCGCGAAGGAAGTCTTCGACTTGCCGAGCAATTGGCGCTCGACGGAATCGCTCGGCGGCTTCTTGCAACGCTGGAATGTGCCGGGCATTGCCGGCATCGATACGCGCGCGCTTGTGCGGCGCATCCGCGATCTCGGCTTCCAGAACGGCGTCGTCTCGACCGACCCGCGACGCCAGGATGCGTCGGAGCTGGTCGCGGCTGCGAAGGCGGCGCCGATTCTCGATGGCCGCGATCTCGTCGCGGGCGTCACCTGCAAAGAATCGTATGCGTGGAGCGAAGGCATCTGGGCGGGCGTGCACGGGCAGGTTCCGCGCGCGTCGCGGCCCGATCCCAAGCTGAAACTCGTCGCGTTCGATTACGGCGTGAAGCGGAACATCCTGCGCCTGCTCGTCGAAGAGGGCTTCGACGTGACGGTCGTGCCGGCGCGCACGTCGGCGGCGGACGTTCTCCGTTTTGAGCCCGATGCGATCTTCCTGTCGAATGGCCCCGGCGATCCGGCTGCGGTCGAAGGCGTGCGGCCTATCGTGCGCGAGCTCGCCGATCGCGGGCTTCCGATCTTCGGCATCTGCCTCGGCCACCAGATCCTCGGCCTCGCGCTCGGCGGCACCACGAAGAAGCTGAAGTTCGGTCACCACGGTGGCAACCAGCCCGGCCAGGATCTCGCGACGAAGAAGGTCGCGATCTGCGCCGAGAATCACGGCTACGCGGTCGATGCCGATTCGCTGCGCGCGGCCGGCGAGCCGGTCGAGATCACGCACATCAACTTGAACGACGGCACCGTCGAGGGACTCGCGCATGCGACGCGGCCGATCTTCTCGGTGCAGTATCACCCGGAAGCGTCACCCGGCCCGCACGACGCGGCGTACTTCTTCGGGCGCTTCCGCGAAATGGTGTTGCGCAAGAAGCGCGGCGAGGCCGTGACCGGCGTCGCCGTCTCGAAGGGAAGCTGAGCGTGCCGAAGCGCACCGACATCCACACGATTCTGGTGATCGGCTCCGGGCCGATCGTGATCGGTCAGGCCTGCGAGTTCGATTACTCGGGCACACAGGCTTGCAAAGCACTGCGCGAAGAGGGCTACAAGGTCGTTCTCGTCAACTCGAATCCGGCGACCGTGATGACGGACCCGGAGACGGCCGACCGCACCTACGTCGAGCCGATGACGGTCGAGAGCCTCGAGAAGATCATCGCGCGCGAACGTCCCGACGCGCTCCTCCCGACGATCGGCGGCCAGACCGCGCTGAATCTCGCACTCGACCTGCACGCCGCCGGCGTTCTTGCCAAGTATGGAGTCGAGCTGATCGGCGCCAAGGTCGATGCGATCAACAAGGCCGAGGACCGGCTGCTGTTCAAGGCGGCAATGGAGAAAATCGGTCTCTCGACGCCGCGTTCGGGTTACGTGCATACCGTCGAGGAAGGGCGCGCGCTGCTGCCGTTCGTAGGACTGCCGGCGATCATCCGGCCGTCGTTCACGCTGGGCGGCGCCGGCGCTGGCATTGCCTACACCGACGAGGAATTCGACAAGGTGGTGAGCTGGGGCCTGCAGCAATCGCCGCGCCACCAGATCCTGCTCGAGCAGAGCGTGCTCTATTGGAAGGAGTACGAACTCGAGGTGATGCGCGACACGGCAGACAACGTCGTGATCATCTGCTCGATCGAGAACTTCGACCCGATGGGAGTACACACGGGTGACTCGATCACCGTGGCGCCCGCGCAGACGCTGACCGACAAGGAATACCAGGAGATGCGGACCGCTTCGCTGGCGATCATCCGCGAGATCGGCGTCGATACCGGCGGCTCGAACATCCAGTTCGCGGTGAACCCGAAGGATGGCGCGATCGTCGTGATCGAGATGAACCCGCGCGTGTCGCGTTCGTCTGCGCTCGCATCGAAGGCCACTGGCTTCCCGATCGCGAAGATCGCGGCGAAGCTCGCGGTCGGCTTCACGCTCGACGAGATCCCGAATGACATCACGAAGGAGACGCCGGCTTCGTTCGAACCGAGCATCGACTACGTCGTGACGAAGATCCCGCGCTTCACCTTCGAGAAGTTCCCGCAAGCAGACTCGACGCTGACCACGCAGATGAAGTCGGTGGGCGAAGTGATGGGTATCGGTCGCACTTTCAAGGAGAGTTTCCAGAAGGCGATCCGCTCGCTCGAGATCGGACACGACGGGCTCGAGTCTCCCGTGGCGGCGGGTGGTGGTGCGGTCGAAGCTGACGCGCTGTGGGCGCAAGTGGAAGTGCCGCGACCCAGTCGCCCGTGGGCCGTCGCCGAATTGTTGCGGCGCGGCACGAGCGTGGAGGAGATCAACGCGCGCTGCGGCATCGATCCGTGGTTCCTGCGCAACTTGCTCGAGATCGTGGACACCGAGAAGGCGCTCGTCGCTGCGGCGGTGACGGATCGAGTCGCGTGGCTGCGGCCCGCAAAGCAGATGGGTTTCTCCGATCGCAGGCTTGCAGCGCTTTGGAAGACCAACGAAGACAGCGTCCGCGAATTGCGTCACGCGAACGGCGTGCGGCCGGTCTACAAGCGCGTCGATACCTGCGGTGCCGAGTTCGAGGCGAAGACGCCGTACCTCTACTCGACCTACGAGCAGGAGTGCGAGGCGGAACCGACTGATCGCGAGAAGATCATCATTCTCGGCGGCGGCCCGAACCGCATCGGCCAGGGCATCGAGTTCGACTACTGCTGCGTGCACGCGGTCTTTGCGCTGCGCGACGCCGGCTTCGAGACGATCATGGTCAACTGCAACCCCGAGACGGTCTCGACCGACTACGACACCAGCGATCGCCTCTATTTCGAGCCAGTGACCTTGGAAGACGTGCTCGAGATCGTGCAGCGCGAGAAACCGCTCGGTGTGATCGTGACCTTCGGCGGCCAGACGCCGCTGCGTCTCGCCGTCGCACTCGAACGCGCGGGCGTTCCGATTCTCGGTACGCCGCCCGACGCGATCGATCGCGCCGAAGATCGCGAGCGCTTCGAAGCGGTGCTCGAAAAGCTGGGACTCGCGCGACCGCCGTCTGGTCTCGCGCGCAGCGCCGACGAAGCGGAACGTGTCGCCGAGCGCATCGGCTACCCGGTGCTGGTGCGGCCTTCGTACGTGCTCGGCGGCCGCGCGATGATGATCGTCCACGAAGTCGGTGCGCTGCGCGAGTACATGCGCTTCGCGGTGAACGCGTCGCCCGAGCACCCGGTGCTGGTCGATCGCTTCCTCGCCGACGCCACCGAAGTCGATGTGGATGCGATCTGCGATGGCGAGCGCGTCGTGATAGGCGGCATCATGGAACACATCGAAGAGGCGGGCGTGCACTCGGGCGACAGCGCGTGTTCGATCCCGCCGTATTCGCTTTCGCCCGCCGTGGTCGACGAGATCACGCGAGCGACGCGCGCGCTCGCGCTCGAACTCGGCGTGCGCGGGCTGATGAACGTGCAGTACGCGGTGAAGGACGACGCGGTCTTCGTGCTCGAAGTGAACCCGCGCGCATCGCGCACGGTGCCCTTCGTATCGTAGGCGATCGGCGTGCCGCTCGCGAAAATCGCCGCGCTGGTGATGGCCGGCAAGTCGCTCGCGGAACTCGGATTCACGCGCGAGGTGCGGCCGTCACACTTCTCGGTCAAGGAAGCCGTCTTCCCGTTCGTGAAGTTCCCTGGCGTCGATACCTTGCTCGGACCGGAGATGAAGAGCACCGGCGAAGTGATGGGCATCGACTCCGACTTCGGCCGCGCCTACGCGAAAGCCCAGATCGAAGCCGGCAACACGCTGCCGACCCGCGGCACCGTGCTGGTGTCGGTGCGCGCCGAGGATCGCTCCGCGATCGGCCAGAGCGTGCGCGAGCTCGCGCGCAGCGGATTCCGCGTGCTCGCGACACCGGGCACCGCCGCGCAACTCGAATCGATCGGCGTCGCGGTGGAGATCGTGCCCAAAGTCGGACGCGGTTCGCCGGACGTGGTGGAGTTCATCGAGAAGGGCGAGGTCCATCTGGTGATCAACACGGTCGGCAACGTTCCGAAGGCGGCGCAGGACTCGATGTCGATGCGGCGTGCGGCGCTGATGCGCGGCGTCCCGTACTTCACCACGGTGGCTGGCGTGCGCGCCGCTACCGGCGGAATCCGCGCGATGCAGGCCGAGTCGATCGGCGTGCGCTCGCTGCAGGAGATCCACCAGAAGTAGTGTCGGCGTGCGCGGGGGAGGGCAGGTGAGCGGGACTCCTTTCAGCGCGGCGCTCGAGGCGATCGTCGCGCCGCTGCGCTTTGCAGCGAAGGACGACGGCGCACTGGCTGGCCGCGTGCGCGGGCTCGAAGCGACGGTGCGCAGCGCCTGCGAACGCGCGCTCGCGCTGCGCATCCCGCGTGATGTGCGCGCCGCGATCGACGCAACGGCGCGTAGCTTCGCCGAGCCGCTCGACGCCGCCGCTCGTTCCGCCGCGATCGTCGCGGCGCTCGCAAAGCTCGCTCCCTTCGCGGCGCCGGAGTTCGCGGAGCGAGCGCTCGCGCGCCCGGTCACCGCGCTGGTCGGCATCGGCCCGAAGCGCGCCGCGACGCTCGAGAAGCGCGGGCTCGCGACGGTGACGGATCTGCTCTTCCGACTGCCGTCGCGCTACGACGACCGGCGCAGTCTCGTGCGCGTCGCGGATCTCGAAGTCGGTCGCCGCGCCACCTTCGCGGCGCAGGTGCGCACGGCCGAGTTCGCGCCGACGCGCGGCAGTGGCGGCCGCTTCCGCCGCGTCCTGCACGCGCTGGTGTCGGACGAGACCGGCAGTATCGAACTCAAGTGGTTCCACGGCGGCGACGCGGTGCTGCCGGTGCTGACGAAGGGCCGCTCGGTGCTGGTGACGGGCGACGTGCGCCGCTATCGATTTTCGAAGGAGCTGATGCATCCGGAAGTCGAGGCGATCGACGATACGCCGGCGAGCCTCATGGATGTCGCCGCTCGCCTGCGGCTCGCTACGCGGGATGACGATGCCGCAGAGCGCGCAGTCGCGTCACTGCGGCAGATCGTCCCCGAGTACGCGGCGCCGGATGGAATCCCGCCGCGCGCGATTCGGCGGCTGGTGCAGAGCGCCGTGGCGGAGTACGCAGATCTAGTCATGGGACACCTCCCTGCGTCGCTGGTGCGCAAGCGAGAACTTCCCGGCGCTGCCGAAGCATTGGTGGAGATTCACTGGCCGTCGCCCGAAGCGGATCCCGATGCGCTGGCGCAACGCAGCACGCTCGCGCATCAGCGCCTGATCCTCGAGGAGTTGTATCTGCTGGAGCTGGGCCTCGCATTGCGCCGCGAGCGTCGCGAGCGCGAGCCCGGCGTCGCGATCGCGTGTGGCCCGCGGGCGCAGGCCGCGAGCGGCGCATTGCCGTTTCCGCTGACGGCCGCGCAGCATCGAGTCGTCGGCGAGATTCAGGCCGATCTCGCACTGCCGCATCCGATGAACCGACTGCTGCAGGGCGACGTCGGCAGCGGCAAGACGGCCGTCGCCTTTCTGGCTGCGATTGCGGTGGCGGAGGCCGGTCATCAGGTCGCGATGATGGCGCCCACGGAGCTGCTCGCCGAACAGCACGAGCGCTCGCTGCGCCGACTCATCGAAGCGGGTGGCGCGGCGACCGCGATGCGAGTCGCGCTGCTCACCGCGTCGGTGTCGCGCCGCGATGCGCAGGCGCGGCGCGAGGCGCTGCTCGCGGGCGAGATCGATCTCGTCGTCGGCACGCATGCGCTGGTGCAGGACGAAGTGCGCTTCGCATCGCTCGGTCTCGCGGTGATCGACGAGCAGCATCGCTTCGGTGTGTTGCAGCGCCAGGCGCTCGCGGGCAAGGGTCCCGGCGAGCGGTCGCCCCACGTGCTGGTGATGACGGCGACGCCGATTCCGCGCACGCTCGCGCTGACACTCGCCGGCGAACTCGATGTTTCGGTGCTCGATGAAATGCCGCCGGGGCGCAGCCCCGTCGCGACGGACGTGCTGCGCGACGGCGAGGGCGCGCGCGCCGTCGATGCGATCCGCCGCACGCTCGCGCGCGGCGAGCAGGTCTTCGTGGTGTATCCGCTCGTCGAGGAGTCGGAGCAGGTCGATCTGCGCGCGGCGACGGAGATGTCGGCCCGCATCGCGCGCGCCTTCCCGGAGGCGGTGGTCGATCTCGTGCACGGACGACTCGACGCCGCCGCGCGCGGCGAAGCGATGCGGAACTTCGAGCAGGGCAAGACGCAGATCCTCGTATCGACGACGGTGCTCGAGGTCGGCGTGGACGTGCCGAATGCGACGCTCGTGGTGATCGAGCACGCCGAGCGCTTTGGCCTCGCGCAGTTGCACCAGCTGCGCGGCCGCGTCGGTCGCGGCGAGCGGCCGGGAACTTGCTTGCTGGTCGCACGCGGCGCAACGGCCGACTCCGAAGCGCGTTTGCGCGCGCTCCTTGAAACGGGCGACGGCTTCGCGATCGCCGAAGCCGATTTGCGGATCCGTGGCCCAGGCGAATTTTTGGGCACGCGCCAGCACGGCCGGCTGCCGGATCTGTTGATCGCCGATCTGGTGCGCGACGTGCGACTGCTGCCGATCGCAAGTCAGGCGGCGCTCGAGACGGTGCGCCGAGATCCCGGCCTCGCGCACGATGACGCATTGCTGCGTGCCGTTGCCAAGCGCTGGGGACCGAAGCTCGCGCTCGCAAGCGTCGGCTGACGCGACGGAAGGGGAGAGGCAGATGGAGTCACTGCGCGATCGCTGGGTACTGGTGACGGGCGCGTCGAGCGGACTCGGCGCCGATTTCGCACGCGCGTTCGCGGCGCGCGGCTGCAAGCTGGTGTTGGTGGCGCGTCGCGAAGAGCGGCTCGCGACGCTCGCGGCGGAGCTGGCGAAGAACCACGGCACGGACGCACGCGTCGTCGCACTCGACCTCGCGCGCGACGAATCGCCGGGCGAGCTGCACGATCTGTTGCGCGCCGAAGGAATCGACGTGCACGTGCTGGTGAACAACGCCGGCGCGGGTGTCTTCGGTCCGTTCCTCGCAAGCGAGTGGTCGCGACACCAACAGATGCTCGCTCTCGATGTCATCGCGCTCGCCCACCTTACGCACTGTTTCGCGCAGGGCATGGTGGTACGCGGGGAGGGCTACGTGCTGCAGGTTGCGTCGATCGGCGCATTCCTGCCCACGCCGACCTACGCGGCCTACTCGGCGGCAAAGAGTTTCGTGCTGTCGTTCGGCGAGGCGCTCGCGCGCGAGCTGAAACCGCAAGGTGTTCACGTCTGCACCGTGTGTCCCGGCGTGACCGAGACGGAGTTCTTCGACGCGGCGGGGCAGCCGCGGTCGCTCTTCCAGCGGATGTCGGTGATGTCGAGCGAGGCTGTGGTGGAGATCAGCATCAACGCGCTGCTGCGCGGCAAGACGAGCGTCGTGCCCGGAGTGATGAACAAGATCTCGACGCTGTCGACGCGATTGCTTCCGCGCCAGCTGCAGGCGGCGATGGCGCATGCGCTGATGGTGTTCGGGGCGAAGGCGTGAGCCAACGCTAGATCGTTGGACGTGCACCCCGACTCGTGTGCCAGAAGCCGAGAATCTGGATGCTCCGGTCGGATTCGGCGACCCGGCAATAGAGGAAGTACCTCGTGTTCGGTAGAAGAATCCGCCGGACACCCGAGGCACTCACGTCCGTTGCGACACTCCCCATTCCCGGATGGCGCGTGAGCACTCGAAACGCGCTGCGGATTTCCGCATCGAGCGCGTTCGGCGCGGCGGATCGATTCTCGAGCCACCATTCGCGCGCAGCGATGATGTGACGATCGGCTCGCGCAGTGGCGGAGAGGGAGTAACGACGTCTAGGTCTTGCGGCCAAGGTCCCGGAGCGAGTGCCAGGCGTCCACCAGCAGGCCGCGATCGGCCTCGCCGATGCTCTCCAGCAGTTCAGCTTCCTCTTCCGGGGCCAGGTCGAAGGTGTCGGGTTCGGCGTCGGCGACCACGATCACGCGGGTGCCATCGGGGAGCGGATCGCCATCGAGGACGATCCTGCCTTTGACGACGTGGCCTGCCGCGACGCGCATGATGCGAAGCGATCGCCAAACCGGCTCATCAGCCATCGCGAACGCCGGGGCACGCGCATACACCGAAGCGGGGCCTTGGTCATTCGTTGCTCGGGTCCACAGCGATGAGCGAGCCGCTGTGTCGCAACATCGAGATGCTCCTCGACTTCGAGCCGCCGGCCACCGACGACGAGATTCGAGCCGTCGAAGGCGAACGAAGCTGCGTTGAAGTTCAAAGCTCGGACCCGGCACGGCGACTCGCGTGCCGGAACGCGAGAACGTCTATGAGGCGAAGCCCGGCATCGATTTCGTAGTAGAGGTGGTAGCGGCACCGTGGGAGCCGCAGTCGTCGGATCTCGGAGGGGACCAGGTCTGATGTGGGCGTACCGACGTGAGGTCGCTCCGCGAGCGTCCCGAGCGCAGCGGTGAGTTCTACGAGAAGCAGTGTCGGCGCAGTGGATCGGTTGTCGAACCACCACGAGAGCGCATCGCGGATCTCGCGAGCGGGCCGGCTGGAGATCCGGATTGTGTAGCGACTACGTCCTGCTGCCAACGTCCCGGAGCAGATCCCAAGCATCGATCCAAGGGCCCGTGCGGGCCTCACGGATGCGCTCCAGGAGTTCTGCCTTCTCGCCCGGGGCCAGGTGGAAGAACGCGCCGTCCGTGCCGTCATCTTCGATGACCACTACCGCGAGAGCGCCGTCGGGGAGGACCTCGCCATCTACGACGACCTTGCCTTCGACGACGCGTCCGGTTGCGACTCGCATGGCCGCAACTTATCGCGCCCTGCATCGCCGGGCCATCGCGAACGCGCGGTCACCGCGCGGTACTCGCCACGCGACGCTCGACACGTTGATGATCACGCCGACGGCCGCGGCATCCATCGGCGCCCTCGGCAGTGAATCTCTGACACCGCGCCCCCGCCCGACCTACCTATGGGTATGGAATCGACGAGACGTGAGCGAGTGTCCGTGCTGGCGGCAATCGGAATTTGCGCGCTGCTCGCTGCGGGCGCGGCGGACGCCGTGTCGATCGAGGTCGCCGTGCCGGGCCTCGTGGGCGCCTACGAGCGGCCTGGCGAATCGCGCGCGACTCATTTCGATGTTGGTATGCACTTCAGCGAGATCGAGTCGATCCTGTTGCGCTTCGACATCGGCGACGGAGATCGGGGTGGGCTCTGCACGACATCGATCCCTGCTTACTGCACCGTCGGCAGCATCCTCGACTTCGCGTTGGTCGGGCCGTCGGGCGAGCGAGTGCGCGGCGGCTTTTCCGGCCTCGGTCCTTACGCCCGGAATTGGGGGCAGATCGAACGCGAGGTGCGTTGGATCGGGCTCGAATCCTTCGAACTCGACCCGTGGCCGGCATTTCTTCTCGACGGACGCGGTGAGATCATCCTGAGCCTCGCTGGATTTGGCGAGGCGGGCGTTCTCGGCTCGGGTTTCCACCGCGCAGAGGTTCTCGGCGCCACGCTGATCATCACCGGAACGCCAGTGCCATCGCCCTCGACGGCGGCGAGCGTGCTCCTCGGTCTCGTGATGCTGCAGGCGGGCGCGGCATCGCGGCGCCGAACGGCCGGTTGAGCGCACTCACCCCGCGATCAGCATCCCACCTTCGACCGGCAGCACGACGCCCGTGACGAGATCGCTGCCGCAGATCAGTGACACGATCGCAGCCGACACATCTTCCGGTTCCGCGACGCGCCCCAGCGGCGACTTCGCCTCCATCGCCTTCTTGATCGGCTCGTAGGCCGCGCCGAGGCCGCCTTCGAGCCAACGACCCGTGATGAAGCCCGGCGCGACCGCATTCACGCGGATCTTAGGCGCGAGCGCGCGCGCCAGCGTGATCGTCAGATTGTTCATCGCTGCCTTCGAAGCGCAGTACGGGATCGACGAGCCGATGCCCGCGATGCCGGCGACGCTCGACACGTTGACGATCGCGCCCGCGCCGGCGTCGTTCATCGGCGCTCGCACGGCGCGCGCCATCTGGAACGCGCCGATCAAGTTGACGCCGAAGATGCGCTGCCAGTCGTCACTGGTGACGGCGTCGAGGTTCGCGTGCGGGATGAAGGAGGTGACGCCCGCGCTCTGCACCAACACGTCGATGCGACCGAGTTCGCGCAGCGTCGTGGCAACCAGCGCGCGGCAGGCGGCGTCGTCTGCAACATCGGCCTGCATCGCAATCGCGCGCACGCCGAGTGCTGCCACCTCGGCGGCCGTCGTCTCCGCCTCCTCCTTCGAGCGGCTGTAGTTCACGACCACCGAGCAGCCGCGCCGCGCCAGATCGAGTGCGGTCGCGCGACCGACGCCGGTGCCGCCGCCCGTGATGATCGCGACCTTGCCTTCGACGTCCATGCCTCCCCCCTAGATCCGATCGGTATCCGCGGGTTCATCGATCACCGCGTTCTCGAGCGTGCCAATGCGGTCGATTTCGATGCGCACGCGATCGCCGGTGACGAGCCACTTCGGCGGCTTCATCGCGCCGCCGACACCGGCCGGCGTGCCGGTGGAGATCACGTCGCCGACTTCCAGCGTGAACGCCGTGCTCAGGTGTTCGATCTGCGCCCAGCAATCGTGGATCAGGTGGCTCGTGTTCGAATCCTGGCGGAGTTCGTCGTTGACCCAGGTCCTGAGCGCGAGCGAGTGCGGATCGCCGACTTCGTCCGGTGTCACCAGCCACGGGCCGAGCGGGCCGTGCGTGTCGAAGGACTTGCCCATCGTCATCGTCGGTGTACGGCGCTGCCAGTCGCGCACGCTGACGTCGTTGCAGATCGTGAAGCCCGCAACGACCTCGTGCGCGCGTTCGCGCGGCACGTGTCGGCAGCGGCGCCCGATCACGAACGCGAGCTCGCCCTCGTAGTCGAGCCGGTGCGAGACGCGCGGCAAGTGAATGGGCGCGCGGGGACCGACGACGCAGGTGGATTGCTTGTTGAAGAAGAGCGGCGCTTCGGTTGCCTGGTAGCCGGCGGGTCGCGCCTCGGCGATGTGATCGGCGTAGTTGAGACCGATCGCCAGAAACTTTGGCGGCCGCGCAATCGGCGCTTCGAGGCGCGCGCGCGCGAGCGGAATGCGCGCAGCGGCGGAAGTCTCGGCGCGACGCGCTTCTGCGAGCGCAGCTGGGCCTGCGTCGAGGAACGCGATCATCGCGCGCGGCAATGCCGGCGCAGCGGTCGCGAAATCGATGATCTCTTCGCCGGCGATGCAGCCGATCCGCGTCGCGCCGTCGTGCGTGAAGGTGATGAGTTTCATGGGAGCGGCAGTATATCCACGTCGCGGCGGGGTATGCTGCGCGGCGCTCTGCCTGCAACGAGAGGCATCGAATCATCGCGTCGCCGGCCGCTACGAATCACGCCCTTGTCGAGCGACTGCAACGGCTCGGCGCGCTCGCGCTCGTGGTGGGCGCGTGCGTCGCGCTCGGTCAGCGCTGCTTCTTTGCGCCCGACGTGGCGTTCCTGACCGCGCGTGGTGACGCCGATTGGATCACCGATGCGCGACCGGTCGATGCGATGGTGCAGCAGTACAAGCAGGCCGCGGTTCCTGTCGCGACCTTCCGCCGGAGCTTCGCGGTGGACGCCGTTCCCGCGGTGGCGCAGCTTCGCGTCGAGGCTGCGCGCGCGCATCGCGTTCGCGTGAACGGAGTCGAGGTCTGGGCTTCTCCAGATCCCGATCCGGGCTGGCGCGACGGTCGCGAGCAGGATGTCGCGGCGCAGCTACACGCGGGCGACAACGAGATCGCGATCGAAGTGTGGAATCCACGCGGACCGCCGCTGCTGCGCGCGCGACTCGACGCGGGTGCGCTGCAAGTCGCGACCGACACCGGATGGCGTGTCTCGCGCCGCGGTGAGACGGAAGGCGACGCGGTACTGCCCGATGACACGCGGCTACATCCCAGCGCTGCCGCGAGTCCGCGTCCGGCGCGTGCGTTCCGGTCGCAGGCGCTACTGCTGCTCGGGCTCTTCGTCGCGGCGCTCGTCACGATCGTCGCAATCACGCCGGCACTCTCGCGACAGCGGATGCGACTCCCTTGGATCGCGCTCGCGCTCGTTCACGTCGGCTGGCTCGCGCTCTTTGCCGGCAAGCTCGCAGCGCTGCCGGTGACGACCGGCTTCGACGCGACGAACCATCTCGTCTACGTCGATACGATGCGTCGCGAGCATCGCGTGCCACTCGCGAACGAGGGTTGGTCTACGTATCACCCTCCCTTGTACTACGCGAGTGTCGCGCTCTTGCAGCAAGGCTTCGCCGGCTGGGGCCCGGGTGCGGAGCGCGTTGCGACGAAGCTGCCGTCGTTCGTCGCGGGACTCGTGACGCTGTGGGTCGTGTTCGGACTCGCGCGACTGTTGCTGCCGGCGCGACCGGAGTTGGTCGCGGTTGCCGTCCTCTTTGCCGGCGTGCTGCCGCTCGATGTCTACACGTCGGCCTACGTGTCGAACGAGCCGCTGCACGGGGCGCTCTTCGGTCTCGCGTCACTTGTGTGTGTGCTCGCGCTGTTGCGCTGCCGCGTGCGCATCGCGGACGCCGCGCTGGTGGGTCTCTGCGTCGGCTTCGCGCTGCTCGCGAAGGTGACCGCGCTGCTGCTCGCCGCGGTGGCTGGTTTCTTCCTGCTCGCGCGCACTGTCCTCGCCGAGGGCGTGCGGCCCGCGCGGCTCGCCGTTCTCACGGCGGCCTATGTGGCGCCGATCGCCGCGGTGAGCGGTTGGTTCTACCTGCGCAACTGGCAGCTCTACGGAACACCGATCGCTGGCAACTGGAATCTGCCGGGGATGCTCTGGTGGTCACAGCCCGGCTTTCACACCCCAAACTATTACCTCGGCTTCGGCGAGTCGTTACAGCGTCCGGTGTTGTCCGGCTTCCACTCGTTCGCGGATGCGCTCTACTCGAGTTTTTGGGGTGATGGCTGGATCGCAGGTCGCGCGAGCGCTGCGTATCCGACCGAGATCTGGAACTGGGATTTCGCAGCGATCGGCTACTGGCTCGCGTTGCCCGCGACGCTCGCGCTCGGCTGGGGCATCGCGCGCACGCTGCGGCTTGCGTTTGCGCCGGAAGAGGGCGCCCGTCGCGCGGCGTGGTCATTCTTGCTCGTGCTCGAAGCGGCGGTTGCGTTGGCGCTCATCGCGCTGACGATCGAGCTGCCGTACTTCGGTCAAGCGAAGGCGCCCTACGCGCTCGGCCTCGTCGCGCCGCTGTCGGTCGCGTTCGCGCTCGGTGTCGATTCCTGTGATCGCGCACTCGCAGCGCGCGGCGGCGAGAGCGCGGCGCGCGTCGGTCGCGCGTTCTGGCTCGCGACGGGCGCCGTCTTCTGGCTCTCGATGGCGGCGTGAGCGCAATCGATGTCGCGTCGTCGCGATCCCGAAGGCATTGGCGCCGCGCGCACGATGCGACAACAGTTGCGCGGCCTGCTGCTGCGCGAAGAGATCGCCTTCGACACGCTGCGCGCGCTGCTCGGGCTCGGCGTGCGCGATCTCGAAGACGAGCTGCTCCATGTGGCGCACAGCGCGCGTGGTCGCGGCGAACGCCTCGTCGTGTCGCCCCCGCGTTGTCTCGGCTGCGAATACGAGTTCCGCAATCGCGACGCCCGCCACCTCCACGCCCCCGGCCGCTGCCCCGAATGCCGCAGCGAACGCATCAGCGACCCTTCATTCCGCCTCCTCTCCGCCTGAAGCACCGCTGCACCGGGGATGTTCCTCAACGCAACCCGCGCACTGAACGTCCCCGAATGTTGCGGGCCGCGGGGCGCAGGGACCGGGCGCGGCTAGACTGCGGCGCGCTCGCGCGGGTCGAGCGGCGAAACGCCAGTGAATCGCTCATCACCTTCGAAGGGCCTTTCACGTTTCCCGCGTAGCGAGCCAACGGTGAGCGGCGAGGTCATAGAGCCTGATGCGGGTGTTGGTAGTTGGCGGTGGTGTGGCGGGATTGGCGACGGCGTTGTCGCTGTCGCGCGCGGGGCATGCGGTGCAGGTGCTCGAACGCGACGCGACGCCGTTGCCGGCGAGTCCCGTCGAGGCGTTCGAGAGTTGGCAGCGCAACGGCGCGCCCCAGGTGTGGCACTCGCATGCGTTCCTCGCGCGACTTCGGAATGGGCTCGCGACGCGCACGCCCGACGTGCTCGAAGCGCTGCATGCGCACGGCGCGACCGACCTGCGCTTTGGCGACTACCTGCCGCCTACCTTGATCGATCGCACGCCGGCGCCGGGCGACGACGAGCTGACGCTCTTCGCGTGTCGCCGCATCACCTTCGAGTGGGTGCTGCGCCAGCGCGTGCTCGCGAATCCCGACGTTTCCTGGCTTGGCGGCGCCGCCGTCGAAGGTCTCATCGCCGAGCGCGACGCCGCAACGGGGTTGCCGCGCGTCACCGGTGTGCGCGCCACGATCAACGGCCAGCCGCAAACGCTCGCGGCGGATCTCGTCATCGATGCCAGCGGTCGTCGCTCGCGATTGCCGCGCTGGCTCGCCGAACTGGGCACGCGCGAAGTCGAGAAGGAAGAGGAGGAGTGCGGGATCTTCTACTGCTCGCGCTTCTACAAGCTGCGGCCAGGCGCGTCGGCGCCGGCAGGGCAGGGCGTCGTCGGCGCCGATCTCGGCTACATGAAGTTCGGCATCTTCCCGGGCGATTCGGGGATCTTCTCGATCACGCTCGCCGCATCGCTCGATGACGATCCGTTGCGAGCGATCCTGCACGAGGGCCCTTTCGAAGCTGCCGCGCGCGCGCTTCCGGCGATACGCGAATGGATCGATCCCGAGCGCTCCGAGCCCGTCACCGAAGTGCGTGCGATGGCAAAGCTGGTGAACCGCCGCCGCCGTTTCGTGCGCGACGGCGAGCCGCTCGCGCTCGGCGTCTTCGCGATCGGCGACGCGGCGATCTGCTCGAACCCGCTCTACGGCCGCGGCTGTGCGCTGGCGTTCGTACACACCTGGGCGTTCGAAGACGCGCTGCGCGAACACGCGGGCGACTTGCGCAGCCTCGCGCTCGCCTTCGATGAAGCGACGCGTCGCGAGATCGAGCCGTGGTATCGCGCCGCGCGCGATCAGGACCGCGAGTCGCGCGAGGTCGCTGCGGCACAGGCGCGCGGCGAGTCGTCCGACGACACAGCCGCGGCGCGGCCCGGCCAGGCGGTGGACCCAAAGGCGTTCCTGCGCTCGGTGTTCCGCGACGGCCTGATCCCCGCGCTGCGCACCGACATCAGGGTCGTGCGCGCTTTCATGCGCACCTTCAACCTCCTCGATGCGCCGGACGCGTTCATGAAGAACCCGGACGTGATCGGGCGCGTGCTCGCCGCCTGGCGCGAACGCGAAGGGCGCGAGGCGCTCGCACTGCCGGGTCCGCAGCGCGCCGAGATGGTCGAATTGCTCGAAAGAGCTGCCTAGCAAGGCTGGCAGTTTTGCGACTCGCTCCCTAGTTTGTGCCGCCGGCGATGCCATCCCCCAAGGGATGCGGGCTCGCCTGCATCTCTAATCTGCGCCGTCGCTGGCGCGCCTGATCCGACTCTCGGGAGACCCACCGATGATGATTTTCATTTCCGTCGTCGCCGCGCTGGTGGCACTCGGCTACGCGATGGTGCTCTACACGAGCGTTCGCTCGGCGCCGGCCACGGATCCGCGCGCGCTCGAGATCTCCGCCGCGATCGCCGAAGGCGCGGGCGCGTTCCTGAACCGCCAGTACCGCACCGTCGCGATGGTCGGCGTCCCGATCGCCGTCGTGCTGCTGATCGCATTCGGTGGCTGGATGGCGACGGGCTTCGTCGTCGGCGCGGTGGCGAGCGCCGCCGCGGGCATCTTCGGCATGCGCGTCTCGGTGCAGGCCAACGTGCGCGTCGCCGAGGCCGCGAAGCTCGGCTTCCGTCCCGCGTTCGACCTCGCCTTCAAGGGCGGCGCCGTGACGGGACTGATGGTCGTCGGCGCAGGACTCCTCTCGCTCGCGCTTTTCGCGTGGCTGCTGATTCCGGACGAATTCGCACAGCTTGGACACGTGCAGCTGCAGGCGCTGATCGGACTCGGCTTCGGCGGCTCGCTGATCTCGGTGTTCGCGCGCCTCGGCGGCGGCATCTTCACCAAGGGTGCCGATGTCGGCGCCGATCTCGTCGGCAAAGTCGAAGCGAACATTCCCGAAGACGATCCGCGCAACCCGGCCGTGATCGCCGACAACGTCGGTGACAACGTCGGCGATTGCGCGGGCATGGCCGCCGATCTCTTCGAGACCTACACGGTCACCGCGGTCGCCGCGATGCTGATCGCGCACCTGATGTTCCCCGAGAGCAAGGCGATGTTCCTCTACCCGCTGGTGATCGGCGCCGTCGCGATCTTCGGCTCGATCCTCGCACTGCGCTTCGTCACGATCGACGAGCCGGCCAGCGGCCAGCAGCCCGCCGTGATGCGCGCGATGTACACGGGCCTCGGCGTCGCCACGGCGGCGCTGCTCGCGCTGCTCGTCGTCGTACACCTGCTGATCGACATTCCGGAGACGACGTCCACGGGCCTCGCGATCTCGGGCTCGGCGCTTTGGTTCTGCGCCGCGATCGGCGGCATCGTGACGGCCTCGATGATGTGGATCACCGACGTCTACACCGGTGACGGTTCGCGCTTCGTGAAGCGCATCGCAGACGCCTCCGTCGGCGGTCACGCCACCAACATCATCAGCGGTCTCGCGGTCGGCATGCAGGCCACCGTGGCCCCCGTGCTGGTGATCGTCGCCGCGATGCTCTCCTGCTTCTGGCTCGCGGGGCTCTTCGGTGTCGCGACGGCGGCGATGGCGATGCTGTCGCTCGCGGGCATCGT
>JANNKU010000100.1:0-4112 GCA_031396445.1 Deltaproteobacteria bacterium | reverse complement strand
CAAGCGCGAGCGGCTGCTCGAGAAGGGCGTCGCGCCGGAGAAGGTCTTCGTGATCCCGAACGGTGTGGATCTGCGCCGCTTCGAGACGCAGCAGCCGCTGTCTGCCGAAGCATGGCGCACACTCGGCCTCGATCCCGATCGCTTCACATTGATGTACGCCGGCATCATGAACCCGCCGCAGGGCCTCGACGTGCTGCTCGATGCGACCGCGAAGCTGCGCACCGCAGCACCCGATCTCGCCGCGCGCTTCCAGCTCGCGATGGTCGGCGCGGGCTCCCTGCGCGAGCACTTGATCGCGCGCGTGCAGAGCGAGGGACTCGCCGACAACGTGCGCTTCGTCGCCGAACAGCCGCGCGACGCGATCCCGCCGCTGCTGCAGACCGCCGACGCCATCGCGGTGACGCTGCGCCCGCGCAAGGACAGCCACACCGTGCCGTCAAAGCTCTACGAAGCGATGGCGAGCGGGCGACCCGTACTGGTGTCGGCCGACGGCGCGCCCGCCGAGATCCTGCGCGAAGCGAAGGCGGGGCTGGCGACGGCTGCGTCCGACGCCGATGGGCTCGCGCAATCGATCCGCGCGCTGCTCGCTGATCCCGCGCTCGCGAGTGCGCTCGGCGCCGCGGGTCGGAGCTACGCCGCGGCTTTTGATCGCGGGCGGCTCGTCGAACGCTTCGAGGACGTGCTGCGCTTCGCAGTCGCGCGATCCGCAGTGGATCATCGCCGCTGAGGAAACGCCGCTGGTCGAGTGCCGGACAAATCACTCGCTACGGACGCGTCCGGCGCTTTGGTCGGCGGGGTCGATTGACCGACGCGAGTGGGAGCCGTGCATCGTCGAGCAGCTCGCCTCCGCATCAGAGAAAGCGCGCAGGATCTGAGCGAGAGGTGCTGTGAAAGTCAGGCGGCTCGAACACGCGCAGCGCGGCGGCGCAGCCAGACCAGCACGGGCATCCACAAAGCCAACTCCACACCGAGGCCGCAGGACTCGCGATACGGCCAGTTCGCGGAGCACATGGCGTCATCGAGGTCGATGAGACCATCGCCGTCGTTGTCGCTTCCGTCGTCGCAGGCCGGATTCTCAGGCGCGCTGGCAGCGGTCGGACAACCAGGATCGATCGGGAAGTCGACGAGCCCATCGGCGTCGTTGTCGAGACCGTCGTCGCACGCGGGCGGCAGCGTCACCACGAAAGCTTCGAGGCGCCCACCCGGAACATTCCCGGTTCCACTGATCTTGCGTCCGTCGGCCGTGAATGCTCGGCCGTCCTGCAAGTGCCAACCGCTGAGGTCGAGACCGTAGTCCTGCTCGAGCACCTCCTGCAGTGGACGTTGGCCATGCACTCGATCCCAGATGAATGCGGTCCTGCCGGCCTCGGTCGTGCCGTAGCCGAGCGCGAGCGACCCGTCGTGGTTGAGGTCCCAGGTCCACGATTCCCAGATTCCGCTCGGGAAATCCCCGATCAGTTCGAAACCACGCTCTTCGGTCCAGATCCAAGATGTCTCGCCCCAAGGCCACGGCAACTCCGCCCACCCGACCACGGCCTGACCGTCGTCCGAGACGGCGAGCGCATGCGTGTTGATTCCGTCGAGCGCTTCGAGCGCGACCATTCCGGTTTCCTCCGTCCAGCGAAATCCCTTCATTTGATTTCCCGACGCCGTCGAACCGACGATCACGCGTCCGTCCGGTGTGATCGAGGACGCGTTGCCGACCTTGAACGTGGCCGGCAACCAGCCGAGCGCGCGCACGCCGGCGGCGGTCCACATCACAGCTTGACCACCCTCCGCGCCATAGCTGTATCCAACGATGATCTTGCCGTCGGCGGACACGCCGTTGGCGTAGCTGCTGACGATGCCGCCGGGGAGATCGGGCAGCGCGACCATGCCGGTCTCGCGCGTCCAGCGGAAACCCTGGACTCCGGCGTCCGACTCGGACGCGCCGATCCAAACCGAGCCATCGGCCGAGACGCCCTGAACCGTGCCCAACACGCGTCCTCCGGGCAGATCGCCTGGGTCGATCATCTCGATGTGCTCGGCATCGACGCGCCAACCGACCGCCACTTGCAGCTGCGAAATTGCGTCGCGCGCCCAGCCAGCGTGGACGCGGCCGTTGCGCGAGACGGCATATGACCCGCCCATCACGGTGCCGGGCGGCGATGGGAGGATCTCGATGCGAGCCGGCGTCGCGGCGAGGGCGCCGCCGCCGAGGAAGACCGCTGCGCTGAGAGCGATCGCGATCGACAAGCATCGGTGACTCACAAACCAGATGGTGTGCAGCATGTTGGAAGAAGTGGATCGGGACGCGTCGAGGTGTCAGGGTTTGTCGCACGTGGGAAGAATGAGCGGGATCCGCCGAAGCGTGAGACTCGCAACGACCCGGTCCCGGCGATCGCGTTTCCGCTGATACCGCCTGCCGCTGGATCAACACCGAATCGAGTCGATCGTGGGTGACGGTTTCGCCTCGCTCGAGATGGCGATCCGCGTCGAGCAAGAAGCAGCGCGGAATGGTCTGGCCTGCGTTTTGGACCCCGATCCGCGTGCCTTCGCGCTCGTGGGCGCAGTAACGCCAAGTCGCGAGCGGGAGCGTCTGGCTCCCCGGCTCGACGAGGCAGATCACCGACCTGAAATGCGGCGATAGGGTCACCGTGAGCTTGCGCTCGTTCTGCCTGTCGAGCGAGAGGCTTCCGGCGAATGAAGCCGAGGCCCGGGCTGCTTCCAGCGAGTCGAAAAGGCGGCTCCAGGTGGATCCGTGACACCTGCAGCGAGAAGTGGGCTACCGACTGTTTAAGGTCTGTCCCGATCCGCCCAAGGATCGCTGGTCGAACGTCTGCCGAGGTCGAGTTGGCATCTTTCTGGGTGCTCGTTGCTCTTGCTTCCGCTCTCGTCGCCACCGGTGCGCAGGCGGACACCCGTGCCGTCGTGGCGAGCGGGAATTGGGACGCCGCGTCGACGTGGGGCGCCTTTTGCGGCACGACGAGCAGCGGTGGCGTTCCGGTTGCGACGGACGACGTGATTCTGTGTCCTGGCAGGACGGTCACCGTGCCGTGCGGCGTCACGGCGGTGATGCAGTCGCTGACCGATAGCGCATCGTGGACACCGACCAGCGTCGGAGGCCTGGCGACCGTGGACGGCGATACGTGCGCGGCGGGTCAAGTTCCCAAGTTCACGTTCAGCGGGACCAGCGGGAATGGCATGGGGCGACTCGACGGCATGGGCGCTCTGGCAACCTTCACGCTCAAGGGACGCAGCGTCATCCCGGACTCCGCCTGGGGTGAACCGCACGACCTGACAGACGATTGCGGCGGCCCTGTCACGATCAACGCCATCTCCTATGCGGCGTCCGATCTCGACTGCTCCGTGTATACGTGGGCGAATGAGCCCTATGCAGCGACCAAGCCGATGCTGACGGATCTCGCACGAGGCAATCTCGTGTGGTTCACCACCGGCTGGCATCGGAACAACTGGGCCATCGTGGTGGGAGCCTCGAGCAGTACCGTGACGATCGGCTTCGGCGACCCGGGCGATTCGTACGGCGCCAATGCGCCGGGCGGCGGGATGCCGGTGATCGGCGGGCATGCCAGCAAGACGTCGATCGAAACACCGATGGACGTATCCGCGAGCGCCTTCGATCAATCGAACCCGACCCGCATCCAGGTCACGATCCAGACGGGCGCGTTGTCCGCGCTCCCGAACGCCGCCGATGGAACCGGGCAGCGCGCGGGCTCGTGTCTCGTCACGTCGAAGACGACGACACCCGCGGGCAGCGGCAAGTTCTACCGGATCGCAGGGAGCATCGACGGAGGCCCCGGTCAGCCGGACAAGCTGATCCTCGATCCGTGGCAGACGATCGACGCGGCGGATCTCGACCCGGCGTTCCGCGGGCTTTCGCCGAACGCGTGGATCACGCCGTGCGTGAAGCCTGGCGATCGCTGGTACGCCTTCGAGCCCGTGGTGTGGAAGCCTGCCGTCGCCGGCACGAACTACGACACGATCCTCTTCGTCAACGGCCTCTGTCCCACGATCGAGCGCGTATGGATGCCGATGATCACGCCGGCCAACGATTCACAGGCTGGACTCGAGCCCTACATCGACATGACCCAGCCTTCGATCGGCTTCTACGG
>JANNKU010000087.1:0-11156 GCA_031396445.1 Deltaproteobacteria bacterium | reverse complement strand
GTCGCCGTCGTTGTCGACGCCATCGTCGCAGACGAGCGACGGCGACTTCTCGGAGCTGTCGCTTGCGTTGGCGCAGCCCGTGTCCGCGAGATCGACGCGGCCATCGCCATCGTTGTCGACGCCGTCGTTGCAGCCGGTGGGCGCCGTCTCCGTCGTGTCCGTGAGCGACGAGCAACCGGTGTCGGCCGGGAAGTCGATCGCGGTGTCGCCATCGTTGTCGGCGCCATCGTCGCAGACGAGCGACGGCGACTTCTCGGAGCTGTCGTTCGCGTTGGCGCAGCCCGGATCCGCGAGATCGACGCGACCATCGCCGTCGTTATCAACGCCGTCGTTGCAACCAGTGGGCGCCGTCTCCGTCGTGTCCGTCAGCGACGCGCAGCCGGTGTCGGCAGGGAAGTCGATCGCGCTGTCGCCGTCGTTGTCGACGCCATCGTCGCAGATGAGCGACGCCGATTTCTCGGAGCTGTCGCTCGCGTTCGCGCAGCCCGGATCCGCGAGATCGACACGGCCATCGCCATCGTTGTCGACGCCGTCGTTGCAACCAGTGGGCGCCGTCTCCGTCGTGTCCGTCGGCGACGAACATCCCGTGTCGGCCGGAAAGTCGATCGCGGTGTCGCCGTCGTTGTCGAGGCCATCGTCGCAGACGAGCGACGGCGACTTCTCTGACGTGTCGCTCGCGTTGGCGCAGCTCGGGTCTGCGAGATCGACGCGGCCATCGCCATCGTCATCGAAGCCGTTGCTGCACGCGGCGGCGACGGTTCCCCCGCCATCGCGCGAGTAGACGGTCGAGACTTTCAGCGTCGATGCACCAGGATTACCGGAGGGGTTGGCCCAAAGCTCCCAGTAGTCGTCGTCATTGACGGCGTCGACGCTCACCGGTGACGCGATCGTGCAGGTCCTGGAGCTGCCCGACGTGAACGAACAGCGCAGGCTGCTGGCGATTGCACTCTGGAGTCCAGGCGGATCTTCGATGTGTCGCGCGACGGAAACTTCGAGGCTCCGCCCCGCGCTCGGAACGGTGCCGAGGTCCACCCGCATCGCGTCGATGTTCACGTTCGGAGGCGGCCAGCTGTCGCACGACCCGTTCCACGTGCAGAGGGTCCGCGCGTATCCCGTGAGGGGCATGACGTTGAACGGCGCCCAGCTGATTGGCTCGCCCGAAGAGAACCCGCTCCACCACTTTCCCTGAGTCGTCGGCGCGAAGAGCAGCGAGGCGAAGATCATTCCGCTGCCGTTGTTGTTGAAGCGCAGCGAAACGGTGTCGCCGACCGCCAGAGCGCGCGTCGCCGCGACTACGACCGCAGAAGTGCCGGCGGCGGGGGTGACGTTGCAATCGAGCGCGCCGACCGCGGCGCCGTTGACGTACACCTCGGTCTTCAGGTTGGCCGTGCGCGACACGCTCGATCGACACAGGACGCCGGTGATGTTCCCCGCGATCGGGACGTGGACGCGCGCGTCGTCGTCGTCGTCCGCTCCGACGCGGAACGCTGCGGTGTAGGTCGAGACGCCGGGCGGCAGATGGCGCGCCGAGTTGTTGCCGGTGTTGTGCGAGCCGGCCATCACGGTCGTATTCGGAACGGCGGGCGTGAAGTCCACGCTCCACGCGGCGCCACCGGGATTGGTCGGCGAACCCTGCAACTGGACGCGCAGCGTGAAGCGGTCGCCCGCTGCAACGGCGATGGACGGAGTGACGACGACCGGAACGACGTCGCACTGCTCCTGCCCTGCTGCCGAGCCGGAGCCCGCTCCGCCCCTGACCGTGCAGGTGAGCGCGGTGGCAGCGCCGTTCTTCATCACCGTCGCGATGATGTTGGTTCCGGTCCCGCCGACGTCGTAGGAGTTGGTGTCGTAGGTGCTCGTGAAGCGGAACGAGTTCAGCGTGCCGGCCGGAAGCAGCGAGCCGCTCGAGGCTTCGTTCGTGACCGACGTCCAGCGATCGTTGCCACCGTTCCCGGTGAGCGCCGAGTAGATCGTCGTCGCCGCATTGGGCAGCGCCGCGCCGCCCATCGACGTGAAGAGCGTCTGCGTCGTCTGGCCCAGCGCAGCGCAAGGCGCGAAGAGCAGAGCAACAAGGATGGGCAGCCAATGCATTGCCGTCCTCTATTCGGCTGGGGCTGCGATTCGATTGGTGTTCCGCCGCACGGCAGCTTTTGCGATGGGGAACGGCAATTCGAGGTGCAACGGGATGCGCGAGCGGCCATTCTCGGCCATTCGCGCATTCGTGGCGACATCGGGGTCGGGCCGCGCGAATCGACGCCAATGCCGAATCGAGGGATCCGCCTGCGCTGCGCACGCAGATCCGCCAAGAACGCCTAAGCTGGCCCAACGCCCACTCGAGGATGATCTCATGCAAGCATCGATCGCTGCCGCGCCCGAACCCGGGCGACTCGTCTATACGCGCGACGAGCTGCTCGACAGCGGCGCCTACGCAGCGCCGCTCGTCGCAGCGGGCGTGCGCTGCCATGGCGGCTTCGATGCCGACGGTCGCTATCGCTCGCCGCGCACGATTCATCGCGCGCCAGCGGTGAATGCGTGGCAGGCAGAGCTTATGCGTGAGGGCAACGCGCTGATCGAAGTGCCGCGCGCGCTGATGCCGCCGCAGTACCCGAGCGTCGAGCAATCGACGCTGCTGCTCGAACACGGCGTGCGCGACCCGATCGTGCGTACGCTGACGATCATCTCGATCGTCGAAGGCTTCGGCGCGATGATCCGCGAAGTCAAAGTGCCCGACCTGAAAGCGCTGGTGGTCGAGCCGATCGATGGCACCGCGCTCGCGCATCTCGCCGGCGGACTCTTCGAAGCGCAAGCGCGCGACGAATCGGGCTGGAAGGACGAAGGCGGCCACAAACAGATGTGGGAAGCCGCGCGCGATCTCGCGCTCGAGACGCCGAAGATTCCGGGCGACGTGCTGATGCGGCTGATGGGTCGCAACGCCGGACGGCGTCGCAGCGAGCGCCCGTTTCCAATGATCGATGAGACGCTCGAGCGGATGCTCGCGATGATGGCGCAGGTGCTGGTGGTCGAGATCTTCGCCGAAGGCACTTTTGATTGGGGCTATCGGCTGCTCTCGAATCCGCGCGTGTCGGCGGCGCCAGAAGCCGCGGGCGCGATGATCGACCACATCCGCACGGATGAGAGTCCGCACGTCGAGTACCTGCGCACCGCTCTCTCCGAAGTGCGCGCGCGAACGCTGCGCACGGTGGACGGCGGCACGATCGCCGGCCGCAGCGTCGTCGATGGATTGCTGCATGGCATCCTGCGCGACACCACGCGCAATCGCCCGAACGATCAGCGCGACGACGTGCGCGAGAATCTCGCCGCCGCGATGCAGGTGGCGAAGAACCCCGCCGCGCTGCTCGCAGAGTTCGATGCGATGGAAGCGGTGTGGACGCCGCAACCGCGCACGGGCTTCGAGCCCGCGGGCAACTAGAGCCGGGTCGAGGGTCGCGCGAACGCTTTTTTGCGACGGCCGAGAGCGACGAGCACGTTCAGCGCCATGGCGCCCAGCAGCGACGCAGCGGGCTCCGGGACGAGGCGGACCAGCGCGTCGTCGGTGCCTCCGGTCACAAAGACGCTGCCCGGCCCGACGCCGACTCCGCGCGCGCCGCCGAAGCCGCCGAAGTTGCTGCCGGGCTCGCTCTGCACCTGGGTCAGCGCGTTTCCCGCATTGCGATGGAAGACCGTGACCGCCTCCGAATCGCGAGCCGCCGCAATTACGTAGCGGCCATCGAGACTCGTCGCGACGGCATTCACACCGTCGAGGCCCGGACTCGAGGCACCGCTCACTCGACCCTCGTAGTTGAGCGCGCCGGTGTCGGCGTTGCGGTCGAAGCTCACGAGCCAGTCGAGGCCGCTCGAGGCCACGAAGACGCCGGTGCCGTCGGGACTCACGGCGATCCCTTCGAGCGACTCGAGATCCAAGTCGACGGGGATGCTGTCCATCACGCTGCCGAATGTGAGCGCGCCCGTCGCGGCGTTGCGCGTGAAGTTCACCACCGCACCGCTGGTGAACGCCGCGACGTAGAGGTGCTTCCCGTCCGGCGAGATCGCGAGCCCCTGCGGATTGTCGAGATCGGTGACGCCGCTCTCGCCGTTCTTCTCGCGCTCTACGAACGCGAGCGCGCCCGTCGTGGTGTTGCGTGTGAAGGCCGCGACGGCGTCGTCGATGCCGCCCGTCGCATAGACGTGTCTGCCATCGGGGCTCACGACCACCTTGTCGATGCCCGTGAGGCCGTCCACGCCGCCGACGCTTTCGGTGACCACGCTCGCAAAGGTGATGCCGCCGCCCGTCGCGTCGCGGCTGAAGACCGCGATCGATGCGTCGAAGAAGCCCGTGACGTAGAGGTGCTTGCCGTCGGGACTCAGCGCGATGCCGTCGGCGCCGTCGATTCCCTCGACGCCGTTCACGCCGTCGCGCTCCGTCTCGACGAAGGTCAGTGCCGTCGGCGTTGACGTCGCGAAGACGCTGACGGCGTCTTCGACGCTTCCGGTGACGTACACGTAGCGGCCGTCCTGACTCGCCACGACGGAGGCGGCACCGTCGAGGCCGGTGTCGGGGTTGCCACCAAGCTGGCTGTCCAATTTCACGTCCCCGACCAGCAAGGGCGCGACGCCGAAGCGCTGAATCCGATCGTTCCCGACATCGGCGACGTAGAGGGTGTCACCGAGCAGCGCGACCTTGGGCACGCCGTTCACGGGAACACCGGGAGATCCAAAGGTGACCGGAGGAGTGAGCACCAGTGAGCCAGTCTCCGGATCGACGGGCAGCGTCACGATGCGTTCCGAGTCCGCGGCGAAGACGGCGCGTCCGTCGAGCCGTTCGATGAGTCCGAGCGGGAAGACGCCGTTGGTTCCCTCTTCCTCCAGGAAGGTCGGTGTGCCCGTGCTCGTGTCGCGCGCGAAAAAACCGATCCGTGCGCCGTCGACGCCCGCATCGACGTCCACGCCCAGGTAGAGGTAGCGGCCGTCGCGGCTGACGATCACATCGAACACATCGACGAGCGGAGTCGGATCGAGCGGCGTGTAGTAGTTCGCGCCGACGAACTCGAGCAGCGCTTCACCGAAATCGCGGCGGAAGAAGACGAGCTGGCCCGGAGGGCCGGCCGCGGCGACGTAGATGTGGCGACCGTCGCGGCTCAGCGCAACGGCGCGGCCCTCCCCGAGTCCGGTGACACCTTCGACACCGTTCTGTTGTGCTTCGGAGAAGAGCAGCGCGCCGTCCTGCGCAATGGTGAGGACGACGAGCGCGCCGTCGGCGGCGACGTAGAGGAACTCGCCGCCAGGGCTCACGGCCATGCCGACCGGATCGACCAGTCCGATCACGTCGCCGCCGCCGTCCACCACGACGTTGATCAGTGTCAGCGCGCCGGTCGCGGAATCGCGCTCGTAGGCGATCACCGCGTCGGCGTCGGAGCTCACGAACACGGTGCGGTCGTCCGGGCTGACGACGACCGAGCGGAGACTCGGCGCCTGGATCGGCGCCGCCTCCGTGTCGAGCAGGCTGAGGAATGGTCCCGTCGGGTTGTGCGCGAAGATCGAAATCGTGTCGGCCGAGGCGTCCACCACATAGAGGTGTCGCTCATCGCGGCTCGCCGCGAGGGAGACCGGCGTGGGCAGCACAGTCGTCGCGAAGCCCTGATCGAGCAGTTGCGCGGCGGCCGCCGGCAGCGCCGAGCAGGCGAGCGCCAGTATGGCAAGGCGGGCGGATCGGACGCGGCCTCGCGACATCGCGGTCTCCTTTGGGGCGAACAACGGGTGAGATCGTGAAGCAATTCGAGGCAAGCCCGGCAGTGGTCATCAGGCGGCGTCGAGGCAAGCGCGAACCGCGCAGCGCCGCCGCACGCGACTCCGCGCGATGGCGAGCGACAGCGCGGCGGCGATCGCGGATGCGGTCGCGCCCGCTTCGGGCACGATCAGCGTGCCGCCGTTCTCGTTGAGCGTCGCTCCGGATTCCTGCACGAGGTTCCCGACGCGCAGCGTGCCACCGTTCAGGTTCAGCGTCCCGGTCGGGAAGATGGTGAGCGTTCCGGCAACGTCCACGAAGCCGCCATCCTCGATCGTCAGTGTGCCGTTGCTCAGCGTGAGGTTTCCGCCGACGTCGATGCGCGAGTCCTCGGCGACGCCGCTCCCGATGGTCGCGGAGCCGCCAACGGCGAGATCGGAACGCGCGTCGACGATGCTTGCGCTGCGAATCTCGACGTCGACGCCGCGCATCAGCATGGGGTCGACGGAGCGCCAGGTCGACGCACCCTGGATCGTGACTTCGTCGGCCGTGATGGAGGTCGCCTGCGTCTCGATCGTGCTGCCGTTCGCCACCACGAGTGTCACCGGGAGTGGATTGGGTGTGGTGGGGCCAACGGAGAGCGTGCCCGAGTCGTCCCACACGACCGGCCCGGATGCGCCGATCGTGACGTCGCCGCCACGGACGCGTCCGTTGAAGGTGTCGAGCGTCGAGTCCGACACGTCGATCGTTCCGCCGCCGGCGCCGAAGCTGGTCAGCGCGGAGCCGTCGACCGTGATCACGGGAGGACCGAAAGGGTTCGAGGCACTGATCAACGTCCCAATGCTACCTGTGCAACCGCTGAACACGGTTCGGCCCCCCGACGCGGTGACTTGCATCCTCGACGCCTCACAGGTCACCGTTCCGTTGGCCAATCCCACCCGGAGGAAGCCGAGATCGCTCAGCCTCACCACCAGCGTTCCTGCGGTGGGATCGCGTGCGTCGTCGTCGAGAGTCGTCCCGATACTCATCTGGATGTTGGAGCGCGCGAATGCGCTGTTGATCTCGAGCTGGCCGAACTCGAGGTCGATCTCGCCGAGATCGCGCGGGAAAGCCTGAGTGCCGGTGTTCGCGATGAGGAGCGAGCCTGACTGGGCATTGGAGACGGTCCCCCGCAGGCCGATGAGGATCTTGTCGATGAGGTCGCTCTCGAGGACGCCAGACGCCTCGCGTCCTTGCAGGGGGCCACCTTCGCCTCCGACTTTGACGAGGATGTTCACGTAGCCGCTCTCGGTCCAATTGGCGCCCGGCTGCGCGGCGGCGGGCGCGGCGGCGAGCGCGATCGACAGCATCGAGAACAGCGGGAGCAGGCGAGCGGCAGTGTTCATGGTCTCGCATCGTATCATGGGACCCGTCGATCCCAGATCCGACGACTCGCGAATCCGCTGCTCCCGGTTGACGCGAACGCGGTTCCCGATTCTACTCACTTCCCCAACGGTGGCTCGGCGATGACTGCAATGAAACGTGGCAACTCCATCTTCCAAATCGTGAAGACTTCTGTCGATTCCACGCTGTGCTCGTGCGCAGGCATCAGGGATCAGGCGTAGCGTGCATCCGCTCACGCGGCTGCGGCGCACCGGCACCATAGGCGGCCTCGCCGCCTATCTCTATCTCGTCTACAAGGTGCCGGCGCTCTATCGCAAGGCGCTCGGTCGCCCCAAACACACAGATGCGGAGCTGCAGCCGATCCATCGCCGCGCGGCCGATCGCATTCTCGCGACGGCGCTGTCGATGCGCGGCGTCAGCATCAAGATGTGTCAGGCGATCGCGACGCGGGCAGACGTATTCCCGCCCGAGTTCGTCGAGAAGTTGAAGCAGTGCCACGACACGGTGCCGTCGAAACCGTTCGCAGTGGTGAAGGCGGCCGTCGAGCGCGAACTCGGCAAGCCGATCGGCGCGATCTTCGCGGAATTCGAGGAGACGCCGATCGCCGCGGCATCGCTCGCGCAGGTGCATGCCGCGCGCTTGCTCGATGGCACCGAAGTCGCGGTGAAAGTGCAGTACCCCGACATCGAGGACATCGTGAGGACGGATCTGCGCAACATGGAGCGCGCCTGTCGCATCTATGAGTGGGTCGATCCGCAGCCGCTCGAACTGCTGCCGCTGCTGCACGAACTCACCATCCATCTGGGCTACGAACTCGACTTCCGGCGCGAGGCGCGCTGCGCCGATCGCGTGCGCGAGATCTTCGCCGACAACCCGAACGTGAAGATCCCCGGCGTCCATCACGAACTTTCGACCGATCGCGTGATGGTGATGGAGCGCGTGTCGGGCATGAAGATCACCGACAAAGCCGCGATCGAAGCGGCCGGCCTCGATCCCGCCGACGTCGTGCAAGACCTGATGAGCGCCTACGTGCGGATGATTCTCGCCGCCGGCTTCTTCCAGGCGGATCCGCATCCCGGCAACCTGATGGTGACGCGCGATCGCCAACTCATCCTGCTCGACTTCGGTCTCTCGAAGGAACTGCCCGAAGGCTACGGCCTCGGCCTCTTCGAGCTGATGTTCTCGATGATGACGATGAACGAAAGCGCGATGGTGCGCGCCTTCCAGGAACTCGGCTTCGAAACGAAGACGGGCGACACCGGAACGTTTCTGCTGATCACGCGCCGCATGCTGGCGCGCTCCGAGTCGGGCGCCTTCGAAGGCGAGTTCACCGAAGAAATGACCGACGGGCTCTTCGAAGCGATCCGCCAGGACCCCGTCGTGAAGGTGCCGAGCGACTTCGTTCTCGTCGGGCGCGTGTTCTCGTTCCTCTCGGGAATCGCACACACGCTCGGCTCGCGCGCGAACGTGCTCGCCGCGATGGGTGCTGCGCCGCCGCGCTGACGCGGCGCTTCCGAGAATCTGCTGGCAGCACCAGGGCACCACGACGTCCGCGTCCGATTGACGAGCTGGACGCGCCTGATCGGTCTGCCAGGCGAGAGCACCTTCGTGGTTCCCATCCGACGCGTCCACGCGTAGAGTCGGCCGATGCCCACGAGATCACCTACGCGTTCGGTTGCCATCGGTGGCGTGCTGGCGCTGCTGTGCCAGAGCCTGCCGGTCGGAGTGGCCGTTGCGGAGTTACTTCCCTTCGAAGGAACTCTCGAGTTTCAGATCGGGTCGCTCGATCCGATCGTGTTCGCCGCGATCGGCAGCGCCGATCTCACGGGTACGAGCGCGTTGCCGCGCGTCGGGCTGGCGGCGGAGCTCTTTGTCGGGAACACGACGCAGTTCATCACCGACCCGGTAGCGGCTCCGTTCCGCGAGCTTCGAGCCGACGTGCACAACGATGCGGGTCTCTTCTCGCGGCCAAGCGGGGACGGCGCCTTCGGCGGTGCGATGCCGATGCGAGGTGTCGCCAAACTGTGTTTATTCGCTGCCTGCGACGAAGCGCCGCTCGCCAACTTGAGCGTGCCGCTCAGCGCGATCGGACGGACGGACGTCGTAGCGGTGTCGGGCGTCGTCAACATGACCGTGCAAGGTGCACCGTGGACGACTGCGCCGGCGGCTCCGATCAGCACCAGCGTGGAGCCGTTCCCGCTCGGCGGCGTCGGCGGCGGCTCGGCGACGCTGCATGCCCGTCTCGTCGCACCGATCTTCATCCGCACGAATCTTCCGGCGATCGCGGAGATCCACGGCGCGGGGTTCCTCGAGTTCCAGGTCGGGGCCGGCTGCAGCGACGCGATCGACAACGACGCGGACGGCGTCGTGGATTCCGCCGATCCCGGCTGCTCTTCCGCAACCGACCCGTCCGAGCTCTCGAATGCGGAGTGCGACGACGGTTGGGATCTGGATGGCGACGGTCGCAGCGACTATCCGGAAGATCCCGGCTGCGAATCACTCACGGACGTCGACGAGACGAACTTCTACGCGTGCAACGACGGCATCGACAACGACGGTGATGGTCGCTTCGACTTCCGGAGCAGTCACACCGATACGGGCTGCCGAAGTCCGCTGGACGATTCGGAGCGCACGACCCGTTACGCGTGCGACGACGGCGACGACGACGACGGCGATCTCCTGGTCGACATGGAAGACGCCGACTGCTCGAGCCCCAGCGATCCATCGGAGCGGCCGGGCATCGAGTGTGGCAACGGTCTCGACGACGACGACGACGGTGCGATCGACTTCCCGGCCGATTCGGGGTGCTCGTTCGCCTCGGACCAGAACGAAGCAGAAGTCTGTAGCAATGGTCGCGACGATGACGAAGACGGTGCGATCGACTTCCCGGCGGACATCGGCTGCACGGGGCCGTACGACAGCGAGGAGACGCAGCGCAATCTGCTGCTGCCGTGCGACAACGGCCTCGACGATGACGGCGACCTCCTCCGCGACCTCGCAGACCCCGGATGCACGAGTGCCGCCGACCCCGTCGAGGGACCGAACGACAACTGTCGCAACGGACTCGATGACGATCTCGACGGCCTCATCGACTTCCCCTCCGATCCCGGCTGCAGCGCCGCCGATGACCCGATCGAGTACGCAGCCGAAACCGCGTGCGACGACGGGCGAGACAACGACGGCGACGGTGTGCGCGACTTCCTCTACTCGGGCGCGACCTTCATCGGCGACCCCGGCTGCGCGTCGCCCGGCGACACGTCCGAGCTGTCGGCGCTCGCGTGCGACAACGGCATCGACGACGACGGGGACGGCGCGATCGACTGGTCGGGCAACGACAGGGGTTGCAGCAGCCGAACCGACGATTCCGAGCGCGGCGCGGACGAGTGCGACAACGGCATCGACGACGACGCGGATGGTCTCACCGACTTCCCGTCCGATCCGAATTGCTCGAACACGCGTGACACCACCGAGGAGATCGACTGCAACGACGGCGAAGATGACGACGGCGACGGGCTCGCTGACTATCCGGACGATCCGGGATGCGCGAGTGCGCAAGACGAGTCCGAGCGAGGAACGTCGACGTGCGACAACGGCGCAGACGACGATCAAGACCGTTTGATCGACAGCGCGGATCCCGGCTGCGCGAACCCGTTGGATTCATCGGAGCGGGGCACACTCGTGTGTGACGACGAGATCGACCAGGATGGCGACGGGCAAGCGGCCTTCCGGAGCAACCAGGTTGGACTCAACGGCCCGAACACCCTCCTTCACGATCTCGGATGCACATCCGCCCTCGACCCCGACGAGACGCGCGCCAACCAGGCGTGCGACGACGGCCTCGACAACGACGCGAACGGGTTCGCCGACTGCGACGACTTCTCGTGCAACCAAGGCATCTTCGTGACGGTCTGTGACGAGCAGACGGACGCGACGTGCAGCGACGGCAAAGACAACGACGAAGACGGCGAAGAGGACTGCGCCGACAGCGATTGCGCGGACAGCATCGTCGCTTGTCCCCCTGAGCCGCCGCCCGTCGTCGTTCCCGGGCCCG
>JANNKU010000084.1:0-7462 GCA_031396445.1 Deltaproteobacteria bacterium | reverse complement strand
GATGTGATCCGCAGCGTGGCCGTTCAGCACCCAGACCTTCTCACCCGAGATCACGTAGCCAGCCCCGCGGCGTTCGGCGCGCGTCGCACAATCGTGCAGGTTGTAGCGAGCCTGTCGCTCGGCATACGCGAAGGCGAGCGTCGTGCGGCCTTCGATCATCGGCTCGAGGAGTTGCTTCACTTGCTCGCTGCTGCCGAGTCGCGAGAGCAGCCCGCCGGCCAGCACGACCGACGCGATCATCGGTTCCGGCACGAGGCCACGGCCGAGCTGTTCGAGGATCAGCGCGAGATCCGCAAAGGTGCCGCCGAAGCCGCCGTGCTCCTCCGGGAACGCGACGCCGAGCCAGCCCATCTCGCCCATCCGCGTCCACGCATCGCGCTCGTAACCGATTTCGCTTTCGCGTAGCTTGCGGAAGCGTTCGACCGGCGAGTCGTTCTTCACGTACTTCGCAATCGAATCGACCAGGATCTGTTGTTCTTCGCTGAGATCGAAGTTCATGATGTCCTCGTTACGCCGTGGGCAGCCGCAGGATCTGCTTCGCGATGATGTTGCGCTGGATTTCGTTCGAGCCGCCGTAGATGCTCGCCGCGCGCATGTAGTTGAAGAGCGACGCAACACCGCGTTCGACTTCCGGCAGCGCTTCGGGCGGCGAATCGAGCCAGCCGAGTGCGTCGTGGCCCATCGCGTCCATGCAGAGCTCCGAGACTTCCTGCTCCACATCCGTTCCGACGAGTTTCAGGATCGACGACTCGGGACCCGGCGCGCGGCCGAGTTGCGCGGCCGAGAGCGTCGCGAGCTGCACCATCTCGAGCGAGCGGAGTCGCATCTCGAGGCGCGCGATGCGGCGCCGGAAGTCGGCGTCCTCGAAGAGTGTCGCCTCGCCCACCGGCGTCTGTGCGGCGATGCGTTTGCAGAGCTGCAGCCAGCGCCGGCTCTCGGCGATGCCACCGATCAGTGTGCGCTCGTGGCCGAGCAGCGCCTTCGCCATCGTCCAGCCGCCGTTCTCGGGGCCGACGCGATTTGCCTGCGGCACGCGCGCGTCCTGGAACCAGGTTTCGGAGAATGCGTCGGTGCCGCCCGTGGTGAGGAAGGGCTTCACGGTGATGCCGGGCGTGTTGCGCACATCGGCGAGCACGAAGGTGATGCCTTCCTGCTTCTTGCCGCCGGCTTCGGTGCGCGCGAGCACGAAGATCCAGTCGGCGTACTGCGCGTTGGTGGTCCACGTCTTCTGGCCGTTCAGGACGTACTCGTCGCCGTCTTTCTCCGCGCGCAGTTGCAGCGACGCGAGATCGGAGCCGGCATTCGGTTCGGAGTAGCCCTGACACCAGATTTCTTCACCGGCAAGGATCTTGGGCAGGAAGCGCTTCTTCTGCGCGTCGTTGCCGTATTGGATCAGCAGCGGCCCGACCATGCCGAGTCCGAATGGCGAGAGCTGCGGCGTGTTCGCGCGCACCAGCTCCTCGCCGAAGATGTGGCGCTCTGCGGTGTTCCAGCCCGGGCCGCCGACCTCTTTCGGCCAATGCGGCGCGATCCAACCCTTGGCATACAGGATTTTGTGCCACTCGGTCACTTCTGCGTGCTCGTAGTGGCCGGCGCCCTCCGCCTTGCGCTTCAAATGCGGCGGCATCGCCGATTCGATCCAGGCGCGCACTTCGCGGCGGAACTCGATCTGTTCGGGGGTGTACGAGAGATCCATCACGTCCTCCTGGGGCCGAAAGCGCGCCGAGATTAGCCGGACGGTCGCGGGTCGTCGCGGGGATCTGGTTGCCGAATCTGGACGGCGCGCAGGCGGACTCTCGGTCAGTGTATGCTGGCAAGATGAGCGCACATTCGAACACCGATCCGACGCATCCGAACGCAACGCTGGCGACGCGCGCCTGGGATGCGAGCTCGCGCGGCGATGCCGATGCGCTGCGCGCCACCATGCACGAAGACATCGTCTGGCGTGCAACCGCGCGCGGAACGCCCTGGGCCGGCACGCACAATGGGCGCGACGCGGTCGTCGATTTCTTGGCCCGCGTCGGCGAGGCCTCCGAAGGCTTCAAGGCGAGTCTCGTCGATATTCTGGTGAGCGAGGAGCGCGTGCTCTTCGTGTTCCACATGTCGCTGCGCGGCCGCGGGCGGGCGGCAGAGGTCGATTACCTGCTGCTAGGGAAGGTCCGCGACGGTCTCTTCTCCGAGATGTGGACGACGCCCCTCGATCCCACGGCGATCGAGAGCTTCTGGACCGGCCGGCCGGGCTAGCAGCCTTTCAGCGCGTCCTCGGTCGAAGGTCCAGACCGCGTCTTCAGAGTTTCTCGGGAGCCTCGAAGCGGCCGTGCAGGTGCTCGGTGTGCATCGAGAAGAGCGCTCGCTTGGGCAGACCGAGGAGGCCGAGTCCGTCGGCGATCGGATGCGTGCCGAGTTCGATGCGCGCGCCGCCGAGTGCGAAGCCGACGCCGCTGCCGCCCTGCGCGAAGCGCGTGCAATGCGGAACGCCTTCGATCAGCGTGTAGGTCGCGAGCTCCTGTTCGGGCATTGTGCGCGTGCCGCCGTGGGGAACCGAAAGCGTGAGCACGTGCGCGCCGTCCATCGCGAGTCGGCAGCGCACGTTGCCACTCTCGCGTGTGATCTCGATCGACTCGACGGTCTTGGGGAAACCCCAGATGCTGCGACCCGCTTCGCAGGTGAAGCCCTGGTTCACGGGGAGCTTCCAGATGTAGGTGCCGAGGTTGCCGCGCAGCAGATCGATCCACGCGCCGACCCAGGGCAGCGCGAGCGGCGCGGGCTTTGGCCGCACGAAGAACGTGAGCGACACCTCGTTGTAGTCGCCGAGATCGTTGTCGCGGTATTCGATCACCGCGATCGCCAGCGGCGTTCGGCGCGGGAAGAGCTCGACCACCTCGAACGCGTCCGGCACGAGTCGCCGCGCGATCCGCGACGACACCAGGAAAGTGGCCACCGACGCCGAGGCGTCGCGCACCACGACGGGCATCGTTACGCGACGCCCCTGGATCTCGTAGCTCTGCGGCGCGGCCGGCGGACTCGTCATCGCGCGAGCATACACGGGGCACCTCTCGAATTGATCGGGTATTGAGGGGGCGGGGAGGGCTGCCCGATGACCGATCCGAACCAGAATCAACGAGACGGAGCGAGCCGCGGCGAGGGCGGGCCTTCGTTCGTCGATGTCGGCGCCGCCGCAGAGTTGGCACTGCGGTCGCTCCAAACCGTGATGGTGGGACGCACGCCGATCGCGCTCGTCCATCGCGACGCTCGCTTCACGGCGATCTCGGGAGTCTGCAATCACGTCGGCGGACCGCTGGGCGATGGCAAGCTCGACGGAGACTGGGTCGTGTGCCCCTGGCACAACTGGAAGTTCCACTGCGAATCGGGTCGCGGCGAAGCGGGCTTCGAGAACGACCAGGTACCGACCCACGCCGTCGAAGTGCGCGATGGCCGCGTCTTCGTGGCAACGAAGCCGGCGACGCCGCGTCGCAAGGCGCCGCACGCGCCGCATCCGCTCGCGACGCTGATTCGCCGCGGTGAGCCGGGGGGACCCGCACTCGACGCGCCGCTGCGCGTGCTCGGCATTTCGACGACGGGGATGGACGTCGCGAACCCACGCTTTTCTACGTCGGACGAATTGCTCGACAGCGCCGTTGCGCGCGCCGCCGCGCTCGGCGCCGAGACGCGCACGATCCGGCTGCGCGATCTCCAGTTCCGACATTGCGAGGGCTACTACTCGAAGAGTGCGCGCGCCTGCACCTGGCCGTGCTCGATCACGCAGATGGATCCGAGCGATCAGATGGAGCGCGTCTACGAGGGCGTCGTGAACTGGGCGGACGTGATACTCGTCGCGACGCCGATCCGCTGGGGCGCCGCGTCGTCGCTTTACTACAAGATGGTCGAGCGGATGAACTGCGTGCAGAACCAGGAGACGATCGCCGACCGCATCCTGCTGCGGAACAAAGTGGTGGGCCTCGTCATCACCGGCGGGCAGGACAACGTGCAGGCCGTCGCGGGTCAGATGCTGACGTTCTTCAGCGAACTCGGTTGCCAGTTCCCACCGTTCCCATTCATCGCGCACAGCCGCGGCTGGTCGGCGGAGGACATGGAACGCAACGTTGCGTATGTGCAGCAATCGAAAGATCTGCACGACGGCGCGCGGGCGCTGCTCGAGCGCTGTCTCGATACCTGCCGCGCGCTGCTCGGCGTTCGCATCGGCGCCGAGACACCGGCGCGTGGCGGCCGCAAGGCGCATCGACTCGACGTTCGCGCGGAGATCTAGCCGCGCCTTCCGGCGCAGCGATCAGCTCTCGACGTTGCCGATGTCCGAGAGGTCTTCGTCGAGACTCTTGCGCAGCACTGCGAGCGTCGCCTTGCGCACGCGACGCTTGGTCGCGTGGTGCGCGCCGAGATGCAGCGCCGCGAGTCGCGCCGCCGCTTCGATCGCGACGTCCGCCACGCGATCGACGGGCGCCACGAGATCGAGGAAGCCCGCTTCGACGGCGCCCGGCCCGTCGTAGACCTCGGCCAGCACGACCGCTCGCTGCAAGTGGCGCGGCGAGAGCCGGGCCTGCGCGAGCGCGGTGCCGAAGGTCGGCAGCGTCAGCCCGATCGCCACTTCGTTGAGGCCGATCTTGAAGTCGCCGAGCGGGCCGACGCGTAGATCCGCGGCGAGCAGCGCGACGGCGCCCATCGCGAGCGCATGGCCGGTGCAGCCGATCACGATCGGCAGCGGCGCCTCATAGAGTCGGGCTGCAAGGCGCCCGCCAGCGGCGACCAGCTTCGCGACGGCATCGAGGTCGCCGCTGCGCATCACGCCGAGATCGAAGCCGCCCGAGAAGCGATCCTCGCGCCCGATCCAAACCAACGCCTTCGCTTCCTTCTCAGCGCGATCGAGCGCGCCGTGCAGCGCGTCGATCAACGCAAACGAGAAGGCGTTGGCCTTGCCGTCATCGACGCGCACAACGGCGACGTCGCCCTCGAGTTCGTATGCGACTGCGTCGCTCATCGGTGTCGCGCTCCGTTCAGCAAGCTTCGAAGAGGCCGGCGAAGCCCTGGCCACCGCCGACGCACATCGTGACGATGCCGTAGCGACCGCCGCTGCGGCGTAGCTGGCGCAGCAGCAGGCCGGTGAGGCGCGAGCCGGTCATGCCGAACGGGTGGCCGATCGAGATCGAGCCGCCGCTCGGGTTCAGCTTCTCGTTGGGGATCTCCAGCACGCGCTGGCACTGCAGCAGTTGCGATGCGAACGCCTCGTTCAGCTCGACGATGTCGATGTCCTTCATCGTGAGTCCGTGGCGCTTCAGCAGCTTCGGCACCGCGAAGATCGGGCCGATGCCCATCTCTTCGGGGCCGCAGCCGGCGACCGCCGCGCCGCGGTAGATGCCGAGCGGGCGCAGGCCGAGCGCCTTGGCGCGATCGGAGCTCATCAGCAGCGTCGCGGACGCGCCGTCGGAAAGCTGCGACGCATTGCCGGCCGTTACCGTGCCGCCCTGGTCGGCGGGCTTGAGCACCGGCTTCAGCTTCGCGAGGCCTTCGAGCGTGGTGTCGGCGCGCGCGCACTCGTCGCGATCGACGATGCAATCTTCCTCGTAGGCTTCGGCGTCCTTCGGCTGCACCTTGCGGCGCGCCTTCATCGGCGCGATCTCCTCGGAGATCCAGCCCTTCTCGACGGCCGCCGCGTAGCGTTGCTGACTCTGGAATGCGTAGCGATCCTGATCCTCGCGCGAAACCTTGTAGCGCTCGGCGACGACCTCGGCGGTGGCGATCATCGGAAAGTAGAGGCCCGGAAAGCGCGCCTGCGCGGTCTTGTTGACCATGCGATGCGTGTTCTGCGTGCCGTCCTGCATCATCGTGATCGTCTCGACGCCGGCGCCGATCGCGACCTCGGCGCCTTCGTTGATGATCGAATGCGCGGCCATCATCACGGCCTGCGAGCCCGACGAGCAGAAGCGGTTCACGCTGGTCGCCGCGACTTCCTTCGGGAAGCCCGCCGCCATCGCCGCGATGCGCGACATGTTCATGCCCTGGCAACCCTCGGGCATGCCGACGCCGGTGATCACATCTTCGATCTCGGCGGGATCGAGATTCGGCACGCGCTCGACGACGGAGCGCAATGCATGCGCGAGGTAATCGACGGGTTCGGTGATGTTGAACGAACCGCGGTTGGCCTTGGTGAGACCCGTGCGAACACTTTCGACGATGACGGCTTCGCGTGCCATGGAATCCTCCGGTCGGGCGCTTTGAAAGGGATTCGCAGCATACCCAGCTTTATGAGGGCTCGCCGCTCGCCGTAGGCTCGCTACGCGGGAAGCAACTCATGGTCTCGCCGCTCGGCTTTGCCTCGCTACGCGGGAAGCAACTCATGATCCTCGCCGCTCGCCGTTGGCTCGCTACGCGGGAACAACTCATGATCCTCGCCGCTCGCCGTTGGCTCGCTACGCGGGAATGGTTTTCAGGGGAGGGCTCGACTCTCGACGCGTGTGAGAGCGGCGAGTAGATTGCGCGAGCAACGAGCGGGGGATGATTGTCTACGTCTGAAACCACGACCAATGGCGTCTGCATCGAGGTCGATGCGAGTTATGCAGCCGATCACTCGGCACCGCAGCTCGGGCAGTGGTTCTTCCTCTACACGATCCGGATCAGCAACGTCGGCGACGAGACGGTGCAGTTGTTGTCGCGTCACTGGGTCATCACCGACGCCACCGGCAAGGTCGAAGAAGTGCGCGGGCCGGGTGTCGTCGGCGAACAGCCGGTGCTGCAGCCGGGCGAGGCGTTCCAGTACACGTCCGGGTGTCCGCTCGCGACACCGTGGGGCAGCATGCACGGCCAGTACGAGATGCGCGCGGCGAGTGGCACGATGTTTCAGGCGGAGATCATGAGCTTCGAGCTTCGCCAGCCGGGTGCGCTGCATTAGCCAGTTCATGATCTCGCCGCTCTCAACTCATGATGTCGCCGCTCGCCGTAGGCTCGCTACGCGGGACGATGGGGGAGCGGGGTTGGGTGCTTGGGTTGGTTGCTGATGCGGGCGCGAGCCTTATGGATGTCGCCGCTCGGCTGCGCCTCGCTACGCGGGAAGGCGGGGATTTGTGGTCCTAGTGGACCGCATCCGGCAGGCGGAGTTCGAAGGCGGTTATTTCGGCCTGGAAGCGGGTGCCGCTGGCGGCGCGCATTTCGTACTGGCCGCGCATCTTGCCCCACGGCGTCGTGAGCGGGCAGCCCGACGTGTACTGGAACGCCTCGCCGGGCTGGAGCACGGGCTGCTCCCCGACGACGCCGGGCCCGCGCACTTCTTCGACCTTGCCGGTGGCGTCGGTGATGACCCAGTGGCGCGAGAGCAGTTGCACGGTTTCGTCGCCGACGTTCGAGATGCGGATCGTGTAGAGAAAGAACCAGTGACCGAGCGCGGGCGTCGAATGGTCCGGCGCGTAGCTCGCATCGACCTCGATGCAGACCCCGTTGGTGGTGGTTTCGGACG
>JANNKU010000021.1:0-84492 GCA_031396445.1 Deltaproteobacteria bacterium | reverse complement strand
ATCAGCGCGGCGTCGCTCGCGACGGCGGTGATCTCGACCGGGCGCGAGTAGAGCACGTCGGCGAGGTACGCGCCGAGCATCACCGTACGGCGTATCTGCAATTGATCGACGAGTGCGAGCACCTGATCCGCGAAGAGCTGCCAGCGCAGATGCGGTTCGATCGCGATGCCGATCACGAGTTCGTGCGCTTCGTCGGCTGCGGCGTACAAGAAGCGCGAGAGCGGCCACTCGAAGTCGGTGACGACTCCGTCCTCGACGGTGACGGTCGGCCGCCGCACGCTGAAGTCGAAGAAGAGTTCTGGCTCGATCTCGGCGAGCGGGGCGGCGCCGACCTGATCGGCGAGATAGCGCGCGGCCGTCGTCGCCGATTCGCCGGCGTCGTTCCACCCCTCGAACGAGAGTACGAGCAGCGGATCGCGCAGTTGCGGTCGCACATGCCAGCGAAGCGGCTCGCTCATCTTCGGAGCTTCGCGCCCGTCGATGCGCGAGGCAAGCGCCGTCGCATCAACGAATGAACTTGTAGCCATGTCCGCGCACCGAGAGGATGTGCACCGGGTTCGCGGCATCGTGCTCGATGTAGCGCCGCAGCCGCGCGACGAAAGTATCGACGACACGCGTCTTGGTATCGGGCCGCAGTCCCCACACGACCTCTAGCAATTCGCCGCGCGGCACTGCGCGACCTTCGCGTTCGATCAATGCGCGCAGCAATGCGGCCTCGCGCGTGGTGAGTTCGATCTTGCCGTGCGGACCGACGAGCTCGAAGCGGTCGAAGTGCACGGCGACGGCGCCGAACTCGACGGCGCGCGGAGCCGCGTCGCCGGGCGCGTCCCAGCGGCGGCGGCGCAAGAGAGCGCGCACACGGGCGAGCAGTTCGTCGAGCACGAAAGGTTTGGTCAGGTAGTCGTCGGCGCCCTCTTCGATGCCGCGCACGACGTCGCCGGAATCGTCCTTCGCGGTGAGCATCAGGATCGGCACGAAGTTGCCGGCAGCGCGCACGCGGCGCGCGACCTCGGTGCCACTCATCTCGGGCAGCATCAGATCGAGGATCACGAGATCGAAGCGACGCGCGCCGCCCAGCAGCGCATCGCTCGCGCTGCGGCCATCGGGCGCAATCTCGACCTGGTGGCCTTCCGCTTCGAGGTTGAAGCGCAGACCCTCGGCGATGTGGTTCTCGTCCTCGACGACGAGGATGCTGGACACGCGCCGCTATCGCGTCGCGAGCGGCGCGCTGCGCACCGCCGACGGTTGTGAGGTGGCGATGCGCAGCTTCACGACGAAGCGCGAGCCGAGGCCGGGCCCGTCACTCTGCGCCTCGACGCTGCCACCCTGACGCCGCACCAGGAAGCGCACGATGAAGAGGCCGAGGCCGAGCCCTTTCACGCGGCGCTGCGCTTCGACACCGGCGCGATAGAACGGCTGGAAGATGCGGCGCAGTTCCTGGCGCGGAATGCCGACGCCGCGATCGTCGATCTCGACGCGCACACCGCCCTCCGGATCGGCGGCCGCGCGCACGCGCACATCCACCGTCGCGCCGGAGTATTTGACCGCGTTGTCGATCAGATTGCGGAACACCAGCGCCAGCTCGTACGACTCACCGAGCGCGACGGGCTCGCCTTCGACGTCGAGCCGCAACGCTTCGGGCGTGAGGTCGTACTGCTCGCGCACCTCGTGGACGCAGGCGCCGAGCAGATCGCGGAGCGCGATCGGCTCGCGGCGCGGACGGCGCGCGCGCGCAGCCCGCGCGGCTGCGAGCACCTGATCGACGGTGCGCTCGAGGCGTGCGACGTCCTGGCGCATGCGGCCGAGGAAGAGCGCGCGCTGCGCGGCGCCCGGGTCGTGGCGATCGATCGTGTCGAGGTAGAGCCGCAGCGACGCGAGCGGCGTCTTCATCTCGTGCGTCACCGCGTCGAGGAACGCCTGCTGCCTCTGCGTGTGACGCATCTCACGGACGAGCCAGGCGCAGAGCAGCGTGAGACCCGCGATCAGCAGCGCGTAGAAGAGCGAGCCGAGCGAGAGCAGCACCCAGTGCGTATTCGAGAGGCGCTCGGCGACTTGCCGGACATCGCCGACGCCGCGGACGACCAGAATGTTCCAGCCCACCGCCAGCGTGAGCGAGAGCAGCACCAGCACGATGCCGATCGTGAGCGGCAATCCGATCGAGCGGCGCAGAAGCAACCTCCCCGCGCAACGGCGTCGCGGTTACGATAGCGGTCGCAACGGCGCGCAACCGCGCGACAAGGGGACATCGGCGTGATGCGATCCGCTCGAATGCAACGGAGGGCTCGGCTCGCAGCGTGCCGTGTGGCGTGTGCGGTCGCGCTGCTGCAAGCCGGCCTCGCGCAGGCCGGGCCGCCTGCGCCGGGAACCTGCCCGCAACTCACGCGCCCTCCCGGAGCGCCGCCCAGCGAGGACGCCACTCCGTCGCTGACGCTGCGCGAGGGACAGGAACTCGCGCTCCTCGATCTGCTCAAGCTCCAACAATTGCTTCCGCCGGAGCTATGGAAGAATCGCGAGACCTTTTTCTACGAGGGCATGCGGATGGAGATCGGCGGTTGCCATCGTGACTACCCGCCCTCCCCCGCCTATCAGGCTGCGACGTTGAAACACGCGGGCACGGCGCGCGTCGATGAAGACGGCAACCTGCTCGACTATCAGGCGGGGCGGCCGTTCCCGGCCGAATCGATCGACATGAACGGGCCCGATGCCGCTGTGAAGTGGGCGTGGAACTTCGAAGAGCGCGATCGCGGCGCGGGCGCGGTGGGCAGCTTCCGCATCTTCGATCTGCCGAGCGGGCTCGGCACCGCGCAGACCTATAGCGGCACGTTCTTCTTCGTGCGCACATCGCATCGCGCGGATTTGCCCGAGAGCAACTACGAGGCGGCTGCGGGCGGCAAGAACTCGTGGGTCGCGGGTGGGAACTTCGACGAACCCTTCGACGCGCGTCATCTCGCCTGGCGCCAGTTTCGCCCCGACAAAGCAGCGCGGAAATACAAAGAACCCGACGACACCTTCGTCTACGTGCCGACGATGCGAAAGGTGCGCCGCGCGGCGACGCCGTGGGTCGATGGTCTCTACGCGCCGCGATACCTGGTCGCAGGCGTCGATGCGGCGGGCGGCGGCGTTCCGTTCGGCGGGGGTGAGTACGGTCCGACCGGCTCGATCCAGCCGACGGCCGGTCTCTCGATCGCCGCCACCGAGAATCTGCGGCGCGGCTTCATCGGCCTGGCGATTCGTCCCAACGCATATGAGTGGCGGCTCGTCGGTGAGCGCGAAGTGCTCGCGCCGCTGAACGCGAATGTGCCCGGCTACCCGGTGAGTCCCGACCGCAACTACGGGCCGAGCGGGCTCTCGGTCGCGAGCGATCGCTGGGACGTGCGCTGGGCCGTGGTCATCGAAGGTCGCGCGCGCCAGATCGTCGATGATGTCGGCTACGTGCGCGTCTGGATCGATTGGCAGACGGGGCAGCCGCTCTACTTCATCTCGGAGCGACCCAATCGCCTGATGCTCGACTTCGGGATTCTCGTGCACCGCTGGAGCGGCGACCTACCGAACTACCCCGAGTGGCCCGAGCGCGGCGTGGTGCCCGTCTTCGATCCGGTCGCCGCGGTGTTCCTCGACGTAGCGACCGGCCGCTCCGGCTGGCGTCGCGAGTCCTACGACACCGTCTCGAACCCCGTCGATCCCGAAAAATTCCGCAAAATGGCCACCGTCGACGCCCTCACCCACGGCCGCTGAGAAACGTGAGAAAGGGGACAGTCCCCTTTCTCACCGCTTCTGCTCAGAACGTGTAGCGGATGGAGAGGAAGACTTCGTCGCGTTCGGCGATGGCGGAGAGGCCGTCGTAGCGGAGGTCGGCTTTGTAGTTGCCGCCCTGGTTGGTGAGGACGGCGGGGCTCAGTGCGAGAGCGCGCTCGTCGGGATCGCCGTAGAAGCTGGCGACGCCGAAGGTGGTCGAGAAATCCTGGTTGAAGCGATACGTGAGCTGCGCGACGAGGCCGCCCGACTCCGACGCATAATCGTGCACCCACGTGACCGCCGGCAGCAGCCGATCCTGGAAGTAGCCGGTGAAGACCGAGAACGTGCTGAGCGCCGAGAACGGACCGTGTACGCCGAATTCGCCGTTGCCTTCGTAGTCGTCGATGTACCGCATGAAGAGCTGCGCGTTGAAGAAGAACGTGCGGTTGTGGTTCAAGAAGTTGATGAAGGTCGGACGATCGACGGAGATCGTCAGGTTGTAGGAGTCGCGTTTCCCGAAGCCGTGTTCTTCGCTGGCGATCGGAAATGATTGGCCATTGATCCAGGTGCCTTCGAGACTCCAATTCGTGCCCGTGCTGTCGTGGGCAAAATCAGTCGCCAGCCCGAGCACGTTGCGCTTCAAGTAGCGGAGTTGGAGTTCCGAACCGCCCGCCCAGATGAAATCGCGCCGGCCGAAGGTGCCGTTGCCGCCCGCGCGGACGTCGGGGCGACGCGCGCCGGCGATCCCGAACACGCCACGCACGAACGCACACGAAAATGGATCACTCACCGTACAGCTGGGATCGGTGCCGCCCGCAGCGCCCAGCGAGGCGAGCAGCACCATGAAGTTGAAGGACGCGGCGCCCAACTCATTGGAAAATTGCTGGCCCGTCGTCGGATCGATCAGCGTTCGCGCGCCCGCCGGCGGGCCGTTCGGCCGCGGGTTCGACATCGCGCAGAGCGGGCTGTCCGTGATGCTCGTGCAGCCATCGACGAGTGTGTCGTAGAGCGGATTGGTCGGGCCGCGCGCGCCGGGAATCGTCACGCTCTGGCCGTTCGCAAAGCGCGTCGCCACGGGCCCGCCGACTTCGAATTGCGGGAAGGCCTGGATCAGTACGCTCGCCTCGGCGTTGAAGAGATCGATGCCGTCGGCATCGCAGTCGGTCCCGTAGAAAGATCCGCAGCCGAGCAGCGCCTCCTGCTCATTCGTGAGATAGGCGCCGAGCCCCGCGCCCTGGAAGAATCCTCCGCCCGATCCGTCGCCAGGATCCTTGTTCAACTCGACCATCGAGCCCGGCGGCAAGGCTGCGCCGGTCGCGAGCGCGCCCGCGACGAGCCGGCCGCTCGCGTTCCCGGTCAGCGCGACGCTCAACGCATTGGCGGGTGAAATCGGGAATGGGAACGGCGGCGGATTCAACTGGTTCAACGGGAACTGCGAGTTGGTGATGTCCGTCAGACAGGCGCCCTTGATGTCGTCGGGAGCATTCGCTCCACCGAGCGCTGCCGTTGCGACGCCCACCGTCGCCGAGCAGATCACGTCGAAGAGCTGGCGATTGCTCGGATGCAGACGCAGGATCGAATCGACGGTCTGCGTGGGCAGCAGCGGATCGCCATTCACATCGAGCGGACGACCCGTCGTGACATCGACGCTGCGCCCGTACTCGTAGAACGAATCGACGGTCGGCGCGTCGTCGTAACCCCAGAAATCGGAGATCTGAAACGAGAAGCGGTCCCAGCGGAACTCGATGCGCGCGCCGAACTCGAGGCCCTGCGACGATTCCCAGAAGGACTGCGGATGGCGCTCGCCAGCGAGGCCGATGCCTGCGAAGCCATGGCTCCAGAGCCCGAAGGTCTTCCCGCACACCAACCAGATCGTGTAAGGCTGACCGCAGCGACCGAGTTCGAGCGGCTCGAAATCATCGAGGTTCGCAGCCACCTCGAGGCGCACGTCCTCGAGGGGGCCGACGTCGTAGAACGAGTACGTGGCCCGCGCAGACCACAGCGCGATGCGCGATTCCTCGAGCGACGGCAGCGACGAGAGCGCGAGCGTCTGCGGGTTGAACTGATCCGTCGTGCGAAACAGTTCCGTCTTGCCCCAAACGATCGCCTGCTTGCCGACGCGCAACCAGATGCGCCCGTCCAGCAATTCGGTGTCGAGGTAGAGCTCCTTCAGCTCGTTCTCGTCCTGGCTGTCAGTGTGATGCCACGCCAGCTCGTTCTGGTTGTAGTTCTGTTCGAAGTTCGAGAGCTCGTGGTGGTTCTCGACGAAGGGCTGCGACGGGATGAAGAGCCCATGCGCCTCGAGATCACCGCCGAACTCCGGCACCGTGGGCCGCAGCGGAAGCGGCGTCGTCGGATTCGGCACGCTCGCCAGGCTGCCGGTCGGATCGATCTTGCTCGACGGACGCCATGGACCGAGCGGGAACACGCCATTGCCAATCGAGGACGCGACGTCTTTGATCGAAAAACGCGCGTCCCCAATCGGCGCGAAGGTCGCATCCAGATTCGTCGCGCCGAGTGCACGCAGCGCATCGAAGGGCGGAATCACGAAGAAATCGACCAGCTCGTTGTCGCGCTGGATGTGCTCCGTTTGCTCGCCGGGCACGAGAAGCGTTCCGTTGTACGGATTGGTGCGACCGGTCGCGAGGTTGCGCGGTGCGCGGTTGGCGCGGTCGCCCCAATAGCGCCAGGTCGGCAACATGCCGCAGCCGTTGTAGATGCAGTCGTAGCGGACGAGCACCCGGCTGTAGACCGAGAGCGAGTCGAGGGGGCCGACACCGCCCGGTGCGAGATCGGCCTCGACCTCCAGATTCAACACGTTCATCCATTGTGACAGGACCGCGTTGTCCGGGCGGAAGTTGTCGTCCAGCATGCGGACCGTCGTCTCGGCATAGCCGTGGATCTGGATGCGCTTGCCGATGTCGAAGGCATCCGCAGCCGACGCAATGAAGAAGAGCGCGAACGAGAGAGCGAGAGTGGATCGGTTTCTCATGGTGGTGTGGCGGTGCGACCGCGTTCGCACGCGGTCGCACCGGAACCGATCCGTTAGAACGTGTACCGCAGGCGGAGGTAGGCCTCGTCGCGTTCCCGCACGACGGCCAATGCGTTCTCGGAGGCGTCCTTGTAGGCCATGTGACCTGCTTCGGTGCCGATCACGCCGAGTGGTGCGATCGCGGTATCCACGGTTTCGAAGCGCCCGAAGAAGAAGTTCATGCCCACCGATGCGGAGAAGTTCTCCGTAAAGCGATAGGTGATCTGGGGCAGGATGGCGCCGGAGTTCGAGTTGACATCGTAGACGAAGGTCAAGCCGGGCAGCATGCGATCCTGGAAGTACCCCGTCTGGACCGTGAACGTCCCGAGCATGTTGAACGGACCGTTTACGGTGTAGCCGGCCTTGTAGTTCGTGATGTACTGGAAGAAGACCTGCGAGTTGAAGAAGAACGTACGGCCCGGATTCAGGAAGTTGATGAAGGTCGGCCGATCCACCGACACCGTCAGGTTCACCGTGTCGCTGTGGTTCACACCTTCGAACGAGTCATTGTCGGTGAACGGGTTGTTGGCGATCCAGCTCGCCTCCATGCCCCAGTTCGACTTCGTCACGTCCTCGGCGAAATCGAGCGAGAAGCCGAACACGTTGCGCTTCTGATACTGCAGCACACCTTCGCCGCCGCTCTGCCAGACGAAGTCGCGGCGACCGAACTCACGGCTGCCACCGGCGCGGAGTGCATTGCGCTGCGCGCCGGTGATCGCGAAGAAGGATTTGACGTTCGAGCAGAATTGCGGCTGCAGGAACGAACACTGATTCGGCGCCAGGCTGAACGAATCCTGCGGGTTGAGTTCGTTTTGCTCGACCTTCAGCTGGTAGCCGGGCTGATTGATCCGATCGCCTTCGGCATCGGGAACCGTCGAGAACGCCACGAGCAGGTTCTGCATGTTGAACGAGAGCGCGGCCATCTCGCTGGTGAAGACCTGCCCCTCTGCGGCGCCATAGCCGTCACCGGCAAACGGCGCACTCGGCTGGTTTCCGGGAGGGTTGGTGCCGCATGGAATCGACAACTCGGTTGCGCCGGCGCATTGACCTTTCTTGGGCCCCGTGAACGCCACGCTGCCATCGACATTCGGGTTGTAGCCAGGGTCGTTCGGACCGCGGGAGCCGACGACCTGGATGATCTGGCCGTTGTCGTTGTGCAGGCCGACGGGCGCACCGTCGAAGCCGACGGTGCCCGGTTGCGCAAGCACGTTTCCGCTCGCGTCTCGAATTCCGTAGAACCAGCCCGAGAAGTTTTCGTTGGCATAGGTGGAGCTGTAGTTCCCCTCGAAGCCGACGAACGACTGCATCAGCACGCTCGCTTCGACGTTCAGCAAGTCGATGCCGTCCGACTCGCAGTCGGTGCCATAGAACGGTCCACAGCCGAGAAGCGCTTCTTGCTCGTCCGACAGCACTTGATTCAGCGTCGGACCACCGAAGAGGAAAAGCGGGTACGCGGAGCGCCCAGGAATGTTCGTGCAGCCACCATTGTTGTTCGACAAGAAGGCGTCGCACGGATCTACGTTCAGCCGCACCAACGGGATGGGCGTGCGGGCGAGAAAGTTCGTGCCGAGCGTTCCGGCCGAGGCGTTCCCTGCCAGGATGTTCGAGAGCAGAGCCGAGATCCGGGCCTTCGTTCCGTCCTTGCGAGTCGTTGGATCTTGCGGGCCCAATTGCGGGAGAAGCCCATTGACGCTGCTGTTGAACACACTCTGCGCGCACGCGGAGCGATCGAGACTGTTGAAGCCGATGCTCGTTGCGCAGATCATCGCGAAGAGCTGTTCGTTCACCGGCTGACTCTGGACCACCGCCTGGCGGCTCTCCGATGTCCCGAGCGCCGGATCGTAGGGCGCGGCGCCGGAGTTTCGTTCCGGATCATTCACGTTTGGATCGTTCGGACCGATCGTGAAATTCGATTGAATCGGCAGACAAGCCGCTTCGTAGCCGGTGACGCAGGGCGTCTTTCCTCGGGCGACACGCGGGCGACCCGTGCTGGGATCGATGTTGCGCTCGTACGAGTTGATTCGATTCACGTACGGGAAGTCGTCGTAGCCGTAGTAGTCGCTGACCTGGAAGGAGAAGCGACCCGCGCGAAACTCGACGCGCGCGCCGTATTCGAGTCCGCTCGCGCTGTCCCACCACGACGGCGGCCGATGCTCGCCAGCGAGCGCATAGCCCGTGAGACCGTGCGCCCATAGCGCCGTCCGCTTGTTGCACGCCGGCAGTGGCGTGAATGCCTCGCCGCACTGACCGAGATCGTTCGGCTCGATGTCGTCGAGATTCATCGCCACTTCGAGACGCACGTCTTCGAGCGGACCGATGTCGTAGAACGACCAGACGCCGCGCACCGACCACAGCGCGACGCGCGCTTCTTCGAGGCTCGGCAAGGAAGCCAACGCGAGATCGACCGGGTTGAACTGGTCCGTGGTGCGGAAGAGTTCCGTCTTGCCCCACACGATGTTCTGCCTGCCAGCGCGCACCCACAGGCGGCTGTCGAAGAACTCCATGTCGAGGTAGCCCTCTTTGAATTCCTTCTCGTCCTGCTGGCTGCCGCCGCGATTCCACGCCAACTCGTTCTGGCTGAAGTTCTGATCGAAGTCGTCATCCTTGTCTTGCTGCAAGAATCGAGTGAAGGATTGGCTCGGGTAGTACACGCCGCGAGAGAGTCCCCGCTGCGGCCCTTCGCTGATCAACAACTGGGACGCCGGTCGGGCCGGAAGTTCATAGCGTCCGGTCCCGAGTTCGTAGTTTCCGTCCGCGATCAGGTTTCCGTTCGCATCCCTGGGATTTATCACGATGAGCGGAATCTGATCGCCCGGATTGAACGGATTCGACCGCCAGTTGAGGGCACCCTCCGGATCGATGTCGCAGCTCGGATCGATTGGGCCGAGCACCTGATTGCCGATCCCGTTAGCGCCACCGGGAATCTTGCGCGCGCCGAATCGGCAGCCGAGCTGCGTCTTGAAGTAGTAGTACGCCGGGTCGTCGTTCCGGGTCGTGAACAGATCCGGGAATTGGGCATCCGTTACGGTCTGGACGTTGCCGTCCGCCTCGAAGATTCCGTTGAAGCCCGAGATCGCGAAGAGGCCGACCAGGCCATCGATCTGGTCGGTTCTCGACGGTCGGCGCGGATTCTGGTTGACCAGCACCGCACGATCGACCCCGCCGGGATTCGTGGAGTCACCGATGGTGCGGGGATCGAAGACGGGCTCATAGCGCAGCGCCGTGAAGCGACCGACATCGGCCCGCTTGGCCTGCGAAGGATCTGTTCCGTAGAGCGTCTGGTTGCCGATGAATGCGGAGCCCGACATGCCACTGCGTCGGCCGCTCGTCTTATAGCCGGGCAGATGCGCGACGCGATCGCCAAATGCATTGGCCGACGGGAAGATTCCGCACGCGCGCGTCCAAACGCAGTCGTAGCGGACTTCGAGTCGTGCGAAGCCGGAGAGCACGTCGAAGGGACCCCAGCCATCGGGCGCGAAGTCGTACTCCGTCTCGATGCTGAGAATGTTGTACCACTGCGCGAGATCGACATCGTCGGAGAACGAGAAGTCGTCGGACAAGGCGCGCGTCGTCTGTTCGACGTAGCCGTGGATCTGCAGACGGCCGTCGATGAAGTCGAAGGCTTGCGCGCGCGGCGCCAGAACGGCGAGCGCTGCGATGACCGTGACTGCGAGCGAACGAGCGAAGAGCGCGAACTGGAAGCGCAGACGCACGCATCCCGACGACACCTTGGACATGGACCCCCCTGCTGAAGGCCCACGCGCAGATCACATCACGATGGGTGAGCCGGGCCCATGGGTCCGACCGCCGATCGTATTGGCTCCCCGCGCAGGCCCATCCACCACTCGACCCGAGCAGCGGCTTGGCTTTCCCCCAAAAACACAACCAGAGCAGAAGGAGAAGTTGGTCTCGCACTCGTCTGCGGGCGCGTACGCGCGCAGACCACTTTCCCCTCGCCGGCGTGCCCTTATACCCCCTACATGGGGAATCTGACAACGAAAAAGCTCGCGATGCCGAGTCGCAAATCGACGGCAAGGCGCCGGCAACCGCGATTCGTGCATGACGCGGGCGAACCGCGCGGGTGGATCAGTCGGTGGTCTTGGGAGTTTTCGCGCGAGGCTTGGACTTGGGCTTCGCTTTGCTCGCGGCCTTGCGCGGCTTCACTGCGGTCTTGCGAGCCGGCTTCGCCGCAACGTCCGTCGCAGCATCCGCGTCGGCGGCTTTCGCGCGCTTGCCACCGCGCGCAGCGCGCTTCGGAGCGGCGCCCGCGGCGTCGCCCTCGGCCGCCGGAGCAGCACCGGCACGCGGCGCGCGCGGCATGAACTCGAAGCCGTGTCGCCCGGTTTCTTTGAGCACGAGCATCGCCGAGAACGGTCGCCCGTAGCGCGACGTGAAGTCGGTGAGCAGCGGCGTGCGCTTGTCGGTGACGTAGTGCGTCGCCTCATCGCGGGTGATCTCTCGCTTGCAAACGGTGCGCGGGAACACGAAGCCGCAGGTCTTCGGACGCTCGACGCCTTCCTCGAGGTCCGTCTCCTTCAGTTTGCGCTCGCAGATGAACTGGGTCGAGGACTCGACCACATGACACTCTTCTTCGAACGGGCACGCGCCGACCGGCTCGGTGTTGACCTCGTATTCGGGGTCCTCGCGCACCATGCCCTCTTCCCACGCGACGGGGCGGACCTTCACCTGCCACGCCTCGCGGTCGATCTCGAGCAGCGCCTGATAGGTGCGACCATTGCGCGCGGTGAAGCCTTCCAGCGCGCCGGTCTTGCCCTCGAGCACCAGCGTGCGCGCCGAATTGCGATCGATGTAGCGGCCCGAGGTGTCCTTCCAGATGCGCAGTCCGCAATCGGGATCGCGCTCGGGTTTCTCCTGGCAGCGATAGAACCACGGCGCTTCGACGACCGGTCGCCCACACGACGGACACGGACCGAGCGGCGCATCGTTCGCGTAGAGCTCTTCGTATTCGAAGTTCTTCGCGTGCTCGACGATCTCGCGCGTGTAGGTCTCGATCTCGGCCATGAAGTCCGACGCCTTGCGCTCGCCGTGCTCCACCTGATTCAGGCGGAACTCCATCTCGCCGGTCAACTCGGCGCTGGTCAGGCGATCGATGTGGACGCGGCGCAGAATGTCGATCAGCCGGATGCCTTTCGCGGTCGGTCGCACCGCGCGGCCCATACGCACCGCGTAACCCTTGGCGATCAGGTTCTCGATGATCTCGGCGCGCGTGGCCGGCGTGCCGAGTCCGCGCTCGCCCATCGCGGCGGCGTAGTCCTCGTCCTCGAGATCCTTGCCGGCGTTCTCCATCAGCGAGAGCAGACGCGCTTCGGTGATGCGCGGCGGCGGCTTGGTCTGTTCGGCGATCGCTTCGACCTGCGTCGTCGCGACATCGACGCCCGTCGCTTCGGATTGGCCGGGAATCAGCGGCGGCAGCGACGACACGCCTTCTTCGTCCGTGCCCGCGTCGCCGATCGAGCGCCAACCCGGTTCCATGATCGTGCGCGCGCGGCTGCGGAAGCGTTCGCCGGCGACGACGGTGGTGCGCTCGACGCGCTCCCACACGGCGGGCGGATGGAAGTTGCCGAGGAAGCGGCGCACGACGAGATCGAAGATCTTGCGGTCGTCGCCCGACACGCTGTCGCCCGGCACGCGGCCGGTCGGGATGATCGCGAAGTGGTCCGACACTTTCGTGTCGTCGAAGGTGCGCGCCTCGTTCTCGAGACCCGCATCGATGAGTCGCTGCGCCGCAGCGCCGTACTCGGCAATCGGGTCGATGTCGCGCGACGCGCGCAGGTCGCGACCCGCTGCGGCGAAGGTGGTGAGCACTTCGCTCACCTTCTGGCGGTAGTCGTTCGGCAGGCAGCGCGAATCGGTACGCGGGTAGGTGAGGATCTTGTGCGCTTCGTAGCAGCGCTGCGCGGCGGAGAGCGTGCGGCGCGCGGTCCAGCCGAAGCGGCGGATCGCCTCGCGCTGCAAGCTGGTCAGATCGAAGAGCGGCGGCGCGGTTTCGCGCGACGGCTTGCGCGTTTCATCGGCGCTGCCCGCTTGCGCGCCGATCGCCGCGACGATCGCGTGGGCGCGCGTCTCGTCGAAGATCCGGTCGTCGCGCGCTTCTTCGTTCTCGCTCTCGGCGAGCGCCGGATCGAACCACGTGCCCGAATAAGTCTGACCGCTGAACTCGAAGGTGCCGACCAGCCGCCAGTAACCCTTCGCGTTGTGCGCGAGCACTTCGAGTTCGCGCTCGACCAGCAGCGCGAGCGTCGGCGTCTGCACGCGACCCGCCGACCACGCGCCCTTTTCCTTCCGGCCCTTCAGCCGCTTCGTGAACGCGCGCGTCGCGTTCATGCCGATCAGCCAATCCGTCAGCGTTCGCGCGCGCGCGGCGGCGGCGAGATTCTCGAGTTCCTCGCCCGGGCGCAGCCGCACGAAGCCGTCGCGGATCGCGTCCTCGGTCATCGATTGCAGCCAGAGCCGGCGGATCGGCTTCACGCTGCCGAAGTGCTCGACGATTTCGCGGAAGATCAGCTCGCCCTCGCGGCCCGCGTCGCAGGCGTTCACGACGCCCTCGACATCCGCGCGCTCGAGCAGCTTCTTGATGGTGCGAACGCGCTCGGTCTGGCCCTGCTTCGGCTTGGTCTTGAAGACCTCCGGAATGATCGGGAGGTTCGCGAGCGTCCAGCGCTTGTACTCGGGATCGATCTCCTCGGGCTCGAGCAGCTCGAAGAGATGGCCGACCGCCCAGGTGAGCACCCAGGCATCGCTCTCGAAGTAGCCCTGATCCTCGGTGAAGCCGCCGAGGGCGCTGGCGATGTCCCGAGCGACACTCGGCTTCTCGGTGATGATCAGGTGCTTGGCCACGAGATTTCCCTGGGGGCGATTGAGAGCTGGGGATTGGGTGCGGCCATCCTTAGCCAAGCTTCCGGATCTGCGCTCGCAAGGCGGTCTCTCTTAGATTGGGAAGCGCTACCGCATCGAGTCGGCGGGCTCAGCGCACCAGCTCGACGGGGACGGGCATCAGATTCCAGGTGAACGCCGAGCCCGCCGGCTTGCGGGTGTGGATCACTTCCTTCTCGAAGCCGCCATTGCGCCACACATAGCGGCGCACCTCGCCCTGGTCGTCGCTCGCGACGTAGAGCTCGTCGCTGCCGTCGCCGTCGAGGTCGGTCAGCAGCGCGGCGTGCTCGAAACCCGAGGACTTGCGGTCGAGGAGCTGGATCTCCCACTTGCCCTTCGGATCCGCGCCCGGACGCAGCAGCCAGAGGCCGCTCTTGTAGCCGGCCGCGACCATCTCTTTCTTGCCATCGCCGTCGATGTCGCCTGCCGTCAGGAAACGCAGCAGGCGGTCGTCGATCGTCGCGACGACGTTGCGCGCCTTCGGATCGGTGCCGGCGTCGAAGCGCAGGATCTCGACCGGCTCGACGATCTTGGTCGCGGCGCCGCTGCCCGAAGTCCGCGCCTCGACCGCGACGTAGAGCTCGTCGCGCCCATCGCCATCTACGTCGCTGACCAGAATCTCTTTCGCGTGCCGGTTGCCGAGATCGGCGACGACGCTGCGCCCTTCCTTCTCCGCGGGCGCGTAGCGCGTCACGGTGCCGGGCTGCTCGGAACCATCGAGCTTGTTCGGCGCGCTCGGCGTCGCGTAGATCTCGATCATGCCGTCGCCATCGAGATCGCCCACCTCGATCTCGTGGACGAAGGTGTCCTTCTGCGCGTCGATCTCCGCGACGTCGTAGCCGGAGCCCGCGGACCCATCAGGCTTGCCTTTGGGCACGACGGTCGCGACGACGCCCTGGTCGTGCGTCGCGACGGCGAGACCGTTGCGGCCGTCGCCGAGCACGTCGGCGATCTCGGCGTCGCGCATGCGGCTGAACTTGCCGCCGAAGTCTTTGGTCCACAGCGTCGCAGCCGGCTTGAAGCCGCCCTTGCCGTCTTTGCGCCAGAGCTTCAACGCCGCCTTGGTACCGCCGAGCGTCAGAATCGCCGGGCCATCGGGCGCCGCGTAGACCATCACCTTGTGAAACACATTGGAGTCGGGATCTTCGAGCGTGATCACCTTCCACGCGCCGCCTTCGCGAATCAGGATCTCGGCCCGCGCAGCGCCCGGCTTCGGCAGCACCTTGCCGTCGGGCGACACCTCGAAGTTCGAAAGCGCGAGCATCAAACCCTTCGGCAGCGAGTCGGGCGTCGGCGTCGTGGACGGCACGACGAGAGATGTCGGCGCGTGCGTGGGCGGGGGGGGCATCACGGCGGGTGCCGACGGCGTCGGCGCTGCGGGCTTCTCCTTCTCGCCGCCACAGGCGAAGAGCGCGGCGGCCAACAGGATCGATACGAAGCGCGTGCGTCGGGTCATCGAGATCTCCTCGAGAAGGCTGAGCTTTGTAGCGCGCTTCGAATCGGCAGTCCGCTGCGGGGAGCGAAGCGGGATTTCGTTCTGTAAAGAACCTTCATGGCGAAGCCTCCTGCTCTGCAAGCGCCGCGTGGCACGCGCGACTTCTATCCGGACGAGATGCGGCTGCGCACGTGGCTCTTCGGGCACTTCCGCGAAGTGTCGCGGCGGATGGGCTTCGAGGAGGTCGATGCGCCGGTCGTCGAGCATGCGGAGTTGTTCACGCGCAAGGCCGGCGAGGAGATCGTCGAGCAGCTCTACCACTTCGTGATTCACGAGCGTCACCTCGCGCTGCGCCCCGAGATGACGCCGTCGATCGCGCGCATGGTGATGGCGCGCGCCGGCGGGCTGCGCATGCCGCTGCGTTGGTTCACCGTCACGCAGAATTGGCGCTACGAGCGCATGACGCGCGGCCGCAAGCGCGAACACTTTCAGTGGAACATGGATGTGTGGGGCGAGCCGGGCGTCGGCGCCGAAGCGGAGTTGCTGGCCGCGATCTTCGCGCTGCTCGGGCGCGTCGGTCTCGGCAGCGGCCAGGTGCGTGTGGCGGTGAACAACCGCGCGCTGCTGGAGGAGACGCTGCGCGCGGGTGTGCTGCGTACGCGGCCCGACGCCTTCGCGCCGCTCTGTGTCGTGATCGACAAGCTCGACAAGATCGGCGCCGATGCGGTCGTCGATCAGCTCTGCGAGCCGGCGGGCGCGGTGGGGTTGTCGCAAGCCGAAGCGCGCGACGTCGTGGCGCTGCTCGGCACGCGCAGTCTCGACGCTGCAGCCGCCGCGGCGCCGCCGGACTCGCCCGCGATCGCGGATCTGCGCCGACTCTTCGAGCTGCTCGACGCATACGGCATCGCGCAATTCGTCGACTTCGACGCGTCGGTCGTGCGCGGCCTCGCGTACTACACCGGGATCGTCTTCGAGGCATTCGACGCCGAACGCAAGCTGCGCGCAGTGTGCGGCGGCGGTCGCTACGACCGGCTGCTCGAAACGCTCGGCGGTCCGAAGCTGCCGGCCGTCGGCTTTGGCTTCGGCGATGTCGTCATCGCCGAGTTGCTCGCCGATCACGCCTTGGTGCCAGCGCTGCCGCGCGGACTCGACGACGTCGTGTGTGCGCTCGGCGAGGAGCAGCGCGCGGCGGCGATCCGCGTCGCCGAGCGACTGCGCGCGCAAGGCCACGCCGTCGAGTTGGTGCTCGGCGACACACGCCCGAAGCGCGTCTTCGCCGACGCAGACAAAGTGGGCGCGCGCGAAGTGTGGATGATCGGGCCGGACGAAGCGGAGCGCGGCGTGGTGAAGGTGCGCGATCTCGCATCTGGCGCGGAGCGAGAGGAAGCTCTGAACCTCGTCGCGACCTGAGGAGTAAACCAAGTCACTTGACTCGTGTTGGCGCGGCCGGTTCCTCCGGCCGGCGCGAGATCATGAGTTTGAATGCTTTCGGTGCGCGGGGAAAACGCTATTCAACGCGTTCGGCGGTAGACGACCGCGCCTTCGCTTCTCCCGTCCCCATCTCATCCTCGGGAGCACACCCATGCGTAGTTGGTCGATCAAAGACAGCGCCGAGCTCTACCAGACCGCCAACTGGGGCGCTGGGTTCTTCGGAATCAACGACAAGGGTCACCTCGAGGTGACGCCGCGCGGGCCGGATGGCGCGGCGGTGGATCTCTACGAGTTGCTTCCGTCGCTGCAAGCGCGCGGATTGCGGCTGCCCCTGCTCGTGCGCTTCTCGGACATCGTGTCGAGCCGCGTGCGCGGGCTCGCGAAGAACTTTGCGAAGGCGATCGGTGATTACTCGTACGGCGGCCGCTTCCGCGGCGTCTACCCGATCAAGGTGAATCAGCAGCGCCACGTCGTGGAGGAGATCGTCCGCTATGGCGCGCCGCACCGGATCGGCCTCGAAGCGGGCTCGAAGCCGGAGCTGCTGATCGCGCTCGCGCTGCTCGATACGCCCGGCGCGCTGCTGATCTGCAACGGCTACAAGGACCGCGCCTACATCGAGACCGCACTGCTCGCGCAGCGCCTCGGTCGCACGCCGATCATCGTGATCGACCGCTTCCAGGAACTCGATCTCGCGATCCGCGTGTCGCGCGAGCTCGGCATCCGCCCGCACCTCGGCGTGCGCGCGCGACTCACGACCAAGAGCGCCGGCAAGTGGGCCGATTCGAGCGGCGAGCGCGCGAAGTTCGGTCTGTCGGCGGCGGAGATCGTCGAAGCCGTCGATCGGCTGAAGGCCGAGAAGATGCTCGATTGTCTCGAGCTGCTGCACTTCCACATCGGCTCGCAGATCACCGCGATCCGCGCGCACAAGGAAGCCTTCCGCGAGGCGAGCCGGATCTTCGTCGGCCTGCACGCGATGGGCGCGAAGCCGCACATGCTCGACGTCGGCGGCGGTCTCGGCGTCGACTACGACGGCTCGCAGACCAACTTCCACTCGTCGATGAACTACTCGATCCAGGAATACGCGAACGACGTGGTGTCGTCGATTCAGGAAGCCTGCGACGAGACCGAGGTGCCGCACCCGGACATCATCACCGAAGCGGGTCGCGCGATGGTGGCGCACCACTCGGTGCTGATTTTCGACGTACTCGGCGTCTCCGAATTGCGTATCGCCGAGACGCCCGAGGCGCCGTCCGAAGACGACCCGCGCGTGGTGCAGGATCTGTGGGAAACCTGGAACGGCCTGTCGCGCAAGAATCCGCTCGAAGGCTGGCACGATCTCACGCAGCTCAAAGAGGAAGGCGGCACGCTCTTCGCGCTCGGCTATCTCGACATGCGTGCGCGGGCGCGCGTCGAGCGCTTGTTCCAGGCCGGCTGCGAGAAGCTGCTGCGCATCGTGCGCGAACTGCCGCAAGTGCCCGAAGATCTGGAAGACCTCGAGAAGACGCTCGCCGACACTTATTTCGGCAACTTCTCGATGTTCCAATCGATGCCCGATCACTGGGGCTTCAAGCAGCTCTTCCCTGTGATGCCGATCCACCGACTCGAACAGGAGCCGACGCGGCGCGGCATCTTCGCGGACCTCACCTGTGACAGCGACGGCAAGATCGGACTCTTCATCGACCAGCACGATGTGCGCGACACGCTCGAGCTGCACACGCTGAACGGCCAGCCGTACATCATCGGCGTCTTCATGGTGGGCGCCTACCAGGAGATCCTCGGCGACCTCCACAACCTCTTCGGCGACACCCACGCGGTGCACGTGCGGGTCGACGACGACGGCAAGACCCACATCGAGCACGTCGTCGAAGCCGACAAGGTTCGCGACGTCCTCGACTACGTCGAGTACGACACGCGCGAGCTGGTCGGCCGCGTAAAGGCCGCGATCGACATCGCCAAAGAACGCGGCGACCTCAGCCCCGAAGAATCCCAACACCTCCTCCAGCGCTACGAAGCCGCGCTCGAAGAGACCACCTACCTCTCCCGCGAATAGGCCGCGCCCTCGACGCAAAGCTCAAGGGGCCCGCTCGTCTGGTCGATTTTGGCGGGCGTGCGTCTCGTTGCGTGCCGCGACTGCCATGCCCAGTACGATGTCACCGACGTCGCGGAGCCGTTCTTCGATTGCCGCTGCGGCGCGAACATCCGCAACGAGGCGCAGGCGGCCGTAGACGCCGCGGTGCAGCGCTGCAGCGCGTGCGGCGCGTTGCTCTCCGAGTCGGCGGCACATTGCGACTACTGCAGCGCCGCGGTCGTGCGCGCGGGCGAGCTCTCGCTGATCTGTCCCGAGTGCTACGCGCGCAATGAGGAATCGGCGAAATTCTGCGTGACCTGTGGCGTCGAGTTCCGGCCCGAGGCGATGCCGGAAGCGCCCGACGCAGCGGTCGCCTGCCCCGTCTGTGAAGAGGAACTCGCGGTCCGCGGCGTCGGCGGCGTCTGGGTGCGCGAGTGCGCGAAATGCAACGGGCTCTTCGTGCCCGGCGATCGCTTCGACTCCCTCGTGCAGCGCGCGATCGAAGCGTCGCGCCAGCGCAGCGCGATGGGCGTCGCGACACCGACGGCGGTACGCCAATCGGTCGATCGCAACTTCCGCTACCGCAACTGCCCGGTGTGTCACGAGCGCATGCACCGCAAGAACTACGGCAAGCGCTCGGGCGTGATCGTCGATTGGTGTGGCTCGCACGGAACCTGGCTCGACGCCGACGAACTCGAACAGATCGCGGCCTTCATCGCGGGTGGCGGTCTGCGCGACGCCGCACCGTCTGCAGCGCCGGGCCTCTCGGAAGGTCCGCGCATGACCGCGGAACAGTTCAAGGCGATGGCCGGCGTCGAGCAGATGCTCGAGAAGGAACGCGTGCAACGCGAAACCAGGGAGCACTGGGGCGGCTCGGTCACCGGGGGCCGCTCACTGCTGGGAATTCTGGTGGATCTGCTGCGCTGATCGCAGCGACCAACGACTAGGAGAATCAAGATGGGACTCTTCGAAAAACTTCGCGCCGAATTGATCGACATCGTCGAGTGGGTGGACGACTCGCACGCTGCGCTGGTGTGGCGCTTCCCGCGCTACCAGAACCAGATCAAGCACGGCGCACAGCTGATCGTGCGCCCGGGCCAGACGGCGGTCTTCGTCCATCAGGGCAAGATCGCCGACGTCTTCGCGCCGGGCCGACACACGCTCGAGACGAAGAATCTGCCGGTGCTCTCGACGCTCGCCGGCTGGAAGTTCGGCTTCGACTCGCCCTTCAAGGCCGAGGTCTACTTCGTCTCGACGCGGCAGGTCACGGACCTCAAGTGGGGCACGCCGAACCCGGTGCTGATCCGCGATCCGGACTTCGGCCCGATCCGCGTGCGCGCCTTCGGAACCTTCACGCTGCGCGCGATCGATGCGAAGGCGCTGCTGCAAGAACTCGTCGGCACCGACTCGATCTTCGAGGTCGATGAAGTCGGCGTGCTGCTGCGCTCGATCATCGGCCAGGCCTTCGCGGATCTGGTCGCGACGGCGGACCTATCTGTCGTCGATCTCGCCGCCAACCAGAACGACCTCGCCGAGAAGCTGCGCAAGATGGTCGTCGAGCGCGTGGACGACGAGTACGGACTCGACGTGCCGGCGCTCTTCATCGTCAACGTCTCGGTGCCCGAAGAAGTCGAGAAGGCGCTCGATGCGCGCTCCTCGATGCGCGTGATCGACGATCTCGCGGCCTACCAGCAGTACCAGATCGGCGCAGCCACGAAGGTCGCCGCAGCGAACCCCGCCGGTGGCATCGCCGCTGGTGGCATCGGCATGGGCATGGGCCTCGCGATGGCAGGGAAGCTCGGCGCGTCGCCGACCCCTGCGATCCCGCAAGCGCCGCCCCCGCCTCCGCCGCCGCCCGCATGGCACGTCGTGCAGGGCGGTCAGGCAACGGGCCCGTTCACGCTCGAGGATCTATCGCGCGCCGCCGCCAGCGGCACGCTTCGCGGCGACACGCTGGTGTGGACGGTGGGAATGGCGAGCTGGGTGCCGGTGTCGCAGGTGCCGCAGTTGGCGGAGATCTTCCGGCGATAGCCAGTAGCCCGCAGAACGGGGCCGGGCGTCAGGTTATTTCCTGTCAGGTTATTCGCAGGGTAGAACTGAGCCCGGCGTCAACTTGTTGAGCGGCGGAACTCGGCGTAGTCCACCAGCACGCGCAGCGCTTCGACGGCGCGGTGTGCGCTCGGGTAGCAGACGCGGCCGAACTCTTTGAGCGCGAGCGGGCCGGCGTTGCCGTAGTCGCGGTCGGTGTGCACCAGCTCGGTGGCGCTCAGCACCGGCTTGCCGTGACGCACGCTTGCGTCGCGCGCCGCCTCGGCGAAGCGGCGGTCCTGACGCTCGTGATACTCGGTGATGCGTTCGAGGCCGTTGCCCGGGAAGAAGGGCCCGCTGCGAAACAAGTTCGCGGTCGCGGCCTGGATGCCGAGGCCGAGATGCACGATCGCATCGACGTCCGGATGCGCGCAGAGCAGATCGAGCACGGCCGGCACGGTGTCGCGCGTTTCGCCGCCGGCGAGATCGACCGGATTGCTGCGACTCCAGCGCGCAGGGACCATGCCGTCGATCTGCGTGCGCACGCTCTCCGGCAGCGCAACGAGTTCGAGCCCCGCCGCGGCGCACGCGTCGGCCGCGAGCACGCCCCAGCCGCCCGCCGTGGTGAACACGATCACGCGTCGCCCGCGCGGCAGCGGCTGCGTCGCGAGCGTCGCCGCCCACTCGAAGGCCGCTTCGACATTCGGTGCGCGCAACGCGCCAGCCTGACGGCACACGCCGTCGAAGACGCGATCGTCGGTGGCGAGCGAGCCGGTGTGCGAGAGCGCGGCGCGCTGCCCTTCCGACGCGACGCCGCCCTTCACCAGCACCAACGGCTTGCGCGCGCTGAGGCGGCGGATCGCGGCGAGCAGCCGGCGCCCGTCCGGCACGCCTTCGAGATACGCGACCACCACCTTGGTGTCGGGATCGGCCGCAAAGTATTCGAGGTACTCGGCGATCCCGGTCTGCGCCGAGTTGCCCGACGAGATCGCCTTTGCGATGCCGACGCCGGTCTGCACCGCGTAGTTGAGGAACGACGACACCAGATTGCCGCTCTGGCTCACCACCGAGATGCCGCCCGCGGGCGGATACGGCGCGACGATCTGCGCGCACATCGACACCGGCGTCGAAATCACGCCCTGCCCGTTCGGCCCCGCCATCACGATGCCGAGTTCGTCGGCGGTCGCGACCAGCTCGTCTTCCTGCGCGCGACCTTCCGGCCCCGCTTCGCGATAGCCCGCGCTCGCGACGAAGGCCGCGCGCACGCCGATCTTCGCGCACGCGCGCAGCAACTCGACGTTGGCGCCGGCCGGTGTACAGACGAAGACGAGATCCGCCGCGCCAACCGGAATCTCCGCGACGTCGCGATGGCTCGGCTCACCGAGAATCTCGGCTCCCTCGCGATTCACCGGGAAGAGCGCGCCCTGGTATCCGAAGGCGCGCAGGTTGTGGAGCGTGACGAAGCCGAATTTGCCGGGGTGTGTGGATGCGCCAGCGACGACGATGCCGCGCGGGTGGAAGAGCGGGCGGAAGCGGGCGAGGAGTGCTTCGTCAGAGAGTTCTTCGCCGGCTCCACCGCGAGCCTTATGGATCTCGCCGCTCGCCGTTGGCTCGCTACGCGGGAACGGCGCTCGTTCGCTTCGGGCCGAGGGTTCGATTTCTACGAGGGCATCTACGGCGAGCACCTTGCCGTCGCCGCGCACGATCAGCGGGTTGAGATCCACCGACGCAATGTCAGGTCGCTCGACGGCGAGCTTGCCGAGGCCGACGAGCACGTCGGCCAGCGCATCGGCATCTACAGCCGCTTCGCCGCGAAACGGCTTGGTGAGCAGATGACTCGCGCGCAGGTGGCCGATCATCGCTAGCGCGTCGGCGCGTTCGAGCGGAGCGGCGGCGAAGACCACGTCGCCGAGCGCTTCGGTGAGAATGCCGCCGAGGCCGAGCAATACGCACGGGCCGAAGCTCGGATCGCGCACCAGGCCGGCGATCAGCTCGCGCTTGCCGCGCACCATCTCGGCGACCAGCAGCGACACCGCGCCGTCTTCCGGGCGCGCCTTCGCGAGCAGCTCGGCGGCGGCGCCGCGCACCGCGTTCGCATCGGCGAGACCGAGACGCACGAGATCGCGCTCGGTCTTGTGCGCGATCGCGTCGCCGCAGAGTTTCATCACGACCGGGAAGCCGATCTCTGCAGCCGCGCTCGCTGCGGCCGCCGCATCCTGCACGACGCGCTCGCTCGCGATCGGCACGCCGTAGTGTGCGAGCACTTGCTTCGACTCGTGTTCGGAGAGGGTGCGAGAACGCGTCGGGGATTCGGGGGTGTTCATGGCGGTCGCAGAAACTACCCGCCCGGCGTCGGCGCCGCGAGACTCGGTCATCGCGAATGACCGAGTCGTCCGCTCGGGGAATCAAGCCGCTGCGCGCGAGCCGATCTCTCGAAGCACGACCACCAAATCATCCACCTGCTCGGCCGTGAACACGCCCTCGGGCCCCTGCGGGTTGATGTCGGTGAAGGGAGATTCGTAGAGACGCCTCGGCTCCATCGCGCCGTGCTCCGTCAGGTGCTCGACGATCAGGTCCAGGAACTCGATCTGGTTTGCCGACTGCGTGCGCCCGGCGAGAACGCGGCCGAGCGCGCGCTTCGCAGCCTCGCGATCCATGCCGATGAGCGAGCGAACGAAGTGTCCGAGTCCGTTGCTCTCGCGCGTTGCACGATCGATGTCGGCACTGCTGCCGATCCCGGCTTCGAGCAGCATGCGTTCGAGCTCGGTGAGGTCGCTCGGCGTCAGCGGCTCGTTCATCCGCAGTTTGTGAATCGTGAGATGCTGCTCGTGCGCGCGAAGGAAGTTCCGCGCTTTCGCACGGAACCGCTCGAAGTCGGTTCCCGTTCCGAAGCCAGGCAGCGACACGCGCTTCTCGTCGCCGATCTGATCTTCAAAGTCCGTGTATACGAGGTGCCGACTTCCCTTCTCGATCAGCTTCACGAGCGCGCGCAAGCGCCGCCGCACGACTTCCAACATCGGCGTAGTGACGTCCTGCCAATACTCGTCGGTCTGGATCTGCTCGATCAACACCATGTGTTCGCGCACCATCGGGATGCTCGACTTCTCTTCGAGCATCGCCGCGATTGCACGCACCTGATCGCGCAGCCGCGCGAAGCCCGGATCGACGCGCAGCACCGTGAGCTGCAAGCGCAGCATCAGCAGGTCGAAGCGCTTGGCGTCTTCGTCCTCGTCCGGGAACTCACTCGGCAGACCGGCCACGTCGTGCACGAGTTCATCGACGTGTTCATCGCCGAGTGCCGCCCACGCCTCCACCGTCGAGTACTTCTCGATCAAGCGGCGCCGCGGGCGAACGAGGAAGTTGTCGACGTTCATCCCTTCGATCTCATCACGGAGCAGCCAGACGAGATCCTTCCGAAGATCGGCTTCGGTCACCGCGTAGCCTTCTCTTCGCTCGGCAATGGCCGCCGCGTTTCGCTCGGCCGCACTCACGTTGTGGTTCAGCGCGGCGATCAACTCCAGCCGCGTCGTGAACAATCGCTTGCCGAGCGAATCGCCCGACGCACCGTCGACGGTCCGCGGGTTCTGGTTGAAGAACTCCAGGTTCTGGCAATAGTCGAAGACGTAGAAGAACTCCTTGTGCTTTCCGGGCCCGAATAGATCCGGCCGCAGCCGTGTACCGCGACCGATCATCTGCCAGAACTTCGTCCGCGAACGCACCAGTTTGAAGAACACGAGGTTGACGACTTCGGGCACGTCGATGCCGGTGTCGAGCATGTCCACCGAGATCGCGATGTGCGGCGCCTTCTCGGACTCGGAGAAGTCTTCGATCAGGCTCTGCGCATACGTCACCTGGAAGTCGATCACGCGCGCGAACGCGCCTTTGTAGTGCGGATAGTTCGCGTTGAAGCGGTCGGCGATGAACTCCGCGTGTGCGTGGTTTTTGGCGAAGACGATCGTCTTTCCAAGCCGATCGCCGCCGGCCACCTTTTGGCCGCGCGTCATCAGGTGTTCGAGCACCTTGTCGACGGTGTCTTTGTTGAAGAGCCACTGATTGACGGCGGCGGCCTCGACGCGTGTCGGTACGGAACCGTCATCGGACCACTCGACTGCATCCCACGCTTCCTTGTCGTCTTCCGAGAGATCGTCGTAGCGAATGCCTTCGCGTGGGAAGCGAAGCGGCACCGAGACACACTCGGACGGAACGAGCCAGCCGTCGCGCACGGCATCTTCGAGCCCGTAGGCATCGGTCGGGACGCCGGTCTCCAGCTCGAAGAGGCTGTAGGTGTTGCGATCGATCTCGTCCTTCGGCGTCGCGGTGAGCCCGACCAGCAGCGCGTCGAAGTACTCGAAGATCGCGCGGTATTTCTGATACACCGAGCGGTGCGCTTCATCGATCACGATCAGATCGAAGTGGCCGACGCCGAAGCGACGGCGTCCATCCTGCATCTCGTCGATCAATCGCATCATGGTCGGATAGGTCGAGACGTAGACGCGACTCTCGGTGGCGCGCTCGGTGACGAGATTCACCGGTGACGAGGTCGGCAGGTGCTTCTTGAATGCCTTCACTGCCTGTCGCACCAGCGCGACGCGATCGGCAAGGAAGAGCACGCGTTTGGCCCAGTTGCCGCGCATCAGCAGATCAGCGAGCGCGACGACGGTGCGCGTCTTGCCGGCGCCCGTCGCCATCACGACCAGCGCCTTGCGCTGCCCATCGCGCTCGAAGGTTTCTGTGATGCGCCGAATCGCGCGTGCCTGATAGTCGCGATCGACGATCTCGCGATCGATCGCCGTATCCGCCAGCAGGAGCCGCGTCTCGCGCCGCTGGATCCAAAGCTCCAGCTCTGCCTTTTCGAGGAATCCCTGCACGCGGCGCGGCGGATGATTCGCGTCGTCCCAGAGCCAATGCTCGTAGCCGTTGCTGTAGAAGATGATCGGGCGGCGGCCGAATTGTGCTTCGAGACAATCGGCGTAGAGCTTCGCCTGCTGCTGGCCCACGCGCGGATCGCGCTTGGTGCGTTTCGCTTCGACGAGCGCGAGCGGAAGGCCGTCGTCGCCCCAGAGCACGTAGTCCACGTAGCCGGTTTCCTGCGCGTTCGGCATGCCGTGGACTTCGAACTCGCGATCGCGTTCGGCATCGAGCGGCCAGCCCGCTTCGTGGAGAAGCAGATCGATGAACGCATCGCGCGTCTCTTCTTCGGAGTAGTCGTGCGTGTCGGGCTGCGCGGCGTTCGCGGCTTTCGTCTGCGCAACTTCTTCGCGCAGGCGTTGCAACTCGGTGTCGAGCGCATTGCGATCTGCGAGCAACTCCGAGAGACGCGTGTCGCGCTCGGCGAGTTGCGTCGCGAGCGATTGGAGCTGCGCGATCGTCTGCGGCGCAACGGGCGACGTCTGCGGCAGCAAGCTCGCATCGAAGCCGAGCGAACCGGCGGGCTTCGCGCCGCGCGCGTAGGTGTGGGCGAGCCAGTAGCAAACGTGGAACAGCTCATGGACGGCGCGAAGTGAATCCTGTGCGCGAATCGCCCGCGTGCTGTGCACGGCCTGGTTGCCGAGATCCTTGATGATCTTGGCCTTGTTGAAGACCGCCTGGCCGACCACCTGCCGGAACGTCGGCTCGTGGATCAGCGCATTCAGTTGATCCTGATACGGCAGCCGCAGCGCGCGATCGTTCTTGTAGAGCCACGTGACGGCCACTTCGAGGGAGCGACGCGCATAGAAGCAGGACGCGCGCGGATCGGGATGAACGAAGCTCTCGGCCTTGGTGGCGGCGTCGTACAACTCCGGCCACTCGGTCGCGAGAAAGCCGAAGTGCGGCGACGCCGCATCAGGACGAGAGGAAGCCATACACCTTGCCCTTGGGCATTTCCTTCACACGGCGGAAGAATTCGGTCTCGGTGATCTGCGTGGGCCACTCGAGATTGATCCCGAGCAAGCGACCTCCAGGATCCGCCGCGGGTTCGAATTCAATCGCTTCGAGGCCTAGCAGATAGTTGAGATCACGGATCAATGCTTTGCCCGGGTTCTTGACTGTGTAGAACGGCGCCGCGCGCGTCGCGAGCGCTCCGACCGTCAACGGACCCTCGTCGAGCAGCAGATACAGGATCTGAACGTGGCGTGCTGACATCACGCGCTTGCGCGGCGATTGAAGACGACCGAAGAGATCGGCAACAGTGTTTCGGTAAAGCGCCTTCTTCACGCGCAGTCGAATCTCACTCAGCAGACTCCGACACTGAACCTCGATCCCCTTCAGCGCAAAGCGAAGAAACGGCGTCAGATCGTGGCCGGCGGCGCGCGTGTCGTTCAGCGCCTGGAGATACGCCGCCTTCTCCTCGTAGTAGTAGTTGGACATCGCGATGAAGAGCGTGTCGCGCAGACCCACGCGCTGGAGCATCAGCGCTTCGAGAGCGCGAGCGCTGCGCCCGTTGCCGTCGAGGAACGGGTGCATCGCCGCGAAGTGGTAGTGAAGCGCCAACGCCTGCACGAGCGGATCGTGCTCGCGGAACACCGTGCGCACCGCTTCGACCAAGTGACGCAGCGCCTCCGCACAGGCCTCACCGCCATCAACGCCGCGATGGCGCGGCGAGCCGAAGGTCACGTTCTGATCGGCACCGCGATGCTGCCCGGGCGGGCAATGATCGTCGTCGCAACCCGTGACGAGGCGGCGATGCACTTCGAGGATCAACGCTTCGTCCACAGGCCTATCGCTCGGGAGCTTCGCAATCCACCGGTACGTCGCGACGGCAGCCGCCGCTTGGCGCTGCGATCGCGTCTCCAATTGCGCGGGCGTCTGCTGGAGCGCCGCGTCGAGTTCATTGTCGGTGAACTCGGCGCCTTCGATCCGCGACGTGCCCGCCACCTCGCGCTTCAACTGAATGCTCTGCAGCTCGTCCGCCCAACTCCGTTGGGACGGCATCTCCCGCAGCGCCAACAGGGCCGCCTTTGCCTCCGTCAGCGGCCCGACGAGGGCCCGGAGGTCGTACACGATCCAGCTCCGAGGCGGCTCATAGGCGACAGCCATGGCGACATCATGTCTCGACTCATTTCCAAGTCAAGTCGGTTTGAATGTGGGAGATAAATCTATACAGGACAGATAGTTGAAGAATCCCCTGCGATCGGCCCAGAGGTACTCGGATCCTGGTTCGTTTCCAGCTCGTTGCCACGGATGTTGCCGGCACGCCGTTAAAAGAACGGGGGTCTTCTTTTAACGGCCTCACAACTCCCCGCGGAAGGCGCGGTGCTGAAGGGAGGCGAAGAGCGCGTCGAGCTTGGCGAGGGAGGCACGGTGGGACGATTTGAGTTTCTCAAATACAACCATCTGCTCCGCAAATTTTCGCTGCAAGCCAATCGGCGGAACCGGCACCGAGAGACCTCGAAGTCGACCCATGCTGATCCGAAGTCGCGTCTGCCCAAGCACAAGACTCTGCGCCAGCTGCTCTGTAGACGGTTGATTCAAAAGCGCGCAGAGATACTCGGCATTGGCAATCCGAGGATCTGGGCGAGCTTGAACACAATCCGCCTTGTTGAGCGCAATCGGTAGCCATGCGGGCTGGATACAAGCGCGAAGATTGGGGTCACCAAGAGTCGCGATCAGTACATCGCCCGAGAGGCATTCATGCCTTCCGAGAATCGCGAAATGTGAAGGATCGATAAAGGCAGAGTCGTCATTCAAGAACTCACCAACACCGATGTTTTGAAGCCGAACCACGCGTATGCCCGCTGGTCTGTAGTGCACACTCTTCAGATTCGAGCCAAACGGTCCATCGGAGAACTTCGCCGTCAACTCTCCGAGTGGTCGCCGTGGCCATCCCTTGGCATTCGTCGCTGGATCTCCAAAGACTTCGAGAAACAGGAATCGAGCGAACACCTCAAGCCGCTCAAGCGCTTGCCTTCGCTTTACTCGCAGCGACTCGGCTTGATCCAAAATCGCCGCAAGTCGCAGCTGCTCGGGGAGCGGGGGCAGAATCACTGGGAAGCGTTTGAGAATTCCTAGATTGATGTGCGGAACACCTGTCGACTGGGTTCGCGACAGGAGACGCTCGACCGTGCTCGGCAGACGGAAGTATTGATAGAGAAACTGAGCGTCCACACGTTTCGCGTCAGGACTCAGCTTCATTTGACTTTGAGAGATCACGTATTTCGGAAACTGCGCGTCCTTGGGAATCACTACAACTTGACCGAGTGTGCCTCGCTGCGTGAACACCAGATCGCCTGGAAACGCGAGGTTTCGGCTAAGGCTCTTCGCTTTCTGCTCGCTCACGAAAACGAAGCTGCTATCGATGAAGAACCCTGTGTCGCCTCCGAGGTTCGTGCCTCGAATGACGGGAACACCAGCCTCTTCCACGTAGTCGCCACGAGTGAGATCCGAGCCAAACGGACCACCCACGAATGTGTGATCGCCTGGCGCGCGGAGTTCATCCAGCTCGACGACTCTCCAACTCGCCGGAACTTCGGCGCTGCTCACCGAATCATGTCTCTCAGCTTCGCGAGCCCGCTCTCGATCTCTCTTTCGAGCTCAGCGAGCTCGGAAAGCAACTCCGCCGGTGGCACATGCTCGGTCGCCGCGTGCACCAGCTCCTTGTACCGGTTCAAGCTCAAGTCATACCCATTCCCCGCAATCTCACTCTTCGGCACACAGAAGCTCTGCTCCGTCCGCGCCCTCTCCCGCTCATCCTTCTCCCGCAACTGCCACCGCGCGAGCACATCAGGCAAGTTGTTCTTCGCGTGCTCTTCCAGCGTGAGCGATGCCTTCGGAATCGGCCCGAGCTTGTCTTCCGCGAGTAACGCCTGCCGCTTGTCGTCGAGACTCCAACCATCCGCCGCGACGTCGTAGAACCACACGAAGTCCGTCCCGCCCGAGTTCGTCTTCGTGAAGAGCAGGATCGCGGTGGAGACGCCGGCGTACGGCTTGAACGCGCCACTCGGCAGTGACACGACCGCGTCGAGCTTCTGCTCCTCGACGAGCATCTTGCGCAGCGTCTTGTGCGCGTTGCTCGATCCGAAGAGGACGCCGTCGGGCACGATCACGGCGGCGCGTCCACCAGGCTTCAGCAACCGAAGGAAGAGCGCGAGGAAGAGCAGCTCGGTCTTCTTCGTCTTCACCACCTGCTGGAGATTCTTCGCGCAGCTCTCGTAGTCGAGCGATCCCGCGAACGGCGGGTTCGCGAGCAAGAGGCTGTACTTCTCGTCTTCGCCGGCGTGCTCTTCCGCGAGCGAATCGCGGTGACGGATGTCCGGGTTCTCGACGCCGTGCAGCAGCATGTTCATCGAGCCGATGCGGAGCATCGTCGAGTCAAAGTCGAAGCCGTGGAAGAGCTGAGAGTGGAAGTGATCGCGGAGATTCTCGCGGCGGAAGATCTCGGGATGGCGCTCGCGCAGGTATTCGCCGGCGGCGACTAGGAAACCCGCCGTGCCGAGCGCCGGATCGCACAACACATCCTTCGGCTGCGGCGCCGTCATCTCCACCATCAACCGGATGATGTGTCGCGGCGTGCGGAACTGACCGTTCTGCCCAGCGCTCGCGATCTTGCCGAGCATGTACTCGTAGAGATCGCCCTTGGTGTCGCGATCCTCCATCGGCAGCTTCGCGATCAGGTCCACCACCTTCGCGAGCAGCGCGGGCGTCGGGATCGTGAAGCGCGCGTCCTTCATGTGGTGCGCGTAGGTGGAGCCGTCGCCGCCGAGCGTGCGCAAGAACGGGAAGACGTGCTCGCTGACGATCTCGAACATCTTGCGCGCTTCTTCGTTCTTGAACTTCGACCAGCGGAGCTGCTCGAAGGGCACGCCCTTCGAATCCTTGCCCTTCGGATAGATCGGCGCGCGATCGCCGGTCTTGCCGAGGCGCTTGGTCATGTTCTCGTCGTTCTGCTGCATCTCGTCGAGGCGGCGCAGGAAGAGCAGGTACGTTATCTGCTCGATCACTTCGAGCGGGTTCGAGATGCCGCCTGACCAGAATGCGTTCCAGATGGCGTCGATCTGGTTGCGGATCTCACCGGTGAGCATCTACTCGAACTCCTGCTGAAACCGGATCGTCCCCGCCGCGAGTCCGCGCAGCACCACATCGACGCCGCCCGATTTCATCATCCACTCGAGTCGGTGATCGCGGTACTGCCGCACTACCGGCATCGGCGCTGCGCCCGCGACTGCTCCGCCGCCGAGATTCGCTTTGATCCACGTCGCGAGCTGCTCCGCATCGGCGCGCACGGCGGGCTCTTCCGCGCAGCGCGCGGCCCAATCCGCGAGTCGCTCGAATTTGGCGTCGAGCGGCATGCCGAAGAATGCGGAGCCGGTGATGTGCGGATACACCGCTGCGTCACCGCGGCCGAAGGCGGCGCCGTTCATCCACGCGCGACCTTGGAGTTCGCGCTCGAGTCGGCCCCAGAAGCGCAGCCATTGTTCGCGCGCGTGCGCCAGCAGCGCGTCGGCCTGCGCGCCTTCAGCGCGTTTGAAGAAGCGCACTTCCATCAATCCCCAATTCACCGCTTCGACTTGCGTGTCGCAGAACTCTTCGAGCATGCGCACGCGCGCGCGTTCAGCGGGCGACGTGGGCAGCGACGGAATCGCGGGCCACTTCTCGTCGATGTAGTCGAGCATGATGGTCGAGTCGAAGAGGCTGGTGCCGTCGTCATCGACGAAGCACGGCACTTCGAGTCGCGGGCTCGCGGCGAGGAAGTCGCGGAATGACGGCGAGCTGGTGTCCATCGGCGAGACGAAGACGCGTTCGTACGGCACGCCTTTGTGCTCCAGCACGATCTTCACTTTGCGCGCGTAGGGCGAGAGCGGGTGTTCGAAGAGTCGCAGCATCGGCGGGTCTCCCTCGGGCTTGGCGCGATTTCGCGCGAGTCTACGCACGCCGCGCTTGCGGCGCAGCCATGAGCTGCGAGGCTAGGCGCCACGCTCGAGGAGGAATGCGGATGACGACGCTCGGTCGATTCGGAGTCTGGACCCACATCGACATGATGTCGGGCGCAGAGGCGGCTGCGTTCGCGCAGCGCGTCGAGGCATGGGGCTACGAGGCGATGTGGTTGCCGGAGGCCGTCGGTCGCGATCCCTTCGTGAAGATCGCGCGCATCAGCGCAGGCACGACGCGCCTCACCTACGCCACCGGCATCGCCAACATCTATGCGCGCGACGCGATGACGATGAATGCGCTGCGCCTCACGATGGGCGAGATGACGGGCAATCGCTTCGTGCTCGGCATCGGTGTGTCGCACGGGCATCTCGTCGCGGGCATCCGCAAGCACGAGTACGGCAAGCCGGTGACGACGATGCGCAACTATCTCGACGCGATGGGCAAGGCGCTCTTCATGGCGCCGAAGCCCAGCGAAGATGTGCCGATCATGCTCGCCGCGCTGCGGCCGAAGATGTTGGCGCTGGCGGCCGAGCGCACCGCCGGCGCGCATCCCTACTTCGTGACACCGGAGCACACCGCGCGCGCGCGCGAAATTCTCGGCAAGGGCAAGATCCTCGCGCCCGAGCAGAAGGTGTTGCTCTGCACCGACGCGACGAAGGCCCGCGCCGTCGCGCGCGCAGCGATGAAGATCTACGTCGGGCTGCCCAACTACCAGAACAACTTGAAGTGGCTCGGCTTCGACGACTCGGACTTCGCCGGCAACATGAGCGATCGCCTCGTCGATGCGATCGTCGCGTGGGGCGACGAGGGCGCGATCCGCAAGCGCATCCAGCAACACTGGGACGCCGGCGCCGATCACGTCTGCATCCAGGCGCTGAATGCCGAGAACCCGCTCTTGCCGGACGAGAAGGTGCTGGAGCTGCTCGCGCCCGCGAAGCAATGACGAACGCGCGCGCAAGCGTCCGGGCCGCCGGACGCGCGCAGAGAGCCGAAGGCGAACGAAGATCATGAGGCGTCGTAAGTTCTGGGGTTGGGGCTACGAGGATGCGGGGCCCAGCGCCGAGCAGGAGCTCGGCATTGCGCGCACGCTGTCGCAGCGGCTCGGCACGGCGCTCGATCTCTCTGCCGTGCCGCGCGAACACGAGATCGAGTTGGCGATGCCGCGCGTGCAGCCGCCATCCGCACTGCGCGAGATCTGTTCGGCAGCGCCGCACGATCGACTCGGCCACACCTACGGCAAGAGCTATCGCGATGTCCTGCGCGCGCTCCGCCGCGATTTTGCGCCGGCGCCCGATCAGGTCGCGTTCCCGCGCGACGAGCGCGAAGTCGCCGCCGTTCTCGATTGGTGTAGCAGCGCGCGCATCGCGTGCATTCCGTACGGCGGCGGATCGAGTGTCGTCGGCGGCGTCGAAGCGCGCGCACTCGATGACTACACCGGCGCGGTGTCGCTCGATCTCGGCAAACTCGATCGCGTGCTGGAGATCGATCGCGCATCGCGCGCGGCGCGCATCCAGGGCGGCGTGCTCGGGCCTGCGCTCGAAGATCAGCTCCGCCCGCACGAACTCACGCTGCGCCACTACCCGCAATCCTTCGAGTTCTCGACGCTCGGCGGCTGGATCGCGACGCGCTCGGGCGGTCACTACGCGACGCTCTACACCCACATCGACGACTTCGTCGAGTCGCTGCGCGTGGTGACGCCATCCGGCGTCGTCGAGACGCGGCGGCTGCCCGGCTCGGGCGCGGGGCCGGCGCCCGATCGCCTCTTCATCGGCTCCGAAGGTTCGCTCGGCGTGATCACCGAAGCGTGGATGCGCTTACAGGATCGCCCGCGCTTTCGCGCATCGGCGTCGCTGCGCTTTCCCGGCGCGGACGGCTTCGCACGCGGCGCCGAAGCGGTGCGCCTCCTCGCGCAATCGGGCCTCAACCCGTCGAACTGCCGATTGCTCGACGCACTCGAAGCCGCGAACTCCGGCGCCGGCGATGACGCCGTGCTGCTGATCGCGTTCGAGTCCGCCGATCACGCGCTCGATGCGTGGCTCGCGCGCGCGCTCGAGATCGCGGTGGACGCGGGCGGTGTGTTGCCGGAAGGCGGCGCGAAAACCAGGACTGGCGGCGAAGGCGCGCGCGACGGCGCGGCCGGCGCGTGGCGCGACGCCTTCGTCAACGCGCCCTATCTGCGCGATGTTCTGGCACGCGCCGGTGTCGTCTCCGAGACCTTCGAGACGGCGATCCCGTGGAATCACTTCGCGGAGTTCCACGATGGTGTCATGCAGGCGACGCGCGACGCCGTGCAGCGGGTGTGCGGCGCGGGCACCGTCTCCTGCCGCTTCACGCACGCGTATCCCGATGGCCCCGCGCCGTACTACACGATCGTCGCACCGGGCCGCCGCGGCGCCGAACTCGAGCAGTGGGATGAAATCAAGTTGGCCGCGAGCGAAGCGCTGATCCGGCTCGGCGGCACGATCACCCATCACCACGCCGTCGGTCGTGATCATCGACCGGGCTACGACCGCGAGATTCCGTCGCTCTTCCGCGCCGCGCTCGGCGCCGCGAAGCGCGCACTCGACCCGGCGGGCGTGCTGAATCCCGGCGTGCTGCTCGACCCGCAGCCGGTTCGCTAGGAGCGATCGCAGTGCCCGAGTCTGCGACCACCCCTCTGCCGCCCGGAACTTCGTCGCACAGGTCCCGCACTCCGTTGCGACGCGCGGCAGCGGTGGCGCTCGGTGTCGCGCTCGCACTCGGTTGTGTCGAGCTCGGGATGCGCCAGGTCTACTGGCTTCTCTCGGGGCGCGACCCAGATTTCGGTGCGATCCCGCGTCCTGGCAATCCCGTTCATTGGTGGCGCGAAGGGCACGGCACCAGTCACTGGACCGAGCACGGCATTCGGCGCGAGTCGCTGCCCGGCAAGGAGTCGCGACCGATTCTTGCAGTCGGCGACTCGTTCACCGAGGCGTTCAACGTCGACGACGACGACGTCTTCACGCAGCGCCTCGAAGCGTTGCTCGCCGACGGCGGAATTGCGGTGCCGGTGCTGAACGCGGGTCGATCGGGTCTCTCGCCGGCCGACTACGTCGCGAATGCGCAGCGCCATCGCGAGCTCTTCGCGCCGCGCTGGACGGTCTTGCAGATACGCCCTTCCGACCTCGAAACGGAGGGCTTCGAAGCGGCGGAAACGCACTTCTCGCGCAGCGCCGCCGGTGTACTCGAGGTCGTGCTGGTGAAGCCGCAGCTCAGTCGATTCAACCCGTTGCTGCTGCCGTTTCGCAGCGCTTCCACGCTCCTCAACTACGGCATCGTGCGCGGTCGCGAGTATCGGGCCGCGATGGCGAACGAGCCGCCGCTCTTTCGCGCGGGATCGGCGCAACATCGCGCGCCGCCTCCCACCCGCGAGCCCCAGCCGATGGCCGAGGTTCTAGAGCTGCTGACACGAAGCTGGGACAACCGCGTCACGCTGCTCTTCCTGCCCGACTTCGATCTGCGCGCGCCGCAGCTGGTGAGCAGCGACGCGGAGCGCATCTTCGCAGCGCAGTGTGCGGAACACGGCTGGAGCTGTGTGAACCTGCGCGACGCGTTTCCCGCATTTGCCGCCCGATTCGAGTCGCCGTACGGCTTTCCGAACAGCGAATGGAATCAGGGGCACATGAACGAGGCTGGGCACGCAGCGACCGCAGAGCTGTTGCACGACGAAGTGGCGAGGCGCCTTCCGCGTGATCTTCTCTAGCCCGCGCTTCTTCATCTTTCTCGTCGTCGTGCTACTGCTGCTCGCGCCGCGCTTCCGTCTGCGCCTGAAACTCGACCTGCTGCTCTTCGCCTCGTGTCTCTTCTACGCCGCGTGGGATTGGCGCTACCTCGGTCTGCTGCTCTTCGTCAGCGCGGCGAACTACGAGTGCGGCAAACGCATCCACGCCAGCGACGACGCGCGCACGCGCAAACGCTGGCTCCTCGCGAGCGTCGCGGTGAGCCTCGGCACGCTCGGCTACTTCAAGTACACCGGCTTCTTCCTCGACAACTTGAATGCGCTGCTGACGTCGTTCGGCGTCACCATCCCGGTCGTCTCGATGCTGCTGCCGGCGGGCATCTCCTTCTACACCTTCAAGACGATGAGCTACACGATCGACATCTACCGTCGCGAACTCGTGCCGAGCCGTTCGCTGATGTCGTACTCGACGTTCGTGACGTTCTTTCCCGAGTTGATCGCGGGGCCGATCGTGCGCGCGTCCGTCTTCTTGCCGCAGATGGAGCGCGTGATCGGGCCGACGCGCGATCGGTTGCGCGTCGGCGCCAGCATCTTCCTGCTCGGCCTCACGAAGAAGCTCGGCATCGCCGACCGCATGGCCGGCGTCGCCGATCCGATCTTCGCCGCGCCCGAGCTCTATGCGCCGATCACGCTGTGGATGGGCGCGCTGGCCTACACGATCCAGATCTACTGCGACTTCTCGGGCTACTCGGACATGGCGGTCGGCGTCTCGAAGATGATCGGCTACGACCTGCCGCGAAACTTCCGGATGCCGTACCTGTCGGTGAACGTCGCGGAGTTCTGGCGGCGCTGGCACATTACGCTGTCTACCTGGCTGCGCGACTACCTCTACATCCCGCTCGGCGGCAATCGCGACGGCCGCGCGCGCACCTACTGGAACCTGATGCTGACGATGCTGCTCGGCGGGCTCTGGCACGGCGCGAGCTGGAACTTCGTGCTGTGGGGCGGTCTGCACGGCGTCGCGCTCGCGCTGCACCGCGCGCTGAAGGAGGCGACCGGCGAGCGCAAGTTCCTGCCCGCGCCACTCGCCATCGCGGTGACATTCGTGTTCGTGTTGCTCTGCTGGGTTCCCTTCCGCTCGCCGGATTGGGCGACCACCACGACGATGCTGAGCCGCATGTTGCAGCCGGGCGCCGCCGGTGTGCTCTTCATCCCGTACGCGCTGCTCTGGTGTGGCGCGCTGCTCGGGATCGGTCATGCGATCGGCGCCGCACTCGACGCCTCCGTCGTGCGGCCGAGCCCCACCGTCGCGCGCTGGCTCGAGCGACTCGGCTTCGAGCTGCGCCACGACACCATTTCGGGTTGGTACGTCGTCTTCGGGATGCGCACCGCGCTCGGCGCCTTCGTGCTCACCGTCTGGGTGCTCGGGCTCTACTTCTTCGCGCCGACCGGCACGAGCCCGTTCATCTACTTCCAGTTTTAGTGACGCACGCTCTCAAGCGTCCCACTCCGCCAACCATTCGCAGACGTCGCCGCTCTGCAGTCGGCACGCGCCCTTGGTGACGCGCAGATTCGCGACACCGGATAGCCGCAGGCTCTCGCCGAGATAGCCGGTGAGGATCCCGCACATCTCGAGCGACGGAAGCGCGTACTCGCGCACGTCGAGTCGCGCGCGACCGGGAGCTTCGATCACGATGTGGAAGCTTCCCGTGTCGTGCTGCGAACCCCAGAGTGCGAAGCAGCGGCGCGCGAAGGTCGCCGGATCGGCGTGCGCATCGAGCCTCAGGTGCCCGTAGATTCCCTCGAGATGTTCCCGCGCGAGCGCGACGCCCATCTGTGCGAGCACCGTCTCGCGCGCACCCGGAAGCATGCCGAGCATCGCGCGCATCAACGCGAGCAGATCGGCTTCGGGATACCAGCTCGAGACCTGGATGCGCTCGTCGAGATAGCCGTGCAGCGACGGCGGCAACGCGGCGAGCGAGCGCTCGCGCTGTGAGCGCAGAAATTTCACGAGCGTGACGAGCGTCGTGCCTTTCGCTTTTGCCATGCGGCCCCAATCGGTCGATCGCGCCCCGATCTTGCATGCTCGAAGCGCCGCCGGGGCTTCCTCCCCATGCTAGGCTGCGCGCGAAATGATGCGCATCAACGAGCACTACCAAAAACTCGCCGCCGGCTACTTGTTCCCTGAAATCGGGCGACGCGTAAAAGCGTTTGCCGACGCGCATCCGGAGGCGAAAATCATCCGCCTCGGGATCGGCGACGTGACGCTGCCGCTGGTGCCCGCCGTCGTGGACGCGATGCGCCGCGCAGTAGACGAGATGGGCACCGCCGACGGCTTCCGCGGCTACGCGCCCGATCAGGGCTACGACTTCCTGCTCGATGCGATCCGCGACGACGACTACGCGAGCCGCGGCGTCGCTCTCGATCGCGATGCGATCTTCGTCTCCGACGGCTCGAAGCAGGACAGCGCCAACATCCAGGAGATCTTCGGCCACGAGATCCGTATCGCGGTCACCGATCCCGTCTATCCGGTCTATGTCGATACCAACGTGATGGCCGGCCGCACCGGTGCGGTGGACGATCGCGGCTACTACGGCGGGATTCTCTATCTGCCCGCGACCGAAGCGAACGGCTTCGTGCCCGATCCTCCCACTGAGCGCGCCGACGTCGCCTATCTGTGTTTCCCGAACAATCCCACTGGCGCGGTCGCGACGCGCGCGCAACTGCAGCGCTGGGTCGCCTGGGCGCGCGACGCCGGTGCCGTGCTGATCTACGACGCAGCCTACGACGCCTACATCCAGGATCCCGCGATCCCGCGTTCGATCTACGAGATTCCCGGCGCCGAGAGCTGTGCGATCGAGATGCGCTCGTACTCGAAGCGAGCCGGCTTCACCGGCGTGCGCTGCGCCTACACGGTGATCCCGAAAGGCGTCACCGGCGTGACGCCGTCCGGGGATCGCGTTTCGCTGCACGCGCTGTGGGCGCGGCGCCAGGCGACCAAGTTCAACGGCGTGCCGTACGTGATCCAGCGCGGCGCGGCGGCCGTGCACGCGCCCGATGGCAAGAAGCAGACTGCCGAGCAAGTGGCCTACTACATGGAAAATGCGCGACGCCTGCGCGAAGAGCTCAGCGGCGCCGGCTTCCACGTCTTCGGTGGCGTGCACGCGCCGTACATCTGGATGCGCGTGCCGGTGGGCATGACGTCGTGGAGCTTCTTCGACGCGTTGCTCGCGAAGGCCCACGTGGTCGGTACACCGGGCGCCGGGTTCGGCCCCGCCGGCGAGGGCTACCTCCGCCTCTCCGCCTTCAACTCGCGCGCGAACGTGGACGACGCACTCGTGCGTATTCGCGCGGCGTTTACCGCAGCCGCAAGCGAGTGAAGCGAGCGCGCAGCGAGCCGCAGGCGAGCGAAGTCCACCAAACCGCGATCGCCAACCTCCTCTTCTCCGCCTCCGCCGCCACGCTCTTCGCAATCACCGTCGAAGCCCCACACTACGCAAGCGCGCTCGGGCTGACAGCAACGACCACCGGACCCGGCGAGCGCTTCGCGATCACCTGGCTGCTGATTGCGAAATCGCTGCTGCCACTGCTCCCGTTCCAGGCCCTCGCACTCCTCGGCGCGCGCTTCGGCTTCGCCAGGCTCGCGCGGCGCCTGCTCGCCATCGCAACCGCGATCATGGTCGGCTGGCTCGCTATCGATCTCTGGGTGCAATCCCACTACGGCGCGCATCTCGCGGCCTATCTTCCATTCCTCGCTTCCACGCTGCACAGCCTCGACCAGATGCAGTGGGTGGGCGATCCGCGCGCGCTCGCCGTCGCGCTCGCGAAGCTGCTCGCTGCCACCGCGATCGTGTGCTTCGCGCTGCGCGCCGTCGCCGGCTTCGCGACGCGCACCGTGTTCGCGCGACTCTCGATTGCGTCGGCGCAGCGATTCGCGATCGTCGCAGCCTGCGGCTACGCCGCGTTCGTGCTCGCCGCGTTCCCCGCGCAGCGCCTCTTCGCCGCTCCCGTGCTGCGCAAGCGCGTCGCGATGAGCCTTCCATACGTGACGGAGTGGGCGTTCTCGACCGCAGCGACGAACGCGTCGCGCGATCTGCACTTGCTCGGAGTCGTTCCTTGGCCGTGGCGCTCGACCGACGTGACCGAGGTGATGATCCACAACCCGGCGCATGCACCGCGCTCCGTCGAGGGCTGGCAGATCGAGAACGCCGCCGGCCAGAGCGCGCCGCTGCGCGGCGAAATCGCTGCGGGCGCAACGCGCCATTTCGAGATCGATCGCGGCCGCTTCGCGCTCTCTCGCAAGGAGGACGCCGTCGCGCTGCTGGGGCCTGCGGCCGACGTGCGCTCCCGCGTCGCCTATCGCGGCGAAGAAGTGAAGCGCGGCGCCGTGCTCTGGAATCCGCTGCAGTCGGGCGACTCCGAAACCGCGCTGGCACAGATTGGTGACGCAGCGCAGCGCGCCTATGCAAACGCGTTTTCGTCGATCATCGCCGCGCGGCCTGCGACGCTGTCGCCCGCCGCAGCGACCGTGCGCGCGGACGCGCCGAACGTGATCCTGCTGGTGGTCGAGAGTTTCCGACAGGATGTCGTGGGCCCGGCGCTGCTGACGCGGCTCGCAACGCTCGGCGCCAGCGGCCTCTCGTCGCCGCGCCACTACTCGGGCAGCAACTCGTCTCATCTCGGTCTCTTCTCGCTGCTGCACGCGCGTCTGCCACTCAGCTACGACGCCGTGCTCGATGGCGGCGGCCCGCCGCCCGCCGCGTCGCTCTTTCGCCAACTCGGCTACCGCAGCGCGTTCGTCAGCAGCGGCGAGATCGAGGCGTGGAAGCGCATGGATCACTTTCTCGGCAAGCCCGCCTTCGACGAAGTGATTCTGCACACGGCGACGCGCGATCCGCTGTGGAAGCAATGGCCCGACTGCGATCGCCAGACGCTCGAGTCGATCCGTGCGCTCGCGAGCGAGCCCGGCCCGCATTTCATCGTCGGCTTCCTGATGACGACGCACTTCCCGTATCCGTTTCCGCCAGAGTTCGAGCGCTTCAGCCCGGTGTCGCACGAGGACGACCTCCCGAGCTGGGATCAACTCTTCCGCGCACCACTCGACCGCGAGAAGCTGTGGAATCGCTACCGCAACGCAGCGCTCTCGCTCGAAGCGCAGATCGTGGACTTCGTGGCGTCGCTCGATCCGGCGCGCAACGTGATCGCGATCACCGGAGACCACGGCGAATCGTTCGGCGAAGACGGCGCGCTGGTGCACGGCTCGCGCGCATCGGACGCGCAGACGCGCGTGCCATTGCTGATCGTCGGACCCGGCGTCGAAGCGCGCGCGATCACCGGGCCGACGTCGCACATGGACGTGCTGCCGACCTTGTTGCACGCCGCGACCGGCGTCGCCGATCCGGTGCGCGGCCTCGATGGCCGCGACTTGCTCGGAACGTCGCCGCCACGCGGCGACGTCCTCGTCGCGCCCTACAAACTCACACAGCCTTACGATCTGCTTTGGATCCGCGGCGATCGCCGGTTGCTCTTCCGCATGCGCACCGACCGCCCGCAACTCGACGCCTTCGCGTTCGTCGACGATTCTGGGTTCCCGCTGCTCGCGCCCGATCCCTCCGTGCTCGAGGATGCCGAGCGCCTCGGCACGGCGATCGGAAGCGAGATCGCGCGGCTCGGTGGCACCGAAGCGCCCACGACCGCAGCGGACGCCCGCTAGCCTCGCGAATCAAAGAGAGGGAGAGGCCTCATCATGCGACGAATCATTCTCGCGATCACAGCGGCGCTCGTGCTCACGGTCGGCTGCACGCAGGAAACGCAGAACCAGATTGGACGCTCGATCCAGAATTGGACGGGCACGAGCGGCGTGCTCGACATCTACGCCGGCGAAAAACTCGTGATGCGCTTCATCCAGATCGACAAGCTCTCGACTGCGACTGGCACCCAGGACTCGCTGCCGCGCCCGTATCGCTTCGGCTACGGAATCCTCGACGAGAACCAGAACTACAAGGCGGATCCCGGCGAGCGAAAGCTCTACTTCGAAGTCAGCGACTTCTCGACGCAGTACGTCTTCTACGAGAGTCCGCGCTGAACGACACTGCGCCGCGGCTGCTCCGCGCAACCGAGAGCGAACGCTTCCGCCCGAGCCGAGTACCCTACGCGCGCCCATGCAGCCGACACGCGCCCGCCACAAGATGCTCGGCTTCGCGCTCACCGCGATGGCGGTCGCGTATCTCGATCGCGTCTGCATCTCGACCGCAGCGCCGGCGATCGAAGCGGAGCTCGGACTCAGCGACGCGCAGATGGGCGTCGTCTTCAGCGCGTTCACGCTGACCTACGCGCTCTTCGAAGTGCCGAGCGGCTGGCTCGCGGATCGCTTCGGCGCGCGCGTGACACTCACGCGGATCGTGCTGTGGTGGTCGGCGATGACGGCCGCGACCGGCGCAGCGACGGGCTTCGCATCGCTGGTCGCGCTGCGCGCGCTCTTCGGCATGGGCGAAGCTGGCGTGCTGCCGAGCCTCACGCGCGCCTTCGGACGCTGGCTGCCGCTGCGCGAACGCGGTCGCGCCTTCGGGCTGACGATCATGGCTGCGGCGCTCGGCGGCGCGCTGACGCAGCCGCTCGTGGTGCAACTGCTCGGCGTCGTCTCGTGGCGCGTGGCGTTCCCGATCTTCGGCAGCGTCGGGGTCGTCTGGGCGATCGCGTGGTGGCGCTGGTTCCGCGACGAACCGAGCGAACATCGCGGCGTCAACGCCGCCGAACTCGCCGCGATCGGCTGTGATCCGCCGCCCGAGCGACATCCGCCCGTGCCGTGGCGACGCCTGCTGCGCAATCGCACGTTGCTCGCGATCTGGGCGATGTACTTCGGCGCGATCTACGGCTGGTACTTCTACCTGACCTGGCTGCCGAGCTATCTGCTGCGCGCGCGCGGCTTCGATCTCGCCTCGGCCGGCTGGCTCGCCGCGCTGCCGCTCGTCGCAATCGCGGCGGGATCACTGCTGGGCGGCGCCTCGAGCGACATGCTGACGCGCCGCTTTGGCGTGCGCGTGGGGCTGCGCCTCCCGGGCCTCGTCGGCTTACCGCTCGCCGCGCTCGCGATCGCGCTCGCCATCAGGACCGACGCGCCGTACGCAGCCGCGTTGTTTCTCGCCGCCGCCGCGGGCCTCGCCGCGCTCTGCATCGCGCCGGCCTGGTCGGTCTGTCTCGCCGTCGGCGGCCGACACGCGGGCGTCGTCAGCGGGTCGATGAACACCTTCGGCAATCTCGGCGGCGTCGCGAGTCCGCTCGTAGTGGGCTGGAGCCTCGACGCGCTCGGCTCCTGGGACGTGCCGCTCTACAGCGTCGTCGCGTTCTACGCGATCGCCGCACTCTGCTGGCTCGGCATCGACCCGGAGTCGCGCATCGACCTCGACTGAGAACCCGGCATCAACTTGATTCCTGAAGCAGAGCACCGTGTTCCAAGCGCGGGCGGGGGACTCTGCCGAAACCCGCGAAGCCCTCCGTTCATCAGGCCGGCAGGCGCTCAACACGCCGCGCAGCGAAGCCACGACGGACGCCGAGGACGTTTCGGACGAGTCCACTGCCCGCGCGACTCGGAGCAACTTCTTGGCAGTGCCGTCCGACTCGGGAATCAGTGCGCGATCTTCTTGTAATGGAGCCGGTGCGGTTGATCCGCATCCGCGCCGAGACGGCGCTTTCGATCGGCTTCGTAGTCTTCGAAGTTGCCTTCGAACCACTCGACGTGGCTGTCGCCTTCAAAGGCGAGGATGTGCGTCGCGATGCGATCGAGGAACCAGCGATCGTGGGTGATCACGACGATGCAGCCAGAGAAGCCGAGCAGCGCTTCTTCGAGCGCGCGCAGCGTATCGACGTCGAGGTCGTTGGTCGGCTCGTCGAGCAGCAGCACGTTGCCGCCGCTCTTCAGCAGCTTCGCCAGGTGAAGGCGATTGCGCTCACCGCCCGAAAGCGCCGAAACGAGTTTCTGTTGCTCGGGGCCCTTGAAGCCGAAGGACGACACATAAGCGCGTGACGGCACTTCGCGCCGGCCGAGCTTCAGGATGTCGTGCCCGCCGCTGATCTCGGCCCAGACGTTCTTGGTGCCGTCGAGCGCGTCGCGACTCTGATCGACGTACGCGAGCTGCACGGTGTCGCCGAGTTTCAGCGAGCCGGAATCGGGCTTCTCTTCGCCAACGAGCATCCGGAAGAGCGTCGTCTTGCCCGCGCCATTCGCGCCGATCACGCCGACGATGCCGCCGGGCGGCAGACGGAACGCTAGGTCGTCGATCAGCATGCGCTCGCCGAAGGACTTCGAGAGATGTTCGGCCTCGACCACCAGATCGCCGAGCCGCGGGCCGGGCGGGATCGTGATCTCGACCGTCTCCGGCAGCCGCGCCTCTTCTTCGGCGCGCAGTTCCTCGTAGGCCTGCAGGCGCGCCTTGCTCTTCGCCTGGCGCGCGCGCGGCGACATGCGCACCCACTCGAGTTCGCGCGCGAGCGTGCGCTTGCGCGCCGACGACTTCTTGTCGTCCACGTCGAGGCGCTCCTGCTTCTGCTCGAGCCACGACGAGTAGTTGCCCTTGAACGGGTAGTAGCCGCCGCGATCGAGTTCGAGGATCCACTCGGCGACGTTGTCGAGGAAGTAGCGATCATGCGTCACCGCGATCACGGTGCCCTTGTATTCCTGCAGATGGCGCTCGAGCCACGCCACCGATTCGGCGTCGAGATGGTTGGTGGGCTCGTCGAGCAGCAGCAGCTCGGGCGCTTGCAGCAGCAAGCGGCAGAGCGCAACGCGGCGTCGCTCGCCGCCCGAGAGCGTCTCGACCTTTGCGTCGCCCGGCGGGCAGCGCAACGCGTCCATCGCGATCTCGAGTTTGCGCTCGAGTTCCCAACCGCCGACGGCGTCGATCTGGTCCTGCAGCTTGCCCTGCTCTTCGATCAACGCGTTCATCTCGTCGTCGCTGAGCTCTTCGCCAAAGCGCGCGGACACGGCTTCGAAGCGGTGCAGCAGATCGCGGATCTCGGCGAGTCCTTCTTCTACGTTGCCGAGCACATCCTTGGTGGGATCGAGTTGCGGCTCCTGCGAGAGGAATCCGATCTTGATGCCGGGAGCGGGGCGTGCTTCGCCGAGGTAGTCCTCGTCCACGCCCGCGAGAATGCGCAACAGCGAGCTCTTGCCGGTTCCGTTCGGGCCCACCACGCCGATCTTCGCGCCGTGCAGGAACGACAGCGTGACGCCGTCGAGGATGATGCGATCCGTGCCGACGACCTTGCGGACGTCGCGCAACGTGAAGACGAACTCGGCCACGGGGCCTCTCCTTTTCGCGCCGGCAAAAATTGTTGGGAAGCGGCGGCCATTCTAACGGCCCATGAAGACCGATCGAGGCCCGCGTCGATTTCGCGCCAGCCGAGCCGTGATTTGCGGTTAGAATGCCGGCCCATGCGCCCCGCCCCCCTGCGCTCCGCGCGCTCGTCTGCGCTGCTGCTGCTCGGCTTCATCGCTGCGCTCGCATCCGGTGTGTGCGGCGCGCGGCCGCGGCCGCCTTCGCATCCCGAAGTGCTGATCGTCGTGAATGGCGCGAGCCCCGTCTCGGTGGCGATCGGCAACTACTACCGCACGAAGCGCGAGGTGCCGGTCGGCAACGTGCTGACGCTGAACATCCCGCTCGCGGATCCGAACCTCGGCAACTCGGTGCAGGAAACGATCACCTCGCAGGCCACGTTCAACGCACAGATCCGCGTGCCGATCGAGAACTTCCTCACCACGAACAACCTGGTCGATTCGATCCGCATCATCGTGCTCGCGTCGGGGATTCCGCATCGGCTGAACTTCCAGACCTGCCCCTTCGATGCGGTGTATCTGCGCGACTGCCCGCGCGCGTCGGTGGACGCGGAGCTCGCGGTGCTCTTCTCGAGCCTGGTCTCTGCGGGCGGGCTCGGCGCCACCGGGCAAGCACTGAATCCGTACTTCGATTCATCGGAGCTCTTCGTGAATTGGCGCACCGCGAATCAGAGTGCGCCGCTGCGCTATCTGGTCGCGCGCCTCGCCGGCTTCCAGACACCGATCGATGCCGGCACCGGCGTACCGGTGGACGTGAAGAAGATGATCGACGACGCGCAGGGTCCCGCGCTCGGCGGCACCGTGCTGATCGACCAGGCCCCGAGCGTGTCGGCGAGCCTGCGCGCGGGCAACTCGGTGTTGATGGCGCCCACCGCGGCGACGCTGGTCGCGCATGGCTTCGCGGTACAGAACGACACCACCAACACCTTTGTGTCGAACGCCACCAACATCGCGGGCTACATCTCGTGGGGCAGCAACGACAACCACGATCCTGGCGCACCGTTCTATGGATTGATCGGAGGCAACACGTATCCGGGCGCGTTCCTGCCGCGCTCGATCACCGCGGACTTCGTCTCCACCAATGCGCGCACCTTCACGACGGGCGCGTTCTACGATCAGTCGCTGGTGGCGGATCTCACGCGCCTCGGCGCGAGCGGATCGGCGGGCACCGCCTTCGAGCCGCTGCTCGCCGGCATGGCGCGCGCACCGATCTTGTTTCGCCACTACTTCCTCGGCAACACCGCGATCGAGTCGTTCTACCGCAGCGTGCCGTATCTCTCGTGGATGAACGTCTTCGTCGGCGACCCGCTGATGACGACCGGCGGCCTCATGTTCCCGGCGTCCGACACCGACGGCGATGGCGTCGCGAATGCATCCGACAACTGCCAGCTGGTGCCGAACGCGAACCAGCGCGACACCAACGCCGATGGCTACGGCAACCTCTGCGACGCAGACATCGACAACGATGGCATCATCGAGACCTCGTGGAGCGTCGTGTCGCCGCCCTCTGCAATCCGCGACTTCGAGTGGATCCAGATCTACGCGTCGAACGCGACCTACAGCGCCGACCTCGATCTCGACGGCGACAACGACGTGGACGCCGAAGACGTGGGTATCGCGTCGCTCTCGGTGTTCTTCGCGCCGGGCCCGAGCGGCCTCGCGCCCTGACCGCTTCCAATCAGGGCGCGCGCGACTAGAGCAACTCCGGATCGAGCGCTTCGCCCATCGCGAGGCGCGTCGTCGCGAGCGGCGGACGCGGGGCGTCGCTGAGCAGATCGACGCCGCTGCGCGCGTAGCGCCGCGCCGCTTCGGCGGAGCGCCCATCGCGATCGTTCGCGAGCGACCAATCGGCGTGCTCGATCAGCAAGGCGAGCGCGAGCGTGCGGCCGAGTGTCAGCGCGAAACGCCGCGCTGAAGCCTCGTGCAACCACGGGCCACGCGCCGCCGTTTCGGCCCACCACGATTCCAGGTGATCCGCGGCGCTCCGCGCCACGCCCGATGCCTCACGCAGCGATCTGTGGCTCGCGGCCTCGGCGCGGCGGCGGATTTCTTCGAGCGCAGGCGGCAGCGCATCGGCGCGCAACACGGCGCGATAGACCTCGAGCGCCAGCACGTTGGTGGTGCCCTCCCAGATCGAGAGCACCTGCGCGTCGCGCAGCAGTTCCGGCAGTCCCGTGTCTTCGACATAGCCGGCGCCGCCGAATGCTTCGAGCGTCTCACTCGCGCCAGCGACGGCATGCCGCGCGGTGGTGAGCTTGGCGACCGGCTGCACGACACGCAGCAGTGACTCACCGTTCGCGTCGAGTTCGCCCGCTTCCTGCCGTCCGAGCAGCTCGACCGCGAAGAACGTCAGCAGGAACGACGCCTGCTGCGTAGCCGCGAGATCCGCGAGCGTGTCGAGATGCAGCGGCTTCTCCGCGAGCGTTGCGCCGAAGGCGACCCGGCGACGCGCATAGTCGCGCGCGAGCACCAGCCCACGGCGCTGCGTGGCCGCCGCGCACACGGCGTTCCAGGTGCGCGTCAGATTCAGCATCGTGCCCATGTTGCGAACGCCATCCGACAAACCTGCGACCGCGCGTGCCGGCGTGCCGTCGAGCAAGAGCTCGGCAGTCGGCAGATGGCGGGTGCCGAGCTTGTCCTTGAGACGCAATACGGTGATGCGCTGGAGCTGCTGCGCGGCGTCACGCAACTCGACGAGGAAGAGCGCGAGTCCCTTGCCGCCGGGGCCATTGCCTTCGGGTCGCGCGAGCGTCAGCGCCACCTGCGAAGTCACCGCTGAGGTAAACCATTTGGTGCCATGCAGCGTGAATCCGCCGTTGCCGTCAGAGCGCGCGACCGTCTCGGAGAGCCCGACGTCCGAGCCACCAATGCGCTCGGTCATCCACTGTCCGGAAGTCCACGCCTGCGCGGGATCGCGCGACGTCAAATGCGAGATCAATCGATCGCGCGTGGCGCCTAGACCGTCGCCAAGAACTTCGAGCGTGCGCGCGCAACCATCCGTCATCGCGAGCGGACAGGTGTAGAACTGGCTCGACGGGTGGAAAAGATACGCGAGCGCGAATTGCTGCACGCGCGAGAAGCGACCCTGCGCGCGTTCGTAGGCGTGCGCGACGAGCCCCTGCTCCGCTGCAACGCGGGCGTACTCGACCCATGCGTCGTTCACCTGCACGTCGTCGATGCGACGACCCCACGCGTCGAACGGAACATGCGTCGGTTCGTCGAGACGATGCGCGCGCGCGAGATCGTGCAGGCGACCCGCTGCGAGTTCCCCCATCTGCTGCAGCGATGGCTCGATTTCGCGCAGCACATCGACATCGACGCTGCGCCGCAGATGTGCGCGCAGCAGCGCGTCGGCGTCGTACTGGTTGGTGAGTTGCGGCGGGGCTTGCACGAAGGCGTCGGTCATGGGCGCACCTTAGCAAGGCGACTTGCTGGACCACGAGCGCAGCGACTCGATCGTGATGCGCAGCAGAGCGGGCTCATCGCGGAAGAGCGGCGTCGATGCGTAGTTCGCGTACTTCGCGCGCAACGCGCTTTCGGCGTCGGCATCGGCGCCGCTCTGCACGGCCCGGCCGTCGATGCGGATCCACCAGAGCTGCCGCCAATCGGCGTCGTAGTGGTCGAGCAGGACCGCGACGCGCGGCTCGCGCTCGATGTTGCGAACGCGGGCAAGGTTGCCCGTGGATTTCGGCTTGCCATCGATCGGCGACCACAGCGCGCCGCCCACGCGCGCGAACACGATCGGCACGAGATGCGGGCGCCCATCCTGCGCGATCGTCGCGAGACGCGCGACGGGCCACGTATCGAGCAGTCGTTCGCGTTCGCCATCGGAGAGCGGCATGGCGCTAGTCTGCGCCGCATGACGGAGCTGCGCATCCTCTCGCTGTTGCCGAGCACCACCGAAATCGCGGCGGCGCTCGGACTCGAAGCGCAACTCGTCGGTCGTTCGCACGAATGCACGGTGCCCGCCGGCATCGAGCGCTTGCCGATCGTCACCGAGCCCAAGCTCGACATCCATGCACCGAGCGGCGTCATCGATGCGCGCGTCAAGGAGCTGGTGCGCGAAGGCCTTTCGGTGTATCGCGTCGATGCCGAACGCGCGCGCGCACTGCGACCCACGGTGATTCTCACGCAGACGCAGTGCGAGGTGTGCGCCGTGACGCCGCGTGATCTCGAAGCCGCCGCCTGCGAGTGGATCGGAGCGGCGCCGCGCCTCGTCGCCGTTTCGCCCAATACGCTCGCCGACGTGCTCGACGATCTGGTGCGCGTCGGCGAAGGCTGCGGCGTGCGCGCCCGCGCCGAAGAATTGCGCGCCGCGCAGTGGCGGCGCATCGATGCGATCACGCAGCGCGCCGCCGCCGCCGCGACACGACCACGCGTCGCCTCGCTCGAGTGGATCGATCCGCTGATGGGTGCGGGAAACTGGCTTCCCGAGTTGATCGAGCGCGCGGGCGGCGTCTCGGTACTCGGTCGCGGCGGCCACGATGCCGCGTGGTCGTCGCTGGTAGAACTCACCGCGATCGATCCCGACGTGCTGGTGATCGCGCCCTGTGGCTTCGATCTGCAGCGCACGCGATCCGAACTCGCGCCGCTGGTGAACGCGGCTGGCTTTCGCGCGCTGCGTGCGGTCCGCGAAGGTCGGGTCTTTCTCGCGGACGGCTTCCTGCACTTCAACCGCCCGGGCCCGCGCATCGCGGAGTCGCTCGAGATCTACGCCGAGATGCTGTGGCCCGAGCGCTTCGCGTTCGGGCATCGCGGTGTCGCGTTCGAGCGACTCGAACTCGAGTAGCGAGAGCGCAGCGACGCGCGCCGCTTCGCCGCGAGCGCCATCCCGGCGAGCAGTGCTGCCGCCTCGGCACTTCCGGCGCCGACTTCCGGAACCACGGCGGGATCGCAGGGCAATCCGCTCGTCGCGATCTCCAGCGCGTCCTGCGCGATGGTGAGGGCGTCGGTCGGGCCGAATGCTTCGGGACCGTCGGCGACACGAGCGCGCGCCGTCGACTCGAGACGCACCAGATCGCCTCGATACGCGGGTGCGACGACTGCGAGATCGACGAGCGTGCGCGTCAGGAACTGCGAAAGCACCAACAGATCCTCGTACGTATCGAGAACGATCGGCGGCTCGAAGGTCGGCCGCCCCGCGGCTTCCGAAAGAGCGACGACGAGGCGGAAGCCTGTTTCCGATTGGCGCGACAGTTTTCGGAAATCGACGATGTCTACGTCGTCGCTGGACGTGTGGTAGCAGGCGTTCGTCGCATCGGTGAAGAACGCGACCGGAATCTGTTTCCCCCAGAACGGCGCGTAGTCGCTGCGCCCCTGACCAAAGTTCAGTGTCAGCCGCTGCGTTCCGAGTCCGACGCGATCGATTGCGTCCTGCACGAACGTCGAGAGCATCTCGCCACCGCTCTCGGCTCCGACCGCAAAGCTGAGTTCCCGCGCGCTCGGCGCGAGGTTCGCGCCCTGGATGTCGAAGTTGATGTAGGCAACGACGTCCGAGAGCGGGATCAACGGGTTCTTGACGAAGTGCTTCGAACCCAGCAGCCCGATCTCTTCGCCATCCCAGAGCGCGAGCACGACGGAGCGCGCGGGCGGCGTCGGCAGTGCGCGGAGCGCGCGCCCGATCGCGAGAACCACCGCGACACCCGAGGCGTTATCGGTCGCGCCGTTGCAGATCCCATCGTTCAGCAACTTGCAGCCGCCAGGCGCGAAGTGATCGTAATGTGCGCCGACCACGACGAACTCGTCGGCGTGCGCGCCGCCCGGCACGACGGCCAGCAGGTTGGTGCGCTCATCGGTGTCGCCGAAGTCCTGGCGGTACGCGTCGCGCCCCGACTTCGACGCGTCGAGCCCGGACCCGATCAGCACGAGCTCGTCGATGAGCTGCTCTTCGGCGAGCGCGCCGCCCGGTGATCCACTGCCGCGGCCCCCGAGATCATCATCCGCGAGCCATTTCACGTCGGCGGACACGGCGCGCGCCAGCACCGAAGCGGCTGTGACCTCGGAGGGCTCGACGGCCAGAGCAGAATCCCCGACGAAGCACACGGCCGCGAGGACAACCAGCCAGGCTCGCTTCGGCATCGGCCGATGGAAGCTCGGCCGCCATCGAAGCGCCAACCCGGATTCGCCCGCTCGAATGGCTTGCGGGAGCGCTCCGGGTCGTGATAGAACCGGTCGCAATGAGTCCGACCGTTGACATCGCGACCAGCCAGATTCCGACGCGACTGCTGGTGCTCGGGATGCTCGGAGAGGATGGGACGCTGCGCCTCGACGAGCTGATGCCGGTCGCAAACGCCTGCGGGACCGGGCCGGAGCAACTCCGCTCCTCTTTGCGCCGGCTGGTTGCCGAAGGCGCGCTCGAGCGCGACGGCGCGGGCCGCAGCGCGCACTACCGCGCCACCACCGCCTGTCTCGAAGCGCTGCACGAGCACCGTGCGCGACTGCGTCGCGCCTATCAGCGCAACACCGAGGCCGCAGCGTGGGATGGCCGCTGGCACCTCGCGGCGTTCGCGATTCCCGAAGCCGAGCGCAGTGCGCGCGACGCGTTTCGCGATCGACTGCGCGTGCTCGGCGGCGCCTCGATCCAGGGCGGCCTCTACGTCTCGGCGAACGCATGGGAAGATGATGTCGCCGCGGCGGCAAAACAGTTTCGTGTCGAAGCCTTCGTCACGCAGGCGACCAGCGACGATCTCGTCGTCGGCGGTGTGCGCGAGCCGCGCGAACTCGCGCGCCGCTTGTGGCGACTCGAAGAGGTGTCGGCGCGCTACGCGGCGTTCGTCGCCCTCCATGCGCCGGTGATGCCTGCCCTCGCGGCGATGCGCGCGCGCAGCGAAGCATTGCCAGACGAGGCGTTCCTGCCCGGCGCGCTGGCGATGGCCGTCGCATTCGCGCCTTGCTTCGACGCCGATCCGCTCCTGCCCGCCGCGTTGTTGCCGCAGCCGTGGCCCGGCAGCGCGGCGCGCGCGTTGCTGCTCGCGAGCCGCAGACTCGCGCTCGAAATGCGCCAGGCGCAGGGCCGCCCCCGCCTCTTCCACTTCTTCGATACCACCATCAGCGCCCCGGAGACCGTCACATGAAGTTCGGAATCTTCTACGAGCACCAACTCCCGAAGCCGTGGGAAGCCGGTGATGAACACAAGCTGTTGAAGGATGCGCTCACCCAGGTCGAACTCGCCGACAAGCTCGGCTTCGATTACGTGTGGGAGGTCGAGCATCACTTCCTCGAGGAGTACAGCCACTCGTCGGCGCCGGAGGTGTTTCTCGCGGCGTGTTCGCAGCGCACGCAACGGATCCGGCTCGGTCACGGCATCGTCGCGCTGCCGCACCAGTACAACCATCCGCTGCGCGTCGCCGAGCGCATCGCGAATCTCGATCTGGTCTCCGACGGCCGCGTCGACTTCGGCAGCGGCGAAACCTCGTCCGAATCCGAGATCGGCGCCTTCGGTGTCGATCGCGAGAGCAAGCGCGAACAGTGGAGCGAAGCGCTCGACGCGATCACGCGGATGTTCGTCGAGGCGCCCTTCGCGGGTTGGGACGGCAAGTCGATCCCGTCGATGCCGGTGCGCAACGTGGTTCCGAAGCCGTTCCAGAAGCCGCATCCGCCGCTCTGGGTAGCGTGCTCTCGGCGCGAGACGATCCATCTCGCCGCCGAACGCGGGATTGGCGCGCTCTCGTTCTCGTTCGTCGAGCCCGCCGAAGCGAAGCCGTGGGTCGATGACTACTACGCGACGCTCGAATCCGACGCGTGCGTGCCGGCCGGTTTCGCGGTGAACCCGCAGATCGCACTGACGATCCCGATGATGTGTCACGAGAACGAGAGCGAGGCGATCGAGCGCGGCATCGATGGCGCGCACTTCTTCGGCTACTCGCTCGGCCACTACTACGTGTACGGCAATCACAAGCCGGCGAAGACGAACATCTGGGAGGAGTTCCAGAAGAACCGCGCGCTCTTCGGCTTCAACCGCGAGATCGCATCGCAGACCGGCCAGCCGCTCGGCGCGATGATGAAACAGGGCGGCCTCGGCGCGCTGCGCGGTGCGATCGGCACGCCGGCGCAAATCTGTGAGCTGCTGCGCGGCTACGAAGCGATCGGCATCGACCAGATGATCTTCGTGTCGCAAGCGGGCCGGAACCGCCACGAGGACATCTGCGAATCGATGGAACTCTTCGCGCGCGAGGTGATGCCCGAGTTCAGGGATCGCCACGACGCCGCCGACAAGGCGAAACGGGAACGCGTCGCGCCGGCGATCGAGCGCGCGCTCGCGCGCCGCAGCCCGCCGCGCGAGGCGCCCGCAGACTATGCAATCCGGTCGATGATGAAGGTCTAGGCGCTATCGCTGCGAGGTCGTCAGAGCGCTTCGACGCGACGTGCGCGAGCAACGCGATCGAGCGTTTCCGCGTCGTCGCCGTCTTGCGGGAACACCGCATAGCCGAGCCGCAGCTCGAGCCCGCGCGCGGCATCGCCCTGCGCGTCGAGGGCATCGCGGCCGGCGCGGTAGAGCGCGACGAGCAGCGCGGCCACTTCGCCGTCGGGCTCCGGAACGAGCGCGGCGAATAGATCCGGCTCGGGGCGTCCGACGACATCGAAGTCGCGCAGCGTTGCGCGAAGCGCCTGTGCGAGAGCCAGCGCCGCGCGTTCGGCGGCGTCTGCATGCGTCAGATCGCGCAGCGCTTCGAGCCCGTCGGCACGCAGCACGGCGAGCGCCAGCGAATGACCGCGCGCGCGCGAACGCGCCAGCTCGGCGTCGAAGCGTTCGCGCAGCGCGTGCTGCGAGAGCAAGCCCGTCACCGCATCGATGTCGTTGCGCTCGGGCCGCGCGAGGCCCGCGAGCGCCACCTGCGCGTGCTGCGCGAGCTGCGAAAGGATGCGCTCCTCGGACGGCCCGAAGCGCTCGCCGAGCAGCGGGTCGTCGGGGACCTTGCCGAGCACCGAGAGACAACCGATCGCTCGGCCATCGCGCATCAGCGGCGCGATCATCGCCGTGCCGACGCCGACCGCGTGCGCAGACCAGGCCGGATCGCCCGCCAGATCCGCGACACGCACCAGGCGTCGGCTGCGCATCGCATCGGTGGCGAGCTTGCGTTCCAGCTCCGCGAGCGCCGCCTTGCGCCACTCGCCGACACCGCTCCACGCCGCGATCCGGTAACGACCGGAGGGTTCCTCGCGCAGTCGCAGCACCGCGTCCTGCGCTTCGAGCAGTGAAAGCGCCGACTCCGTCACCTGCTCGGCGACTTCGTGTTCGTCCTGGCAGGCGCCGAGCGCCGCGACCATCTCCGTGAGCCGCGCCGTGCGACGCGCATCGCGCTCCGCGTGCGCCGAACGCAACGCGCCGGCGAGTTCGTCCGAGAGCGCGTCCGCTGCCGCTTGCAGTCGCTCGATGTCGAGCTCCGCGCCGCCGCTGACGCGTTCGCCTTGCGCAGCGAGCACGCCGACTACTTCGTCGCCGGCGAGCAGCGGGATCGCGGCATAGCAAAGCCCGGCGTCGTCGGCGCCGCCGCCGAGCAGCACGGCGCGGCGCAACACCGCAGCGCGTCCCGGCAAGCCCTGCCCGAAGCGCAGGTGTTCGCGCGCGGCGAGCGGGTCGAGCGGCGTCGAAGCGGCTTGCAGCAGCAACGACTCGGATTCCGACTCGCGCAGATAAAGCTGGCAGACGCCGCCGCGAAGCTGACTCGCGAGTCCCGTACACACGGCAGCGAGACGGCGCGACAGCGGCTCGTCGCGCGCGAGCAGTCGGCGCACGTCGGTCTCCGCACGCAGCGTCTGCGACTCGCGCACGAGACCGTGGAACTCCTCGGCGCGCGCGATGATGCGCGCATCGAGTCGCGCGAGTTCATCGACGAACTCGAGTTCGCCGGCGCCGAATTGATTCTGGTTGCGCGCGTGCGACAGGTTCAGCACGCCGATCACGCGACCGCCGTGGGCGAGCGGCGCCGAGATTGCCGACTCGACGTCGTCGCGCTCGCGAACGATGTCGAAGCGCGTGCGGTCCGCTTTGCCGTGCAGCAGGATCGCGCGCTCGGCGGCGAAGGCGCGGCCGGCGATTCCTTCGCCCGGCTGCACGCGGATCTTCGGGATCACCTCGTCTTCGATGCCGATCGCGACCTCGACGCGCAACACACGCTCGCGTTCGTCCCAGAGCATCAGCGAACCGCGATCAGCGCCGGTGGCGGTGACGGCGATCTGCAGCACCAGGCGCAGTAGACCGCGGCGATCGTGGGTGAGATCGTAGGAATCGAGACTTTCGCGGAGCGCGCGCAGCAGGTCGGGCTTGCTCATCGCGTCGGCGGGGCCGAACGCGTAGAGCATGCGCGCGAGCGGCGGCGGCAACACCTGGATGCCATGCGCGGCGGCGAGTCGCTCGCGCAGCGCGGCAGATGCTTCCGCATCCACCACCGCAACGAGCCCCGGAATCGAGAGCGCCGCATCGGCGTCGGAGGTCACGCGTTTGGCGAGACGCTGTGCGGTGGCGGGCGAAATCCGTTGGAGCTCGGCGAGTGCAGCGGCCGGCGCATCGGCGATCAACGCACACACCTCCACGGCGGGATTCGCCTCGAGCAGCGGCAGCAGCTCGAGGCCCTCGCGTGAAGTGCCGGCGATGACGATTCGCTTCCGCATGGCTCCGCTGTCGCTCTTCGGGTCGGGGCTCAGCGGACTTGACGCGGTGTCGGGGCGATCGTGGCGGGCCGCAGCGAGCGCTGCAAACGCGCGATTGCCGCGCGCTGTGAGGCGATTTCCTCGTTCTGCGCGCCGCCGCGCGCCTCGAGACGCGCCTGCCGTTGGTCGAGTTCGCTGAGGCGACCAGCGATCTCCGCGAGCCGCGCATCGAGTCGCTGGTGCATGCGCAGCACATCGAGCATCCAATCGTCGCGGTCCTCGGGCGCGGCGATGATTGGGGTGCTCGCCATCCAGAGCGCAGCAATCTCGGGATCCGCAGCGACTTCGCCTGTTTCGATCGGGTCGAAGGGATCGGTCTCGAGCGCCGCGTCGGCTCCATCAAGCTCGTCATCAGCCGCGGCGACGGTGCGACGGCGGCTCGCCGCCACTGCGATCGCTGCGATCGCGAGCCCTGCGGCGAGACCCCATGCGAGCGATGTCGGATCGATGCCGGATCCGGCGCGCGGCGGCGACCCGACGGGGGGTGGCGCGTCGGGCGCAGCAGGCGCAGCGATCGCTTCGGGCGCAGCGATCGTCGGCGGCGCCGCCACCGGCGCTGGATCCGCGACAGGCGCGGGTGTCGGCTCCGTCTCGGGCGCTTGCACGGGCACAGGGTCAGCCACCGGGGGCAGATCGGCGAGCCGTTCCGGTGTCGGCGCGGGGAGAGCGGCGGCGGCGGCCTGCGCCGGCGCTCGATCCGTCTCGCGCGTTGCTCCTTCGCGCGGCACGCGTCGCAGATCGAGCACCAGCCGCGGCGGCGTCGCGAGCACCTGGGTCTCGACGCGGAGCGGACCGGACGCGCGAATCCGAGCGAGCGTGGTGCCATCGGCCTGCGGCAACAGCTCGACACGCGGAGCGCCGGGCTCGCGCGACGTCACGTCGCGGGCGCTGCTCGCGGCGGCGATCCGCACCGTCACTTCGCCCGGCGCATCTGCGGATTCTTCCAGCAACTGAAAGGCCGCGGGTGCATCGGTCTGGAGCACCACGCGCGTGTAGCCCGGGTGCGAGCCGACACGCACCGCGGTGAGGCGCGCCCCTGCCGACGGATCCGCGTGCAGCCACAGCGCGACGCCGGCGGTGATCGCCAGCGCGCATCGGCGGCTGCTCTTCTTTGCGAGTCGGCGCACGAGGCCCTCCGGACCGCAGCGCGGCCCTGGGTTGGAGGTGGCGTTCGCGAGCGGCGAGTGGCGACCGAGATCGCAAAGTCGTCGCGCAACGGACACGCAGCGGAAGGCGCCACGCAACGCGCACGCAACTTCGCAACGTCGCGCCGCAGTTGCTGCGCGTTTGCGTCAAGCGGTCCGTCGCATCGGCCGATTCGGGCACGGGGGTGTCGTGCACGTCTATCTGCTGCTGCCGCTCTTCGCGTGCATCTCCTCGGCGATGCTCACGGTGGCAATCGTCGCGCGCGGCGAAGGTCATCGCGCGAATCGCATCGGCGCGGTGCTGACTACCGGCGCGGCGTTCTGGGCGTTCTTTGAAGTCGTGTGGAACACCGCGGACGATCCCGGAACGGTGCTGCAGCTGATCCGGCTCTCGTCGCTCGGCTGGATCGCGATCGGGCCGATCGCGCTGCATCTCTTCTTCGAATTGACGGGCCAGCCGCAGCGCCGTCTCTGGCGCGTGCTGCCCGGACTCTACGCGGTGTCGCTGCTCTTCTTCGCGATCGATCTCACGACGCCGTGGATGCACGAGGCCGCGGTGCGCACGAGCTGGGGATGGGGCTATCGCTTCGGCGCCGCCTACTTGCCCTTCTACGTCTTCACCGTGAGCTGTCTCTCGGCGGCGCTCGTGCTCGGCTTCCGCGAGATACGCGGATCGACGTCACCCGGCGAACGCCGGCAGGCGCGTTGGCTGATGGTCGGCATCGGCGTGCCCCTCGTCGTCGCCTCGGCGACCGACGGCTTGCTGCCGCTCTTCGGCTATCAGCCGCCGCGACTCGGCACCACCTCGTTCGCGTTCCTCGGCGCCACGATCGCGTGGGGGTTCTATCGCCACGGCTACTCGTTGCTGGTACCCGGCGCATTCGCGTCCGAGATCCTGGAGATCTTGCCAGATGGCGTCGCATTACTGCGTCTCGACGGCCGCATCCGCTCGGTGAACGAGGGCATGGCGCGGCTCGTCGGCGTCGAAGCGCGCGCGCTCGAAGGCCGCGCGATGGCGGAGCTGCTGCCCGAAACGCAGCTCGTGCTGGATCGCGCACTGCGTGAGCAGGAATGCGCGCTGGCGTCGCTCGTCGGTCCGCTCCCGGTCTCCGTCTCGACTGCGGTGCTGCGCGACAAGCAGCACGAGCCGATCGGGCTGGTGCTGGTGGCGCGCGATCTGCGCGAGATCTCGAGCCTGCGCAGCCGGCTGATCACGTCGGGGCGTCTCGCCGCAGTCGGCCAGCTCGCCGCTGGCATCGCCCACGAGATCAACAACCCGATCGCGTATGTGCGCGCGAACCTCGGCTCGCTGCGCGCACTGCTCGCCGGCATCGCGGAGCAGAAGCAGGACGCGGAGGCGCTGCGTGCGGCGCTGCGCGAAGGCGATGAGTTGGTGGATGAATCGCTAGATGGTGTAGAGCGCGTCGCGGGGATCGTGCGTGACGTGAAGAGCTTCTCGCACGCCGGCGGTGGACCGCGGGAGGTGGTCGAGCTGAATCCGCTGCTCGACGCGGTGCTGCGCGTCGCGGCGCCGCAACTCAAGTACGGCGGCATGATCGAGCGCGACTACGGCGACATCCCGCCGGTGCTGGGCGATTCGCAGGAGCTGAAGCAGGTGTTCCTCAACCTGGTGTTGAACGCGTCGCAGGCAGTGACGGAGCAACAGGCGATCCGCATCGCTACTGCGCACGAAGGAGATCGCGTCGTGGTGCGCGTCGAGGACGATGGCTGCGGCATCCCGCCCGCACTGCTCAGCCACATCTTCGACCCGTTCTTCACGACCAAGGTCGTCGGCGAAGGCACCGGGCTCGGGCTCTCGATCGCGTACCAGATCGTTCGCAAGCACGGCGGCGCATTGACGATCGACTCGGCGCCGGGCCGCGGCACCTGCTGTCGGATCGAGCTGCCGGCGGCGGAGCTCGCGGAGTCTTCGTAGCGACTCTCTACGCCTTGATGCGTAGCTCCGCGGGCAGCACCAATGCGCTCGCGCCCGCCGCTTCGAAGGCTTCTCGCAATGCGGGCGGCAACAGCTCTACGCGTACGCGCAGCTCGAAGACCAGCTCGGGCAACTTCGAGAGCGACACCGCTCCGAGTTCCTGCACGGAGGTCGCGCGCGACGAAGCGCGCAGCGGCGCAGCGACCGGCGCTTCGGGCTTCTCGGGCTCGCCCTCGTCGGCGAGCGCGACGACTTCGTCGAGATCGTCGGGAAAGAGATCTCCCTCGAGCAGCGCCACCGCTTCGACCGCGGTGTCGCTCGCGAGCGGCGCCCGCGCCTCGCCCGGCCCAGGCCGCGCGAGAATCTCCGTGAAGCCCGGTCGATGCGGCATCTGCTCCTGCAGCATCGTCATCCCGAAGGCGGCGGCGTCTTGCGGAGCGGGCGCGGCCGGCGGCGGCGCGCACATCTCTTCGATCGGCTGGCGATCGAGCACGAAGGTGAGCTTGAAGTCCTCGATCTGGATCACGTCGTCCGCGTGCAGCACCTGCCGCTCGACGCGGCGTCCATTCACGAAGGTGCCGTTCACCGAGCCGAGATCGCAGACCTCGAAGCGATCGCCGGCGCGCTCGAAGCGCGCGTGGCGGCGCGAGACTTCGTCGATCCCGAGCACCACGTCGCAATCCGCGGCGCGGCCGGCGACGACCTGCTCGCCCTTCCACGCGACGATGCGCTCGAGCTTGTCCTGGTGCTGCACGATGAAGCCCGCGTGCAGCGGCGACGCGGCCGCGGCTTCCGGCGGAAGCTCCGTTGCGAGCGTCGGCTCATCGGCGAGCGAGCCGACGAAATCGAAGTCGAAGTCGCCCGAAGCCGAACGCGGCGACGACTCGATGGGAGTGGAAACGGGTGCCGAGCGCTTCTCAGTCATCGGGGCGATTTCCTTTTCTGGCGCTGCGGAAGGAAGCAGCGGAGGCGATGCGAGCGGATCGCGCGGCGCACCCTCGTTCATGCCGACCAGGTACGTGCGCGCGCCGTCGAAGCCGTCGCTCTTGCGCTGGACGGGCTTGCGTTCGGCCGCGTCGGCCGGTGACGCGCTGCGCACGCGCACTTCGTGTTTTCCGATCGTGATGCGGTCGCCGGGGGCGATCTCGCGGCGGCCCGTGAGCCGCTCGCCATTCACCTGGCAGCCGTTCTCCGAGCCGGCGTCCTCGAGAAACACGCGGCGATCGTCGAGGTGAAGCCGCGCGTGGAAGCGACTCACGCCGAGGTTGTCGATCACGAGATCGTTTTCCGGCATGCGGCCGACCCGCAGCGTGGGGCGATCGAACGGGACCGTTGCGAGGACCCGTTCGCGGAAGACGACATCGACGACCAGACCGCTCATCGCCGCCCTCTTCGGCGGATCCTGCGATCTCACTTAGCGCCGACGCGCGCCAGCCCGCCCCAAACCCCCGAATAAGTTGACGCCGGAATAAGTTGACGCCCGGTTGCGATCAGGTGATGGCACGGGCTCGTTGGGCGGCGGGGCGGGTGGTGCAGGCGGTGAGCCAGCGCTGGACGTTGGGGTATCTGGCGAGGTCTACCTGGGAGACCGGGGCGATCATCAGGATGGAGGCGACGTTCAGGTCGGCGACGGTGAAGCGGTCGCCGACCAGCCAGCTTCGCTTGCCGAGTTCGGCGTCGAGGACGGCAAGCGGTCGCGCGAGTTTCGCTTCGCCGGCGGCGGCGACTTCGGGGATGCGCTTATCGGCCGGGAACATCACGCGGTGCAAGAACGCGTCGATCAGGCCGGGCTCGACCTCGGTCATGCCCCAGAAGCTCCACTGCACGATGTGTGCGCGCTCGGCGGCATCGCGCGGAGCGAGCCCGCTGCGATCTTTGTCGGCGAGATGGAGATTGATCGCCATCGACTCGAAGATCAGCAGCCCGTCGTCGTCGAGCAGCGGAATGCGGCCGTTGGGATTGAGTTTCTTGTACTCGGGGTCGCTCGCGCCGCTCGCGAAATGCGTCGGGACGTTCTCGTAGGGCACGCCCAGCTCCTCGAGCATCCAAAGGCAGCGCGACGCGCGGGACAGCGAGACTCCGTAGAGCTTGATCACAGCGGTACTCCTCGATGGGGGAATGCGCAGCGTTCCACAGCTTCTTCGCGGATGCCCAGCACATTTCGCGCGGGGAACCTCGTCGAGCGATCCGGAAACTCGAGATGAAGGGCTGTCATCTCGCCCGATAGAGGGCATTCTACGTTCGCAAGCCGAGGGGGGCGAGCAGAGGAGAGGTTCGGTGAGTCGATACCAGACAGATCGCTACGGAATGATCGCTTCGTTCGACATCGCAGAGGCGCTGCGTCGCGCCGAGCGGCGCGGCCGGGAGAGCGAGCAACTTCGCCTCGAATCCGCCGCGCGCGACGCCGAGCGCGCGGGCGTGCTGACGCGACTGCGCGCGCTCGTCGTGATGCCGCGTCGCTCCGCCGTCTGAAGTAGCGCGCGCTTTCGCGCCATTGCGACGCCACTTGCCTACGCGGCGGGTGCGCAGGTCGTCACCCCGCCGCGGGCTCGGGCCACGAACGGTCGAGCTGCGATCCCGCTGCGGAGGCGACACTGATGCCGCACAACGAAATCTCGAGCGCGTTCCTGATCCGAGCCCTCGCCCGACACGAGGCGCAGCACTGCGATCGCTGCGGCCACCGCATGTTCGTGAAGGGGCCGTCGGGATTGTGTCCGCTCTGCCGCTCGGATCGGCCGGCGCGGCCGATCGAGTTCGTAGCGCTGCCGGTGTCGGCGGCCGAGCCCTTCCTGCCGCGTCTCGACAGCGGTCGCAGCTGGCAGCGCCTTCCGATCGCGCAACGCTTCCGTGCGTTGATGCAGCGCTCGCGACGCGTGAGCGCGGTCGCGCCGCATCCCAGCACCACTTAGCAATCTCTATGCGCCAACCACCGGCGGCTTGCTCGCGCTGACGAGCAGCGCCTCCGCTCGACCGAGAGCGGTGTCGATGTCGGGGCAGACGTTGGCTTCGCCGAAGCGATCGAGCAGACCACTGCGTTCGAGCGCAACGAGCGGCTGCGCGTGGACGCCCGACAGTACGAGCGTGGTGCCGCGTCGGGCGCCATCAGCGTGCAGCAACTCCAGCTCGTGCAATCCGCTGGCGTCGATCGCGGGCACGTTGCGCAGCCGGATGATCAACACCCGCGGCGGCGACTCCACCTGGTTGATCGACTCGCGGAATTTCGAAGCAGCGCCAAAGAAGAGCGCGCCCTGCACTTCGAAGACTTCGACGCCAGCCGGCACGGTGCGCGTTGCGATCGCGAGCGGATCGTCGCCGTCCTCGTCTTCCGAGAGCATCTTCGTCACGTACGACCCTTGCGAGAGCGTCGCCATTCGGCGCATGAAGAGCAGCGCCGCGAGCACGATGCCGGCTTGCAACGCGACGACCAGATCCACCACCACGGTGAGGAAGAACGTCGTCAGCAGTACCAACACATCGCTGCGTGGCATCGAGAAGAGCCGAACGAAGTGGCGCCACTCGCTCATGTTGAACGCGACCACCAGCAGAATGCCGGCCAGCGCGGGAATCGGGATCAGCGCGGCCCAGTCGCCGAAGAAGAGCAGGATCGCGAGCAACGTCAGCGCGTGGACGATGCCCGCCACCGGCGTGCGCCCGCCGCTCTTGATGTTGGTCGCGGTACGGGCGATCGCGCCGGTGGCGGGCAAGCCGCCGAAGATCGGCGACACCAGATTCGCGACGCCTTGCGCAACCAGCTCCATGTTCGGCCGGTGACGCGTCCCGAGCATGCCATCCGCAACGACGGCCGAGAGCAGCGACTCGATCGCAGCGAGCAGCGCGATCGCGAGTGCGGACGACGACAGCTCGCGGATGTCGGCCCAGTCGAAGCTGGGGATGCTCGGCGAAGGCAGTCCCGTGGGAACGCCACCAAAACGCGTCGCGATCGTGTCGACGGGAAGATCTGCCAGCTTCACCAACACGGTCGCCGCGATCAGCGCCACCAGCATTCCGGGGATCCGGTGCGTGATGCGGGGCCAAAGCTGCACGACCGCGATGGAACCCAGCGCCAACCCGACGGCCCACGGGTTCCAACTCTCGAAATGCTGCGCATAGGCGGCGATCTTCGCGATGAACTCCGCCGGCACGGCATCCATCTGCAGCCCGAAGAAGTCGCGACCCTGCGAAGCGGCGATCAGCAGCGCGATTCCCGACGTGAACCCCACCGTCACCGGATACGGCACGAATTGGATCACCGAGCCGAGTCGCGCGAAGCCCATCACGATCAGCATCGCGCCGGCCATCATCGTCGCGATCGCGAGACCGCCGACGCCGTGACTCTGCACGATGCCGTAGACGAGCACGATGAAGGCGCCCGTCGGGCCGCCGATCTGCACGCGCGAGCCGCCGAGCGCCGAGATCAGGAAGCCCGCGATGATGGCGGTGTAGAGGCCCTGCTCGGGCTTCACGCCCGACGCGATCGCCAGTGCGATCGCGAGCGGCAGCGCCACGATTCCGACGACGACGCCAGCGACGACATCGCGCCCGAACTGCTGCCGCGAGTAACCCTCGCGCAGCACCGTGACGAGCTTGGGTTCCATGCGCGTCACATGACCCGGCTCGAGTTGCATTGCGCTCACGGCGCGACCAGGCGCGTGATGTCGCGCAGCAGCTCCTTCGGGTCGTGGCCGTCGAGACCGAGGTAGCGGCGCGCGATCTGGCCATTGCCGTCGATCAAGAACGTGACGACGACGTGCTCGATCTGTCCATCCGGCGTTCGCATCGAGCCGACACCGTAACTTTTCAGCACGGCGTCCACTTCGTCGGACGCGCCGGTGAGGAACGACCAGTTCGCGAAATCGACGCCACGCTTCTGTGCGTATTCGCGCAGCACGGCGGGCGTATCGCGCAGCGGGTCGAGTGTGATCGAGACGAGACGCGTGCGCGCACGCAACTCCGGCGAGAGTTCGCGCTGCAGCTTCGCGTGCAGTCCAGTCAGGATCGGACACGGGCCCGGGCAACGCGTGAAGATGAAATCGAGCAGCACGATCTGTCCGCGGAAATCTTCGAGCGCGCGCGGGTTGCCATCTTGATCGGTCAAGCGAAACGGCGGCGCCGGATCATCGACCGGTTTGATGGCGCCGAGCTGACCGCCGGCCGTCGTCGCGACGCCGGTTTCGCGCACCGTCGCCTCCGTCACGCGATATGCCTTGCCGGTGAACTCGACCTCGAAGTCGATCGCCTGGCCGTGCTCGAGCCGCGCGAGCAGCGCTTTGTCGGGCACGTCGAAGTTCATCGTCATCGCGGGCATGAGGCCCTCGATGTCTTCGTGCGCGATCAGCACCTGGCCGATCTCGGGCTGCACGTCTTCGACGACGCCGCGCGCGTGGTAGTGGCGCGATCGCTCACCGCAGCCCGTTGCGTGGAACGCAACGAGAGCTGCGGCAATCGCCATCGCCCTAGCCCATCGGATAGCGAATCTCCCGCGAGATCTTGTCCACCGCGACGAGCGCTTCGGGCGGGATCTTCGCATCGGCGGCGGTTAGCAGATCGTCGAGCTGATCGGGGTGGGTGGCGCCGATCAGTGTCGAGCCGAGGAAATCGCGCGTGAGCGTCCAGGCGATCGAGAACGTCACGAGCGACATGCCGCACTCCGCCGCCACCTTCTCGAAACGCTCGGTCGCCGCGAGTGTGCGCTCGTTCAGGAAGCGCGACGTCATCATCTTGGTGCGCGGTGAATGCTCCTCGTACCAGGTGAAGCGCGCCGGCTTCGGCCGCGCACCGCCTCGATACTTGCCGGATAGAACACCACCGGCGAGCGGGCTGTAGGCCAGCAGGCTCACCTGCTCGCGGCGACACACTTCGGCGAGTTCGTCTTCGAAGCGGCGATTCAGCAGCGAAAAGTTGTTCTGGATCGTCTCGTGGCGCGCGAGGCCGTGCTTGTCCGACGTCCACAAACTCTTCGTCAATCCATAGGCGCTCTCGTTGCTGCAACCGATGGCGCGCACCTTGCCGTCATCGACGAGCCGCGAGAGCGCTTCCATCGTCTCTTCGTACGGAAGGCCGGGATCCGGCCAGTGCGTCTGGTAGAGATCGATGTAGTCGGTGCCGAGGCGGCGCAGGCTGTCTTCGCAGGCCCGCTCGATCGAGTGGCGATCGAGCGCAGTGTGACCGTTGCGCACCGGCGCCTGGAACCAACCGCCGCTGGGGCCAGCGACCTTGGTGGCGAGCAACAGCGAATCGCGTCGGCGCCCCTGCATCCACTTGCCGACGATCTGTTCGGTGCGCGTCGCCCACTGCGGATCGGGCGGCACCGGGTACACCTCGGCGAGATCCATGAAGTAGAGCCCAGCGTCGAAGGCCTTGTCGAGAATCGCGAGGCTCTGGCCTTCATCGGCCATCGTGCCGAAGGTCATCGTGCCGAGTCCGATCTCGGGAACGCGCAGGCCCGTGCGGCCGAGTCGTCGGTCCTTCATGCTGCCCCCCACCGATGAGAGATCCGGGAAGTCGCGAGTCTATCGTCCGAAGCGCCGCGCGCCCCGCGCTGGCGTGCGCCCTGGCGTGCGTCGTCGTGATCGGTGGCGCATGTACGCGCGTCGCACCGCCGCAATCACTCGCCGCGCAACTGCGCAACGTGACGACTGCAATCCCCGACGGCGCACTCGTCGTGCGACTCGCCTTCGATGCGAACGCCGACCTCGATCTCTACGTCAGCGATCCGCTGCAAGAGACCGTCTACTACGCGAACACACCGTCGCGCAGCGGCGGCGCGCTCGATCGCGATCGCACCTGCAAAGATCCGGCGCCGCGCATCGAGACGATCGTGTTCGAAAGGCCGCCGCCGGGCCGCTATCGGATCGGCGTCGAGAACGCAGAGCCGTGCGGCACCACCTCGTCCGCTCCATTCTCGGTGCGCGCGCGACACGGCGATCGCGACTACGAGCGCAGCGGCGCAGTGCCGCCGCGCCGTTTCGACCCGATCGTGCTGGAGTTCGAGATCGAGTGACCGCGTGCGCTCACTCGACCAGGCCGGCGCTGCGCAATGCCTCGCGCAGCGACTCGACACGCGCGCGATTCACGCCGACATCCGAGTAGCCGACGCGCGACGCCGAGCGCACGTCGATGCGCGCGCTGCCGGGCACGTGCAGCACTTCGAGGTCGTCGACGAAGCGAAAGAGCCGACTCGTCGCTTCGGCGCGCAGATAACCGTCGCCACTTTCAACGATGCGCGTGCGCGGCAACGCAGCCACCGCGTCGTGGAGCTGCGACCATGCGTCCGCCACCGGGACGCGCAGCGCGAACGGTTCGACGCGATGCGCGGCGTCATCGGCCAAGCTCGACACACAGTTCGGACGATTCGGACACGGCGCTAGAGAACGTGCCGTCGTCGATTGCTGCGTCACCGTCGTTCCTCCTGCACATGCGAACATCACCGCGAGCAGCGCCGCGCCGCGCGTCAGCCAGCCCAATGAGGAACCAGCAGCAGCGAGACGAGCGCGCCGGCGCTCTCGATCCCCATCATGCGCCCGCCCCTGCCGTCGCGCGCCAGAACGCGAGCGCGGCCTCGAGGCGATCGTTGCCCCAGAACAGTTCGCCGCCGACGCAAAAACTCGGCGCGCCGAAGATGCCGAGCTCCACCGCGCGCTCGTTCTGCGCGCGCAGCTGCTCCTTGCCCGCGGAAGACTGCGCTTCCTCGATCCGCGCGCTCGCGGACTCGCCAGCGATTTCCAGACACGCTGCCACGACACCGGGGTCGGCGATGTCGCGATCGTCGGCGAAGTTCGCGCGGTAGACGGCGCGCACGAAGTCTGGACACCAGAGCGCGTCGGCGAAGCGGCACGCAACGCGTGCTGCAAGCAATCCGTTGCGTGGGAACGCCGACGGTTGGCGGAACGGCACGCCGAGTTCCGCACAGACGCGTTCGAGATCGCGCCACATGTAGCGGCCCTTCGCCGCGTAGAGGTTGAACGGCGAATCGTTCCAGCCCTGCGCGCGGAAGATCGGGCCGAGCAAGAAGGGTCTCCACGCGAGCGGGACGCCCGCCTCGCGCGCGGCTGCCTCGACGCGCAGCGCGGCGGGATACGAGTAGGTGCTCGCAAACTCGAACCAGAACTCGAGCGGCGCGGTGGCGCTCACGCGGGCGGCGCCGCTTCGAGTCGGACCGGAATCGGATTGCTGCGCAGCACGACGCCGTACCACCAATCGACGATCCCATACTTCTCGCGGAACGCGCGGTCGATGCGCAGCTTCGTGTCGGTCGACAGATCCGGCGTGGCGCGAAGCTTCCGTGGCGCCGCGCCATTGCGAATCACTTCGATCTCGGGATTCTTGCGAAGGCGCTGGAACCACTGCCGTTCGGGCCGGGCGACGCGCACCCACGCGCCATCCGGCTGGTCTACGACCCAGAGCTTGGTCTCGTGAACGACGCTCCGTGCATCGAAGGTGCGGAGACGAGCCACCTCGGTCTGCTCGCCTGCGACGAAGGTCGCGACACCGACGAGCAGCAGCGCAGCCACGACGCCCAACACGACGCGGACGCTTCGCACCGCGCTACGGCTCCACCACGACACCACGCCAGAACGCATACCAGCCGCGAATCTCGTCGGCAGCGGACTTGGGGTCCGGGTAGTACCACGCCGCGTCGGCGTTGCGCTGACCCTCGACGACGACGGTCTTGTAGCTCGCGACACCCTTCCACGAACACGTCGTGTGCGTGGCGCTGTCTTCGAAACACGCGGCGCGCAGACTCGCCGGCGGGAAGTAGTGATTGCCCTCGACGACTCGGGTTTCGTCGCTCTCGGCGAGTACGTGACCTTTCCAGATTGCCTTCATCAGAAGCTCCTTCGTCGCAGATGTCGAGCGCCAGGCGATCCTAGCGCGGGGAGCAGTGCATCGACTTGCCCGCTGGATCCGCTCCTGTGTGGTGCTGCATTCGCTGCGTGCAGCGGGCGCGTGCCGCAGCGCTCAGCCGGTCTGCTCCGAGCGATCCTCACGATGCGGCGCGGGCGCTTCCGCGAGCAGCGCCGCGAGCGACGCGCGATCCGCCACCTCGAGCTTCGCGTAGATGTGATTCAGGTGATTGCCGACGGTCCGCACCGAGAGGCCGAGTTCCTCGGCGATCGCGCGCCGCGTCGCGCCACGCGCGGCGAGTCGCGCGATCTGCACTTCGCGCGGACTGAGCGACGACGCGGCGTCGGTGCGCAGCGCCGCGAGCGCCGGCGTGCGCGGCTCGCCGCATTGCCGCGCGAGTTCGAGGGCGCGCGCGGAGGTACGCCGTGCGGCGTCGCGCCGGCCGGCGTCGCGATGCAGCGTCGCTGCGCTCGCGGAACACTCGGCAGCGTCGAGCAAAGATCCGACCGAGAAGAGCGCGTCTCCCGCCGCTTCGAGGTGCGCCGCGTCGGATGCGGCCAGCGCACGGACATGCTGCGCCCATGCGGCGGCGAGCGGCCCCGCGACGCGCTCCTCGACCTCCGGCAGTAGCGCAGCCGCTCCGGCAGGATCGCCGAACCGTGCGAGCTCGTGGATCGCGAAGGCGCCGAGGCCGCGCAGTCCGGCGTCGCAGAGTGCGCGAGCGACCCCGCTCGCGCGCCGGCGCGCAGCCGCGAGGTCGCCCGTCGTCGCCTCGACCCAGGCGCGCGCGATCTCGAGATCCGCGTCGCACGACGCCATCCGACAGGGCTGCCGATCGAGTTCGAGCACGGTCGCGCGCGCGCGCTCGGCGTCGCCGCGTTGCGCCGCCGCTTCCGCGAGCACGGCGAGCGCCCACGGGAGCACGAGCCCCGGATCGTGGAGACGCAATAGTGCGACGGACTCGGACGCGCGGCGGTCTGCATCGGCGAGGCGTCCGCGCATCAAGTCGTTGCGTGCGAGAAAGTGGGCCCAGACACCGAGGAAGGGATCGCCGAGATCGGCGCTGCGCTGGTACAGCCCGCCGACGATCTGCTCGAGCACGTCGAATTGGCCGGTCAGAAACCACGCGATGCAGCTCCCGATCAGGATGCCACCGCCCGTCGCGGGCATCTCCTCGCGCATCTGCATCGCGAGCGGCGCGCCGCGCACGGCCTCGGCGAGCGCTTCGTCGAAGCGTCCCGCGACGGCGAGTCCGATCGTGATACCGGACAACGAGTACACCCGCGCGCGATCGCAGGACGCGGGATCGTCGAGGATCCGGCGCGCGGTTTCGATCGCCTCGAGCGGGCGCGCCGCGTTCGAGAGAATCATCGAACGCTGTCCGGCGGCTTCCTCACCCCGCCCGTCACCGCGCCCCAGTTCCTCGGCGCGACACAGATCCGCGACCGCCTCGGCTTCGCGGCCGAATCCCCAGTAGAGCGAGGACGCGCGGTGCAGCAGCGCGAGAGCGCGCGCCGGCTGATCCAGTCGATCGAGCTGGCGCTCGTCGATCAGCGCGAGCACGTCTTCGTGCCGCTGCTCCCAGAACAGACACTCGGCGAGCGCGATCACCGCGGGCGCGCCGCCATCCGCCTCGAGCGCGGCGCGCGCGAGCCGCGTCGAGAGTTCGGGATCGGCGAGTGCGCGGGCGCGCACCGTCGCTTCGAGCAGAAGCGCGGGATCCGCGTCGACGACGCCATCCGCTTGCGCAATCGCAAGGCGCAGCAAGTCCGCTCCGGTACTCGCAAGCGCGACGGCGTGGGCGCGCTCGAGTTCGGCTGCGCGCAGCGGGCCGACGCCAGCGCGCAGCACCTGTCCGAAGAGCGGATGCGAGAGCCGGACGATTGCATCCGCATCGCGCTGCACGAGGCCCGCGCGCTCGAGCGCGGCGAGCCGGGGCACGATCCCGAGATCGTCGGCGACGCGTGCTGCGACCGGCTCGGCGAAAGCGATCACTTCGAGCGCGGCATACGACGCTGCGTCGAGACCCGTGAGTCGCTCGGCGATCAACTCGTGGAGCGCGGCCGACACGCGCAGCGCACCCCGCCAGATCCACAGCTCGCCGCGCAACGCGAGCGCACCCGACTCGAGACCGATCCGGACGAGCTCGCGCAGGTAGAGCAGATTGCCGCGGCTCGCGTTCCACATCCGCTGCCGCGTACCGCCGTCGACGGGGCCGCCGAGCGCGCCGGCGAGTAACTCTCCGGTGTCAGCCGGGCCGAGCGGTTGGATTTCGAGTCGCTGCGCGTGCCCGTCACGCCACAGGCGGCGCACGGCATCCGGACACTCCTCGCCAATTCGGAGCGTCACCACGAGGAAGGCGCGCCTCCCAACGGCCAGCTGCAGCACGAGGCCCGCCGAGAGTTCGTCGAGGAGCTGCGCGTCGTCGACCCAGAGGAGCGGCGGCGCGGCCGCACGCGAAACCAGATGATCCGCGACGAGTCGCAGCGCTTCCGCCGGCTGGCGCGGCGTGCGCGAGAGCCCGGGCGGCAGCGTCGCTGCGAACGCGCCGAGCGGCACACCCTGCAGGCTCGCCGACGCGGCGACCCGCACGATCGGGCGGTCGCCGTAGCCCAGGGCGAAATCGGCGGCGAGGCGACTCTTCCCGACGCCGGCTTCGCCCGCGATCACGACGCCACCCGCGCCACTGCCGATGGCCCGTTCGAGGAAGGCCAGCTCCTCGCCGCGACCCATCAGCGGCCAGCGTGCGGTGATCGATCGGGGTTCCATCGCGCGAATCTAGCGATCGCGCCGGCATGGAGGTGGGGGGACTCACGACGAGTCCGGCGCGCGCTTGCAATATGGAATCATGAGCGAGACCGACGGAAGTCGCCCCGACGACGCGAGCAGCCTGCTCGCGCTTCTCGCGCCGCTGCATGCCGATGCGCTGCGCCTCGCCGGTCGCGGCGCCGACGCCAGCGAGATCGCCGCGGACCTCGGCATCCCGATCGAATCGGTGGCGGGCGTGCTCGACGTCGCCGCCGCGAAGCTCGCGCGCCTGCAACGCGAAGGCGCCGTGCGGTGAAGCAATTCCAAGCTCCGATGCGCCGCAATCGACACAACGATCTACGCCGAGGCCGACGCCTCGCGCCACTTCTCACCGAGAGGAACCCCATGCTGATTCGCCGCTCCGACTGGACCCTGCAAGCTCTCTTCGCGCTCGCGTTGCTGCTCGGCGCGGCGATCGCGCCGCGCGCGTTCGCGGGCGTGGACGGGACGGACTGCAACTGCGGGGCGACCGGCCTGTACCTCTTGCCCGACCCGGGCGTGCGGCCGGCCAGGGGCATCGATGTCGCGGACGGCCTCATCGATTCGCCCGGCCGCAAGTACGGGCTGGAGCGGCAAGGCAACCAGGCGGGCGCTTCGTGGAACGTCTATCTCAAGTCGCCCCGGCGCCTCCTGATCACTGGCCTCGCCGCTGGCAATTTCATGTGGAGCCCCGACGGCGACCGGCTCGCCACCAGCTCCCAGGACTCGAACTCGCTGCAGTACTTCAAACTTTGGGATCTCGCGGCGCAGGGCGGCGCGGTCGAGATCTGGAACCAGAACGGCCTCAGGTGGACCGGCGAAGCGCGCCACCGCTTCAGCGACGACGGCAGCTCCTACCTCTTCGCTGGCGGGCGCAACGGGAACGAGATCACGATCAACGTCGTGGACATCCCGACGCGTGCCCTCCATGCGGAGACGTTCGTGGTCGGGACGCTGCCGACCGACCTGAACGTCGATCTCGGCGAGAACTTCGCAGCGCCGGTGAGACCCGAGATCGCAGGATGGGGCTGGGGACCGGACGCGACGCGCTTCGTCTACTCGCGGCGCACCGGCACGAGCCCCGACGCGTTTGCGCAGACGCTCGTCAACGTGCGCACCGGCGTCGCCGCTCGCCGCGACCTGAATCACCCGAGCGCGAAGTGGGGCTTCAGCCCCTGCGGCGATGTCTTCGGCATCGTCTACAAGCAGTTCTTCACGGATCCGGGCGCGTCGGCGCTGCTCTACGACACCTTCGCCCCGAGCGCGATCGCGCTGACGGCCGCCGCCGCGTTCGAGTTCGACACCGTCGAGCTCGGCACGAACGCGACCAACCACTTCGGCCTGCTGGGCGGCGTCGAGAGACCGATCCCTCCGTCGAACCCCCTGCCGAACGACGCGGACGACGCGTGCTCGGTGACGAACGAGGATCCCGCGGCGGTGTTCACGCCGCCCGCGACTCCCTACGCCGGTATCGCGGCAGGCTTCACCGACACCAGCTCCGACACGGACGGGACGGTGGTGGCGTGGAGCTGGGACTTCGGCGACGGAGGCGTCTCGACCGATCGCAACCCGGAGCACGTCTACGCCGCGATCGGCACGTACACCGTGAGCCTCACCGTCACCGACGACGACGGCGCTACCGGCTCGGCGACGCGCAGCGTCGTGGTGGTCGTTCCGCCGCCGATCCCGCCGGTGGCGTCCTTCACGCCGCCCGCGAATCCGCGTGCCGGCCAGCTGGCCGCCTTCGTGAATCAGAGCACCGACGTCGACGGAACGATCGTCTCGCACGACTGGGATTTCGGCGACGGCGAGACATCGACCGACACGAGCCCCACGCACGTCTACACCGAGCCGGGCGAGTACACGGCGAGCCTCACCGTGACCGACGACGACGGCGAGACCGACACCGCGACGCAGACCTTCATCGTATGCGGGACGGTCGGCGTCGCGAGCGGGAAGCTGCTCTTCGGGGACGACACGAACTTCGAGATGGATCTCCTCGCAGTGAACACGCCGGCCCAGACCTTCGTGCAGATCTCGGACTCCAGCACCGGCACCCTGAGCGGCGGGTACCTTGCGCGCTGGTCCCCGAACGGCGCTGAGATCGCCTATGTGGACGATGGCAGCGGCTTCGGGCAACAAGGCATCTTCGTGATGAACGCCGACGGTACCGGCCGCCGGCGGCTGACCGGCGCCGGCTCGGAGGCGGTGTCGGCGGGCGCGCCACGCTGGACGCCCGATGGCCAGTGGATCGCGTTCGACAACGCGACGCCTGCGAACACCCCGGGCAGCGTTGGCGCTCCGGGCATCTACGCGGTGCGGCGCGACGGCACGGATCTCGTGCGCGTCGCGGACGGGACACTCGAGGACGTTTCCCCGCTGCTGCACGGTTCCGGCTGTTCGGGGCCCGCCTGCTACACATTCCTGCGATCGTTCGGCCAACGGGAGATCTCGTCGGTTCGCGGTGACGGCAGCAACGCGCGTGTGCTCTTCGACACGCCGGGCGTCATCAGCCCCCGCTACTCGCCGAACGGAGAAAAGATCGCTTTCGCGCTCTTCCTCGGGGATCGCCACCCGATCACGATCCGCGACCTCTACAGCATCTTCGTCGCGAGTGTGACTAGCGGTCCCGGCCCGATCGTCTTCGACCGGCAGCGGCCGCGGCTGCGCGCGGCGACCTACTTCTTCCCCGGGAACGGGAACTACAACGGACAGGTCGTCTGGTCACCCGACGGCAGAGAGTTCGCGTTCACCGACCTGGACTTCGAACTCGGCCTCAGCGACGCGGGCGGCTGCGAAGTGCAGCGCGTGCCCGGCCAGTCCGGCCGCCGTAAGTTCGCGCTCGACTGGAAGCCCGGCACGGCGACGCAGGCTCTCGGCAGTGTCAGTGGAACGGTTCGCGTGGTCGATCTATCGAGCGGGACCGACGTGTTCAGTCCCGGTGTCGGTGCCGTCATCCGGATCAGCGGCGGCGGCGTCAATCGCACGACCACGACCGACGCTCGAGGCGAGTACGCGTTCTCCGGCCTGCCGAACGGCGTAGTCTGGGGCGTGAATCTCGTCTCGGTCCCGGGCGCCGGGGTCAGCTTCGACTTCCGCGTCGTGCCCGCGCTCACGGGCAGCGCCGCCAACGTGAACCTCTTCGGTGCCAAGGGCACCGTGCAACTCTCGGGTCGCGTGGTCACGGTGGCCGGGTTCGGCGCTCCCGAGCCGCTCTCGGGCGTCACGGTGCGCGCGGAGGCTCCGGGCTCGTCGGTGCAGGCCGTGACCGATGCAGACGGCCGCTATCACCTCGCGGTACCGGTGTTGCAGACCTACGCGCTCACCGCCGATCGCGCCGGGTATGGATTCCGTCCCGCGGCGCAAGACGTGTCGGTTCTCGCCGCTCCGATCAGTGTCGCCGATATCGAAGCGCGCGAGCGGCCGCCTGGTTTCGTCGCCTTCACCAGAAGCCGCAACGGCAACGACGAGATCTACGTCTCGGAGCTCGACGGCGCATTCGAATCGAACCTCACGAACGACGCGGCGCACGACGTCGAGCCGGCGGTGTCGCCGGACGGAACGCGCATCGCGTTCGCGAGCGATCGCAGCGGCGCGTACCGCATCTACACCATCAAGCCGGACGGCAGCGACGTGACGCCGCTCGAGACCTTCCCCGGCAGCGGCGTTCCGCTCGAAGGCCGCGAGCCTGCGTGGTCGCTCGACGCCGCACGTCTCGCGATCGCGACGAGCGCGGGTCTGCGCGTCGTCAGCTTCGACGGGAGCGAACCCACCGTCGCGACGAGCGATCCCGCCGACACGAGTCCGAGCTGGGACCGGAACGGCACACGAATCTATTTCGAGCGCTTCATCGACGACGTGAACTTCGGCGTGCAGCAGGTCGCGCTGCTGGCGGTGGACGTGTCGGAGCCGGCCCCGCCCGTCGAGACGACGGTGTTCTACACCTTTGGCGCCTTCCGCGGCGATCCCGCGGCGAAGCCCGACGGACCGGGACTCGCGCACACCTACGACGACCTCGACCCGAGCGGGGGCAGCATCGTGACGCGAAACGATGTCACCTCCGCGACGAATGAGTTCAGCGGTCGCGATCCGGCGTGGTCGCCGGACGGTCAGCGCATCGTCGGTGTGCTCTCCGGCGCGCAGAGCTTCCTGTTCTGGAGCGAACCGGACGGCGTGCGGCAGCGCATCTTCACGAGCAGCGGCGAGGATCGCGAACCGAGCTGGGGTCCCGGCTCGCTGCTGCCGAAGTGCGACAACGGCGTCGACGACGATGGCGACGGCCTCGCCGATCTCGCCGATCCCGGCTGCGTCGACGCGAGCGATCGCAGCGAGCGCGGCCTCGAGATCTGCGACGACGCGATCGACGCCGACGGCGACGGCGCAGCGGCGTTCCCGCAGGATCCCGGCTGTGAGAACCTCTTCGATCTCGACGAACGCAGCGCGAGCCTCGTCTGCGACAACGGCGTGGACGACGACGCCGACGGACTCACCGACTTCCCGAGCGACGGGGGCTGCGCGAGTCCGCTCGCGCAGAGCGAAGTCTCGGAGTGCCAAGACGGCTTCGACAACGAAGGCGACGGGCTCGTCGACCAGGGCGATCCGACCTGCGGCGGCGATCCGAACGGCGCAACCGAGAACTCGGCGTGCCAGAACGGCCTCGACGACGATGGCGACGGCAGCGCGGATCTCGCCGACGGCGGCTGCGACGATCCGAACGACACCAGCGAGCGTGGGCTCGCCGTCTGCGACGACGAGATCGACGCCGACGGCGACGGCTTCGCGGCGTTCCCGCAGGATCGCGGCTGCGACGACGTGAACGACTCCGACGAGACGGCGTTCCGCTTCGCGTGCGACAACGGTGTCGATGACGACGGAGACGGCTTCGCCGACATGCAGGATCGCGGCTGTCCGTCGCCCGATGCTGCGCCCGAGAATCCGGCGTGCGACAACGGCGTCGACGACGATGGGAACGGGCTCTTCGACTTCAACGACCCGAAGTGCACGCGCGCCTGGCCGTACTGGGAGCAGACACCCACCGCGTGCGGCTTCGGCGCTGAACTGGTCGTGGTGGTCGGCGCGTTGTCGCAGTGGAGGCGGCGCATCCGCCGCCTCCACCGGGACGCTTGTTCGGGTGGCTAGCTCAAGCCTTGGCGCTCGGCCGCGACGACACCGATTCGTACCAGCGCAGCAGATTCTGCTGCTCGGGCGCGATGCGAATGTCGACGACGCGACCGAAGTCGAGCGCGCAGAGCGCGGTGATGTCAGCGATCGTGTAGCGCTCGCCCGCCACGAACGAGCGCCCCGCCATCTCGCCGTCGAGCCAGGCCAGCCGCGCGCGCGCGGCGTTCCGGCACACCTCGCCGTACTCGGGCACCTGCGGGATGCGGCCCTTGAAGAACGCATGCGTGTTCTGGAAGCAGCCCGTCACGTTGCGGAACAGCTCGAGCTCCATGCGGCGCTGCCACATCTCGACGACGGCGCGGTCCTTGGCGTCGGTGCCCAGCAGCGGCGGATTCGGCTGCGTCTCTTCGAAGTAGCGGCAGATCGCGACGCTCTCGGCGATGCAGGTGCCGTCGTCCAGCTCGAGCACCGGCAGCCCGCCGAGTGAGTTCTTGGCGAGGAAGGGGGACTGGCGGTTCTCGGCCTTGCCGATGTCCATCGCAACGACCGGCACCGTGATGCCCTTCTCGGCCAGGAAGATGCGGACGCGGCGCGGATTCGGCGCCATCGCGCTGTCGTAGAGCTTCATGCGACCTCCAGAGGAAGGAAGGCCGCAACCTAGCTCAGAAGCCGAACCCCGGGATGAAGTAGGGCGCGGCGGCCTTGGCGGCGGCCGCGATCAGGTCGGCGGCCTTCGCGAACGGATTCTTGCGGCGGTACTGCGGGCACAGATCCGCACGCCGCGTCGCGAGATGCTTCACACGATCCTTGCTCGCGTCTTCCCAAAGCGCGTTGTCGCGCTGGTCGGCCCAGCTCACGTCGCGCTCGTAGCGGGCGATCTGGCGCGTCAGCTTCCTGCACTCGCCCGTGTGCGGCTTGTTGGCGGCCAGCATGGGAGCGGCAGTGAGCAGCACCGCCAACCCGACGCCGAGTGTCTTCGCGAATCGCACCGATCCGCCCTCCTCCCCACGCGCCTTTGCACAACGGGGCCCCCTCCTATCGGGTGGGCAGCCCCTCGAATGAAGTGCTGCGCATCACCGCCGAGACGCTTTTCGGGGGCTCAGAGCCGATCGTGCAGCGCAGCGGCGGTGCGATGCGCCAGCGCCATGCCGGTGAGCATGGGGTTCACGGATGTGCAACGAGGGAACACACCCGTGTCGGCGACATAGAGATTGTCGAGATCGTGGCAGCGCCCCTCTTCGTCCACGACGCCATCGCCTGGAGCGCCGTGCATGCGCGTGCTGCAGAAGGCGTGGTTCGCGGCCATCACGAAGTCGGTGGGCCGATAGCTGCGGCCGCGCAGCAGCGCGGCGTCCGCGGGACCCATCTCGTCCGGCAGTCCGTGTACGCCCGGCAGCACCTTGCGCGCATCCGCCGCGAACAGCACGTCCACGATCACTTCGAGCGCACGGCCGAGCACAGGCAGGTCTTCGGGATGGAGCCGCCACGTGAGCAGCGGATCGAGCGAGCCCCGCCGGCGGGGGCGCACCGTGCCGAGCGAGCGATGGCAGCTCGCAATCGCGTCCACGATCGAGGCGTAGGGGATCTCGGCGAGGCGTTCCTTCAGTGCGAGCCCCGCGCCCGGCAGACGCACGGCGAGCACCGCGGGCGGCGCCCACAGCGTCTCGAGCTTGAAGCCCTCGCGCAGGAAGTGGAGGCTCTGCATGCCCTGCGTGGCGCCGAACTGCGGATCCACCCGCTCGGGGAAGACGCCCATCACCGCCACGCCCGGGTGGAACTGGAGGTTGCGGCCGACCTGGCCCGACGCGTTCGCGAGCCCGCTCGCGAGCAGCAGCAACGGCGTTGCCATGCAGCCGGCCGCGAGCACGACCGCCTTCGCGGAGACTGTCAGCGTTGGGCCCGCTGCGCCGGTGAAGGGCGCGACGACGCGACCCCGCACGCCCCTTACGCGACGGCCCGAGCTCAGCACCTCCTCCGCACGCACCGACGTATACACGCGCGCGCCCGCCCGGATCGCGGCCGGCACGTACGAGATGTCCATCGACTGCTTGGCGCGCGCGCGGCAGCCGGTGAAGCACTCGCCGCTGCCGCGGCAGCCGCGCACGTTGCGCGCGATCGGCTCGCACGGGATGCCGAGCTTCGCGCAGCCCTCGCGGAACAGCAGGTTGCGGCGGCCCTGCACGGCGTCGGGCGTAGGCGCGATGCCGAGGAAGGCTTCGACCGCATCGAAGTGCGGATCCAGCTCCGCGCGGCTGGTGTGCGAGAGCTCGAAGCGCGTCGCCCACTCGTCGAACACGAAGGCAGGCGGCCGCACGCAGATCGCCGAGTTCACGAGCGAACCGCCGCCGAGCGCGATCGCTTGCATGGTCGGCATCACGTGCCCACGCGTGGCGCGCAGGCCCGCCTCGCGCATGGTGCGCGCCATCGAGAGTGCGCCGTCGAGCTCGAAGTCTGCGGGCGTGAAGGGCGGGCCTTCTTCCAGCAGCACCACGCTGCGCCCCGCCTCCGCCAGCTCTTTCGCGACCACCGCGCCGCACGGCCCCGAGCCCACCACCACGACGTCGGCTTCGTCGCGCAGGTCGCCGGCGTACTCCGCGAACACGTGCACCGAGCCGGCCGTGCTCACGCCGCGCCCTCGCGATAATCGGGATGCAGCGGGCCGAATGCCTCGAGCGGTGCTCCGGCCGGCGGGCGATCGAGCGGGCCGTGCACCTGCACCTGGTCGCTGCGAAAACGGATCGCGCTCTTCGGCTGCCCGATCGGCGGATACAACGTGTCGGCCACCGTCACCGGCGCTTCGATCAGGCGTGGCGCGAGGCCGAGCGCGCGCAGCACGGCAGCGTCGGCGAAGTAGCCCTGCGTCACGATCGCGCGCAGGCTGGTGAAGACGAGGCGGCGCAGAAACCAGCGGCTCGTGCGCCAGGCCTCGAGCACCTGACCGCGCCGCTCTGCGTCGAGCGCCGAGAAGCGCCGCCAGCCGTCCCAGCCCGGCGCGGGGAACACGAGCGTCGCGTGCTCGACCAGCGCGAACAAGCAGTGCACCAGCAAGCGCGTGCCCGCCGGCAAGGCGTCGAGCCAGCGATCGCACCAGGCCGGCACGCCGGCGTCGAGGCCGGAGGGCGCGATGGCTCCGCCGCGCGGAAACAAGGCCTCTGCCGCGGCGGCGACGAAGGCGGCCTCGCGGCGCGAGAGCCGCAGCAGCGGCGTCGCCGGCCGCGCGTGGCCCGCGAAGACGCGCCAGCCGAGGGCGACAAGAAGGACGAGAGCGAGCACCAGCCCGATGGGCACCTCGGCAACATAACCCAGCGATCTCAAGAGAGATCCCGGAACTGCCGATGCGCCACAGATGGGAGCGGCCTCGCTGCTATCGGCCACCTTTGCGCTGCTCGCGCTGTGCGCGGCCGTCTTCAACCTGTGGATCTTCGCGCAGCGCCCGCGCGAGACGGCGCATCTCTGGCTGACGGTTGCCGCGACGGGCGTGGTCTGGCTAGGGGCTGGCTATGCGGCCCTCTACGAGGCCGAGACCCTGGCCGAGGCGCAGCGCGCCCAGCTTGTCGCGATCACCGCGGCGCTGCCGATCGTGATCGGCTTCGCGCGCTTCACGACGGCCTTCCTGCACACCCAGCCCGGACCCCTGCTGCGCGCCGCGCCCGCCTACACGCTCGCCTTCGTGCTGATCCCCACCGTGTACCCGGCGTTCTTCTTCTCCGGCGAAGCGATCGATGCTCACGTCGAGCCCTTCGGCGAGCGCTACGTGATGGCGGGACTGTCTCCGGCGGCGGGCGTGGTGGTGCTGCTCTTCCTACCGCTCTTCGTCGAGCTCGTCTTGCACTATCTGCGCAACCGTGACCGCATCGAAGGCGCCCGCCCCCTCGCCTACGCGCTCGCCTTCTGGGCCTTGTGCGGGGCCAACGATATCGCCGCCTTCCTGGGCTGGCTTCCGACCCTACACGCCATGGCGCTCGGCTTCTGCTGCTTCGCCTTCGTGTTCACGGCGCTACTGGTGGGGCGGTTCGTGGCCGCCGCAGCCCAGCTCGGGGCGAGCGCCGAAGCGCTGCAGGTCGAGGTCGAGGAGCGCACACGCCTGCTGCGCGAGAAGGACGTCGAGCTTGCGCACGGCGCACGCATGGCGACGGTGGGAGCGCTCGCCGCCGGGCTCGCCCACGAGATCAACGATCCGATCGCCTTCGCGTCGAGCAACCTGAACCAGCTCTCGAGCAGCTGGCGCAGCGCCAGCATGAGCGAATTCGACGAGGTGCTGAGCGAGACCCGCGACGGTGTGGAGCGCGTGCGGCGCGTCGTCTCGGAGCTGCTGCGCCTCGCACGCCGCGGCGAGGCGCCCGAGGGCCCTGTGGATCTCTGCCAGGTGGTGGCCTCGATCCTGCCGATCGTGCAGCCAGAGGCTCGCTGGCGCGCGCGCATCACCACACAGCTCGAGCCGGTGCCGCCGGTGCTGGGCGAGGAGCGCCTGCTCGGGCAGGTGGTGCTCAACCTGGTGGTGAACGCCTTGCGCTCGATCCCCGAGGGCCAGCCGGAGCGCTACACGGTGTGCATCGAGACGCGCTTCCGCGAGGGAAGCGTCGTGCTCCGCGTGCTCGACAACGGTCCCGGCATCGCGAAGGAAGCGCTGCCGCATCTGTTCGACCCCTTCGCCCCGCAGCGTGCCGGCATGGACGGCGCCGAGCTGGGCCTCGCCGTCACGCACCAGCTGGTGGCCCGTCACCGCGGCCGCATCGATGTAAAGAGCGGGAGCCACGGCACCAGCTTCGAGGTCGAGCTGCCGCCGGCGACGATCGACGAGGCGGAAAGCGTGGGCAGCCCGGCATGAGCACCGTTGCGATCGCCACGCTCGCTCTCGGCGTCGTTGCCCTCTGCGTGGCGCTGCTGAACGGTTGGGTCTTCGCGCTACGCCGCAGCGAGCGCCGCCACCTGTGGCTTGCTGTCGCCGCCGCGGGCGTCGCGCTGTGCTGCGTCCCGATGGCGTTGCTGTATGAGTCGCGATCGCTGGCCGAGGCGATCCTGCTGCGGCGACTGCTGATCGTCGGCCTGCTGGTACACAGCCTCGGCTTCATCCGCTTCAGCGAGCATCTGCTCCGCATCGGCCTCCGCAGCACGCTGTGGATCTGCACCGGCACGCTGGTGGGCGTGGTGGCTGCCTCGTACGTACCGGGCCTCACCTTCTCCGGCGCTGCCATCGTGCGGCCGGTGCTCGGCACCAGCTACGTGGACGCCGAGGCCACCCGCTTCGGCGCGCTGTTGCTGCTGGTGTTCGTTGCGATCGTGACGAAGCTGTTCTGGACGTACTCGCGCAACGGGGAGCGCGCGGATGTCGGACTCCACGGCGTGCCGGGCGCAGCACTGCTCTGGAGCGTCTGCACGCTCGCCGATATCGCCACGGCAGCCGGACTGGTCGACTGGCCCTCGCTGCTCCCGCTCGGCTACCTCGGCTTCGTGCTGGCCTTCACCGCGCTGCTGCTGCATCGCCTCGTGGACGCCATGGCCCAGACCGAGGCGCGCGCACATCTGCTCGAGCGTCTGGTCGAGCAGCGCACACAGACACTGCGTGAGAAGGAGCTGCAGCTCGCGCACGGCGAGCGCCTCGCGGCGGCGGGCACGCTGGCGGCCGGGCTCGCCCACGAGATCAACAACCCGATCGCCTTCGTGCTCGCGAACCTCAACCACCTGCAGGCGTTGCGCAAGGAAGAGAACAGCGAGCTCGAGATCGAAGAAGTGCTGTTCGAGACCCAGGAGGGCGTGGCGCGGCTGCGCTCGATCGTGGACGAGCTGCTGCGCCTCGCGCGCACCGGCGAGCGGGTGTCGGAGCCGGTGCAGCTCGCACGCGTGGTGGAATCCGTGCTGCCGATCGTGCGCCACGAAGCGAAGGGGCGGGTGCGCATCGAGACGAACCTCGCCTATGCGCCCCTCGTGAGTGGAGACCCTGGGCGGCTCGGTCAGGTCGTGCTGAACCTGATCCAGAACGCGATCCATGCGCTCGGCAACGCCGAACGCGGCGGCCGCGTGAGCATCTCGGTCACGCCCGTCGCGGCGGGCGTCGAGCTGTGTGTGGAAGACGACGGGCCGGGCATCCCCGACGACGTGCTCCCGCGCATTTTTGAGCCGTTCTTCACGACCAAGGCGAGCGGCCTCGGCACGGGCCTCGGCCTGGCCGTGACCCGCGAGATCGTGTCGCGGCACGGCGGCACGATCGCCGTCGAGACCGGCAGCACCGGCACGTGCTTTCGGGTGACGCTGCCGGCGGCTCCGCCCTTGGCGTAGCCTGAGGGGGCTTGGCCCGCCCGCTTCTCGTGCTGCTGCTCGGCGCCTTCGGCATCGCGTGCGCTGCGATCTTCGTGCGCCTCGCGCTGCCGGCGCCGCCGATCGTGACGGGCTTCTGGCGGCTGGCGATGGCGCTCTTGCCGCGCGTCGACTGGCGGCGGCTGCCGCGCCGCGGCGTGCTCGAGGCGCTCGCCGCCGGCGTCTGCTTCGGCGCGGATCTCGCGCTCTGGAACACCGCGCTGGTGGAGACCTCGGTCGCGACCGCGACCTTCCTGGTGAACACGACGCCGATTCTCGTCGGGCTGTTCACGGTGGTCGTGCTGCGCGAGCGGCTGGCGACGCGCCTCGTCGCCGGCGGCGTGCTTGCGCTCCTCGGTGTCATGCTCCTGCTCGGCGACGACCTCGATCTGCGCGGCTCGCTGCGCGGCGACGGCCTCGCCCTCGCGGCAGCACTGTTCTACGCGGCCTACCTGATCTGGATTCAGCGCGCGCGTCGCGTGCTCGACGCCGGCGTCGCCGTCGCGATCTCGGGCGCGGCCTCGACGCTCGTGCTCGGGGCTGCGGCGCTCCTGCACGGCGATCCCTTCACAGGCTTTCCGTTGCATTCGTGGGCGGCATTCGCCGCGTCGGCAACGGTGTCTCACCTCGCCGCGGTGGTGGGCATCGTCTGGGCGCTCGCGCATCTGCGCGCCACCTTCGCGGCGCTGGCGCTCCTCGCTCAGCCCGTCGGCACCGCGCTGCTCGGCTGGTGGTGGCTGGGCGAGGGGCTCTCGGGGCTCCAGCTCTGCGGCGGCGCGCTCGTGCTCGCGGGGATCGCGTTCGCTACTCGAACTTCCGCTCCGGCCACCAGGGGTACACGTCCGGCAGGTCGCGCGACACCTTCATCGTGAAGTGCGCCGGGCGCTTCTCCAGGAAGCTCTGCACGCCCTCGTACGCGTCGGGTGAGGCGCCCAGCGCGTGGATCAGGCGCGAGTCGAGCTTGTGCGCCTCCATCGGATGGTCGGCGCCGAGCATCTTCCAGAGCAGCTGGCGCGCGAGGCAGACCGAGACACCGCTTGTGTTGTCGGCAATTTCGCGCGCGAGCGCAAACGCCGTGGGCAAAAGGTCGTCGTGCGGCACCACCCGTGAGACAAGCCGACCGGCAAGCGCCTCGTCGGCCGGGAACAGCCGCCCCGTCGCCACCCACTCCATCGCTTGGCTGATGCCGACCACGCGCGGCAGGAACCACGAGCTCGCCGCCTCGGGCACGATGCCGCGGCGCGCGAACACGAAGCCGAAGCGCGCCTTGTCGCTCGCGATGCGCACGTCCATCGGCAGCGTCATGGTCGCTCCGACGCCGACGGCGGCGCCGTTGATGGCGGCGATCAGCGGCTTCTTGCACTCGAAGATGCGCAGCGTGATGCGGCCGCCGCCGTCGCGCGGGACGCCGCTACTCGCGCGGCTGGTGTCGAAGGTGGCGCCGCCACCGCCGAGGTCTGCGCCGGCGCAGAAGGCGCGCCCGGCGCCGGTCACGATCACGGCGCGCACGCCGTCGTCGGCGTCGATCTCGTCGAGCACGCGCAGCAGCTCTTCGAGCATCTGCACGTTCAACGCATTCAGGCGATCGGGACGCGAGAGCGTCATCGTGAGGACGCCGTCGTCGCGCGCGGTCGTCAGGGTCTCGTAGCTCATGGGGATCCTCCAGCGGGCGGCAAGGTGGCATCGGCGGGCTCGAGCTGCACGCCGGGTGCGAGCACGGGCCGGTACAGCACGGCAGCGCCCGCGGCGCGCAGCGCCGCTTCGAGCGCGCCTGCCGTGAGTCCGGCGTCGAGCGCGACGATCGTGCCGCCGCCGCCCGCGCCGGCGAGCTTCGCGCCGAGTGCACCGGCTGCGAGCGCGGCCTCGATCAGTGCCTCGTTCGCGGGGCCCGAGCCGCCGAGCGCGCGTTGGATCGCGTGGTTCTCGTTCATCAGCTGGCCGAGCGCGGGCCAGTCGCCGTGCTGGAGCGCGCTCTTGCCGAGCACGCCGATCTCGGCAACGCGCTCGTAGGCCTACACCACGGCCGGCTCACCCGCGAGCCAGCGCTCGCGGATCGGGCGGTGCACCGCGTCCGACGAGTGATGCACTCCCGTGTACGCCACCACGAAGGGCAGCTCGCGCACCGCGGCGGAGAGATCCTCCACCGTTGCATACGGGCCGCCGTCCCCATCGAAACGCTTGCCGCGCAGATCGAGATGACGCAGCCCGCCGAAGGTGCACAGGTATTGATCGGAGTAGCCGCACTGGACACCCATGCGCTCGCGCTCGACCGTGCGCGCCAGCTCCGCGAGTGCGTAGGGGCTGAGCGGGCGCTCCTGCCAGGCGAGGACGGCGCGCAGCAGCGCCACAACCAGCGCCGTCGAGCCCGCGATGCCGCTCTGGCGCGGGATCTCGCTCGCGAGTCGGATGCTGAAGTCGGGGTCCGTGATGCCGAGCTGCGCGAGTACTGCCCGCGCGATCTCGGGCGCACCATCGCTGCGGCCCGGCTCGCGCGCGTCGAGCGCCGCCCAGGCGCGCGGCGGCAGGCTGACGCCCAGCGTCGAACCCCCGTACTGATCGCTCGGATTCCCGATGAGGTTGACCCGCGCCGGAGCCGAGCAGACGATGCGGCGGGCGAGCGGCACAGGCCGATTCTACCGCCGAGCGCGAAGCCCACCTAGAATGCCTCGATCCCGGAGGACCGATGCGACCTGCCCCCCTCGCCGTGATCGACCCGCTCTACGCACTCGTACGCCCACGTGGGGCGCCGATCGAAGCCGCCATCACGTCAGCGCTCGCCGAGCTGGACCGCTTCGGTGTCGAGCGCGCCGGCATCTCCCTCGACGACGACCCCGAGCTGGCGCGCGCCGCGCTCGCCAGCTACCCCGCGCGCTTCTTCGCGCGCAGCGAGGTCGATCCGCGCGGCGGCATGGACGAGCTGCGCCGGCTCGAGGGCCTCGTTCGCGACCACGGGCTGCGCGCGGTCACGGCCTCGCCCGCGCGACTCTTTCTGCCCATCGATGACAAGCTCTTCTACCCGGTGTTCGCGAAGTGCATCGAGCTGGACGTCGCGTTCTGCCCGAGCCTGGGCGTGCCCGCCGAGCGCGTGCCCTTCGGGCCGCAGAAGGTCGAACGCATCGACGAGGTCGCGTGGTTCTTCCCCGAGCTACGCATCGCGATGCGTGACGGCTGCGAGCCCTGGCAAGCGCTCGCGGTGCTGCTGCTGCGCAAGTACCCG
>JANNKU010000009.1:0-1772 GCA_031396445.1 Deltaproteobacteria bacterium | reverse complement strand
GCATCGCCGATCTTGAAGAGTGTCGGCAGCGTGCGCGCCGCGAAACCGGGCAGCGCGATCTGGCGGATCCGCTCGAGTTCCTCGTTGCCGAGGATCGGACGGTTGATGCGCAGCATGCGCGCGTGCTCGGGTGTCTCGGTGAGCAGATTCTTCTCGGCGCCGAGCGTCGAGTAGAGGGACATCACGGTGCCCTCGTTGATCGAGTCCATCGCCGGGTTCGTGACCTGTGCGAAGAGCTGCTTGAAGTAGTGGTAGAGCATGCGCGGACGATCCGAGAGACACGCGAGCGCTTCGTCGTTACCCATCGATCCGATCGCCCACTTGCCTTCGGCCGCCATCGGCGCGATCAGCAGCTTCAGATCCTCGCTGGTGTATCCAAACACCTGCTGCAGCGTGAAGCGCAGCTCCGGATTCGGGCGGTTCTCGGACGACACTTCCGCGTGCGGCAGATCGTCGAGCAGCACGCGATTCGTCTCGACCCATTGCCGATACGGGCGCTTCGCGACGTAGCGAGCCTTGATCTCCTCGTCCTCGAGGATGCGACCGAGTTCGAGATCCGCGAAGAAGATGCGGCCCGGCTGCAAGCGCCCTTTGCGCAGCACGCGCTCTGGCGCGATGTCGAGCACGCCAGCCTCCGAGGCCATCACGACGAGGCCGTCCTTGGTGACGGTCAAGCGCGACGGTCGCAGGCCATTGCGATCGAGCACGGCGCCGATCTTGCGGCCATCGGTGAACGCGATTGACGCGGGGCCGTCCCACGGCTCCATCAAGAACGAGTGGTACTCGTAGTAGGCGCGCCGCTCGGGATCCATCTCGGTGTGGTTCTCCCACGCCTCCGGGATCATCATCAAGATGGCTTCGGGCAGCTCGCGTCCGTTCAGCACCAGGAACTCGAGCACGTTGTCGAATTGCGCCGAGTCCGATCCGCCGTCGCGCATGATCGGATAGAGCTTCGCGAGCTCGTCACCGAAGAGCGTCGAGCGCATCGTGCCTTCGCGCGCGCGCATGTAGTTGCGATTGCCGCGCAGCGTGTTGATCTCGCCGTTGTGCGCCATGAAGCGAAAGGGCTGCGCGAGATCCCAGGTGGGAAAGGTGTTGGTGCTGTAGCGCGAGTGGACCAGCGCGATCGCCGATTCGATCGCCGGATCGGTGAGATCAGGGAAGAACGGCTCGATCTGGGTGGACATCAACATGCCGGTGAAGACGAAGGTCCGGCTCGACAGGCTCGGCACGTAGCAGAATCCGCCGTGCGCCTTCACCAGCGTCTCGAAGACGCGGCGAATCACGTAGAGCTTGCGCTCGAACGCGTCCTGATCGAGGCCCGCGCCGGCGCCGACGAAGACCTGCCGGATCAGCGGCATCGCCGCACCGGAGATGCGACCGATGCGATGACGCTGCACCGGGACATCGCGCCAACCGAGCGTGCGCTGACCCATTTCGGTGACGACGGCTTCGAAGCTCTGCTGCTGCCACGTGGCGAGCTCGGCGTCCTGCGACAAGAAGAACATGCCCGACGCATAGGCGCCGACCGGCGGCAGCGTGATGCCGAGTTGCTCCGCCTCTTTGCGCAAGAAACGGTCGGGAAGCTGGATCAGGATGCCGGCGCCGTCCCCGGTTTCCGGATCACAACCGCAGGCGCCGCGATGTTCGAGACGTTCGAGCACCTGGATGCCCTGGTGCACCAGCGCGTGTGACTTCGTGCCGTCGATCTGTGCAACGAAGCCGACGCCGCACGCGTCGTGTTCATGCGCCGGGTCGTAGAGTCCCTGCGC
>JANNKU010000156.1:0-25727 GCA_031396445.1 Deltaproteobacteria bacterium | reverse complement strand
AGCATCTCGAGGCTGCTCCAGCCCATCACCGCTTCGTCGTCCTCGCGCGACACGCCGATGCGATCGGCGAGGATCGCGCGCACCTCGCGCTTGGCGTCGGCGACGTCGCGGCGGTCGCGCATCCGGTAGATGATGTTCGAGACGACGAGGTCGTCGGTCCAGAAGCGCGGGAACAGCACCTGCACCGTCGAAAGCGGCGCCCAGACCTGCTTGTCGATCAGCATGCGGTCCTGCGAGAGCTGGAGTCCCACCGGTGCGAGCAGGCCGATCACCTGGAACGGCTTGCCCTCGATGCGGATCCACGTGCCGACGCCCTCGCCGGGTCGCAACAGCAGGCGCCGCACTTCGTCTCCGAGCAACACCACACGGCGGCGGTGTTCGATGTCGCCGCGTGTGATGCGGCGACCGGCGGCGAGCGCGACACCGCGAATCTCCATCGCCTCGGGATCCATGCCGCGCAGGTCGGTGATGCGCGCTCGACCGCCGTGGGTCGCGGCGCCGATCTCCCAGAGTTCGCCGCCCACCAGGTCGGCTCGGCGCGCACGGCGGCGCAGCGCTTCGAGATCCTGTTGGTTGAACCACAGATAGCGGCGATCGACGGCGGGCGTGAAGTCTTCGCCGATGCGACCCGCCCAGGCCGCTCCCATGTTGCGCCCGGTCTTGAAGAAGCCGCGCTCCATCATCACGCGCACGCCGTCGCCCCAGCCGCCGAGAAAGATCACCGCTGCGGTTCCCCAGACGATCCCGAAGAGTGTCAGGAATGCGCGCCCGCGGTGCTGACGCAGCGTGTGGATGGCTTCTCGGAACGCTTGTGTGGCAAGGAGGTTCATGCGCGCGCAACCGGTGGCCCATCGCTCTCGATGCAGCCGTCGCGCAGCGTGACGAGACGGGGCGCGCGGCGACCGATCGCCGCATCGTGCGTGACCAGCACGACGGTGTGTCCCTCGGCGTGCAGCGTGAAGAGCAGCGCGAGGATTTCCTCGCTGGTCTTCGTGTCGAGATTGCCGGTCGGTTCGTCGGCGAGCAGCAGGGCCGGGCGGTTCACCAGTGCGCGCGCGATCGCGACGCGCTGGCGCTCGCCGCCCGACAGCTCCGAGGGCCGGTGCTGCGCGCGCGAAGCGAGTCCCACACGCGCGAGTGACTCCTCGCCGCGCTGGCGCCGCTGCGCGCGCGGCACGCGCTGGTACACCAGCGGCAGCTCGACGTTCTCCAGCGCGGTCATGCGCGGCAGCAAGTTGAAGCTCTGGAATACAAAGCCGATCTCGTGCCCGCGCAAATGAGCAAGACGGTTGTCGTCGAGTGACTCGACGGCGTTGCCATCGAGTCGGTAGCGACCCTGGCTCGGTGTCGACAGGCAGCCGAGGATTTCGAGCAAGGTGGTTTTGCCGGCGCCGGACGGACCCATGATCGAGACGAGTTCACCGCGATCGATCGCGAGATCGACGCCGCGCAGTGCGTGAACCTGCGCGCGGCCGGTGGCGTAGGTCTTGTGCACGCCGTCGAGTGTCAACAACTTCATGACTTCGTTCGCCTGCGGCGCCGTGCGCTCACTTTGCGCACGGGCATCACTGCAACAGCACGCGCTGGCCCGGCTCGACGCCGCCGAGTAGCTGGACGCGGGTGCCGTCCACGATGCCGATCTGCACGATCGCGTCGCTAGTCGGATCGCTCTCACCGCTCGCGATCTGCACGTAGGTCTCGTCGCCGCGATAGCGCAGCGCGGTTTCCGGGACGATCAACGCGTCGTCCACGACTTCGGTCACGATGTCGGCGTCGCCCGACATGCGCGGTCGCAGCAGCGCGGCGTCGGGATCGGTGATGCGGATCTCCACTTCGAAGTACGTGACGTTCTGCACGCGCTGCCCGAGCGGGGCGATTTCGCTGACTTCGGCCTGGAAGACGCGTCCGGCGAACGCCTCGGTTCGCAGCCGCGCCGGCTGGCCGATGCGCAAACGCGCCACTTCGTTCTCATCGACGAGCCCCTTCAAATGCATGCTCGTCTCACCCGCGATCGACAGCAGCAGCGTTCCGCCGGTCACCGCGGTGACCGGCGACACCGCATTGCCTTCCTCGATGAAGACATCGAGCACGCGACCGGCGAGCGGCGCACGCACGGTCGTGTAGCCGAGCTGCACGTCGAGCGACGCGAGCCGCGCCTCGGCTTGCGCGCGCTGCGCCGCCGCCTTCTCGCGGCGCGCGTTGGCTTCGTCCTGCGCGCTCGCGGACGCTGCGTCGCGCCGGCGCAGTTGCTCGATCCGCCCCTGCTCGATGCCCGCGTAGCGCTCCTCGATGCGCGCCGACTCCACCGCGGCGCGCGCCTCGCGCACCTGCGCTTCGAGCAGCTCGCGCTCGAGCTCGATCAGCACCTGCCCGGGCACGACCATCTCGTTCGCATCGACGTGGATCTTCTCGACGATGCCTGCGGTGCGCGGCCGGACTTCGACTTCGCGTTCGGGCTCGACCGTGCCGGTGGCGACGACGATGCGCTCGATGCGCCCGCGCTCGACGGCGGCAGTGGGCGTAGGCGCAGCGTCGTCACGGCGCGAACACGCCGGCAGCGCTGCGCACACGATGAAGAGGGTGGCGCATGCGATGCGCCGGACGCGGCGAGTGCTCACGTGGGGACCTCGCGCACGAAGCGTGCAGCAGCAAATCCGGAAACGCGGCCGATGCTATCCGAGGCGAGCGACGCGGCAAGCACTGGCCGCAACATCGGGGACGTTCATTGCGTCCATTGCGGCGAGGACCGTCCCCTTTCTCACTCGAACGCGTACACTGTGCTGTGGTCGTACACGTCGCCCGGCAGCAGTTGCGCCGATGGGAAGGCCGGCTCGTTGGGCGCGTTCGGGAAGTGCTGCGTTTCGAGCGCGAGCGCGCCGAAGCGCGGCGTCGCGATGCCGTCGCGAAAGTGTGCGGCGCCATCGAAGCAGCTCCCGCTGTAGAGCTGGAGTCCCGGCAACGTGGTGAAGAGCGTCATCGCGCGACCGCTGCGCGCGGCGACCAGGCGCGCTGCTGGTTGCGCGATGTCGCCAGCGTGATCGAGCGCGAAGTTGTGGTCGTAGCCGCCGCGTTCGGCGAGCAGCGCGTCGATGCGCGCGCCGATCGTATGCGATGCCTGAAAGTCGAACGGCGTGCCCGCGACCGATTCGATTCGACCCGTCGGGATCCCGTCCGCGTCGATCGGTGTGTAGCGCGATGCCGCGATCGACAGCGCGTGATCGAGGATCGGCGTCGCGCCGCCGTCATCGAGATTCCAGTAGGCGTGGCTCGCGAGGCTCACGACGGTCGGCGCGTCGGTGGTGGCGCTGCACTCGATGCGCAGCGTTGCGCCGACGAGTCGGTAGATCACGCGCGCCTCGAGCTTGCCGGGGAAACCCTGGTCGCCGTCGGCGCTGCGATGGCGCAGTTCCACCGCGTCGTCGCCGAGCGATGCGCCCTCCCACGCGACGCTGTCGAAGCCGCGCGTGCCGCCGTGCAGTGTATGAGCGCCGTCGTTGGCCGTGAGCGCGAACGCGTGACCTCCGAGCGTGAAGCGCGCGCCCGCGATGCGGTTCGCGTAGCGACCGACGATGCCGCCGAGGTGCGGGTGCGGGCCGAGATACGCGCGCGGGTCGTCGAAGCCGAGCACCACGTCGCCGAGGCGGCCGTGCGCATCGGGCACGCGCAAGCGCATCAGCGTCGCGCCGTGACAAAGAATGGTGGCTTCGAGCCCGGCGTTGCTGCGCAGCGCGAAATGCTGCATCGCGCGCGCAGCCGGCGTCAACGCGGCGTCGACTTGGCCGCCACCAGATAGGCGATCCAGGCGGGGTCTTCTTCGGCGTGCTTGCGCGGCCGGAAGATGCCGTTCCCCTCGTTGGTCGCGAGCTCCGTCCCTTCCCAGTACACGGTCGCCGATGCGAAGCCGGCCTCGGTCAGCAACTCGGTCAGTTCTGCGATCGTCCAGAGTCGCCAGTGATAGGTCCACGCGCGCTCGATCTTCGAGCCGTCACGGAACTCGAAGTGGATGTGGCACGACGCATCGTGGGTGATCGGGTCGTAGCTGTGCTGATCCCAGACGTAGGTGAAGCCGCCGACGCGGCGCTTGTCCGCGCGCTTCTCCATCGACTCCGGACCGCCGTACGCATCGATCACGAAGATGCCGTCGCTCTTCACGTGTGCGTGGCAGCGGCGGAAGTAGTCGAGCAGCGCCGCGCGCTGCTTGAACAAGAAGAACGAAAAGTTGAAGGCGACCAGCACGTCCACCTTCGCGGTGCGCGCGGTGCGCACGTCGTCTTGCAGCAGCGTGATGCGGCGCGCCTGATCGTCGGTGAGCACTTCGAGGTTGTGGCGGCGGCCCCAGTCGAGCGGCTCGGGATCGAGATCGACGCCGATCGCGCGGTTCTCGCGGTGCGCCTTCACCCAGGACGCGGCGAACGCGGCGGTGCCGCAGAAGTCTTCGCGCATCGAGCGCGGCGCGCTGCCGTTGATACGTTCGTACATGCGTCGCACGCGGATCACGTCGCCGTCCGGATCCTGCACCGACTTCTGATAGAGCGCGTAGCGGTCGGCGCGCTCGGCGAGCGTCGGAGTCCTGGTGCCGCGCCCGGCCGATTTGTTGCGCCGGATTCGACCGCCGTTCACGAACGTGTGCGCCCCGAGCTGCATTCCGCGCGTTCCCCCATTGAATGGACGCGCAGCTTTATGCGCGCCGAGAACTCGCGCAAGGCCGGCGCCGACGCGTGCAGACTCTCGCTGTGCCGTTACCTTCCCCACCCGATGACGACGACACGAAGCAGCTTCTGCATTGCGTTCGTTCTTGGCATTGCGAGTACGGTGAGCGTTGCAATCGCGGCCGCGCCGGGGAAGAAGACCGGGACCAAGACGGAGTCCCACGCGGTCGCGCCGCCGATGAAGGCGGGTCCCGACGGTTGGTACGACGCGAGTCCGCCCGGCGCTTCGTTCGTGGTTCGCTTTCCGGGTGTGTTCCAAGGATTCGTCGAGGACGGCACGACCGAGGCGGGCGCCGTCACCAGCACCGTCGGCGTTCGCGCAACGCTGACCGCCGCATTCGGTTCGCAGACCAGCTACGTCGCGAGCTGCATCCAGCAGAAGAACGACAAGCGTACCCAGAAAGAGCGGCTGCAGTCGATCATCGATCGCTGGGACACGATCGGCGCGATGCGATATCGCAAGCCGCTCGAATCTGCGTCCATGCCCGGCCTGGAGTTCGAGATGGCCGACGATGTGAAGGTGCTGCGTGGGCGCCTCTATGCGCCCGCGAACGGCACCTGCACGCTGCTCGTCTCCTGGCGTCCCGCCGCCAAGCCGAGCGACGCCGATCTCGAGAAGTTCTTCGACTCCTTCAAACTCGCCAAGCGCTGAGCTGCGCACGCGCTGCTGGGTTCCCGCGCTCGCTTGCGCATCCGTCACCTTTGTCTGGCTTCGCGCGACTCACGGGTAGTACCCAGTGGGAGTGGATCCATGCGCGACCTCGGACCGGAGCTCGAACGCCGCGCAGATGCGCGACAGCAGCCGCGCGTCGCCTGCGAGCTCCTGCTCGGTGCGCAGCGCCATGAGGCGACGGTTCTCGACTCCTCGAGCGGCGGCCTCTTCATCTCGACCGAAGCGCCCGTCGTGCCGTCCACGCTGGTGCGCGTCCGTCTCGAAGGCGCCGAGCGGGTCGCGGTGGTCGTGCACGAGCGCCACATCCCGGCGCGGCTGCGCGCGCTGTTGCCGCGCGGCGTCGGTTTGCGCTGGGTGCGCACGGGTCCTTCCGACTAAGATGCTCCCGCCCACGCGGGAGGAATGACCAGTGCCGTACATCGAAGGTCGCGTCGTACACGACGCCGACGCGCATGTGATGGAAACGCCCGACTGGCTGGCGCGCTGCGCGGATCCGGAGATCCGCGATCGCGTGCCGCAGCTCCATCTCGCCACCACCAGGCCCGGTGAAGATCGCCTGATCGATCACTTCACGCGCAAGCATCGCGATCCCGCGTATCGCGCGCGCGATGCGGAAGAGATCATGCTGCGGAAGAACTGGGCGGCGACCGGTTCGTTCCTGAAGGAAGACCGCCCGCTGGCGCTCGATCTGCTCGGCGTCGCGTCGCAGCTGATCTTCAACACCTTCCTGAACGGCTACTTCGCGCGCATCGATCACGGCGACGACGTCGATCTGGCGTATGGCGTCGCGCGCGCACACAACCGCGCGATGGCCGAGTTCTGCACGATCGATCGGCGGCTGCTCGCCACCGGCTACGTGCCGCTCGCCGACTTCGCGCGTGCGCGGGCGATGGCGAGCGAAGCGATCGAAGGCGGCGCCAAGGCGCTGCTGGTGCCGTCGCGCTGCCCGCGCGGCCACGCGCCGAGCCACATCGAACTCGATCCCGTCTGGGCGATCGCGCAGGAGGCCGGTCTGCCGGTGGTGTTCCACGTCGGTGGCGGCGGGCAACTCCTATCGCCCGACTACTTCACGAACGGACTTCCCGCCGAGAAGGATTTTCACGGCGGCGAGGAGAACTTCCGCTCGATCGACTACATGGCGATTCCGTATCCGCCGATGCAGACCGTCGCGACGCTGATCCTCGACGGTGTACTCGAGCGCTTCCCGCGCCTGATGATCGGCGTGATCGAGCAGGGCGCCGGCTGGGTGCCGGGGTGGATGCGCACGCTCGACTCCGCATTCGAAGCGTTCCGTCGCCACGAACAGCGCCTGCAGAAACTCTCGATGAAGCCGAGCGAGTACGTGCGCCGCCAGGTGCGCGTGACGCCGTATCCGACCGAGGACGTCGGCTGGATCATCGAGCAAGCGGGTCCCGAGATCTGCTTGTTCTCGTCCGACTTCCCGCACGTCGAGGGCGGCCGCAATCCGTTGAAGCGCTTCGAAGCGACGACGGCCGCGCTCTCCGAATCCGCACGCGAGCGCTTCTACTGCACGAACTTCGTCGAGTTGATGGGCTCCGCACTTGGCTGAGGGCGCGGCGGTCCGCGCGCCGTCCGACGGGCGCGAGCATGCGCTCGATGGCCTCCGCGGCGCCGGTGCGATCGCCGTGATGAGCTATCACGTCTTCGACTTCTTCCCAGCCCATGAGAGCTTGCGGGTCGCTCTGCTCGCATCGCCGCTCGGCATCGTGTTCAACGGACTCGGCGCGCTGCACATGTTCTTCGTGCTGTCGGGCTACGTGCTCGCGCTCTCGCTCACGCGCGACACACGATCGGGAAAGCTCCCGCGCTTCTACGTGCGCCGCGTGTTCCGGATCCATCCGCCCTACGTGATGGGCGTGCTCTTCGCCTGGGTGATGACCTTGGGGCTCCAGCGGGTGTCGTCCGGCGCGATGCCGATGACCGCGAGTGCGTCCTGTTTTCACTTGCCGGCGTCATTGATGCCGCGCGCGCTGATGTTGCCGAGCCTGGCGTTCGGGCAGCTCCCGGTGGGCTGGTCGCTCTACGTGGAAATCGCGATGTCGGTGATCTTCCCGCTGCTGCTGTGGTTGGGCCGCCGGACCCATCCGCTGCTGCTCGTTGCACTCGGCTTCGTGCTGCTCCGGCCGCTCGACGTGCGGGTCGGCTTCCTGATCTTCACGCTCAACTTCGCACTCGGCATCGCCGTGTTCCTCGCGCCGCCGCGGCTCGGGACTTTCATCGCGTCGCTGTCGGGCCGGGCCACGGCCATGTGGCTCGTCGTGATGGTGCTCGTGCTCCAGTCGCCCTACGCCATTTCGTGGTGGAACACCGGAACGTCGGGCATGGACGATCGCAACGCGCCGAGCATGATCATTCCGCTCGCGCTCGGCTCGACGCTGCTGGTCGCCGCAACGGTTCACCATCCCAGCGTGCGAGGATTCTTTGCCGCGAGCTGGATCGCGTGGCTCGGCAGCATCTCGTTCTCCTTCTACTTGATCCACTTCACGGTGCTCACCTTTCTCGTGTGTCGATTCACCGGACACACGCAGCCGATTCCCTCCGTGATCGGGATCGGCGTCGTGGCGTTCGCAATCTCGGTGGGCCTTTCGGTCGTCGGCTACCGATTCGTCGAGCAGCCCTCGATGAACGCCGGCCGCGCGGTCGCCCGTGCGATCACGACCTGGAGCAGAGGCGGACCGAAGGGGACTTGACGCGGGCGCCGTCGGCAGGCTAATTGAGAATCTGATTCGGATTCTCTTTCGCGGTTTTTCGCTAAACAAAGCGGCCGCTTGCCGAATCAGACTCGCCGACGGAGTTGCCCTGATGAGTGCCCCGCACGTCGATCACAGCCGCCTCGATAGCGTCGCGCGGCCCAAACAGGCGCGCGCCGAGCGCACGCTGCATCGGCTGCTCGATGCCGCCGAGGCGCTGATCGAAGAGCGCGGTCCCGGCGATGTCTCGATCCCCGAGATCGTGCGCCGCGCGCAATCCTCGGTGGGCGGTTTCTACGCGCGCTTTCGCGACAAGAGCGAGTTGCTGCGCGCGCTCGAGGAGCGCTTCTTCCAGCAGCAGTTGCTGCGCGTCGAGCACCTGACGCTCCTCGAGAACTGGCAGGGCGCGCCGCTCGCCGAGATCGTGCGCGGCTGCACGCGCGAACTGGTGTTGGTGTTCCGCGAACGCCGCGCGTTGATCCGCGCATTCGTGGCGCGCGCGGTGCAGGACGTCGAGTTCCGCGGCGCTGCGCTGGCCTTCGAGCGCGCGGTGGCCGACGCGATCGGCGGGCTGCTGCTCGCGCAGCCCGGCGCGGTGCGCCATCCGAATCCGCAGCGCGCGATTCCGCTCGCCGTCGCGTTCGTGTTCTCTTCGATGATCACGGGTGTCTTGATCGGCGACGCCCGTCACCCCTTCGCGCAGCTCTCGGACGAACAGGCGGCCGAAGAGTTGGCGCGCAATTTCCTGGGTTACCTGAGCCTCGATGAGGCATTCCGGAGGATCTGATGAATTACCCGCAACACAATCCGCTGCCGATTCCCGCGAGCGGCGAGTTCCAGAAAGTCAAAGGCACGATCGAGGCCGTCTTCGATTGGCACTACGAACTGAAGCGCACGAAGCTGCTCGAGCTCTACGAGAAGGGCAAGACGAACACCTGGAACGCCACCGATCTCGCGTGGGACACCGAGGTGGACATCGAGAAGATGGTGACGCAGCGCCAGATGATGGGCGGTGGCGGCATGATCAACAAGCTGCTCGCGCCGCCGCGACCGCTCTCGGATCGCGAAGCGCTCACGCTGAACCTCAACATGAACGCCTTCATGCTCTCGCAGTTCCTGCACGGCGAGCAGGGCGCGCTGCTCGCAACCGCAAAGATCGTCGAGACGGTGCCGTGGACGGAAGCGAAGTTCTACGCGGCCAACCAGGTCGCGGATGAAGCGCGTCACGTCGAGGTGTATCACCGCTACCTGACCGAGAAGCTCGGCGTCTCGTACGAGGTGCATCCGAGCCTCGCGACGCTGCTCGGCGACATCATGTCGGACTCGCGCTGGGACGTGACCTATCTCGGCATGCAGATCATGGTGGAGGGCCTCGCGCTCGCCGCCTTCGGCATGCAGAAGATGATGATGGCCGAGGAGCCGCTGATCGTGGACATCACGACGCGCATCATGGCCGACGAATCGCGCCACGTGGCGTTCGGCGTGATCTCGCTCGAAGAGATCTACAAAGACATGACCGCAAGCGAGCTGCGCGAGCGCGAAGACTTCGTGATGGAGGCCACCCATTTGATGCGCGAGCGCCTGCTGATGGAGCCGGTCTTCGCGCGACTCGGTTGGCCCTCCAGCGTGTGGGTGCCCTGGATGCAGGAGACGCCCTTCATGAAGGGCTTCCGCCAGATGCTCTTCTCGAAGATCGTGCCCAACCTGAAGCGGCTCGGTCTGCTGACGCCGCGGGTGCGCGAGATGTACGGAAAGCTCGATCTGCTGCGCTTCGAACACCTGAAGGACAGCGTCGAGGACCCGGAAGTGACGCCGCCGCAGGAACTCGTGCAACTGCTGATGCAGTTCCTCGCGAACGCCAACCGGGAGCCCGGGGTCGCCGCGAGCTGAGCGCGCGCGCCGCGCCTCGGTCGACGAGGCGCGGCGCTGCCCAGTCATCGGTCACGGCTGCTCGCCTGTTGGGCAGGGAACACATACCTGCGCAGACGCAGAGCACCGTGCGGATTCCGCCTTCCGGCTGGAAGTCCACGCTTCGATTGATCAATTCTGCATCCATTCGAGAAGCGATCGGCGCGCCGCCGCGCTGGCATCGGCATTGCTCTACGAGAGGGGGCGTTTCGAAAACGAACCCCATCGAGGAGAGAGCCATGAGCCCCGCTCGCGCTCGCATACACGACAATCTTTCGCGCAGCGCCGGTGCGCTCGCATTCCTGACCACGCTCTTCGCGAGTGCGGGAGCCTGGGCCGAGGAGGTGGCGGCGGCGCCCGTCGTCGACTCCGGCGACACCGCCTGGGTCATCACCGCATCGGCGTTGGTGATGATGATGACGCTGCCCGGCCTCGCGCTCTTCTACGGCGGCCTGGTTCGCTCGAAGAACGTCCTCAACGTCTTGATGCAGTGCTTTCTCTCTGCCGGCATCGTCGGCGTGTTGTGGATCCTGGTCGGCTACAGCCTGGCCTTCGGCACCGGTGGCGCCTTCATTGGCGACCTCTCGAAGCTGGGACTCGCGGGCGTGACGATGGACTCGGTCACCGCCAACTACGCGACGCCGCCGCGAAACATTCCTGAGTACGCCTTCATCATGTTCCAGGCGATGTTCGCGATCATCACGCCGGCGCTGATCCTCGGCGCGATCGCCGAGCGCATGAAGTTCAGCGTCTGGGTCGCCTTCATCTCCGCCTGGCTGCTCTTCGTCTATTGCCCGATCGCACACATGGTCTGGGGCAGCGAGGGCTGGATCTTCAAGTCCGGCGCGATCGACTTCGCGGGCGGTCTCGTCGTGCACATGTCGAGCGGCTTCTCGGCGCTCGTGGCCGCGCTGATGCTCGGCAAGCGCCGCGGCTTCGGGAAGGAACCGATGCCGCCGCACAGCCTGCCGCTGTGCTTGATCGGCGCCGGATTGCTGTGGACGGGCTGGTTCGGCTTCAACGCCGGCTCCGCGCTCTCTGCGAGCCCGCTCGCTTCGCTGGCATTCCTCAATACGGGAACCGCCGCTTCCGTCGCGATTCTGGTGTGGGCGGGAATCGAATGGATGCATCGCGGCAAGCCGACGGCGCTCGGTGCTGCGACCGCCGCGGTCGCCGGCCTCGTCGCGATCACGCCGGCCTGCGCCAACGTGTCGCCGATGGGTGCGATGCTCGTCGGTGGCGGCGTCGCGTTCGTCTCGTACGCGGCCTGCACGTTCCTGAAGCCGGCGTTTGGATATGACGACTCGCTCGACGTCTTCGGTGTGCACGCCCTCGGCGGCGCTTGGGGTGCGCTCGCATCGGGCCTGTTCGCGGTGACGCTGGGCGCTGGCGTCGAGACCCAGGCGCAACAGATCGGCATCCAGCTGAAGGGCATCGGCTTCGTCGTGGTCTTCGCTCCGCTGATGACCTTCCTGATTCTCAGCGCGCTGAAGCTGGTGTTCGGTTCGCTGCGTGTCTCGGATGAAGAGGAAGCGGAAGGCCTCGATCTCGCGGAGCATCAGGAGTCCGCGTACTCGATGAGCAGCGGCTCCTCGATCGCGCCCGCCGAGGCTGTGAGTGGCGGCGCCCATGTCGGATTGATCGCACCGCAACGGGAGCTCGCCTAGCCGGCTCGCAAGGATCGTTGCAGCTCTTCTCGGTCACGTGCCCCTTCGAGGTGTCGCCTCGGAGGGGCACTGCCGCGTCTGCGGATGCGATCAGCGAATGCGCTGCGCGCGCGCGCGCGATCCCTGCGAATCGAGCACCAGCGCGACGACGCGCCCACCGGAATCGATTTCGAAGGTCATCACGCGCCCCGCGAGCACGCGATACAGGAAGCGCGTCTCGGATTGCGGCGCGAGTGCGTAGGCGCGCAGGCCTTCTACTTGCGCAATCAGCGCGTCGCCGTTGCGCGTCACCTCGATCGGCGGACCATTCTCGAACGCATAGGTTCCGACGTATGCACCGAGTCGCTCCGGCGCGATCTCGAAATCGGCGTGCAGGTTGCGGACGATCCACTGCTGCTCGGCGGCGATCGTGCTCAGCAACAGATGATCGGCGCAGAGCCTCTCATTCGCGTCGAAGATCGCGGGCTCGTTGACGAAGTCGCCACAACTCCGCTCCGCGATGCGGAAGCGCTGGTAGAGCTGTGTCGCGGGATGGAGGAACGCCAGCGCCGCGGCGCCGAACACGACGACCGACGCGACGCGCGGCCAGCGCTCGCCGCGCATCACCAGCGCAACCAACGCCGCTGCAGCGCGCCGGGTCGCATCGACGCCAACGCCGGCGAGCACGAAGAAGACCGGAAGCGAAGAGATCAGGAAGCGGATGTCGAAGTACTTCGAGAACGGGCGCGTTGCGAAGACGAAGAGCGGCGCCGTTGCCCAGCCGAGGATGCCGAGCGACACCAGATCGCGACGCATCGCGACCTGCACCACGCCGATCAGGATCGCCAACTCGTAGAGACGCGTCGTCGCGCCGTTGCCGCTGCCCCAGCGCTGCACGAGCGCATCGAGGAAGCGCGGCGTCACTGCCAGCACGTGATTCGGCGCTGCGCCCTGCGAGGACAAGAAGCTCGCGAGGTTGCCGAGCTGCGGCAGGTACGCGACGCCCACCACTGCGAACGCCAGCGCGAGCGCGCCGCGATCGCTTCGCCCGCGCGGCGTGCGCACGATGTGCAGGAGCGCGAGTCCCGCCGCGATCGCCACGTGCAGCAGCGCCAGGTGATAAGTGTAGAGCGCGAGCGTCGCGCAGAGCGCGAATGCGACCAGCGCGCTGCGCTTGCCGCGCTGCAAGAACGCGAAGAGCGCGAGGTACTGGCCGGTCGTCAACGCCAAGCCCGGCATGTAGGGGCGCACCTGCTGCGAGATGTCGATGTGGTAGAGCGAGATCGCCGCGAGCAACGCAGCAAAGAGTCCCGCCCAGCGACCCGCGAGCAGCGACCCGAGCGCGCCGATGCCGGCAATCGATGCGAGGCCGGCCAGGACAGACGGCAGGCGCAGTCGCAGAGGTGTGTCGCCGCCCCGCACCGCGAGCCACGGCAGCAGGTACGCGAGCGGTGGATGCTGCGCGTCGTCGATCGCTCCGGTGCGCCAGAGCGCAGTGAGCGACGGCGCCTGTCGGATCACACTCGCGGTGTAGGTCTCATCGACCCAGAGCGGGCGTTGGTCGAGCGTTTCGAAGCGCCCACCCGCGGCGAGCAGCGCGATCGCAGCTGCGAGCAGCCACCACGCGACGCGCGCACCTCGTTCCGTCCGTTGCATCGGCGGCGAGTCTATCGGGGCGCGAACGATTGCCGTGCGCGCCGATCGCGTCGGCCCACTGTGGCCAATGCGACGAGGGTTGCGACGCCCGCTGCGAACGCGTCGGGCTCCGGCACGTATGCGATGAAGCCCTGAGGGCGCCCGAGCGGATCGATGGCTTCGCCGACGATCGTCAGGCCGTCGCTCGAAATGCCGCGCGCCATCGACAACACCCAGTCGCCGGTATCGACGGACGCGGCTTCGAGAACGTCGGCGAGGCGCTCCATCCCGGTGTCGGCGCGCCAGTAGAACGCTTCGCCGCCGCGCGCTGTGACACTGGTACCCGCAACGACCGATCCATCCGCGGATACCGCCAGGGCCGAGCTGGCGAAGGCGCCGCCCGCGAGATCCCCAAGGCCGACCATCACTCCGTTTTGCCAGCGGAACGCTTCGCTGGCCGCGTTGCTGGAAGCCGAGTTCCCGACGACGACGGAACCATCCGACGAGACCGCCCGGGCCGCGCTTCCGAATGCGCCGCCGTCGAGATCGCCCAGGCCCGCTGTGCTTCCGACTCCGGACCGGAATGCCTCGATTCCGAGCGCGGACCCGCTGGTGCCCACGACCATGGTGCCGTCGGCCGAGATTGCGTTGGCCGACCCGCCCACCTCGCCGCCAGCAAGCTCCATGATTCCGTCCATGAACCCGTCACGCCAAAAGCAACCGAAGTACGCCGTCGCGACTGCACACTGCCCGACGACCGTCACGCCATCCGCGCTGATGCCCCACGCTTCGCTCTGAAATGGACCGGGCGCGAGATCGCCGAGTCCGTGCATCACGCCGTCGCTCCACCGGAACGCTTCATGGTATGCGTTTGCCGATGCGGAAAATCCGGCGACCACTGCGCCATCGCTCGATACGGCATTCGCCTGGCTTCCGAACCCGCCCCCGTCGAGGTCGCGGAGGCCGGTCATCACTCCGTCGATCCAGCGGAACGCTTCGTCTCCGTCCGACGACGTCGATGCGCCGACTACCACGCGACCATTCGCCGAGACCGCGTTCGCGCTGCTGAAGAATCTCCCGCCGTCGAGATCGCCGACACCGCGCAGCCACGCAGCCGAAGCCGCGCGCGCTATGAAGAGCGTAGCCCCGAGCGCGATGCCGATCGCAACGCGGTGCAGCGCGCGGATCGTCACGCGAAGCGCTTGATCAGCGCCTTCTTGATCTTCGTGTACGGCGGGTACGCCAGCTTGGGATCGACCTTCGTGCTCTTCTTCAGCACCGACTTGTGATGCGAGAAGGTCTCGAAGCCGTGGCGACCGTGGTACGAGCCCATGCCGCTCTCGCCGACACCGCCGAACGGAAGATGCGAATTGCCGACGTGCCATACGACGGTGTTCACCGAAACGCCGCCCGCGCTGGTGCGCGAGAGCACCGCGTCTTCCACTTGCTGGCGGCTCGTGAAGACGTAGAGCGCGAGCGGCTTCTCGCGCTCGTTCACGAATTGGATTGCCTCGTCGATGTTCAGGATCGGCAGGATCGGCAGGATCGGACCGAAGATCTCGTCCTGCATCACCGGCGAGTCGGGTGACACGTTCTGCAGGATCGTCGGCGCGATGTAGCGATCCGCGCGATCGACCTGACCGCCGACGGCCGCCGTGCCGCTCTCCATCAGCTTCGCGAGGCGATCGACGTGGGCATCCGACACGATGCGCGCGAGATCCGGGCTGCGCTGCGGATCGTCGCCATAGAACTCGCGGATGTTCTTCGCAAGCAGCTTCACCAGCTCTTCTTCGCGCGATTGATGCACCAGCACGTAGTCCGGCGCGACGCAGGTCTGGCCGCAATTGACGAACTTGCCCCACGCGATGCGGCGCGCGGCGACTTCGAGATCGCATTCGGAATCCACGATGCACGGGCTCTTGCCGCCGAGTTCGAGCGTCACCGGCGTCAGGTTCTTCGCGGCGGCCGCCATCACCACGCGGCCGACGCGACCGTTGCCGGTGTAGAAGATGTGATCGAAGCGCTCGGCCAGCAGCGCGGTGGTTTCCTGCACGGCGCCTTCCACACACGCGACGATGTCGGGCGCGAAGGTCTGCGCGATCAGCTTCGCGAGCACGGCCGACGTGTGCGGCGTCATCTCGGACGGCTTTACCACCGCGACGTTGCCGGCCGCAAGCGCGGCGGCGAGTGGCGACATCGCGAGCTGCACCGGATAGTTCCACGGCGCGATGATCAGCACGACGCCGAGCGGCTCGCGCACGATGTACGACTTCGCGGGTTGAATCGCGATCGGTGTCGCCGCGCGCTGCGGCTTCATCCACGACTTCAGCTTCTTGCGCATGTCCGCGATCTCGGTCGCGACGATGCCGATGTCCATCATGAAGCCCTCGATCACGGGCTTGCGCAGATCCGCGCTCAACGCCGCCGAAATCGCGGCCTCGTTGTCGCGCAGCATCGACTCGAGCGCCTTCAACTGGGCGAGGCGCCACTCGAGCGCGCGCGTCTCGCCGGTCTGGAAGCGGGCGCGCAGCCCGGCGACGAGATCGGGAATGTGGTCCACGTCCGAGTGGGGAACCGGCGGAAGCGAAGCGGCGGCGCTCATGGGTGTCTCCTGTTGGCGCGGGGTGGGGCGCATGTGGCCCGAGCCGCTCGCGACTGTAGCCTCGCAATGTGAAGCCGGACGACCCCCCTTTCCCGCGTAGCGAGGCAAAGCCGAGCGGCGACGTTCATAAGGCCGCCCCGCGTGCACCGCGGCTGCTCGATCTGCCCCGCACGATCGCGGCGGTCGCGGCGATCATCCCCGGCCTCGGCGTGGGTCTCGCAACGCTCGTTGCGACGCGCGATCGCCGCCGCGCCATCAACCGCGCGATCGAGGTCTGGGGAGACCTCGGCACGCGCGCAGCCGGCGTGCAACTCGTCGTCACCGGTCGCGAGCATCTCGCGTTGCGGCCCGCGGTCTTCGTCTTCAATCACCAGAGCGGTGCCGATCCGTTCTTGTTGTGCGCACTGCTGCGGCGCGATTTCGTCGGCGTCGCGAAGGCGGAGATCAAGAGCAACCCGCTGCTCGGCCCGGCCTTCGCATTCGCCGACACCGTCTTCGTCGATCGCTCGGATCACGAGCAGGCGGTGCGCGCGCTCGATCCCGCCGTCGCAACGCTGCGTCGCGGCCTCGCGATCCTGATCGCGCCCGAAGGCACGCGCAGCGCGACGCATGAAGTCGGCGCGTTCAAGAAGGGCGCCTTCCGCATCGCGATCGCCGCGCGCGCACCGATCGTTCCGATCGTGCTGCACGACGCGCGCAACCTGCTGCCGCGCAAAGGCTGGATCATGCGCGCCGGCACGGTACACGTATCGGTGCTGGCGCCGATCGAGACGGATGCGTGGTCGCTCGCGACACTCGACGCGCTCGTCGCAGAAGTGCGGGAGAGGTTCGTCGGGACGCTCGCGGGCGGCGCTTAGGGATTCTTCGGAAACCCCAGCTCACCCAGCTTGCGCGCGATGTCCGCGCCCGCCGTGTCGGTGGCGACTTCCGTATCGATCGCGCGCACGACGCCGTCTTTGTCCACGTAGAAAGTCCAGCGCTTCACGTAGCCGCCGAGGCCATCGACACCGTATGCCGTCGCAACCTCGCCGCCGACGTCGGAGAGCAGCACCTGCTTCGCATCGACCGACTTCGCGAACTCGGCGTTCTTCTCCGCCGTATCGAGGCTCACCATGAAGACGTCGGCGTCGTACGTGGCGATGGCGGCGGCGTTGTCGCGCAGGTCTTCGAGTTCGGCGGTGCAGCCACTGGTGAACGCCTTCGGGAACCACGCGAGCACGAAGCCGCGCTTCCCGACGAAATCGGCGAGCGCGTAGCTCTTGCCGTCGGAGCCCTGCAGCTTGAAGTCGGGCGCCTTCTGGCCGACTTCGAGCGCGAAGGCGTTCGATGCGAAGAAGACGAGCGAGACGGCGAGGAAGCGGGCGAACGGTTTCATCGACCGAGCCTAGCCAGCTACGGCGCACCGGCCAGCGAGATCAGCTCGCCGCTTCGAGTTGATCGATCACCACGGCGGTGGAGTTCGTGTAGCCGGTGCCGATCAGGCGCGAGAAGCGCGCCATCACGTAGCGGCGCACGAAGCGCTGGCGCACCGCATCGGCTTCGGCGGGATCGTCGACCACGCGCGCGCGACCGCGCAATCGCGTGCTGCCGATCTGCACCACCGCGTCGCCGTTGGCGCGAAGATTCTTGACCCACTGCGATTCCTTCGAGCCGCCGGTGAGGAACACCTTGCCGTCGCCGAGCGCGAACCAGATCGTCACGGTGCGCGGCGCGCCGCTCTTGCGACCGCGTGCGGTGAGCTTGCAGTTCCAGTGGCGTTCGAGCGGGGCGAAGTCGATCGCGCTCATGCGGGCGGTCTCCCATCGATCAGAATCGGGAATTGTCGATCCGGGTCATTGCAGAGTTCGTTCATCGTGGCGGCGTCTGCGCCGCCAGGCGCAATGACGCGCGCACCATCGGGTGCGAATTGCGGAATGTAGGCCTTGCGCACCGCGTCGCTGCGATTCGGCCCGGTCGCGTGGGGCGTGAGGCTCGAGAACGCCACCAGGCTGCCGGCGCGCAGCTCACACGGAACGGCGCCCTTCACGTCGTCGAGACAGCGCCATCCGAGCGGTGTCATCTCGTGTCGCAACGTTCCGTTGCGGTGTAGGCCGGGCGCGATCCACGGACAGCCGTTGTCGCGCGTCGCATCGGTGAGCGCGACCCAGCAGGTGAGATAGCTCTGCGGCTCGACGTAGTTGTACCCGTTGTCCTGATGCCACGGGAAGTCATCCACCGTGCCCGGCTTCTTGTAGACAGCTTGGTCCCAGTAGAGACGCACATCGGAGCCGATCAAATCGTGGCCGAGATCCTGGAAGAGCGGGCTCGCGCAGAATTCGCGAATCAATGGCGAGCGCCGCACCAGATGCATCGTGAACGAGATCTCGCCGGCGCGCGCGATGAAGAGTTTCTTGCCGGGTTGCGCCGCGATCAGCGACTCGACCTTCTCCTCCCAGGGATCGATCTCGGCGGTGATGGCGCGCACCAGCTCGGGCGTCAGCGCATCCTCGACGATGCAGAATCCCCGCTCGTCGAAGTCGCGTGCTTGCGCTGCGGTGATGCGGCGGAAGGGACCGCGTGGCGCGCTCCACTCGAAGTTGCGATTCAGCGGATGCGTTTCGGGCATCATCGTTTCGCTCTCAGCTCGAGGAACGCGAGTGTCGCGTCGCGAAGTCGATTCCGTCGGTGATGAAATGCGTCCGGGCCCGGGCGGTCGTGCTCAGCTTCAACCACTCGCGGGGCTGATTCGAGAAGCGGAGATACGGTCCGACTTCATCGGTCAGACAGAGCGTGACCGGCGCGCTCGCCCAGCGGTAGAAGGGCAACAGGAAGATCGCGCTCGCCACGCTGGCCAGAGAGAGTCCGACGACGGTCAACAAGCCCACGTGCCGGAGCTTCATGCGCGGTTCCTCCGATTGAGTGCGAGCCGCCCGAATCAAGCGCTGCGAAAGCGATAGTGCCACAACTCGGGGACACGCCACGCGACGATCGCGAGCACGACGAGACAGCCGACGCCGCCGCTGACGACCGCGAAGGTTGCGCTCGTCGCCGCCGCGACGAAGCCCGACTCGACTGCGCCGAGCTGGTTCGAGGCGGCGATCGCGATCATGTTCACCGCCGAGACGCGACCGCGAAGTGCGTCGGGCGTCGAGAGCTGGATCGTCGTCTGGCGCATCACGACGCTCACCTGGTCGGCCATGCCGGCGACCATGTACGCCGCGACCGAGAGCGGGAATGTGCGCGAGAGTCCGAAGACGATCGTCGCGACACCGTAGACTGCCACTGCGGCGAGTAGCGCGCGACCGGCCTTCACCGTCGTGGGTCGCAGCAGCATCACCAGCGCCGATGTAAAGGCGCCGATCTCGAGTGACGACGAGAGCAGCCCGTAGCCGCGCGCGCCGACGTGCAGGATGTCGGTCGCGAAGATCGGCAGCAGCGCAGTCGCGCCGCCGAAGATCACCGCGAACATGTCGAGCGTCATGCAGCCCCAGATCATCGGCGTGCTGCGCACGAAGGCGATTCCCTCGCGCACGGCCCGCCAGCTCGGTGCGCGCCGCTCGGGCATCTCGCGCACTGGCCGCACGAAGCCGAGGCCGATCAGGTTGAGCGCGACGAGCACGCCGTACGCGGCATACGCGGAGCCGACCCCGCCGCTCGCGATCAGCACGCCACCGATCGCCGGGCCGCTTGCGAACGCGAGCGCCTGCGCGGTGGCCGAAAACGTGATGGCGCGCGGAAACACTTCGAGCGGGACGAGACTCGGCACCAGCGCCTGGCGCGCTGGCGAATCGAATGCGAACGAAACCGAAATGCAGAAGACCGCCGCGTAGAGCATCGGCAGCGACACCTCGGCGCGTTCGGTCGCGAGGAAGAGCAGGGCGCCGCACACGATCATCGGGATCTGCGCGAGGCGCATGATGGTGCGGCGGTCGTACGCGTCGGCGACCGCGCCGCCGAGCAGTGTCAGCGTGAGCGCCGGGATGAACTGCACGAGCCCGACGAGGCCGAGGTAGAACGCCGATCCCGTCACCTGGAAGACATGCCACGCAACCGCCGCGCGCAGCAGCGTCATCGACGTTGCCGCGCAGAAGCGGCTGGCGAGATAGATCCAGAAGGTGCGCGGAATGCGCGGCGTCTCCATGACTCCTAGCATGCGCGATCGCTCGAGGAGATTGCCATGACGGAGCTCGTGATTCGGCCCGCGCGCAAGGACGACGCCGCGTTTCTCGCGTGGGCGGTGATCGAAGCGGCGCGCTCGCATCGACCGCGGGGCTTCTGGGATCTATGGATTCCGGACGCCACTGCGCGCCTCGCGTTCGTCGAGCAATTGCTCGTCGCAGAGCGCGCATCGATCTGGCATTGGACGATCTTCCACATCGCTGAATGGCGAGGCCAACCCGCGGCGACGCTCTCGGGTTGCGATCCGTCCAAGTTTGCGGCGCCCGACGCCGCCGTCGGCGAAGTGATGGCCGCGCTTGCGTGGAGCGAAGCCGACGGCGCCGCTGCGATCGCACGCGCGACGCCGTTCTTCGGCTGCATGCACGAGACACCGCCTGGCGCGTGGCTGGTGGAATCTGTTGCGACGCGACCCGAGGCGCGCGGCCACGGACTCGCCGCCGCGCTCGTCGAGCATGTTCTCGCGGATGGCAGGAAGCGCGGTCACGGCGAGGCGAAGCTCAGCCTGATGATCGGCAACACCGCGGCCCAACGGCTCTACGAGCGTGCCGGTTTCTCGATCACCGCCGAGAAGCGCGACGCCGCACTCGACGCGGCGATCGGTTGCCCGGGTGTTGCGCAGATGAGCTGCCCGCTCTGACACATTTCGCTACTCCTTCGGTTCTGCAAACGGAGATCACAGCATGTCGACGATCGTGGAAACCGGACTTGGGAAACTCGCGGGCTTCGAGAACGACGGCGTGCGCGTATTTCGCGGCATCCCGTTTGCGAAGCCGCCCGTCGGCGAGCTCCGTTTTTGCGCGCCCGAGAAAGCCGAGCCCTGGGCCGGCGTGCGCGACGCGAGCGCGTATGGCGCCGCCGCCCCGCAGCCGCCGCTGATGCTGCAGATGCTTCCCGGCTTCGACATCGGCGCGCAGGCCGAGGACTGCCTCTACCTGAACGTCTACACACCAGTGGGTGCGAGCAGGGCGAATCGCAAGCCGGTGATGTTCTGGATCCACGGCGGCGGCTTCGTGATCGGCGCGGGTTCGCAGTCGGTCTACGACGGCCAGCATCTCGCGCGACGCGGCGATGTGGTGGTCGTCACGATCAACTACCGCCTTGGCGTGCTCGGATACCTCGAATTGGGTCACGCCGAGGGCGCCACTTCGAACGCGGGCTTGCTCGATCAGGTGATGGCGCTCGAGTGGGTGCGCGATCACATCCATGCGTTTGGCGGCAACCCCGACGACGTGACGATCTTCGGCGAGTCGGCAGGCGGCATGAGCGTCGGCACGCTGCTCGGCTGCCCGGCCGCGCGCGGACTCTTCCACAAGGCGATCCCGCAGAGCGGCGCCTGCCAGGCGATCCACGAACGCGACGCTGCGCTCGCGGTCACGAAGGGCATCTTGCAGCAGCTCGGACTCGCGTCGCCCGACGTCGCAAAATTGCGTGAACTGCCGGTCGAGAAGATCCTCGGCGCGCAGCAGATGCTCAGCATCCAGATGCTGGCGGGCGGCGGCGAACAACTGCTGCCGTTCCAACCGTCGATCGACGGCACAGTGCTGCCGCGCCATCCGCTCGATCTCGTGCGCGAGGGTTTCGCGCGCGACGTGCGCCTGCTCGCCGGCACCACGCGCGACGAGTGGAAGATCTTCGGCGCGATGGACCCCGAATTGCGTCAGCTCGACGAAGCGAAGATCGTCGCGCGTCTCGCCGCGCGCGTTCCGAACGCCGACGCCGCGAAGATCGTCGCCGGCTATCGCAACACGCGACCCGAAGCGGATTGGGCCTCGATCTGGATCGCCATCGAGACCGATCGCATCTTCCGCATTCCGTCGATCCGCACCGCGGAAGCGCAGCTCGCGCATCAGCCCGACACATTCATGTACCTCTACTCGTGGGAGTCGCCGGGCTTCGGCGGCATGCTCGGCGCGTGTCACGCGATCGAGATCGCCTTCGTGTTCGGCTGCCTCGATCTGCCGGGTGGCGAACACTTCGTCGGCAAGGGCGCCGCGGTGGATCGCCTCGCGGAGCTCACGATGGACGCGTGGCTCGCCTTCGCGAAGAGCGGCGATCCTGCGCATTCCGGGCTCGGCGCCTTTCCGCGCTACGACACGAAGCGTCGCGCCACGATGGAATTCGGCCCGCGCTGCAGCGTGCTCGACGATCCGGCAAGCGCCGAACGCGCGCTCTGGGACGGCGCGCTCTAGCGCTTCACGTCGTCGCGCTGCGCGCGTTGCTTTGCCGATTCGAGCGCGCGCGCAGCGAAGAGCTTCGCCTGGTCGAGCCATTCGAGGCGTTGCTGGTTCGTGAGCCGCAACCACGCTCGTCGCTGAGCGCGGCGATGCTCGTCGTAGCCGGATGCGTGTTACGTTTCGTTCATCTCGGCTGAGCTCGTGCCATCGGCGCGGAAGCTACCGCAGCGTCTTCGCCAGCTCTCGCAAGGCATCGCCCGCGCCGCGGAAGATCGGCCAGCCGTCGCCGACCAGCACCGCGTCGATGTTGGGCAGCGCGGCGAGTCGTTGCACCGAGCGCGCGGCGGCGGCGACATCGCGCAGCTTCGGCGCCGGCAGCGTCGTCAGCACGCCGCCTTCGTGCGCGCGCACCAGGTCGCCGGTCACGAGCGTCGTGCCGTCGAGCAGCAGGGCGAGTTCGCCGGGCGTCTTCGAGCCGTCGAGTGCGAGCACGCGCAGGCCCGGCGCGGGTTCGTCGCCGTCGCCGAGCCAGAGATCGCACGCGAACGGGAAGTCGTCGCGCTCGGCACGCGGGCCGGCGATGCGTGCGTCGCAAGAGCGCGCCAGCGATTCGGCGTCGCGCACATGATCCGAATTGGTGACGACCACCAGCGCGACGCCGCCCAGCGCATCGAGGTGCTTGCGATCGTGCGGGGAGAGGCGCAGCGGGTCGATCGCGACATTGCCGCCCGGTCGCACCCACAGCACGGAATGGAAATCGAGGTTGCGCGACTCGTCGAAAGCCGACCAGCCGTAGAGGTCGGAGCGATGCAGACGTTTCACGGGCGCCTCCGGGTTTCGCTGCAGCGTACCGCGCGCGGCGGATCGGTCGGCTACGGTGCCTCGCCGTGGCGACCGCACGCGCGCTCTCGAATCGCATCTACCGGTTCATTCCGGCAATCGATTCGCTGCGGAGCTACCGCCCCGTCGATGCGCGTTCGGATCTGATCGCAGGGCTCACGGTTGCGGCGGTCGCGGTTCCGCAGGCGATGGCGTACGCGATGATCGCCGGATTGCCCGCCGAGTACGGGCTCTACACGGCGATCGTGATGACGACGGTCGGCGCGCTGCTCGACTCCTCGAAGCAGTTGATCAACGGTCCCACCAACGCGATCTCGATCGCGGTGCTGAGCGCGATCGGTTCACTGCCCGGACAGGATGAGCGCATCCAGGCCGCGGTGCTGCTCGCCTTCCTGGTCGGGTCGATCCAGCTCGGCATCACGCTGCTGAGGCTCGGCGATCTCACGCGCTACATCTCGCACTCGGTGATCGTCGGCTTCACGGCGGGCGCGAGCATGCTGCTCGTGCTCGATCAGTTGAAGAACCTGCTCGGCCTGCAATCGATGGGCGGCGCGCACGATCACTTCCTGGTGCGCTTCTGGCTGACGCTCACGCAGGGCGGTGCGGTTCACGGCGCGACGGCGGCGATCGGCTTCGGCTCGATCGCGATGGTGCTCGCGCTGCGCTGGCTGAAGGCGAGGCTCGGCGCGCGCCTGCTGCCGGAGTTGTTGCTCGTCGTCGGCGCGATGGCCGCGATCGTCGCGTGGCTCGGCCTCGACCAACACGGCGTCAAGGTGATCGGCGAGATTCCGGCAAAGCTGCCGTCGTTCCAGGCGCCGCACTTCGACGCCGCGCTGCTTCGCGAGTTCGGAACCAGCGCACTCGCGATCGCGTTGCTCGGGTTGCTCGAAGCAGTGGCGATGGCGAAGGCGATTGCAGCGCAGACACGCCAGAAGCTCGACCTGAATCAGCAATGCCTGAGTGAAGGGCTCGCGAACTTCGCCGGCTCGTTCTTCCAGTGCATGCCCGGTTCCGGATCACTGACGCGATCGGCGATCAATCAGCAGGCCGGTGCGGTGACACAATGGTCGGGCGTCGTGTCGGCGCTTGCGGTCGCGTTGATCATGCTCGTCTTCGCGCCGTACGCGCGCTTCGTGCCGCGCGCTGCGCTCGCTGGAATCCTGATGCTGACGGCGTGGCGCATGATCGATCGCCATGCGCTCGCGTATCACATGCGCGCCACGCGCTTCGACGCGGTGATCGTCGCCGCGACCGCCGTCTCTGCCGTCGCGATCTCGATCGAGTTCTGCGTGTTGATCGGCGTCTTCATGTCGTTCCTGCTGACGGTGCCGCGCGCCGGTCGCATGTTGTTGACGGAGTTCGCGGTGAGCCCCGAAGGCGGCGTCCACGATCGATTGCCCGAAGACGAAGTCTGCGGCCGCATCCTGATCTTCGGCCTCGAAGGCGAACTTTTTTTCGGCGCGACCGACGCGCTCGAAACGCATCTCGCGACGATCGAAGAACGTGTGGGCGCCGACACCAGCGTCGTCGTGCTGCGGATGAAGCGGCTACACAATGCGGATGCCGTGGGCCTCGCGCAGATCGACGGCTGGGTCGAGCGAATGGCGGCGCGCGGCGTGCGCGTCGTACTGTGCGGCGTGCGCAAAGGCCTCTTCGAAACGATGGAGAAGACGGGCCTCGTCGCGCGCGTCGGTGAAGGCGACATCTTCCTCGAACAACCGGTGCGCCAGACCAGCACGCTGCTCGCGATCCGCCACGCCTACGAGCTGATCCCCGAACCCTGCCCCACCTGCCCCCGCCGCGACCGCGAAACCCGCAACCGAACCCTGCACTACGAGATCTAGGGCGGTCTCGATCGCGCTGGCTTCCACTGCCACGCTCCCGTTTTCGTGCGCGGCCTCGACCACCGTGCCGGCGGCCACCGAGTGATGGTCTCGTTCCTGCATCCGAGCATGCGCGGCGCCGAGTGGCCGTTGCAGCAACACGGGTACGAAAATGGAACGAACCAGCCCCGGACGGAGATCCCATCGCATGTGGATCGCAATCGGCAGCAGTCTGCTGACGCTGGTCGCAGTCGTCATCGGGCTCAATCTGAGTCTCGGTGAAAAGCGCATCGACCGGCGGCTCCCGCGTCTCTACGCGACCGACGACCCGCAATTCGATCGGTCGATGGGCGTGCTGCTGGGGCCTCCGATACTCGACGGCAATCGCGTGCAGACGTTGGTCAACGGCGACGAGATCTTTCCGGCCATGCTCGATGCAATCCGCCAGGCCGAACACAGCATCACCTTCGAGACGTACATCTATTGGTCGGGCTCGATCGGACGCGAGTTCGCCGATGCGCTGGCCGCGCGGGCGCGCGCCGGCGTCGCGGTCCACGTACTGCTCGACTGGGTTGGCAGCATCAAGATGGACGAGCGCCTGCTGCAGAAGCTGAAGGACTCCGGTGCGCAGGTCGCGCGCTACCACAAGCCGCATTGGTCGCGCCTGGCTCGGCTCAACAATCGCACGCATCGCAAGCTCCTCGTGATCGACGGCGCGATCGGATTCACCGGCGGCGTTGGCATTGCGGACCAGTGGCGCGGCGACGCGAGCGATCCCGAGCACTGGCGCGACACGCATTTTCGTGTCGAGGGACCCGTGGTGGCGCAGATGCAGGCGGTCTTCATGG
>JANNKU010000137.1:0-26841 GCA_031396445.1 Deltaproteobacteria bacterium | reverse complement strand
ACCGCCCGCGGCTTGTGGTCCACGCAAGGTCGCGAGCGGCGGCTGGTTCGGCGCTTCGCACAAACTCGGTCAGCTATCGCAGCGGGCCGCCGTCGGTGTATGGTCGGTGCACGGCGTGCGGCAGGTGAGCCGCAAGCCGTTAGACCGCGCACGACTTTCACTGTGGCGGCTGCGGTTGGCTTTGCCAGGATGACGCGAGGTCAGCGGATTGAAACGAGTGAGAAGATCAAATGAAAGCTGTGTTCCGCACCGGTCTAGCAACTCTCGTGTTTCTCGTTCTGTGGGCCGTCGTCGTGTTTTTTGGGACCTCGGAAGGTTGGTGGAAGCCGACGCTTGCTCCTCGCGGCGACACCGTCCGGTTCATGGACGCTGCCACCAAGCTCATCAATTCCGGCAATGCAGGAAACGCTGTGTTCGCCGTAATCGAAGATGGCTCTGTCCACGGCGTTCACGCCGTCTCCGTCGGCGAAGTGGTGGACGTGAATACAGTCTTCCAAACCGCTTCTCTCAGCAAGTGGATCACTGCTTGGGGTGTGATGGCGCTCGTCCAACAGGGAAAGCTCGACCTGGACGCACCCGTTGGCACCTATCTGACTCGGTGGGCGCTCCCCGAAAGCAAGTTCGACAACAACACGGTGACGGTGCGGCGGCTGTTGAGTCATACCGCTGGGCTCTCCGACGGACTTGGCTACGCCGGCTTCGCGCCCGGCGCGGCCGTGCAGTCACTGGAAGAATCCCTCACACGACCCGCGGATGCGTCTCCCGGGGCCAGCGGCACGGTAAAGGTTGGATACGAGCCCGGGTCCGAGTGGCGCTACTCGGGAGGTGGCTATGCAATCCTTCAGCTCCTGATTGAAGAAGTCAGCGGCGAATCGTTCGAGGGCTTCATGCAGCGCGTCATCTTCCGACCCTTGGGAATGGTTCGCTCGTCGTACGGTTGGACACCTGCAGAGGGAACGACGCTCGCGACGTTCTACGACACCGACTCCAAACCGTCGACTCACTATCGTTTTTCGGCGGTTGCGGCTACGTCGCTGTACACGTCGGCGTCCGACCTCACGCGTTTCGTCCAGGCCCACCTTCCAGGAAAGAACGGCGAGCCGATCGGGCGCGGCGTGCTTGCACCGGCAACCATCAACGAAATGTGGCGGCCGCACGCATCCAAGTATGGCGAAGACATCTGGGGCCTTGGCACTATCCTTTACGCCAGCAACAACAACGGTGGCTTCGTTGTCGGTCATGACGGCAACAATGAGCCTGCGATAAATACCGCCGCGCGTCTCAACCCGGCCACCGGCAACGGCATCGTGATTCTCGAGACTGGTAAGCCCCTCCTCGCTACGCGGCTGGCTGGCGAGTGGGTCTTCTGGGAAACGGGCAACGTGGACCTCCCCGCGTTGTTCATGATGGCGATGCCTGGGATGCTTCGGCTCATCGGTGTTGGCAGTCTCGTGATCGTCCTGGTTGTGCCAACACTCGCTTGGTCGATTCGACGGAAACGCAGGAGTCGAAGTGTCAGTGCCAGCGCCGCCTAACAACCGGTTGCAGCGGACGACGCTGCGCGCCGCCGCTGAACCGGAGCGTTAGATCCTCTCTCGCCCGTCAAGCACTCATCGCATAGAACTTCTCTCTGTTGAAGTCGGCGTCGTGGCTCCACATGCCGTGGATCGCGTGGAGCAGTTTGCGCTCGACTGCGACGATGGCTTGGATCGGCTTCTTGCCACGCGCGACCAACTTGGCGGCGAAGGCCTTCACGTTTGGCTCCTCGCGGATCGCAACCATCGCTGGCATGTACAACGCCGCGCGAAGGTGAACGTTCCCGGTCTTGCTGATGCGCGACGGCTTGTGCAGCGACGTGCCCGACTCTACCTGGCGCGGATCGAGCCCCGCGTGCGCAACCCACTGCCGCGGCGTCATGTCGGCGGGCAGCACGGCGAGCTCGGCCAGGATCCGCAGCGCACTCACCGTGGCGATGCCGCGGACGGAAGTCGGCAGGTCGAATCGACGCGCGAGCTCCGGGTTCGCCTGCACGATGGCGAGCGCCTGTGCCTGCAGCCGCTCGAAGCTTTGCGCGAGATGCTCGAGATGAGCCTCGATGTCCCACGCGATTGCGTCCGTCAGCTCCGCACAGTGTCCCGCTACGTGAAGGCGATTGCGCTCCTGGGTGCGAGTGAGAGTCAGAGCCCCGATTCGCCGCACGATCGCGCGCAGATCGAAGATCTCTGGTGCAGGAGGCCGCCACGGCTCGAACGGCATCCGGCAGGCGAACGCGAGCAACACTTCGGCGTCGACCCCGTCGGTCTTCGAACGCTGCATGAGCGCACGGCCGAAGTCTCGCGCGGCCATCGGGTTCACCACCATGATCTCGACACCGGTCGCTCGATGCAGCGCCAACGCAAGATCGAGGTGATAGATCCCAGTGGCTTCGAGACAGACCCGAGCGCGCGCGCCATGACGACGCAGCCTCCGCACCAGCCTCGCGTGACCCTCGGCATCGTTTGAGAAGACCAACCGCTCCGCGCACCCTTCGATCGCCACCGTGAAATCGCGCGCGCTCACATCGATGCCCACACATCGTCGCGTCGCCATCGTCTCCACCTCCGTGATACGATGCTCCCGGGTTCCCCGACCCTGGACCGTCGCCTGCCGGTCTTGTGGATGCAGGCTCTCGGGCCTCGGATCCTCCACGGCATGGGCGAAGAGGGCGGGGGACCCATCTAACGGACAAGCTCTTGGCTTCAGGCAGCTACGGTCTCCCCGGAAGCGACTTCATCCTACGCTGTGTGGAGTCGGGAGCGGTTGGGTAGATACAAGGCCGGCTCTGACGGGCCACACATTTGTTTGAAGGAGAGTTCTGATGAGATGGACATTCGTCATAGCCATCCTGGCCCTCACACCAACCTGTATCGTCCTTGGGCAAGAGCAGAGCACAGGCAGAGATCAAAGAAGCAGCGTTGAGCAGGCCATAAAGCAGCTGGATAATGAACGCATTAGCGCGCAGATCGGTGCTGATGCGGTGGCCCTTGACCGCATCTACGCTGATGATTTTATCGGCGTGGGACCAAGCGGCACAGTGAGAACCAAGGTGCAGGTGATTTCGGATTTCACGTCTGGTGATTTGAAGTTTCAGTCTATCGTCACCGACGAGGTTCAGGTACGCGTCTACGAAAACACTGCTGAGGAAACGGGCCGCTCAACAATGAGTGGGCAAGACAAAGGCAAAGCTGTTCCCCGTGACACTCGGTTTACCAGAGTATGGGTAAAGCAGGAAGGGCGCTGGTGGTTGGTTGCCAACCACTACTCATCACGGATTGCGCAGCATTAAGGCCTAACACCTATGAGGCGTCTCCCTGTCAAGTGGGCAAACAACTCCCGCTGACCACGGCTCCGTCCGCAACCTTCCCGCATTGAGCGTTCGTCTCGGCTTCACACTCCATCTTCGCTTCGCTACGCGATGCAGCGTCATCGACTCTGCACCCAACACCGATCGAGGATCACACGCGATCGCGCATGGCGAATCGAGTGGGGCGGCAACCTCCGCCACGTCTTGAAAGCCCATTCGTTCCCTCATACCGGCCTCCTCATGACGTCGATCTCGAAGATCCGTTGTCTCCAGGGTCGGGGGAGGGGCAGAGCGAAAAGCAGTCGAGACGCGATGTCGAGAGAGGGAGCGAGAGCACGCGTCCAATCAAAGTAAGGAGCTGCCGGCGGGCTCATGACCGGTGCCGCCTCGCGCTCTTGGGCGCACGGGGACGACGCAGTCTCGTTCGAGCTCGATCCTTGGTGGCTCTCGTTAGGCGGTCGCGTCTTGGCGCAGCGGGACTTGCTCCGGGCGGTGGGGACGGGGCAGACTCTTCTCTGCCTGGCCCTCTTCCGGGGCCAAATCCGGGAAGGGGAAGGCAGATGCTGCTCCGTGCGCGCGCGTTCCGATACTCGCAACAGATCACGAGAAGGGACTCCATCCGGGCGGCAGCGCCGGGTCGACGCTCGTTGGCGTCGGTCGCCGCGCTCGCCCTCGCACTCGTGGCGGCGTCGGCCGGCGCGTCACCCTTCGCCAACGTGGTCGGCGCCAACAACGCGATCGAGCTGGTCGACGTCGCCACCAATGCGGACGTTTCCGCAGGCGCAACGATCTTTCCGACCGACAGCCTCGCGATCGCTCCCTCGGGCACCCTCTACAGCGCGGATCCGAACGGAGTGCTCTTCAATGTCACGGGCCCGAACTTTCCGGTCGGCCCGACCGGCTTCACGCAGATCGGGGATCTCGACTACGCCCCCAACGGGCTCTGGGGGTTCAGCAACCAGGCCCAGACGCTGTTCTTCTATGACCTGACACTGAACACCGTCACGTCGAGCCTCACGGACCCGGCTCTCTCCGCCTACACGATCACCGGGGTCGCGCATCGCGCATCCGACGGCTCGATCTTCCTGAGCGGATACGACACGACGCTGGTCGATTGGCTGTTTCAGATCGCACCCAGCGCGACGAGCGCCGCGCTCGTCGGCTCACTCGCCCACGGCGACGGCGCGAGCTACGTGAGCGACATCGACTTCGACGCGTCGTCGGGGATGCTCCACGCCATGACGTGGTTCCACCGCTGGTTCTACACGGTCGATCCCGCGACCGCCGCCACCGCCTTCGTGAGCTCCGGCCCGCATCGCGATGCGACCGGGATGGCGCTCCCGGCGATCCCCGAGCCCGGCACCTTCGTCCTGACACTGATGGGGATCGCGGCCATCGCCGCTCGCAGGACGGTGGGCTCGTCGAGGTCCGCCCAGTGACTGCGGGCTAACAACCGCATGCAGCGGACGGCGCCGCGCGCCGCCGCGGATGCCGAGCGTTCTACGGACCGGAAGCTCGAGATGTTGATGGAGTCTCAGTGGGCGTGAGCGAGCGGCGCAATGACGCTCCGGTTGCGATGTTGTCCGACGACGTCGTCATTCTCAGACCTTGGTCGCCGCCGGACGCGCGCTTCATCGCGGACGCGTCGAGTGATCCGGGGATCCAACGCTACTCCTCGCCACCACAGTCGATGACCGATGCTGTGGCACTCATCGAGAGCTTTGAGCGGAACTGGCTCCGTTTCGCCGAGTGCGGCAAGCCGTCCGGCGTCAGCTTCGTGATTCTCGACGCGGCTTCCGGCGATTTGGCCGGACAGTGCGGCGTCGACGAGTGGTCGAACGCGGATGTAGCGCAGATCGGCTACTGGCTGGCCCCACACGCGCGGGGCCGCGGTTTCGCGACTCGCGCTGTCAAGCTCATGACGAGCTGGCTCTTCGAACTTGGGGCTGCGCGGGTCTTTCTGACCGCCGAGTCGGAGAACGCGGGCTCGGCCGCCGTCGCCCGTCGCGCAGGGTTCGCGTATGAGGGAACACTTCGCTCCCACGGCGTTTGGCAGGGCACTCGGCGCGACACAGATGTGTTTGCTGTGCTCCCTCACGAGTGGGCTGTTGGGCGAGACACTTGAGCCCAAGTCGGGGGCGGTTGGCTAGATGGAAGGCATCGCAAGAGAAGAGGGGAGGGCAGAGCCCCAGATGGAACCGCTCATCATCTTCGTGCTGCAGTTCCTGTGGTTCCTGTTCGCTTGGTCCCTCATCGTCTACTTCGTGGTCTGGCCCTGGTCAGCGCAGTTCTCCCCCGACACCCGTCTGAGCGGCTGGGTCGCGCCGCAGATGTTTCGAGTTCTTGGGCTCGGTCTGCTGGTCCCGAATCTGTCTCCGGGCATGCCCAGCGAATTCGCGTTCTCCACGGCTGCAGGCGATTCGCTCACGGCGGTTCTGGCCACCTTGGCGTTCATCGGGCTGCGCCGGGGTTGGCGTCAGGCGCGGGTTCTCACGTGGGCGTGCACCGGCGTCGGTACGCTCGATCTCCTGATCGCGTTTCCTCATGCCGCCGCGACGGGGGCCATCTCGCACATGGCGGCTCAGTGGTACGTCCCGGTCTTCGCGGGGCCGCTTCTGGTCATCTGTCACGTTGCGTGCTTTGTGCTGCTGGTCCGCGGCCGTCGTTCTTCGTAGCTCGGGTTGTGCGTGTTTGCGCTGCATAACAAAGCGCTGCATTCGACCATCAAGGGCCGCGCTCCGATCAACCGCGGTAAGGTCTGGCGCCGATGCTCGGCGCTTCGGGCCACCACGACGGCGGCCCTTGCCGGCGGTTGAGAATCGATCCATTGGGCGGCACAACCGATCCGTGGGAGATGACGTGTCGATATCAGAACTCGGCTCTCTCGGGGAAATCGTGGGATCGATCGCCGTGCTCATCACCCTGATCATCCTCGTGTTTCAGGTCCGAGGTGCCAGGATCGAGCTATCGAGCCAGATGACACGCGAGATCAAGCGCGACAACAATGAGACATTTCACCAGCTCACACAGCGGCCCGATCTTGTCGACATTCACATCCGCGGGCAACGTGAGTACGACAGCCTCTCCGAAGCCGAGAAGCTCACTTGGATGATCTGGCTATTCACCTGGATCAACCAGACCGAGAACGCCTGGATGGCGCGCAAACGCGGAATCCCCAACATGGAATGGGTCGATAGCTACATGCTTGGGGTCGCCCTCGTACTTCGAAGCGAGGGTGGCCAGATCGTCTGGCCCAGACTCCGCGCGCTCTTCGAAGCGCCCTTTGCCGACGCCCTCGAGCAGACGGTCCGAGAGGACAACTCGACGTTCCTCGAAGTTCTTCTTGGGTAACGTGGAATGGGATTTCGGTGGCGAGAGCGCGAGTGCGCCGCCCAACACCCCTATCAGGCCCCACCCCGTCAAGCGAAAAAGTTGATCCTTCCGGCGACGCGTATTCGCGTCGCCACTGAATTCGTGATCGCGTTGGTTCCCGACGCGCGTCTCTGACTTCGTTTCGAGCGCTGGTGCGCGAGTCACGCTGGACTCTGCACCCAACACCTATCGAGGCTCACGCTCCGCCCTGCGGAGCTGCGAGAGCGGTGCACTCACGCGGCCTAGAAACTCATTGGTGCCCTCGTGCCGTCCCATGCAAGGTGTCGACGCCGCTTGCGCGCGTTCGTTATAGCCGGGCTCGGGGAAGGGGCAGAGTCGCATTGCGGGGGAACTCGATTTCGTGTGGAGCACGAGCGGGTGTCCAATCAAGGTAAAGAGCTGCCGGACCATGGGCTCACGATCGAGATGCGCTCGAAGACGCACCGATGCGTAGGATCGGATCGAGCTCGGTCCATGGAGGCTCTCGTTGGACGACGGGCTCACCCGCTCGGCTCCTCACGAGTGCAAGAACTTCTCGGGCGAGAACACGGTGCCCCGCGCGAGGATGTAGTAGACGGCGCGCCCGATCTTGTGGGCGAGGATGCTGAGTGCTTTGCCTTTGCCGTGTTTGCGTTGGAGCCGCGCGAGTAGCTTCTTGCCGTCGGCGGTGTGACGCAGGAACAGGACGGCGGCTTCCGAGAACGCCCACTTCAAATGCACGTTCCCTTGCTTCGCGCCTCCGCTGCCGAGCTTCTTGCCCGCCGACTCGTGGGCGCACTTCACGAGCCGCGCGTACGACGCGAATTGCTGCACGCGATCGAAGCGCGCGACGTCATGGATCTCGTAGAGGATCGTCAGCGCCAGCACCTTGCCGATCCCCGGGACCGAGCGAAGGCGGTGAAACGCGTCGGCGTCATGGCGCTTGGCGTCGCGCACGATCGCGAGTTCGAGATCGCTGATGAGCGTGTCGTAGCGTTCGAGCAGCGCGACATCGACCTCGATGGACTTGCGCACCGCGGGATCGGGGAAGTGCTCGAGGAGCCCCTCGCGGTTCGATGGGTAGGCAATGCGTTTGCCAAAGGGCGCGAGGTTGTACTGGTAGATGGTGTTCTGGACGTGCGCGAGGAGTTGCCCGCGCTTGCGGACGAGATGGAGCCGGCGGCGCAAGAGATCGCGCGTGGCGCGCATCTCGGCGGGATAGACGTAGGCTTGCGGGAGCATGCCGCCGCGGAGCAGGACGGCGATCTTGTGCGAGTCGATCTTGTCGTTCTTGGCCTTGCCGCCGTGGATCGCCTTCATCGCGAGCGCGTGACCGAGCACGAAGGGGATCGTCTCGCTCGCGCACAGATCGGCGAGCCAGTACCAGGTGAAGGTGCACTCGGCGGATACGACGAGCCCGTCGCGGTACGGCGCGATGAGTGCAAGGAATGCCTCGGGACACGACTTCACGTTGCGGTGCACGAGCGTTTGTCCTGCGGCGTCGAGGATGCAGACGTACATGGTGCTCGCGTGGAGATCGATGCCGCAGTAGTGGCGATGCTGGCCGGTGTAGAATCGCATGAGTCCTCCTCCTGCGCGGATGCGCGCGTGTTGCGACCGCCATCCAGCCTACTCGCAGTTGAGTAGGGGCAGGAGGAGGGCCTGGATGAGGATCAATCGGCTGCAGCCGCCCGCCCGCGGCTCGGGTTCGCGTACGTTGCGGTCCGGCAGCCGCTCTGCGCTTCGCGTGTGCATCGCGGCTTCGCGGCGGGCCGCCGGTCGGTGTACGGTTGGTTCACGGCGGGCGTCAGCTGATGCGCGAGCCGGTGGACGGCAAGAAGCTCGACCGTGAGGAGGTGATTGTGTCGGAACTGGTCGTTCATCAGCTCCCGGGTGCATGGGGGCTGCCATCGATCAGTCCGTTCTGTCTGAAGCTCGATCTCTACCTCAGAATCGCGGACATACCTTCTCGGACGGTGGTTGATGCCACCCCCTTTCGCGGGCCCAAGGGAAAGCTCCCGTGGATCGAGCATGAAGGGAAGAAGATCGGCGACTCGGGGTTCATCATCGAGTACCTCGAGACCCGGTTTGGTTGCGATCCGAGCGCTGGCCTCTCAGCGGCAGAACGAGCGGTGTCTCTCTCGATGCGGCGCCTGATCGAGGAGAACCTCTACTGGGCGATGGTCTTCGATCGTTGGATGGTGGAAGAGAACTGGCGCGCCTTCCGCGACGTCGTCCTGGGAGGGGTCCCCTTTCCGCTGCGACGGGTGGTCGCGTTCTTTGCGAGGCGTGGCGTGCGGAGTCAGCTCCGCGGTCACGGCATCGGTTTGCACTCGCGACATGAGATCCACGCCATCGGGCGGAGGGACATTGGCGCGATCGCTGACTTCCTCGGCGACAAGCCGTTCCTCCTGGGCGAACGGCCCACTGAAATCGACGCGATCGCGTACGGCCTGCTGCCGAACATCATGAACGTGCCGATCGCGAGTCCCATCAAGGATGAAGCTTTGCAACGAGCGAACCTCGTGGCTTATGTCGAGAGGCTCAGGAATCGCTACTTCGCATAGCGAGTCCTGGCGACTGGGCTGCGGCTGCTTTGCTCGGCGCGCTGCCCAACAGGCGGCTGGTCCTTCACTCCGCGCGGTCATCGGCGGCTTCGCGGCGGGCCGCCGGGCGGTGTAGGTTGGGTTCACGGCGGAAACGTGGCGCCATCCAATTTACGCGCGGAAATTGGCCGCCCCTACGTCGGTCTGCTCAACTCAACCGTCAGGCACATCGCAGATTTGCCGCAACTGCGCGACGGCCAAGGCGCGCCTTCCAAGCAAGCGCTGATTTTGTTCGTCCGCATCATCTTCGAATTACACCCTGAGGAGGTGGCCACATGGAATTGAAACTCGAGGTCGTGGTGGTTCCCGTGTCCGACGTCGATCGGGCCAAGGATTTCTACAAGCGGTTGGGATTCCGGGAGGACGTCGACTACGTCGGCAGTGATGGCTACCGGATCGTACAGCTGACGCCGCCCGGCTCGGCGTGCTCGATCATCTTCGGCAAAGGGGTCAGCTCTGCTCAGCCGGGTTCGATCGACGGCCTCGTCCTGGCGGTGCACGACATGAACGCGGCTCGCGACGAACTCCTCGCGCACGGCGTCGAGGTACGGGTGTTTCACGACGCCGGCGGCGGACTCGGCGGCGGCTTTTACACCGACACCAAGGCGCGTGCCCCGGGACTAGATCCCCAACGCCGTTCCTATGCCTCGTATGCCTCGTTCAGCGATCCCGACGGCAACCGTTGGCTGCTACAGGAGCTCACGGAGCGGGCCCCGGGCCGGGTCTGAGCGATGGACATCGCGCCGCTTGCACAGATCCTCCATGAAACGGCCGAGCATCACGGTGCTTTCGAGGCGGTCGCCCCACCGCACGACTGGTGGGACTGGTACGCGGCGTACATGGACCCGCGCCAGCGCGGGAGCACTCCGGAGGAGGCATCTGCGATTGCTGGTCGCTACATGGCGGAGGTCAAGCGCGTTGTCGTCTCGCCAGCTTGACGCCCGCCCTCGCGTGGAGGCACTTCCCCAGACTGCGTGCCCAACAACGCGATGGATTTGACTCGCCGCCATCGAAGGTCCGCCACCGCTTCGAGCCGCCGCTCTTCTAGGATGGGCACATGAAAAAGTCAGGAACGAGCGAAGGCGAGTCGGCAGCGGAGCTCATTTCGAAACGAATCGCCGAGCTCGGGGACTGGCGCGGGAAGACCCACAGCAGGATGAGCAAGCTCATCAAGCAAGCAGTTCCGGACGTCGACGAGGAGTGGAAGTGGATGGGCACTCCGGTCTGGTCGCACGACGGCATCCTCTGCACCGGCGAGTCCTACAAGAAGGTCGTGAAGCTCACCTTTGCGTCTCCGGGCTGTGCGTGAACGTAGCGACGACGCTTTCTGGTGGATCCATCCCATCAGGGAGGGACGGACTGTTTTGACTCGTCCGGCAGTGGAATCCCACGACACGATGCAACCGACAACTGAACGTGTCACACCTTCTGCTTGCGCAAGAGCCGCGGGACTCTCAGCTGCGGCTGATCATGAGCGTCATGCGGCACAATGTCGTGCCCAACCAGCCGGATGAACCAGATTGAACTCAGGAAAACTCGGTACCTGGCTATCCATTGTCGCCAACATCGGGCTACTCGTCGGTCTGGTGCTCGTTGCGTATGAGATACGCCAAAACTCGCAACTAGCGCGAACGACACTCATGAACGATGGCAACGTAGTGAGCAATGAGATCTGGGCCAATCTGATGGGACAGGAGCCCGCCGCCACGATCGCAATGGCGTCGGAATGTCCAGAAAGAATGACATACGCCGACTTCATGGCGATGGATGCATTCCTGTTTACATCGATGAACATGTTGTTCCGGAACTATGAACTCGCCAGAGAAGGAATCTTTTCACAATCCGAGTGGAAAGAGTCGGTGAACGCGTACGCAGGCTGGTATCTGGCGAACCCGTTCGGACGAGCATGGTGGGAAGAGGAAGCACGGCAGTTCTTCGCGGAGGAATTCGCTCAGCACGTCGATACTCAACTCCAGCGCAACGTCAGAGACAGCAAATCCTACTGGTCCGGCATCAGAGTGCGCCTGCTGGGAACGGAATCTGCGAGTGCTGGCGTTGTGTCGCCCGCCTGTTCTCGGCAGTCTCTCGGTAGTCGGTAGTGGTTCGGACGAGTTCAGCATTCGCGGTGCCGCACAACACTTCATTGCAGCGGAGCCACTCGACCGTTGGGCAGCCGACGGCGATCGCTGAGCCGGGGGGACACATGGATCTCTATCACATCTGGTGCAACCTCAAGTCCGGGGTCTCCGACGTTGCGTTTGCAGACAACATCGATCGTTACCTCGGCGAGCTCCGGCGCGCGGATCGCATCGTCGGCTTTCGAATCACGCGGCGAAAGCTCGGTCTGGGTCCGCCGCACGTCGGCGAGTTCCACATCGTCATCGAGGTGCGCGACATGGCTCAACTCGACGACGCATTTCGTGAGGTTTCTACGCGTTCGGGCGACATGGAAGAGCTGCACGCCGCGGTGAACCAATTGGCATGTGACGTCACGTTCGCGCTCTATCGCGACTTCCCGGACCCTCACCGCCAGCGCGGCGGAGAGAAGTTCTAGGCTCCCGCGAAATCTGCCGCCCAACAAGGCGCTGATCGACGACCCTGTTCACGTTTCCGCCACGCTCGATGGAATCGCCGCATGTACCAAGGAAATCCGGGCAAGCGCGTTCGCGTCGGCAGCATCGAGGTGGAGTACGAGGAATACGGGACGGGCGCCCCGCCGTTCGTGCTCGTCCACGGCTTCACCGGATCGCGCGACGACTGGAGGGAGCATCTCCCGCATCTCGCCAAGCGGGGACGCACGCTCGCCGTCGATCAGCGCGGGCACGGCGGCAGCACGAACACCGGCGACGAGGCGAGCTACCACATCGACCAGCTCGTCGCGGACCTCGCCGGCTTCCTCGACGCGGTCGGTGCACCCGAGATCGATCTGCTCGGCCACTCGATGGGTGGCGGCGTCGCACTCGGCTTCGTGCTCGCGCACCCCGAGCGTGTGCGGTCGCTGATCCTGATGGACACGCTCTCCGGCAAGATCCACATTCCGGGCGACGCCTATACACTCCTCGAGGTCGCGGGGAAGATCGCGCGCGAGCAGGGCATGGACGCGCTCTACCGTCTCATGCGCGTTGCGAACGAGAGCAACCTGCTCAAGACGCCGCCCGCGGTGAAGCGCTGCATCGAGACGATGGGCCCGGAGCTGTACTGGACGCGCGCTCGCTACAAGCACCTCGCGATGGACCCGATCGCGTTCGCCGCCCTCGGCGCCGCGCTCGCGTGCCCGACCACGGTGATCGTCGGCGCGGAGGACGAGCCGTTCCTGAAGCCGTCGGAACTGATGGCGGAGCGAATCGCGGGCGCGCACCTGGTCGTGATCGAGAACGGCGCGCACTGCCCGCAGGTCGAGGCGCCCGAGGCGTGGATCGCCGCGATCGACGCGCGCCTCGACTGGGCGCGCGCGCAGTGATCAGCCGCGGGCTGTCGCTCCGAGGCGTTGCGCGTATGAGATCGACGGCGAGATGTCGCCGGTCCAGGCGTAGTTTGGCTGCCGTCGGCCGCAGCGCTCACTCCGCAATTGAATTCACCGGAGGGAAGGACACCATGGAACCGCAACCGTTCGTCGTGACACCCGCAGACTACGATCCCGCCTTGGATGTGCTCGGTACCAAGGTGACGGTGCTGGCGTCGATCGCGGCGACGCGAGCGTACGCAATCACGCTGCAGCGAGGCGACGAGGGGACGGGCCCGCCACTTCATAGCCACGACTGGGACGAGTCGTTCTATGTCCTCGAGGGCACCGTCGAGTTCACCTGCGCAGGGAAGACCGTATTGTGCGCGCCGGGTACGCTCGTGCATGTGCCCGCCGGCACCGTACACGGATTCCGGTACGGCGCCGTTGGCGGGGAGATGCTGGAACTCACGGGGCAGGGCAGTCTTGCCAGGCAGATGTTCACCGCGATCAGCAAGGAGATCCCTCCCGGGCCCCCTGAACATTCCAGGGTGTTGGAGGTACTGCGGCGAAACGGAGTCAACATTGCAGGCTGAACGCACAAGGTCATGACCGCTCTGTGAGCCGACGAGGACTCGAGATGAAGATCAGGCAGCTCGAAAGGCACGAGCTCCCCGACATCTGGTCGATCAATCGCGCCGAGGTGGTGGACAAGGTCTACTACCGCGAGGGCGGTGCGCTCGTTCTGAAGTCCGAACACCACGATGTGACGGGCTGGCCGCCTGGCGAGCCAGAGCGCGACGCTCCGATCCTGCTCGACTGCTTCGATTACGGCGGCACGTTCATCGGAGCTTTCGATGACGAGATCTTGATCGGCGCAACGGTGCTCGAGAGCCGCTTCATCGGGCGAGAGAAGGATCAGCTCCAGCTCAAATTTCTTCATGTGAGCCGACGACACCGACGAGCGGGCCTGGGGTGCACGCTCTTCGACAAGGCAGTTGCAAAGGCCAGAGAACGCGGCGCTCGTCGGCTCTACATCTCCGCCACGCCGTCCGAGAACACGGTGCGTTTCTATCTCCGCCGCGGGTGCCGCGTGACGGACGAGGTCGATGCCGCGCTCTTCGAACTCGAGCCCGAAGACATCCATCTGGAGTTCGCGATTCCAGTCTGAGGCGGGAAGAGATCGAGGAGGAGCATGAAGACAATCGGCCTGCTTGGCGGAATGAGCTGGGAGTCCACGGTGTCGTACTACCAGACGATCAACCGCGTCGTCGGGCAGCGGCTCGGCGGTCTTCACTCGGCCAGGATTCTCCTCTACAGCGTCGACTTCGCCGAGATCGATTGCCTCCAGCAGGGGGAACTTTGGAAGGAAGCGGGTGCGCTCCTCGCGCGAGCCGGGCGAACACTCGAAGCGGGTGGGGCCGATTTTCTCGTCTTGTGCACGAACACGATGCACAAGGTTGCGCCCCAGATCGAAGCTGCCGTCTCGATTCCGCTCCTTCACATCGCCGACGCCACGGCCGAGCGCGTCGTCGCTTCGGGCTCGCGGCGCGTCGGCCTGCTCGGAACCCGCTTCACGATGGAGCAGGAGTTCTATCGCTGCAGACTCGAGCGGCACGGCCTCGAAGTCGTCGTGCCATCGGAGGGCGACCGCGAGTCGGTGCACCGGATCATCTACGAGGAACTGTGTCGCGGACGAGTTCTCGAATCTTCCCGGTTGGTGTATGGGCGAATCGTCGCTGAGCTGGTCGCTCGCGGCTGCGAAGCCGTCGTGCTCGGCTGCACGGAGATTGGCTTGCTGCTACGCCCCTCGGATTCTCGCGTTCCGCTTTTCGACACCGCGATGATCCACGCAGAGGAAGCAGCCCGCTACGCGCTCGATGAGCACGGGAGCTGTCCAATCCCATGAAGCACGCAGGCCCGGCCACTCTCGCCCGCATCTCGCCGCTGCTCGCGGAGCTGCGGGCTCGCTCTGTGCTTCGCGAGAGCCGGCCAGGCGTCTTCTATCTGAACTCGCGCGCCTTTCTGCACTTCCACGACGACCCTGACGGCATCTTTGCCGACGTTCGGCTGGCGACAGAGTTCGTTCGCCTGCCCGTAACATCCGGCTCGCAACAGGCGGATCTGCTCGAGCGAATCGACGATTGTCTATCCGCCATCGAGTCTCGGGACACGGGCAAGAGTCGGCGGCGGGCTCTCGAGCCGCAAAGACGCGGGAGGATCAAACGATGAGCATTCGCTTCAATCACACGCTCGTACACAGCCGCGACAAGAACGTGTCGGCGACCTTTCTCGCCGAGATGCTGGGTCTGCGCACGCCGCATCCCTTCGGTCCCTTCCTCGTGGTCGAGCTCGACAACGAAGCTTCGCTCGACTTCATCGACGCTGGCGACTTCGATGTCGTGCCGCAGCACTACGCGTTCCTGATCGATGAGGACGATTTCGACGCGATCTTCGAACGCATCCGTTCGCGCGGGCTCGCGTACTGGGCCGACCCGTTCAAGCAGCAGCCAGGCGAGATCAACCGCCACCAAGGCGGTCGCGGCTTCTACTTCGACGACCCCGACGGCCATCTTCTCGAAGTGCTGACGCGCCCGTACGGCAGCGGCTGAGGATGAAGATCTTTCTCGCAGGCGGTTCGGGAGCGATCGGGCGTTCCCTCGTGCCGATGCTCGTGGGGGAGGGGCACCGCGTGGTGTCGCTGACGCGCTCGGCGGACCGCGCGTCGTCGCTAGAGGCGATGGGTGCGCTTCCGGTTATCGGCGATGTGTTCGATCGCGCGCGGCTCGCTGAGATCGTCGCGACGGCGGAACCGGAGATCGTCATCCATCAGTTGACCGCTTTTGGTGCAACCGATGCGGATCCGCTGGAGGCGACGATCCGCGTGCGCACCGAGGGCACGCGCAATCTCGTCGAAGCGGCACAGGCGGGAGGCGCGCGGCGTTTCATCGCGCAGAGCATCTCGTTCATCTGCTCGCCGTCGGGTGCCGGACTGACGAGCGAGGAGACTCCGCTCTATCTCGACGCACCCGACGCGATTCGTCCGCTGGCCGAAGCGGTGGCGGAACTCGAGCGACAGACGCTGCATGCGCGCGATCTGGATGGTGTCGTGCTTCGCTACGGGTGGTTCTATGGCGCCGGCACGAACTACGACCCCGCCGGCTCCATTCCCCGTTCCGTTCGCAAGGGCAGGGCGCCGATCGTCGGTACGGGCGCTGGAACCTATTCGTTCATACACGTCGAAGATGCCGCGCGCGCGACGATGAAAGCGCTGACGCGCGCAAAGCCTGGGGTCTACAACATCGTCGATGACGAGCCGGCTCGACTCCGTGAATGGCTGCCCGTGCTCGCAGAGCTGCTGCACGCTCCCGCACCCAGCCAGATGGACGAAGCTGCGGCGCGCGCATCGCTAGGAGACATGTTGATCTACATCATGAACGACCAACGCGGCGCATCGAACGCGAAGGCGAAGTCTGAACTCGATTGGGAGCCGCGCATCCGTTCGTGGCGCGACGGGTTCCGGATTCTCTACGCGACGAAGTGAGAATCGAGATGCGCACGAGGAGCCTCGCCGCCGCGTCGTGTGGATTCGCTGCCGCTGCGTTGGCGCTCGTCGTTCCTGTACTCGGTGCAAGTGCGATCGCCTCCTACTCGCATGGTTCCCAATTCATCAGCGAGCTCGGTGCCTCCGGCACGCCGCATGCGCGACTCGTTGCGGTGGCAGGCTTCGCTCCGATCGGCGTTCTCTTTCTCGCGTTCCTGCTGCTGGCCTCCGCGCTCTTTCCCGCCTCGCGACGCACGACGGCCGGCGTATTCGCGCTGTCGTCGGTGGGTGTCGCCTACCTGGTGAGTGCGGTCTTCCCCTGCGATGCCGGGTGTCCCAGCGCGGGCTCGTTCTCGCAGACGGTGCACAACGCCTTTGGTCTGCTCGAGTACGTGGGTGCGATCGCCGGTCTCGCGCTGCTCGGCGCCGCATTCTCACACTCGCCCGGTTGGCGGAGTGCGGCATGGGCGTGCGCGATCTGCGGCGTGCTCGTCGCGCTCGGCTTTCTCGGCATGTTGATCCCCGCGTTCGCGGGATTTCGCGGTTTCTCTCAGCGCATCGCCGAGGCGGGGATCTTCTCGTGGGTGGCGTACGTGAGTGGGTTCTTGCTAAGCCGTGTGCCCAGAGCGACGAACGACGGGTGGCAAGCGTGACACTGCAAGATCTCGGCAACATCGGTCAGATCCTCGGCGCGCTGGCCGTCGTGATCTCGCTCTTCTACGTCGGTTCGCAGATTCGACAGAACACGGTTGCGGTGCGCTCTTCCACGGCGCAGGCAGTCCACGACAACTACGCGTCCTGGTACACCAACCTCGCTGCCGACGGCGAGCTGATGCAGATCTCCATCAACGGCTTGCGAGACTACGCCGCTCTTCCGGAGGTCGACAAGGCGCGCTTCGTAGCCACCTTCATGGCGTTTCTCTCGTTCTCGCAAAACGCGTTCTATCAATGGCGCGATGGTTCTTTGACGCCACAACTCTGGGTCGGCTGGGAAGCGCTGATGATCAACCTCGTGCGCGCGCCGGGCGGCAAACTCTTCTGGGCCGAACGCGCCTACGTGTTCGGCGAAGAGTTCCGCGCTCACGTGGAGAACGTGATCATGAAGCGAACGCCCGCGCCCGAGGCGAAACCATTCGGCGTCTTCAAGCTCGAGTAGCGACCGGCATGCAAACGACACCGCGTGCATCACAGTTCTACACGGGCCTCGTCGCCGAGGTCTACGACCTGCTCGTCGCGCGTCCGACGGACGCCGCGTTCTATGCCGGATTGCTCGCGGAGGAGCGCGGGCCTGCGCTCGAACTCGCGTGCGGCAGCGGCGACCCGCTGCTCGCGTTGGTGGGGCAGGGCTTCGACGTCGAGGGTCTCGACTCGTCCGCCGACATGTTGGCCCGCTGCCGAAGCCGCGCGAAGGATCTGGCACTCGACGTCACGCTGCACCACCACGAGATGCAACACTTCGCGCTGCCGACTCGCTACCGCACGATCTTTCTCGCGGGCCCTTCGTTCATGCTTCTCGAAGAACTCGCTGCGGCGAAGGCGGCGCTGCGCTGCATCTACGATCACCTCGAAACGGGCGGGCGGGCTGTGATTCCGCTCTACCTCCCTGCGTCGCTTCCCGAGGCGAAACTCGCGGGTGTCGGATGGCGCGCTCGCGAGCCCGTTCAAACCCCCGATGGCAGGACGGTCCGACTCTCGCAGCGCTCCGACTACGACCGCGAGGCACAGCTGCTTCGCGCAACGCTGCGCTACGAGGTGCTGGCGAACGACGGCGAGGCGATCGATACGCTGGAGCGGCCGTGGCTGCTGCGCTGGTACGAGCAAGCGGAGTTCCAGCGCATGCTGCTCGCCGCCGGCTTCACCGAGGCGACGGCAATTCGCGGCAATCGAAAGCCGTCGTCGCCCGCGGATCCCGTGTTCATCTTCATGGCGCGGCGCAGCTAACGGCAATCGATTGGCTCGCTCGCGTCGTCCCGCGGCTAGGAGATTGACCCAAGACTGTGCCGTGCGGCTGGGCGCGCAGACGCCCCGTCCGCGAGGCGCGCGAGCGAGGCGTAGCGGTAGCTACGGCGAGCGAGTGCAACGAAGTGGACGGGGATGGATGCGCGCCCAGACGTGCGGATGCAGTCTTGGGTCAGTCTCCTAGGATCTTTCAGGCGGGTTCATTCCCGTTTCTCGGAGTTCGTCGCGAGCGACGCCCGCCCGGTGTGATCGGGCGACAGGAGAATCACTCCATGAGCGGTCCGTCTTCGATCTTCTGGATTCGCGCGCTGCCGGATTCGTTCGCGGCCGAAGTCGAGGGGCTCCGCCTGGCGCGCGATGCTTCGGACGATGCGACTCGTACTGCGCTTCGCAACGCGCTCGCGAAGCATGGCGTCCTCTGCGTGCGACTGGATGCGCCCCTCGAAGACACCGAGCTGCGTGCGCTGTCCGCGCTGCTCGGCACGATCAAGGATCCCGTCGGCCGCGCGCGCGACGGCACGCCACTCCGCTACGGCGAAGAGCGCCAGATCATCGATGCGGGCTTCGTTCTCACGCCCGAGCTCCGCGCGAAGCTCGGCAACCTGTCGCTCGGCGGCGACAGCGTTCGACCGGGCCTTTTCGAGTTCTTCCATACCGACGACTCGTACACGGAGTGCCCGGCTGCCGCGACCGTGCTTCACGCGCGCGCGCTTCCGGTGAGCGGCGGCGGCGACACCTGCTTCCTCGACATGCGCGCGGCGTACCAGATGCTCGCGCCGTCGTTGCGAGAGCGTCTCGTTGGGATGCGCGCGGTACACGCGTACGACAACCGCGGCGCGTTCCCGCCGCGCGCTTCTGCATCGGGCCCGCTCGCACAACTCGTCGAGGTCTCCCACCCGATCGTGCGCGCGCACCCGATCAATTCTGCACCGGCGCTCTACTTCGATCTGGACCGCGCGACACATATCGAGGACATGGCGGAGGAAGCGGGGCGCGCGTTGCTGCAGTCCCTGCAGGATCACGCCGAGCAGCACGCGCCTCGCTACGCCCACCGCTGGCGGCCTCACGATGTCTTGATCTGGGACAACGCCTCGGTGCAGCACAAGGCGAGCAGCGACTTCCCGGTGGGCGAGGCGCGACGCTTCTGGCGCTACATGCTCGCCGGCGAGAAACCCGTGGGCATCCTCGGCTCGTGAGATCGACTCACACCCGACCATTGCTGTCGCTTCTCTACGTCGGGTGGCGTTTGCGCACGATCGGGTGACGGCTCGGTGAGACTCGCAGCGGTCGCCCGGATCCGCGCTGATTCCGCCACCTACGGCTCGATCCATCCACCTTCCTAGGGACCCGCCCGGCGTGCGCCGAGGCGCGCCTGTTGCCCAAAGGAAGTGCGATGCCTGTCGACCGCTCGCTCCGCCGCTCCGCTCGCTGGATCGCCGTCGTCGCCGCGCTCTTTGCCGGCGAGCGTGCGCTCGCGGCTCCCATCCTATTAGAGGACGGCGTCGCGTTCCTCGAAGTCGATCCGGTCTCGGCGGACGGCCTCACCGGGTGGACGGTCAATGGCGTTGCGCATTTGCGCACGCAGAGCTTCTGGCTCGGCGATGGCGCGAACGCCGAGCGGTCGCTCGCTTCGCTCGACCTCGTCTCTGCGCTTTCGAGCGACGCCAACGCGGACGGCCACGACGAGACGCTGACGATCTCGTACGCCGACGCGACCACCGAGCTCGGCGTGACGCTGCGCTACGTGCTCGCCGGCACGGCGATCGCCGACCCGGCAGTGGGTTCGACGCTGTCGCTCGACATCACGCTGCAATCGGGTGGCTCGCCGATCTCGCCGCTGCGGCTCTTCCAGTACACCGACATCGATCTCTTCACGTCCTTCGCCGACGACGAGGCGCTCTTCGCTGGCGCGCCGCTCTCCGCGCAAGTCACCGACTCGAGCGCGCTCGGCGACTACGAATCGTCGTGGGACTATTCGCCGACGTCCGTGCAGGCCGCGCTCTACGACACCACGCTCGCGAGTCTGCTCGATGCGTCGCCCACCTCGCTTTCGGATGCGCTCGCGGCGTCCGGCGACGTGACGCTCGCGGCGATGTGGGATGTGTCGCTCGGCTCGGGCTCGTCGATCTCGTTCCGCCAGACGCAGTCGATCCGCGTGGTGCCCGAACCCGGCGCCGCACTCTTGCTGATGCTCGGACTCGCGGGGCTCGGCCTGCGCCGCAAGGAGACCCTTCGATGAAGGATCGTTTCGACCTCGCGCTGACGCGCCGGCGCTTCCTCGAACTCGTGACGGTGAGCGCCGCAATGACCGCCGCGGGCTGCGACTTCGGTTCGAAGACGATCGCGAACTATCCGTTCACACTGGGCGTCGCGTCGGGTGATCCGCTCGCGGATCGCGTCGTTCTGTGGACGCGCCTAGCGCCCGAGCCGCTCGCGCCGGGCGGCGCCGGTGGCATGCCGCCGGAACCGTTTACGGTGTACTGGGAAATCGCGAACGACGAGAGCTTCCACTCGATCGCGCGCGCTGGATCGGCGGTGGCGGATCCGAGCCTCGCACACTCGGTACACGTCGATGTGAATGGGCTCGCGCCCGATCGCTGGTACTTCTATCGCTTCCACGCGAGCGGCTGGGTGAGCCCCGTCGCGCGCACGCGCACGATGCCGGCGCTCGCTTCGTCGCCGTCGCTGCTGCGCTTTGCGAGCGCGTCGTGCCAGAACTATGCGGACGGGTACTGGACGGCGCACGCCGGGCTCGCCGCCGAAGACCTCGATTTCGTCGCTTTCCTCGGCGACTACATCTACGAGGGCGGCGACACCGGTCCGGTACGATCGCACGACGGCCCGCGCATCGGCGATCTCGCCGGCTATCGCAATCGCTACGGGCTCTACAAGAGCGACGCGAATCTGCGTGCGGCGCACGCAGCGTTCCCGTGGATCTGCACCTGGGACGACCACGAAGTCGCCAACAACTACGCCGGGCTCATCGCCGATCAGAACCAGGCGCCGCCGGCGATTCCGTTCCCGGAGTTGCGCGCGGCCGGCTACCAGGCCTGGTACGAGCACATGCCGGTGCGCGTGTTGCCGCCGAAGGGCGTCGCGTTCCGCATCTACCGCGATTTCGCGTTCGGCGATCTCTCTTCGCTGTTCATGCTCGATACGCGCCAGTACCGCACCGATCAGCAGTGCGGCGACTCGCTGAATCCCGTGTGCGCGGGCTTCCCCGCGCCGGCGGGCGACCTGCTCGGCGCGCAGCAGGAAGCGTGGCTCACCGACAAGCTCGAGTCGTCATCGTCGCTGTGGAACGTGCTCGGACAGCAGATCGTGTTCTCGCCGACACCGATCGGCAATCGGCTGAATTTCGACCAGTGGGACGGCTACCCGGTCGCGCGCCAGCGCCTCGTCGACTTCCTGCGAAACCGCGAAGAACGCAATACGGTGATCTTGACGGGCGACATCCACGCATCGGGTGCGGCCTGGCTGCCGGGGGTCACGCCGGGTCTGCCGACGACTTTCAGCGAACCGATCGCGACCGAGTTCGTCGCGACCGGAATCTCGTCGAGCGGCCTCGACGCGGGCACCGCATCGCTGATCGAGCTGCTCTTCCAGAGCTTCCCGCATGTCGAGTATTTCGACGCGGTGAACCGCGGCTACGTGCGCCACGAAGTGACGCGCGAAGCGTGGCGCGCCGACTTCCGCTTCGTCGAGACCGTGCTCGAAGAGACGTCGAACATCGACACCTACGCGAGCTTCGTCGTCGAGCGCGGCGACCCGCGGCCGCAAGCGGCCTGACGTCCTTCGTCGCTCAGAGTGACGGGCCGGCGATGCTGTAGAGCAGCACCGCCAGCACGAAGAGCGTGACGGCCACGTAGAGGCGATCGCGCTGACGCGCGAAGGCGTACGCAGCGAGCGCCACGCGCGCGACGGGCGTGCCGAGCAGCACGAGCAGTCCGAGTTGGATCACGCCCGCGCCGCGCAGATCGAGTGCATGCTCGACGATCCCGCGCAGGCTCCGCAGATCCGCCGGTTCGCCGCGAAAGACGGAGTACGCGGGCTGCTCGGCGCCGTGACGCGCGAGAAAGATGACGGCCCCGATCGCGACGATCGACGCCGAGAGCACCACACCGATCCGCAGCAGCGTCCCGATGCGCAGCTCCACCTCACGGTCACTCCAGGGCGCCGTCACGACTTGCCCATCCCGGTGATGCCGCTCCAGATCATCTGCACACCGAGCGCGAGGATCAGCGCCGTGAAGACCATGCGCAGCCAGCGACTGTCGAGCCGCGCGAGCGCCTTTGCGCCGACGAGCGAGCCGAGCAGCACGCCGAGCACGACGGGCATCGCGAGACCCGGATCGATGTAGCCCTGGCGCAGATAGACGCCCGCGCTCGCCGCGGCCGTCACGCCGATCATGAAGTTGCTCGTCGTCGTCGAGACCTTGAACGGCATGCGCATCGCGGTGTCGAGCGCGAGCACCTTGACGGCGCCCGAGCCGATCCCGAGCAGCCCCGAGAGCGTGCCCGCGACGAACATCAGCGCGAAGCCGACCGGCACGTGATGCACGTGATAGTGCTGGAAACCCGTCGGCGTCGGGTACGCACCATCGAGTCGGAGCCGGACGGCGAGCGGATCGGGCGGCTCCGTGCCGGTCGGCTCCGCCTGGTGTCGCAGCGAGATCGCCGCGGAGGAGATCAGCAGCACGCCGAAGATCACCGCGATGCTGGCGCCGGCGATGTGCGCGGCCAGCGTTGCGCCCGCGACGGCGCCGACCGTCGTCGCGACTTCGAGCAGCATGCCGACACGCAGATTGCTGTAGCCCTCGCGCACGTAGGCCGAAGCGGCGCCCGAGGAGGTTGCGATCACCGAGATCAGCGCGGCGCCCGCCGCGTAGCGGATGTCCACGCCGAGCAGTAGCGTCAGCATCGGGATCACGACGACGCCGCCGCCGAGCCCGGAGAGCGCGCCGAGGAAGCCGGCCGCGATCGAGCCGACCCACACGAAGGCGGAGAACTCGAGGACGTTCACGCGCGTCCGCGGCGAGTGCAGAGCGCGAGCGCTGCGATCGACGCGATGGCGAGTGCGGCGCTCGTGGGTTCGGGCGCGAGCTCGACGGCGCCGATGTCGCAGCGCGCGGTCGGGTCGCCCGTTGCATCGACTGGTCGCGGCGAACCGCGCTGATCGGTGCCGCCGCAATCCGGTGACGCCTCGGCTGCGTCGATCAGCGGGCTGCCAAAGAGGGGCACGCGTGTGAGGGTCGGTCCTCCGTTGTCGGCGAGCGGTCCGAGGTTGGGATCCGCGGCCGTGATGCTCGTCGAGCTCGCCACGCTGCAAGTGCCGTCGTCGTCGAAGTTGTAGTCGGGCAGCGCGAAGGTGCCGCCGTCCGCGTCGCACTCTTCCACGCCGATCGATCCGGCGATCACCGATCCGATCATCTCGGTGTTCCCGGTGACGGCGCGGATCGTGCCGTACGTCTCGTTGTCGAAGAGCGTGCTGCGCTCGATGCCCAGCGCGTCGGCGCCCGAAATGAGGATGGCTGCGCTCGGGCTGGTGTTCATCGTGATGGTGGAATTGCGGATGCTCGTCGCGTCGTCGGCAACGTCGATGATGGCGCCGTTCGTCGATTCGTTGTTCCAGATCGTGGAGCGCTCGATCTCCGTCGTGCCGTACGACTCGATGGCGGCGCCGACCCGCGCCTGGTTCCCCGTGATCGTCGAGTCCTGCACCGTGAGCGTCGAGTTGCTGAAGATCGCGCCGCCGCGATCGGCGCTGTTGTCCGAGAGCAGCGAGTCGAGGATCGTGACGACGCCGCCCCCGCTCACGACGAGCGCGCCGCCGATGTCGCCCGACGTGCTGCCGGTCACATGGTTGTCGGTGATCGTCACGGAGAGCAAGATCAATGTGCCGTCATCTGCGTGGTGGATGCCGGCTCCGGCTGCGTTCGTGATGGCGCCCCCGCGAATCGTGACCGAGTCGAGCACGACCTGGAAGGTGCCCGTCACGAAGGGGATCTCGAAGACGCGATCAAGGCCGGCGGCGTCGATGATGGTCACGTCCGCGCCGGCGCCGACGATCGAGACCGGGTTGCGGATGTCGAGATCGCCCATCGCTGCGGTCGCGTCGTTGCCCGCGATCGTCAGTGTGTAGGTGCCGGCGGGCAACTCGATGAGGTCGGCGCTCGCGTTCTGGTTGGCCTCCTGGATCGCCGCGCGCAGCGTGCACGCGCCGCCGGCTGCGGCACAGGTTGCGTTGTTGAGCACTGCGTCGGGGGCGTCGCTCGTCGAGTTCACGACGAAGGTGGCGCCGTTCGCTGCACCGCACGCGAAGAGGATCGAGCAAGCAAGAGCCGTCCGAAGTCGCATCGAGCTCCCTTCAGTGCGGGAACCGAGCCCGCAACCATTCCGCCGTGAGTTCCATCGCCGGTTGGCGATGTCCTTCGAGATAATGGGGCGCGCCCTTCATCTCGTGATACGTCAGATCGTCGCTGCCCGATTGATCGCGGATCTCGAGCGCCTGCCGTACGCGAATCTCGGTATCGGCCGTCGGGTGCAGGATCAGCGTCGGGATCTTCACGGACGGCATCGTGTCCGCAAGGCGCGCATGCGACGAAAGCCCCGACCACGTCGAGAGCCAGCCGCGCGGCGTCATCGTGCGCGCGAGGCCGAGGCGCGCGTAGTTCGCATCGAAGGGATCCGGAAACGCGAAGAGCGAGCCCATCGGGCGCGCGTCGGGATCGATCGTCAGATCGAGGTAGGCCGGATCGGCGAGCGTGCGGTGGATCACCAGCGTCGGCTGATTGACCATGCGCTTGCGCCACGTGCGCCACTCGTTCGGCTCGCTCTTCTTGTCGATCGCCTTCACCTGCTCGGCGGCACGCAGCGAAGCTTCGATCGCCTCGCGCGCAATTGCATCGAGGCGCGCAACGCGCGCGCGCTGCGCATCGCGATAGGCCGCAAGCCATTCGCGATCGTAGTGACAAGGCGCTGGCCACGGCCGCCAGCCGTTGCGCGGATCGTACATGTCGAGCTCAGGCACGACCGAGAACGGGTCGCCCTCGTCGGCGACCGACGGATCGATCGCCTGCATCATGAAAACGCCTTCGCCCGGATGCGCCGCGATCGCGATGAAGCCGTCACCGCATTGCGTCTGCTGGTGCGCCAGCGCCATCAGCGATCCGCCGCCCGAGTTGCCGAGCAGCACGACGGCTTCCGCGCCGCGCCGCCGCATCTCATCGACGGCGAGCTTCACATCCACCACGAGCGACTCGTGCAGGCAATCGGTGTCGTTGTTGAGGTAGCGCGTGCCGAAACCGAATACGGCGTAGCCGGCGGCGGCGAGCAGCGGGCAGGCGTAGTGCACCGCGAAGTCGCCACGCGGATGCGTCAGCACCACCGCGGTCTTCCACGGCGTACCGGCCGGCGGCGTCCACAGAATGCCGCGCACCATCGCGCCGTCGTGCGTGACGAGGCGCACGTCTTCGCGCCGGACGGCCGTCTTGGGCTCATCTTCCGCGAGCGGCCAGAAGCCGTAGCCGAAGGGTCGCTTGGCGCCGAGCGCGTGGGGCATCGGATCTCCTCTCGCCGCGCATGCTACTCGCTGCGTCGTCAGAGCACCGCGCGCTTCAGCTCCGGAAACACCTTCGACACCTTCGCAAGCAGATAGTCGCCGTAGGTGCCGCGCCATTCGTGAACGCTCGCGCCATCCCAACGCTCATCGCGATCATCGCGCGCGACATCGCAGCCGGGGATCGGCCCGATCTCGGCGTTCCAGTTGGGATCGAAGAAGAACGGGAACGAGAGCCGATCGCGCCGCGCCGCGTTTCGCACGCGATGCGGTGTCGAGCGATAGAGCCCGCCGGTCATGCGATCGAGCATGTCGCCGAGATTGCAGACGAACGAGCCTGGTACGGGAGGTGCGTCGATCCAGCGCGAGCGCGATTTGACCCGCAGGCCGCCCGCATCGTCCTGCAACAAGATCGTCAGCACGCCGTAGTCCGTGTGCTCACCGACACTCCACGGCAGGTCGCCCGCGCTGCCCGGAATCTCGGGGTAGTTGAAGATGCGGAACAGCGTGAGCGGATCGCCGGTGAAGCGCTCGGCGAACCACGACTCGGGCAGATCGAGCGAGAGCGCGATGCCGCGCATCAGCGCGTGGCCGAGCCGCGTCATCGCGGCCATCCACTCGAGCACTGTTTCGCGAAAGCCGGGCAGGGCGGGAAATAAGTTGGGACCGTGCAGCGGCGTGCCGGCGCGCACCAGCGGATCCGATGCACCGAGCTCCGCGCCGAAGTAGATGCCTTCCTTGCAATCGGGCTTGCCCGACGTCAGCTCCGCGCCGACCGGGAACCAACCGCGCCACGCTCGACCGCCAAGCGCCATCTCGATCTCGCGCTTGCGCGCTTCGGGCTGCGCGAAGAATTGTTGCGCGAGTGATTCGAGGCGGGCCTGCAGCGCAGTGTCGACGCCGTGGCCGATGGCGTAGAAGAATCCGCACTCGCGACACGCGCGGCCGATCGCATCGGAGACGGCGCGGCGGTCGCCCGCGCCGCCGACGAGCGGGGCGATGTCGATGATGGGGATCTGCGAGAAGTCGCCGTTCATGT
>JANNKU010000120.1:0-48653 GCA_031396445.1 Deltaproteobacteria bacterium | reverse complement strand
ATGAGAACCGCGGGAAACACGTATTCGGGCGCTTGCATGCGTGCTTGCCGCCAAGCGTAAGAACGCTCGGTGAACGGCGAGGCCCAAACCTGGCGCAGCGCTTCGAAGATCTTGGTTGTACCGACGACGTTGGGAACCGTGAGATTGAGGCCGGCGCCGGTGAACCCGGGGAGGTCCTCGACGTTGGTGTCGCTGCGCACGAAGACGCCGTAGTTCCCGTCCTTGCCGAAGTGCTGATCGAGTTGGTTGCGCAGCTGCACTTCGAACGCGGGACCCGGATCGACGTGGCGGACCCAATCGCGCAGGCGCGCGAGGAATGCCGCGACCATCTGCTTCTTCTCGTCACCGTGGGCGCGACCGATTTCTGCGTAACGTGCCTTCATCCAATTCCACGCCGAAGGACCGCCCGGTTCGATCGGTTGGTCGAGCACGCGGCGGAAGGCGCCGAACGGGATCACGAAGCCGTCGGGCACGGTTTCGCCAAACGCGAATTTCAACTCGCCCAGGTTGGATCCCTTCGGACCCGCGATGCGTCCCGAGTCCCAGGCGCGGATCTGGGAGAGCGGCATGAACTCGGCGTTGTCGAGGTTCAGGCGGTCGAGGTCGAGTTCGATGCCGCCGTCGGCGCGTCCCTTCTGCTCGCCGCCGAACGCCGCGTTCCAGCGCGGTCCATCGGCGGAAAGTTGAACGACACCACCGGGACTCACCGCGAGCACGACGCGCGTGCCCATCGCCTTCGCGATGCGCCCGAGCTGGGATTCGCCGATCACCACATTCGGGATGCCGAGATTGCGCGCCAACAGCTGCACGTGCGAAAGCGAGGAGCCTTCACCGCGCGTCAGGATTCCCGCAACCGGCGCGAGATCTGGCGTCGTGTCGGGCAGCAGGTAGATGCTGGTCGGGTCGAGGTCGAGCGCCGACTGGCCATCCTTCAGTTCTCGCAACACGCCACGCGCGAGGCCCGCGTTCAGCGCTCGCACGCCGCCACCCACGCGCTCGCCCATGATCTCGTGCTGTACACCCGACAGCTCATTCACGTCCTGCACGACATGGTCGAGCACCGCGCCGTAGTTCAGCATCGGGCTGCCGCGCAGGCGATCGGGCACGTACTGACGCGCGGCGGGATCGAGCACCGACCAGCGCTCGATCGTCTTGCCGACGTGGAACTCGAGCGAACGACCGCCCCACTCCGGAACGCGCGCGAGGTACCGAACCGCGTCGCGGTACTGACGCAGCTGCGGGTTGCCGGTCTCGACCGCGATGATCGCCTTCTCGACACTTTCGAGTTGGCGCATCGAGAGCAGGCCGATGCCGTAGAGCGCGTCGGCGTCGTAGCCGAGCAACCAAAGTCGAGTGCGGCGCGGCAGCAGATCGATCTTTGAGAGCGCCACATTGCCCGCCGTGAAGACTTCGCGCTCCAGCGCGAGACTGGTGAGCAGCACTTCCAGCGCGACGTCGGGGTCCTCTACGGTCGGGAAGATCTCTCGCAGCAGGCGCAGCAGACGTGCCGCAGCGGCGAGCTTGCGGCCCGGCTTCACGTTGTCCTTGAACTGTTCGCTCTTTTCACGGAGCTGCTTCTCGACATCCGGCTTGGCGATGACAGGTGCGAGCTTCAACACCGCCGCGAGCGCGCCATCCGGCGCGTAGAGTCGGTCGATCGAAACGGCGAGCGCCTCGTAACGACTGCCCGTGCGCCCGCGGTCGCGCGCGAAATCGCGCACGCGATCCGCATCCGCCGCATCCGGCGCGTTGTGGATCTTCGCGCGCAGCGACATGAAGGCGCCGTCGGCGGCGGCGAGCTGCAGCGCGTCGGCGCGCACCTGCGCCGCACTCACGGTATCGACGTGGATCGGGAGCAGGCGCACGGTCTCGCGCAGCAGCGCAAAGCGCGACGGCTCCCGCCACAGCGGATCGCTCAGCATCGCGCGCACCAGGCGCTTCGCTCCCACTTCCTCGTCCTCGATCTGGAAGGCGCCGCGATACGTGAAGGCGCCGCGGAAGATCCAACCCTGGTCCCAGCCCATCAGGAATCGCTCGAGCACGATCTGTCGCAACAGCGGCAGATCCGCATCGGGACCGGTGAACTGCGCGGGATCGAGGTCGGCGAGGATGTTGGCGATCTTGTAGTCGTCGGCGCGAAGTTGGCGGGTGCGTTCGCTCCAGGTGCCGTGCTGGATGCCGCCGCCGTGCGCGCTGCAACCCGCGCGCGGACCGAGCACGGCGCCGTCGATGCAGAACCAGCCGATGCCGCCGAAGGGTCCCTGCGGCGACGCCTTCATCGCTTCGATCGAGTCGCGCATCGCGCTCGGATCACCCTGCGCGGAAGCCGTCATCGCGATGGCGCAGATAAGCGTACACGCCGCGAGCGAGCGGGCGACGCGGATCATTCGCCGCCTGCCACCGACGGCTGTCGCGCTCCGCCTGTCGTCGGCGCGTACTGCGTGCTCTCGTTGAAGACCTTGACGGGACTCCAGCCTTCGAGCTCCGAGAAGCGGCGCATCTCGAAGGTGGCGGCGCCTGTCGCGTCCAGCACCCACGGATCCTTCGGATCCTCGAACCACAACGTCACCATGTGGTTCGCCTTGTCGCGATCGCGGCTCAAGATTGCGCGGAAGACGCGGTCCCGCGGAAAGCCGAACTCGCGCAGCATCTGATACGCGACGAGGTCGAGGCCGTCGCAGTCGTCACCGTTGTTGCCGAGCAATTCTCCGACCGTCGGCCAGTGATCCCACTCGGGCCCCTTCGGATCCCACTTATAGAACTTGCGCGCGACATGCTGCGCCCAATCGATCGAGTGTCGCGCCAGATCCCGCCGCTGCTCGTCTCGAAAGGCGCTCATCGAGTTCATCAATTTGCCCGACACCTCAGCGCTGCGGAGCGAGCGCTCGGCCGCCGGCAGTCGCTGGCCCTCGGCCTGCATGCGTCCCTGCCACTCGACGACCTTCGGATACCACGGATCGGCGGCATCGTCGTTCGGAACGGCTGCACGGAAGAAATCAAATTTGGACGACTTCTGCGGCGCTCGCGCACCGCTCGAAGCACAGCCGACACCGAACGCGAGCAGCGCGGCACTCATTGCGCCGCACGCAAATCGAATCGAGATGGATCGAGTCTTCATGAGGGCGCGCAGTATAACGGTGGCGCTCTGCGGAGGGAGTCAACCAAAAAGAAGAGGCGCGGGGTTTGTGTTCCCCCGCGCCCCATCAACTCGACATCGATTCGCTAGTCGAGCGCGATCGCAAAGCCTTGCGCGCCGAGCGTGAGGCCGAAGCCTTCGCGCGTCGAAGCCAGGTTGATCGTCACACCGTGCTCGTTCATCATGGAAACTGCGGAGCCGCCCTTGCCAGCAGCGCCGCCCGCCTCGACGGCCACGTACGTGCCCGCGAAGTCGGCCAGGTTGTCCATGTTCTCCACGCGACCCTCGGCAAGAATCTTGGCAGCGCCGACATCGCCGACGCTGAGGCCCTTCACCGAAAACGCGTAGTTGTTGCCTTCGAAGCTGAGCGTGCCGTGGCCCCAGCTGATGCCGATGCCCGCACCAATCGACGAGCGCTGCAGCTCGACGAACGCCGGCGGCGGCGCGACGACCGGCTGCTGCTGGACCACTACCGGCTCCACCATTTCGCGCGGGGCCGGCACTGCAATGATTTCTTCTTCACCGACCATGTCTGCCTTCGCGACCTGCACCGAGAACATCGGGGCAAGCGCGAGGGAGAGGCCGAGACCGAATGCGAACAATTTTCTCACGTGAGACTCCTCCTGCAGAATTCTTTCCCGTATTTGGGAAGCGCGTCCGAGATCCCCCGAGCCCGGTCGCCCCATCGGACCCGGTACGGCAAACCAACGAGTCGGAACAAGTTGGATCGCTGCACCCGAACCTGACACCGATTCCAACGTTGGGGGAACGATTGGCGCCGCTGTCGTACGGTCCGAAAGGCCCGAATGGAATATGACGGATCCGTCCGGACTTGTCCCGGCTACGGGCGCCGTTTTTCGCATCGGCGCTGCAGATCCCGCTCTTTAGAAGAGCCTTGTGCCGAGAGCTCTACACCGAGGATGCATCGCCGACGTGTGGGGAAGTCCCGGCGGCATCGACTCGGATTGGCTGAACGGTGCAAGCCACTTCAGAGCAGCGGCTTGCACCGTTCGGCGCACACGCCACTCAGCTCTTGGTGAGGTACGACGCGAATCGTTCGTCGTCGGCCATCGCTCGCTCGAGCGAAGCGAGCATCGCACCGGCCGTCACCGCATCGCCCGCATAGAGATCGGCGAAGCGAGCCTGCGTCAGGCGGAAGAACGCAGGCTTGTCCTCGGCCCGGATACCGAGCAGAGACGCGAACGCATCGAGCGTCTCGCCGCCGCCCTGGGCCATGTCTCGCGCGAGGCGGTCGAGATTCGCGCCGCTGAAGATCTGAACCTTCGCGTCTGCCGTGACGGTTCCGCCCTGATGACAGCCAATCGTGCCCGATGTGATGCCAAAGGTCTGGCTGCCGAGCGTGCCGTTGGTCGTGGCGCCGAGCACTTTCGGCGCGATGCCCTTCGAACCGGTCCAGATCTGCGTGCCGAGGCCGCAGCCGATGTCGGGATCAGCGAATGCAGCGCCGGTCGGCACCGCGATCAAGAGAGCCGTGAAGATCAATCCGCAAATCGATCGTCTCATGGGAGACCCCCTTCTAGAGTGATGAGAAGCGTTTAGTCCGTGTGGTGGCGGTGGTCAAGCCGAGCGCCTGACTTCGCCGCGTGAACTCTCTACGTTCGACCGCGAAGCCAAATCGAAAGGGAGAGTGCGATGCCTGCACGAAATGCCGCGAAGAAGAACACTGCAAAGAGTCGCCGCCGGGGAGCGACTCCGTTGGCACGTCTCGAGGGACAGCTTCCTCCGACACTGCGCGAGTTCGCGTCCGAGCTGCGGAAGCGGCTCGACAGCCTCGAGCGCGATGTAACGAGAGCGCAGCTGGAGGCGAGGCGTCGCGCCGCTCGATTGCTGCGCGAGGCGAGCTTGCAGCTCGGCCGTCTCGAGGTGAGTGGCGAAGCGGGCTGGCGCAAGCTCGGCGCCTCGTACCAGAAGGATCTCGTCGCGCTGTTGAAGCGGCTCGAGAAGGCGCTCGCGCCGCCGGTCGCGCGCAAGGCTGCTCGCAAGAAGGCGGCCGCACGCCGACCGGTGGAGTCCGACACGAGGGGTTGAGCGACGCTTCAGCGTTCGCGTTCGAACACTGTTTCGCGTACCTGATCGCAGACCTGCAAGCGGTACCAGCTGTAGAAGTCGCTGCGCCCACGGCGCTGGGCCTCGCGATGTTCGGGATGGTCGCGCCAGCTGCGTGCTGCGTCGGCGGACGCAAACTCGACCACCGAGATGCGCTCGCCGTCCGCCGCGGCGTAGTGCTGGAAAGACACGAAGCCGGGGATCGCCTGCGCCAGCGTGAGCATGCGCTCGGCGAGCGGTGCGTAGTCGGGACCGGCGTCGGCTCGCAGCCGGGTTCGAAACAGGATGATCACCATCGAGCCTCCTCTACACCTCCGCCGCGTACGGCGGTGCGGGGTCGTACTCGATCCCACGCTGCACTTTGCGTGCGACGTCGATGCCGTAGATCTGGCCCACCAGCCAGAGCGCCATGTCGATGCCGGCGGATACACCGGCCGCCGTCACGACGTTGCCATCGCGCACATAGCGTCGATTCTCCAGCACCGTCACATCGCCGCGCTGCCGCAGCGTCTCGATGAACGCCCAGTGCGTCGTCACACGTCGGTTTTTTGCGAAGCCCGCTTCGTGGAGGAGCAGGGCACCGGTACACACACTCGTGACCCACTGACAATTCTGGCCGACTTCGCGGAGCCACCCGATCAGCGTCGCGTTCGACACTTCCCGCCGCGTGCCCTGGCCACCTGGGACGAGCACGACGTCGAGCGGCGGCGCGTTCGCAAAATCGAAGTCGGGCAGCACGCGCAGACCCTTGGCACAGCGAATCGGCCGCGACTCCTGCGCGATCGTGACGACACGATCGTCGGGAAAGAGGTGCTGCATCGTGGCGCTGAAGACTTCCCACGGGCCGACAAAGTCGAGTTCTTCGACATCGTCGAAGAGCAGAATTCCGATCGTGTTCGCCACTAGGGCTCTCCTCGTCGCGGTCGCTGGTAGCAGAGCGCATGCGCTGGAACCGGAATGCCTTCGCGCACGTCGGAATCGGCGATCGGCGCGCTCGCTGCGAGTGCGAGCGGAACCACGCCGGCCCACACATCGAGCGCGTAGTCGTCGGTGTCATCCTTCGGCCCGCCACTGCGGATCTTGGCCGACGCTTCCGAAATCGGCAGCGCCAGCACCAGCGTCTGCGCAAGTTCAACCGCGCTGGGGCGGCGCGCTTCGCGCCAGCGCCCCGGTACGACGTGCTCGACGATCGCGCGCAACGCAGCGAGTCGTTCCTCGGCGTCATCCACGCGTGACGCCGTTCCCAGCACGACGACGGATCGGTAGTTCATCGAGTGATGGAATGCGGAGCGCGCGAGCACGAGGCCGTCGAGCAGCGTCACCGTCACGCACGCGTGCGCACCAGCGGCGAGGGCGCGCAGCATCCTGCTCCCCGACGAACCATGCAGGTAGAGACGATCGTCGATGCGCGCGTAGACGCAGGGGATCACATACGGCTGACCCTCGACCGCGAAGCCGACGTGACACAGCAGCCCTTCATCGAGGATCGCTTCGATCACGGCGCGGTCGTAGACGCCGCGCTCCGGAAGCCGGCGAACGGTGGTGCGGATCGAGGGGGCGACGGCACTCATGCGGCTTCCCTTTGCTCCTGGATTATTGTACCAATACAAAATGACAGTCGAGATAATACAAAAGAAGGTCGCATCTGCCATTCGAGGGCGGACGGCGCAGACGATCGCGCGCGATCTCGAGTCGACGATCCGCGACGGTCGCGTCGCACCCGGCGATCTGCTCCCTCCCGTGCGCTCGCTCGCCGACGCGCTGGGTGTGAGCCCCACGACCGTGAGCGCGGCGTATCGCTCTCTGCGGGGTCGCGGCCTTCTCGCTGGCGCGGGGCGCCGTGGGACTTCTGTCCGCGGGCGACCTGCGCTTCGCACGTCGCTCGCGACGCTGGTTCCCGCTGGCGCCATCGATCTCGCGACGGGGAATCCCGATCCAGCGCTGCTCGCGCCACTCGCGCGCGTGCTTCAGCGTATCGATTCGCGACCCCATCTCTACGCCGAGCAGCACGAACTGCCGGCGTTGCGCGAGCTGCTTTCGAACGCGTTCGAGGCGGATGGCATTCCCGCTGAGCACCTCGCCGTCGTCAGCGGTGCGCTCGATGGCATCGAGCGCGTGCTGGTCGCGCAGTTGCGGCCGGGCGACCGGATCGGTGTCGAGGATCCCGGGTTCAGCAACGTTCTCGATCTCGTTGCGGCGCTCGGACTCGAGGTAGTGCCCGTGGCGATCGACGATCGCGGCTTGCTGCCGGTTGCGCTCGCAGCAGCACTCGAAGCGGGGATCGCTGCGCTGATCGTCACACCACGCGCCCACAACCCAACCGGAGCGGCACTCGATGCCGAGCGTGTGGGAGCGCTGCGACGCGTGTTGCGAGGTCACCCCGAAGTCCTGGTCGTCGAGGATGATCATGCGGGCGCGGTGTCGGGCGCCGATGCGCAGACGCTTTGGGAACGCGGTCGCGAACGCTGGTCCGTGGTGCGTTCGATGTCCAAGACGCATGGACCGGATTTGCGGCTCGCCGCGATGGCAGGAGATCGCGAGACGATCGCGCGCGTCGCTGGCCGCCAAAGGATTGGCTTCCGCTGGGTGAGCCACTTGCTGCAGCGCATCGTCGTGGACCTCGAGTCGGACGCTGCGAGCCGGCGCCGCGTGGAGCGCGCAGCGGGCCTCTATGCGGAGCGCCGCAACAATCTCATTGCCGCGTTGGCTTCCCGCGACATCGCTGCGCATGGCCGATCGGGGCTGAATGTCTGGGTGCCAGTGCCGGAAGAAGTCCCTGTGGTGCAGTCGCTCCTGGCCGCGGGTTTCGCGGTGAGCGCAGGCGAGCGATTCCGACTTCGTACTGGTCCCGCCATCCGCGTGACGATCGCGACGCTCGCCTCCGCAATGGTGCCCGCACTCGCCGCCGCGATCGCGGCTAGCCTCGGATCGCAAGACCGGTCAGCGGGTTCGTGAGCTCAGACGCCATGAGCACGAGCGTTGGGATGCCATTGAAACTCCGGTGGGATCAGCCGCTGCGCCACTGATGAGGGTCTGGCCGAGATTGAAATTCGCAAGGAATCTCAAGCGGTTGCAGAGACTCTCCGACGAGAAGGAACGATCCAATCGGCGATTTTGTTCTGCTATGATGCCGCCGCGTTGGAGACCGGAGCACCCCCACCGGTCGCCTTCCGGCGAAGGACGATGAGAGACAAGAACCGATACTGGGACTGCCTCGATCAAGCGATGGAGGCCTCGCACGGTGGACGCACCGAGGAGGCTCTCGCGTGGCTCGACGAGGCGCTGAAAGCCCATCCCGAAGGCGCCGAGGCTCACAACAGCCGCGGCGAGATTCTGTGGGATGAAGGCAAGGTCGATGAAGCGCTCGCCGAATTCGAATTGGCGATCAAGGCCGACCCGAAGTTCGTCCAGGCCCACCTGAATCGCGCGGAGTTGTTGGTCGAGGAGTTCGGCGCGTACGACGAGTCGATCGCGCATTGCGATCGCATGCTGGCCGGCGAAGGCGATCTCCCGCGTCTCGACCGCAACACCGAAGCCGAGGTCTACTACCTCAAGTCCAAGGCGCTCTTCTACCAGGACGAACTCGATGGTTCGCTCTTCCTGGTACGACGCGCGATGAAAGCGGCTGGCGAACAGCCGGTGTTTCGCGCCTTCGAAGGCCAGATCCTGTTCGAGATGGGAAACTTCGAAGAGTCACGCCGCCAACTCGATCGCGCCGTTTCACTCGAGCCCGATGCGCCCCACTCCTTGTACTACCTGGGCCTCGTTCTCGAGCGCCTGGGCGACGCAGAGGAGTCTGCTCGCGCCTTCGCCCGCGCTGCGGCCGTCGATGCCGACCACTACCCGATTCCCGCGTCGATCACGGATGAGGCTTTCGAGCGCGCGGCGCGCGAAGCGATCGACAATCTTCCGCGCTCGATCCGCGAGGAAGCTGAACGCGTTCCGCTGCTGATCGAGGACTTCCCTTCCGAAGAGCTGATCGAACACGAGGATGTTTCACCGCAGATTCTGGGCATCTTCATCGGGGTACCGCGTACCGAAATGGCTACGACGGAACAGCCGCGCGATCTCGATCGGATCATCCTCTTCAAGCGCAACCTCGAGAAGGCCTGCCGGGATGAGCAGGAACTCGTCGAGGAGATTCGCCGCACCGTCACGCACGAGGTGGGCCACTACCTCGGTCTCGACGAGGACGATCTCGAGCGGCTCGGCATCGCGTGACATCGCTGGATCGGGCGGGGCTCGTCCTTGCCCTGCGCGGAATCGTCGGCGACACCCACTGCCTCGCGCGGCCCGACCAACTGCTCCCCTACGAATGCGACGGCCTCACGCTTCACGGCGCGATGCCATCCGCCGTCGTGCTCCCGCGCGACACCGATGAGATCGCGCGCGTCGTGCGCGCGTGCCGGCGCTTCGGCGTTCCATTCGTGCCGCGGGGCGCGGGCACGGGCCTCTCGGGCGGTGCGATTGCGATGGAGGGCGGCGTCGTCATCGAGTGCTCGCGACTCGATCGCGTGTTGCACGTCGATGTCGCGGACCGCTTCGCCGTGGTGCAGCCAGGCGTCGTGAACGCATCGCTGTCGAAGCTCGTGCGACCGCACGGACTTTACTACGCCCCGGATCCCTCGAGTCAGCTCGCCTGCACGATTGGCGGGAACGTCGGCGAGAACTCGGGCGGACCCCATACGCTCAAGTACGGCACGACGACGAACCACGTACTCGCGGTGCAACTCGTGCTTCCCGATGGCGACATCGTCCGACTCGGCTCGCCAACCGCGACGACCAGCGGCCCCGATCTGCTGGGCGCCGTGGTTGGCAGTGAGGGCACGCTCGGCATCGTGTCCGAGATCACGGTGCGACTCTCGCCGATCCCCGAATGTGTCGAGACGCTGCTCGCGGTGTTCGGCGATGTGGTTTCGGCGTGTCGCGCGGTGGGACGCATCATCCGCAGCGGTCTCGTGCCGGCAGCCATGGAGATCGTCGATCGGCGGACGATCGAGGCCGTCGAGGCGAGCGTCTATGCGGCGGGCCTGCCACGCGATGCGGGTGCGGTGTTGCTCATCGAGCTGGATGGGATGGGCGCCGCGGTCGCGCGACAAGTCGTGCGCATTCGCGATGCCGCAATGGCGGAAGGCGCCTGGCGGGTCGATGTCGCCCGCGATGCCGCGGAGCGCGATCGATTCTGGCGCGCGCGCAAAGGCGCCTTCGGCGCGATGGGTCGCCTCGCTCCGGACCTCTACGTACACGATGCGGTGGTGCCGCGCGCCAAGCTCCCCGAAGTGCTCGAGAAGATCTGCGCAATCGCGGATGCGCACGGCCTGCGTCTGTCGAACGTGTTCCACGCGGGCGATGGCAACTTGCATCCAAACATCTCTTTCGACCGTCGCAATGCGAGCGAACTCGAGCACGTGATCGCAGCGGGCCATGAGATCCTCGCAACCTGTGTTGCTGCTGGCGGCGTGATCAGCGGCGAGCACGGCATCGGCATCGAGAAGCGCGAGTACATGAAGCTCGTCTACACCGACGAGGATCTAGAGGCGATGTGCCGGCTGCGGAGCGCATTCGACCCCGACGGCGTCTGCAATCCCGGCAAGATCTTTCCGACCACGCGCTTCTGCATCGAGGCGAATCCCAACGCGCGCGGCTACGACCGCGTTCCGCTGTGAGCGCTCTTTCGCCGGACGATTTCGACGCGTTGCAAGCTGCGCTCGGCGATGAGAGTGCGATCACGCGCGCGCCCCTCGAGATCGGCGCAGCGAAACTCGATGTCACTCTCGCGCCCGCCGCTGAGGACGCACTCGCGCGTAGCGTCGCGGTGCTCGCCGCACGTGGCATCGGTGCAATCGTGCGCGGCGGTGGCACGCGCAACGCTTCGGGCAACCCGGCGCGCGACGCGCGCGTGATGCTCTCGACGCGGCGACTCACCGGCGTGCTCGAAGTCGATGCCGACGAAGGCGTCGCGCGCGCACTGGCCGGAACCCCCCTCAGCGAAATTCGCGAGGCGGTGGATGCTGCGGGCTGGGCGCTTCCCTTCGATCCACCGGGCGCGCGCACCACGCTAGGCGGCACGCTCGCAGCCGCCGCGATCGGACCGCGACATCTCGGCTTCGGGCGCCCGCGCGACCTCGTGCTCGGCATGGATGTCGTGCTCGGCGACGGTGTGCGCACGCGCTGCGGTGGCCGCGTCGTCAAGAACGTCACCGGCTATGACCTGATGAAGCTACACGTCGGTGCGCATGGCTCCTTCGGCGTGATCACGGCGGCGTGGTTGCGCTTGCGGCCGCGACCGGAGAGCGAGCACACGCTGTCCGCGGTGCTCGAATCCGGCGGCGACACGATGTCTCGCGTCGTCGCCGCAGCACGGCTTTCCAGTGTGCGCGTCTGCGCACTCGTCGATGCGAACTTCGGCTTCGTCGTAGAGCCGAGTCGCGCGCGCAGCACTGGTTGGCTTCTGCTCATCGAGTTGGCAGGTGATGAGGCCGCCGTCGCGAGCGACGCGGCAAGATTGCGTGCCGATTTCGGCGCCGATGACGGCAGCCCAGGTGCGATCGCACGACTGCGTAGTCTGCAAGGGGAGAACTTCGGTCCGGCCGGGCTGCGGTTCCGCTTGGCCGTGCTTCCGTCGCGACTCGATCGAGTGTTGCACGAGCTGACCAGCGCCGACGCGGCGCTTCTCGTCTACCCCGCCAGCGGCTTCGTCTTCGCTCGCATTGCGCTCGACACGGTGGCGGACAGCATTGGCGTCGAGCGCGCCTGGCTGGCGATGCGATCCGCCGCGCGCGCTGGCTCGGGCAGCGTCGTGCTCGAAGCGGCGCCCGAGTGGGCCAAGATTGCGCGCGACGTCTTCGGCGAGGCGACCGACGAATGGCGCCTCGCGCGTTCGCTGAAAGCGCGTTTCGATCCGGCGGGCATCTTGAATCCCGGCCGCTTCGTCGGGGGGCTCTGATGTCCGAGGCGCCCCGCGAGCCGATGACGGCACTTGCGCGCACGACACCGACCGGACCGCTCGCCGATCTCTACGAGGGCATGCTCGATTGCGTGCACTGCGGTCTGTGTCTGCCCGCGTGTCCGACCTATCTCGAGACCGGCCGCGAGAGTTCGTCTCCGCGCGGACGCATCTACCTGATGCGCGCCGTCGCGGAGGGACGCGCTCCGCTCGGCGCCGGTGTCGCGGAAGAAGCATATCTGTGTCTCGGATGTCGCGCGTGTGAGACGGCGTGTCCGTCGGGGGTGCGTTTCGGGCGGCTCGTCGAGGGCACGCGCGCAGCGGTCGAGCAGGCGGAGTTGCGCAGCGGTGTCGCCAAGCGCATCGAACACTTTGCGTTGCGGGAGATCGTGCCGAAGCCGCGACGCCTGCACGCTCTCGTCGATCTGCTCGCGCTGGTGCAGCGCTTGCGACTCGATCGCCTCGTGCGACCGCTGCTGCCGCGCGCTGTGCGCGAACTCGCCGATCTGGCGCCGCAGGTACCGCCGCGGCGGAACCGGCACGCACTTCCCGAGTTGATCGCGGCGGAGGGCGAACGGCGCGGTCGCGTGGGTCTCTTCGTCGGCTGCGTGATGCCCGAGTTCTTTGGCGACGTGAATGCGGCGACTGCGCGCGTGCTCGCGCGCAACGGCTTCGACGTGGTCGTGCCTGCAGCGCAGGGGTGTTGCGGCGCACTGCACGCGCACGCCGGTGATGCCGACTTCGCATGCGACCTCGCGCGGCGCAATGTCGATGCATTCGCAGCCGCAGGGGTCGATGCGGTGGTCGTGAACTCCGCCGGCTGCGGCGCTGCGATGCGCGACGCGGGCCACACGCTGCCGGGTGTCGGCGCGCCCTTCGCCGCCGCAGTCCGCGACATATGCGAGTTCCTCGACGCCGCCGGCCTGCGCCCGCCGCCCGGCCGCGTCGAAGGGCGCGTCTGCTACGACGACCCCTGCCATCTCGTACACGGCCAGGGCGTGAAGGACGCGCCGCGACGACTGCTCGCGCAGATCCCCGGCTTGACGCTGATCGAGCACGATGATCCGACGAGCTGCTGCGGCGCCGCCGGCATCTACAACCTCACACACCGCGAAATGTCGCGCGCAATCCTGTCACGCAAGATGCAAGCACTCGCCGCCGCCGACCCCGACTGGATCGCAAGCGGCAACCCGGGCTGCCTGATGCAACTCCGCAGCGGCGCCGAAGCCAGCGCCCTCCGCGCCCGCATCATTCACCCAATCGAGCTACTCGATCAGGCCTATTCGTAACCCCTCGGCCCGCGTTGGCGTGCCGCCCTCCGGCTGTGGTGCGGCGCAGATCCGAAAGTCCCAAAACAGCGCGCCGCCGTCCGGCGGCAGTGCGAAAGAAATAAGGATGGACTGGAAGCTATTCGCCACCGTGTTCGCCTCCGTATTCATCGCCGAGCTCGGCGACAAGACGCAGCTCGCGACGCTGCTCTACGCATCCGGTGCGGAGACGCCGAAATGGGTCGTCTTCGCGGCGTCCGCATCGGCGCTGGTGCTGACGTCGGCGCTCGGCGTGCTCGCGGGTTCGCTCGTGTCGACCTACGTCGGCGAACGCACGCTGCACTTCGTGGCGGGATTCGGCTTCGTCGCGATCGGTTGCTGGACGCTCTGGAAGGCGTGAGCGCCGCGCGCGACTACTTGAAGAGCACGGCGTCCGGTGTTTCGCGCGGCGTTCGCAGCCGGGGAAATGCGCCGAGTCCGAAATCCGGCAGCGAGCCCGAGATCACGATCTCGACCGGCAGGATCGATTCGCGGCTGCGCACCATGTTGTACTTCTCGCGCATGGCGACGAACGCGTAGGTCGATTCCGCGGTCGGGCGTATGTCGGGTGAGTCGGCGACACCGAGGCGTGCGCGCTCGAAGAAGAAGTCGCGCCGCGCATCGGAGCCCTGCTCTGCGAGCGGGTCGAGGAGCGCGTTGCGCGACGAGGTCTCTTCGAGAAGCGAGACGGTTCGCGACAGCCGCTCCACCGACACCGTCTGGCGCACCAGCTCCGGCTCGTCGTCCTCGTCGCCGCTCGCCGGCAGCGTTGCGATCTCGAGGACGCGACCACCGATCAGTGTCACGCCGAGCGGATGCAATTCGCCGTTGTGCTTGTCGCCGTCGATCAGCGCGGGGCGCAGGCCGAGGCCACTTGCGCCGGCGACGACGGGGTTCTCGATCAGGTAGCCGCGCGAGATGCGGATCTGCTGCTCGGTCGCCTCCGCGATCTCGGCGTGCAGCGCGTCGCTCGCCCGGCGTCCGGATTCCGTGCCTGGGTAGCGCTCGGCGATGCTCTGCAAGATCGCCAGCCGAATGTCGCGGCGCTTCTGCTTGCCTGCTTGTTCGAGCGATTGCGACGCGGCCTTCTCGGCGAGCTCGGCGAGTTCGTCGGACGGCATCGTGGGAATCTCGGATGCGGTCGCGTGCGCGCGCACCCAGTGTTCCTCTCGAGAGTCGTGCTCGACCAACCACGCGCGCATCACAGCGGCATGCTCACCGTTCGGGTAGCGATTCAGGTAGCGAGCCGCTGCGCGCGCGGGCGCCTTCGCCTCGGGTGGCGCGACTGCGGACTGCACCAGCCGCCACGGAATCCCGCCGAGTACCGGCATCAGTGTCGGCGCCTCGAGCAGCCACTCGACGCTGCGCGGCAAGTCGCGATCGCGCGCGCCACCCGCCAACGGCCCCAATGCGATGAAGCCCGCCGCCTTGCGCGTATCGCCGCCCTCGGCCGCTTCGAACGCTTCCCACGGATTCTGCATCGGGCTCTCGACGAGTGCGCTCGCATGGCGCGCCATCGGATGCGTCGCCCGATCGTCGCCGGCGAGTTCCGCAAGCGCATCCCACATCGCCGACTCCTGGCCCGCTTCGCCAAGTGCGTTGGCGTGGCTGAAGCGCGCGCCGTCGGCGAGCGGGCCGGTGGGATCGGCAGCGAGCAGCGCATCGCTCATGGCGGGCACGTCGCCCGCGGCGAGCAGCGCCACCATCAGTTGGTGCGCCTCGAAATTGTTGGCGTCCGGCAGCGGCCCCGACGTCGAGGCGAGGCTCTGTTCGAGATCTGCCTGCTGCCTCGCGAGGCGCGCCGCGGCTTCATCACGCAATCGGGTGGCGGTCTTGTCGCCGGGCGCATAGCGCAGCGCGCGATCGGCGAGCAGCAGCGCGAGGGCGTTCTGGTCGTGATCGAGTGCCTGCTCGGCGGCCCGCACGCTGCGACGGCGCTTGGTGTCGAACCAGCGCTGCTGCAGATCGTCGATGCGCGCGATCAGCTCGTGCGCCTCCGGCGTCTCGGGGTGGCTCTCGACGTACTGCTTCCAATGCGCGAGCGCCTGGCGCTGCTGCACGCTGATCGGGTCGTCGAGATGTTCCGCCACGGCGACGTTGATCACGGCCTGCGCGACGCGGATCGGCAGGAAGATGAAGTTCAGCAGCGAGCGGCCGAGCGCCTCCGAGAGCGCGTTCACATCGCGCGCGATGCGCGTGCGGCGGCCCTCCCAGATGCGCTTGTCGGCGAGCAGCAGCGGGTCGTCCGCCACTTCCATCTCGAGCTGCTTGCGCAGCGCGGGGTCGATCTGGTCGTCTTCGAGCAGGATCGTCGTGGCGCGGCGATAGACGATCGGATCGTTGGTCATCGAGTCGACCAGGTTGCGCCCATACGCGACGAGACCGCTCGGCGGATCGCCGGTCGCGGTGCGCAGTCGCTCCGTCGTCTCGAAGGCCGCGAGCTGCGCACGCGCGGCGGTGTCGTCGGTGCCGAGCGCCGCCTCTGCCAGAGCGCGCGCGGCGTGATCGGTGTCGTCGGGTAGATACGCGACGCGCCCTTCGAGCGGCGCGAGCGGCGCCTCCTTCGAAACGCCAGCCGGTGTACCGCACGCCACGGCGATCGCAGCGAACGCCGCCAGCGCGAGAGCACTATTGAGGCGAGAAGCGATCACGGTCCACCCGCAGCGTGAAGGCGAGGAAGGCTTCGAGGCGGCGCGCGGCTTCGAGTTTCTCGGGCGTGCCGTCCTGGTTCGCGACCGCTTCGTAGAGCTGCGACGCCGCGTCCACCAACTCCTGGAACGCGGGCGGATCGAAGAGCAGGCTCTCGGGCGGCCGCGCCATGACGTACTCCTCCGCCATCGCCGCGTAGAGATCCGCGAGCGCGAGCATGTGGCGATTGGCGTTCTTGCTCTCGCGATGGCGCGTCATCACGCGCTGCAACTCGGCGAGCGCGCGCACGTTGCCATCGGGATCGAGGTTGCGCCGCGCGACGAAATACTGCGCGCGCGTCACATCCGTGCGTTCCACCTCCTCCTTCACGACGGGATCGAGAAACGTGCCGTTCGCTTCGTCGCCGAGCGCGTCGAGCAGCGCGAGGCGGCGGTCGTATTCCGCTATCGCCGCGTTGGCATCGACCGGCGCGGGCGCCGGCTGTGCGCCGTTGCGCAGCGGGCGATCGGGGTCGTACCCGAGTTGGATCGCCTCGGCGAGACCTTCGTTCAGCGATGCAGCCTTGCGCGCTTCCTCGCGCAGCGGTCCATCGCGTTCCGCCGCGGCCCGATGACTTTCCGCGGCGAGGTCGTAGGCGCGCAGTCGCTCGAGCGCGCGACCTTTCGAATACGCGAGCACGTCATCGAGATTGCCCGCGCGCAGCGAGTCGGCGTGCACGCTCTCGATGCTCTCGAGCCGGATCAGCGATGCGCGGTAGATGTTGCGACCGGTGAAATCGAGTCCTGGCTGAAAGCGATAGGTGTCGTCGGGCAGATGGCGGCGCAGCGTCGCCACCACTTCGAGAACGCTCGCGACGGGCTGGTATTGCGGCGGAACCGGATGCGGCTTGGCCGCGCAGCCGAGAGCGAAGACGGCGGCCACGAGGACGGCGCGCGCCCTCACGCCTTCTTCCGCGTCGCAACGGCGTTCAGCATCTTCTCGGTCGCGAGCACCGCGGCGGCGAGCTGATCCGAATCGACCGCGAGCGTCGAGAAGGTGCCTTCGCGATCGCTCGCGTGCTGCCAGGTGATGATCGTCTGCACCAATGCGCCGGTTCGACCGCCGGGTGGAATGCGCACGCGGTAGTCGACGAGGCGCGGCAGCGTGAGGCCGAAGCGCTTCACGGCCTTTTCGAGTGCACGCATGAATGCGTCATAGCCGCCGTCGCCGCTGGCCTTCGCGACCGAGGTCTCGCCGCGCAGCGTTACCTCGACCTCGGCTTCGGGCAGCCCCTTCGAATCGACCACGACGCGATACGAAGCGACGCGCACCGGCCGCTGCTCGGGGCGATTCAGCACGTCGGCGATGATGTAGGGCAGATCGGAGACGGCGACTTCGCTCTTCTTGTCGCCGAGCGCGACGATGCGTTCGAGCACCTGCGTGCGCTCGCTCTCCGAGAGCTCGATGCCGAGTTCTTTCAAGTTGTGGATCAGCGACGCCTTGCCCGAGAGCTTGCCGAGCGCGTACTGGCGCGCGCGGCCAAATCGTTTCGGCGCGAGCCGGTTCGCGTAGAGATCGCCCTTGGCATCGCCATCGGCGTGGATGCCGCCGGTCTGCGTGAAGACATCGCGACCGACGACCGGCGAGTTCGCCGACACCGTCTTGCCGCTGAAGGTCTCGACCAGTCGCGACGCATCGACCAGCACGGCCTCATCGACACCGGTGCGGTACGGCGTGTGGTCGTGCAGCGCGGCGACCACTTCAGCAAGGCGCGTGTTGCCGGCGCGCTCGCCCATGCCGTTCACGCTGGTGTGTACACCGCGCGCTCCGGCGCGCACCGCCGCCATGCAGTTGGCGACGGCAAGGCCATAGTCGTTGTGCGCGTGGAACTCGAAGTGCAGATCGCGCCACGCATCGACCATCAGGCCGACGTAGCGCGCGGTTTCTTCGGGCGAGAAGGCGCCCAACGTGTCCGGCAGGTAGATGCGCGCGACGGGCAGCTCGCGCAGCTGCTGCACCATCGCAAACACGTAGTCGAAGGAATCGCGCACGCCGTTCGACCAGTCTTCGAGATAGACGTTCACGGCGATCTTCGCCCGGTGCGCCGCGAGGATCGTCTCGGTGACGCGCTTGCGGTGTTGCTCGGGCGTCTGGCGCAGTTGTTCGCGGCAGTGCTTCTCGGAACCCTTCGTCAGCAGATTCATCACGCGGCCGCCGACCGCCTTGATCCACTGCACCGAGAGATCGCCGTCGCAGTAGCCCATGATCTCGACGCGCTCGGCGACGCCTTCCTTGCGCGCCCACTCCGCGACGCGACGCGCGGCGAGCCGCTCGCCCTCGGAGACACGCGTCTGCGCGATCTCGATGCGATCGACGCGGACGTCGCTCAGCAGCATGCGCGCGATCTGCAGCTTCTCGGCCGGCGTGTACGAAACGTCGGGCGTCTGCTCGCCGTCGCGCAACGTCGTGTCCATGATCTGCACGCGCATCGAGTTGCTGGCGTCCGCGACGTCATTCGAGACGTTGCGCGTGCGCGCGGCGCTGCTGCGGGGCTTGGATTTGGACACGGGCCGCGGAGCCTCGCAAACCCGCTGCCTTCTGCAAGCTACAGTGGCGACGTGACGAACGAATCCACACCGACGGCCAGCACGACGGCGACTGAGACGCAAACGACCGAGACGACGGGTCGCAACTTCGTGGTCGAGCCGGGCGCTGCGGGGCGCCGCCTCGACGTCTGGCTCGCCGAGCGCCTCGCGATCGGACGCGCGGGCGTGCGCAAATTGCTCGAAGCGGGCGTCGTCAGCATCGACGGTCGCGCGCTCGAACGCCGCGACAAATCCGCGCCGATCGAGGCCGGTCGCCACGTCGCAGTGGCGGGCTTCGCGTCGCCCGATGCGCGGCGCGCGATCGCGGAGCCCGCGTTGCCGCTGACGGTGCTCGCGAGCGGCGCCGGTTGGCTCGCGATCGACAAAGCCGCCGGCGCGCCGGTTCATCCGCTGCGCGCCGACGAAACGGGAACGCTGCTGAATGCGCTGATCGCGCGTCACCCGGAAGTGCATGGCGTCGGCGAGGGCGGATTGCGCAGCGGCGTCGCGCATCGCCTCGATGTGCACACCTCCGGTGTCGTGCTCTTCGGTACCGAGCAGGCGACCTGGCAACGACTGCGCGAAGCGTTCCGCGCGCATCGCGTCGAGAAGGTCTATCGCGCGTTGGTGCGCGGACGACTCGAAGGCGAGGGCGATCTTCGCGTGTCGCTCGCCGTCGCGCGTCACAAACCTGCGTTGGTGCGCGTGGTGCCCGCATCGCAGGCGGGATCGCGGCGCACCACCTTGTCGTGGCGCGCGCTTGCGCACGGCGAAAATGTGACGCTCGTCGAAGTGCGCCCGCGCACCGGCTTCCTGCATCAGATCCGCGCGACGCTCGCGCATCTCGGTCATCCACTCTGCGGCGACGCCACCTACGCCGCGGGCCTCGAGGGTGACGACACGAGCGGCGCCGAACGCCATCTCTTGCACGCAGCGCGCGTAAAGATCGACGAGATCGAGGCCGAGAGTCCCGACGCAGCGGACTTCGCCGCCGCTTGCGCTCGCCTGCTCGCGTGACGCTACCGTCGGCCCGCATGCAGATCGTGATCGTCACGGCATCGGCGAGCGGGCGCACGGCGCGCATGGCGGAAGCCGTTGCCGACGGCGCGCGCGAAGGTGGTGCCGCAGTGACATCGCTGCATGCCGAGGACGCCAACGAAGCGAACGTCGCGGCGGCCGACGCGCTGATCCTCGGCAGTGGCGTGCACATGGGCGGCATCGAATCGTCGATGCGCGTGTTCTGTGAGCGACTCGCGCCTGCATGGATGCGCGGCTCGCTCGCCGGAAAAGTCGGCGCCGCATTCGTCACCGCAGGCGCCGGCGCGCGCGGCGGCGGCGAACTCGCATTGCTCTCGCTGCTCGCGAATCTCGCCGAACACGGCATGCTGCTCGTGTCGATGCCGAACCGGCTCGAAGGCTTCGCGGCCGCGGGCTGTCACTGGGGACCCGTCGCGTGGACCAACCCGCGACAAGGAAAGGCGGGGCCAACCGAAGCGCATCTCGTCGCCGCGCGCGCCCACGGGCGCCACGTCGCCGAATGCACTGCGCGTTGGCTCGCCGGGAGATCGTGATGGTGCAACTGCCGCCGAAGATCTGTCCGCGCTGCGGCGAGGAATACGTCCACACGATGCAGCGTTGCCGCGATTGCGACGTGCCGCTCGGCAGCGACGCGCCGGTCGCAGGCGTCGTGGTCGAGATGCCGCCGGCGGATCAACTCGTGGCGCTGCGTAACGCCGAAGTGTCGTGGATCGAGGGACTCGCGCACGCGCTCGCCGAGGCCGGCATCCCGAGCCGCGTCGAGTTGCCGCGTCGCGAAGATCAGAGCGTGCAGAGCCGCGGCATGGGCGCCATCCGCTGCAACATCTATGTGCGACCGGAGGACGCGGAGGCAGCCGCGCGCGTCGATGCCGAGTTCGCGCGCACGCAGGTTCCGGACATGCCCGAGGAATCGGAGTCGGCGTGGGGCGAAGCGGAGGCGTGCCCCGGCTGCGGCTCGGAACTCGGCGCCGACGCGATCGAGTGTCCCGAGTGCGGGTTGTCGTTCGGCGCTGGCTGAGAGTTGGATCCAGGCTGAGTCTCGAGCTTGCGATGGATCGGTGCTGCGAGCGGCGTGGGCGGTGGACTCGTCCGAAACGTCCTCGGCGGAAGACGATCGGGGGCTTTGCATCGAAGGTCGGCGGGCCGCCTGCGGATTGTTTCGGCCGAGTCCACCGCCCGCGCTTGCAACGCGTCGCTCAGAAGTCGGAAAGCGGAACGAACGTCACGCCCCTGCGCGCCACACTCAACGCTCCAATGCGTCGAGCAGCGCTTCGAGCACTCCGTGCAGCCGCGCAAAGCGCGCTGGGTCGCCGAGCATCTCGTCGCTCGACTGCACCCAGCGACCCGCGGCGAGGTCTTCGGGGCAGTGACGCACCAATGCGGCGGCGCTCGCGGGCGTCGTCTCGAGATGGAACTGCAAGCCCACGACGCGCGCCCCGAGCGCGAACGCCTGCGCCTCGCACGCCTCGCTGCGCGCGAGATGGGCGGCGCCCGCCGGCAGCGCGAAGGTTTCGCCATGCCAGTGGAAGACTTCGGCGCGCGGCGGGAACGCGCGCGCAATCGGGTGCGCCGCCGGATCGGCGACGCGCTCGATCTCGAACCAGCCGATCTCGTGCTCGCGACTCGGTGTCACCGCGGCGCCGAGCGCGCTTGCGATCAACTGTGCGCCGAGGCAGACACCGAGAACGGTCTTGCCCGCGTCGATCGCCGCCGCGATCGCGCGCTTCTCGTCGCGCAGCCACGGCAGCGGGACTTCGTCGTTGACGCTCATCGGGCCGCCCATCGCGATCAGCCAGTCGTAGGCATCGGGCTCGGGGATGCGCGGGTCTTCGAAGAAGCGCGTCCATGTGATCGAGGCATCGCGCGCAGCGAGCCACGGCTCGATCGCGCCGAGCGCTTCGAAGGGAACGTGTTGGAAGACGTGAACGCGCATGGCGCGCGAAACTAGCGCGCTCCCGACGGCGACCCCTGCGCCCCAGGCCGCCGCAGCAGTGGCACGAGCGGCGCGAGCAGCAGGAAGATGCAGAAGATCAACAAGTAGCAATCGCGAAACGCCAGCACGGCAGCTTGGGACGCGATCGTCTGCTCGATCAGCTTGTGCGCACCCGCCACCGCATCGATCGCGTCGAGACCGCGCGCTTGCAAGCCTGCCGCGAGTTGCGCGACACGTTCTTGCGTGATGGCGGAGAACGGCGACACCGACTCAGCCAGATGCGCGTGGTGCAGCGCGCCGCGGTGATCGATCAGCGTGGCGAGCATCGCGATGCCGAGGCTTCCTCCGGTTTGCCGGAAGAGGTTGTAGAGGCCGGCGCCTTGCAACACATCTTGGGGTGGAAGCCCGCGCAGGGTCGCGGTGGAGAGCGGCACGAACATCAATCCCATCGCGAGGCCGCGCGCGAGCTGCGGTCCGAAGAGATCCCAGAAGCCGCTCTGCGCCGTCCACTGGCTCATGCTCCACAGGGCGGGCAGGAAGATGGCGATGCCCATCGCGAAGAGCGGTGCGGGTCCGAGCTTCCACACCAGTCGCCCGGCGATCGGCATCATCAGCGCCGTCGCAAAGGTGGAGGGCAGCATCGCGATGCCGGATTGCCACGACGTGAAGTGCATGACGCCTTGTGTGAAGAGCGGGAAGAGGAAGATGCTGCCGTAGAGGCCGATGCCCATCGCGGTGCCGTAGGTGCAGCCGACCACCAGCGCGCGATGACGGAAGACGCGCAGATCGACGACTGGATGCTCGGTGTGCAGCTCGTGCCAGACGAACCACACGAGTGTCACCGACGCGAGCACGCCGAGCGCCAGGATCCAGGTGCTGTCGAACCAGTCCAGCCGGTGGCCGGTTTCGAGCAGGATCTGCAGCGACGCGATGCCCACCACGAGCAGCGCGATGCCGCCCCAATCGACGCGACCGACGCGGCGCAGCGTGCCCGCGCGCGGTGTCGGCAGATAGTTCCAGCACAGAATTGCGGCGGCGACGCCGAGCGGCAGGTTGACGTAGAAGATCCACGGCCAGGCCCAGACATCGGTGATCCAGCCGCCGAGCGTCGGGCCGAGGCTCGGGCCGAGCATCGCGCCGACACCGAAGATTGCCTGACCGGTGCCTTGTCGCTCGGGCGGGAAGGTCTCGACCATGATCGATTGGCCGAGCGCGAGCAGCGCGCCGCCGCCGAGGCCCTGGATCACGCGGAAGGTCACCAGCTCCGGCAGCGTGCGCGCGGCGCCGCAGAGGAACGACGCCACGGTGAACAAGATGATCGAGCCGACGAAGTAGCGGCGGCGGCCGAAGGTCGCGGCAAAGAAGCTGGTCATCGGGATCACGATCACGTTGGCGACGATGTAGGACGTGGCGACCCACGAGATCTCGTCCAAGGTGGCGCCGAGATTTCCCATCATCGTCGGCAGCGCGACGTTGACGATGCTGGTGTCGAGGATCTCGAGCACCACGGCGAGCATCTCGCCGATGATCATCAGCCACTCGCGCGAGCTCAGGCCGGGCGGCGCGGTCGCGACCGCGTCTTGATGACCTTCGCTCGCCTGCGGCTCGCTGCGCGCCCGCCGGGCGGGCTTGCTATCGGACGCGGACACGCACGTCGACCGAAAGACCGACGCTGAGCTTCGCGAGGTCGGGGTTCGCGGCATCGAGTGCGATTCGCACCGGCATGCGCTGCACCACCTTCGTGAAATTTCCGGTCGCGTTGTCGGGCGGCAGCAGCGCGTACTTGGCGCCGGTCGCCGGCGAGATCGATTCGACGTGGCCCCGGAAGACGGAGTCCGGGAACGCATCGACGCGGATCTCGGCGACGTCGCCCGCGTTCATCTCCTCGATCTGGGTTTCCTTGAAGTTCGCGGTGACCCACTTCGCGGCGTCCTCGGCGAGCGCCACCAGTGGCTGGCCAGGCGCGACGTTGGCGCCGACCTCGACGCTCTTGCGGCCGACCACGCCCGCGAAGGGCGCGACGACGATTGCGTGCGAGAGCGCCAACTCCGCCTCGCGCAGCATCGCCTCCGCCTGACGCACCGGCGCCTCGTTGCCGAGCGCGGCGCGTTCGGCGCGCTCCTGCTCGTGCGCCGCGTGCAGCTCGGCGGCGGCGCCATCGCGCATCGCCACCGCGGAATCGAGCGCGGTGCGACTCGCGACTCCGTTCGCAAATAGCTGCTTCGCGCGTCCGAGCTCCTGCTCCGCGTGGCGCAATTTCACTTCGATCGCGGCGACTTGCGCCGCCGCGGCATCCGCCGACGCGTGCGTCTGCGCCATCCGATTGTGCGCGCCGTCGAGGTCCGCGCGGGCGCGCTCGACGCGCACCTCGAAGTCGGCGGGGTCGAGTCGCACGAGCGTCTCGCCCGCCTGCACGCGCTGGTTTTCCTGCACGAAGACTTCCGCCACTTGCCCGCCGACGCGCGGCGACAGGAACACCAGGTGCCCTTCGACGAACGCATCGTTGGTTCGCTCGTAGCCGCGCAGCACGAGCGCCCAGTACGCGAAGGTCGCAGCGATCGCGAGTACGGCGGCGCCGATCAACACCGGCCGCACGCCGATGCGCGAGCCCGCTTCGCTGCCGGAAAGAGTGGCTTCAGCCACGATCGCTCCCTTGCGACGCATCGGTCGGCGCCGCGCGCACGCCATCGAGGAAGATCGAGACGAAGGTCTCGGCAACTTCGTCGGCCGGCTGCGGGTATTGCTCGCGCTGCGCGAAGACGTGCTTGACGATCAAGTGATCGACGACCATACCCATGAACGCGCGCGCCGCGAGCGCCGGATCGATCGCGCGAAACGCACCTTCGCGGGTACGCCGTTCGATGTAGCCGGTGAGAAACTCGCGCAGCCGCAGGATGCGCTTCTCTTGAAACGGGCGCGCCAACTCGTGGCCTTCGAGCGCGGAGTAGAGGATCAGCCGCAGGATCGACGGGTCGGCGTCGACGCTGCGCAGCAACGTCAGCGCGAGCACGGTGAAGACGGCGCGATCGTCGCCGGCGCGCGCGATCGGCTCGAGCGGTTCGAGCAGATCCGACGACGCCATCCGATCGTCGAGAATCGCCGCGTACATCGCTTCCTTGCTCGGGAAGTAGCGGTAGAGCGCGGCCTCGGTGATCCCGACTTGCACGGCCACGTCGCGGGAGGTGGTGCCGTTGAAGCCGTGGCTGCCGAAGAGCCGCGCCGCCTCGCGCAGGATCTGGGCGCGGCGCTCGTCGGCGGGCAGGCGGCGGGTGGCGGGCGTGGGGGTCGAGGGCGTCGTCATGAGTAAGTACTTACTAACTAAGGAGCGCCGGCCTGGCAACGTGACCCCGTGAGAACCCTGCTTTGGTGGACCCTAGAGATAGGGACGGTTGGTGGCGTGCCGCTTTCGGGGGATCGATTGGCCCTTCCCGCCCCGCAGAACCCGTTGCGGCAGAGCTGGAAGCAGGCGCGGGCTCTCACCCATGCGGCCCACCTCAGTACGCCGAGCCGCTATTCATCCCCCGAGATCCAGGCCCGCGTGGCGATGACGTCTCGGGCGAGGCAGGAGGCTGCGCATGCATCGATTGACTCTCGTGGTGGGCAACAAGAACTACTCGTCCTGGTCGCTGCGACCGTGGCTCGCGTTGCAGATGGCGGGGCTCGACTTCGACGAAGTGCGCATCCCGCTCTACGAGCCGGGCAGCCACGACGCAATCCTGCGCCACTCACCGGCAGCCCGGGTGCCGATCCTGCGCGACGGCGCGCTCACGATCTGGGATTCGCTCGCGATCTGTGAGTACGTCGCGGAGCTGGCGCCGCAGGCGGGCCTCTGGCCCGACGATCGCGCGCTGCGCGCCGAGGCGCGTTCGATCAGCGCCGAGATGCACGCGGGCTTCGCTGCGCTGCGCACCGCGATGCCGATGAACTTGCGCATCGAGCGCGCGCAACTCGCCGCTTCGCCGCCCGCGGCGGTGCAGGCCGATGTTGCGCGCATCGTCGCGATCTTCGAAGCGTGTCGCGAGCGCCATCACGCCGGCGGCGCGTTCCTCTTCGGTCGCTTCACGATCGCCGACGCGATGTTCGCGCCCGTCGCGACGCGCTTCAGGACCTACTCGGTGCCGCTGTCCGCGCGCTCCGAGGCGTACTGCGAAGCGCTGTGGTCGCTTGCACCGATGCGCGCGTGGACGGCGGCGGCCGTCGCCGAGACGGAGCGCTTGCCGGCGTACGAGGCGCTGGTCGCAAAATGAACCGACCCGCATCGGTGAGGCCAACGGCGAGTTAGATCGCTACACCTGTACTGGCCCAACCAACAGGAATGAATCGATGATGAGACGCGCCTTCAGCAGCTTCGGCATTTTCGCGGTCATTGCGCTGATCGCGATCGGAGTGATGCAAACCGCATCGACCGCCGACGAGATCACGGTCTATCGGTCGCCCACCTGCGGTTGCTGCCTCGCGTGGGTCGATCACCTGCGCGCGAACGGGTTCAGCGTGAATGTCGAAGAGATGCGCGATCTCACGCCAATCAAGCAGAAGCTCGGCGTCCCTGGTGACCTCGAGGCATGCCATACGGCGACGATCGGCGGCTACGTCGTCGAGGGTCACGTACCGGCGTCGGACATTCGGCATCTGCTCGCATCGAAGCCGAAGGCGAAGGGGATCGCGGTGCCCGGCATGCCTGTCGGATCGCCGGGCATGGAGCGAGGCGACGAGAAGGAGCCGTACGACGTGATCCTCTTCGGCGACGCAGGCGAGACGGTCTTCGCCACGCATTGAGGCGATGCCCCCGTCTGCCGATGGTTTTGGCGCGTGGAGATCGTTGGTTATGTTGCCAGCGGCATTCGGACCCGAGGTCGTGTCTTGAAGCATCTCGCACTGACATTCGCGCTGCTCTGGTGGGCGCAAGGCGCGGTCTGCCTGATTCCTGGCTTGGCCCACTCACACGGCGAGGCCGCCGTGGTCTCAGGCGCTGAGCATGTCGATCACGCGATGCACGCACATCACGGTGTTTCGGTACCCGAGCAGGAAAGCGCGCCGACGCAGGACGGCGACGACGGTTGCGAGCAGCACTGCGCCTCACTTGCGCAGGCCATCTCGCCGACGGCCACGATCACGCCCGCGGTCGCCGCGATCTGGCTTCCCCTGGTTCTGGCGGCAGCGCCGCGCGCGATCCAGCACGTCGCCGCGCGAACTCTCGATTCGCATCACAATCCGCCACCTCCAGATTTCGTCATCCATCACGCTTCGCTCTTGATCTGACCCTCGCACCGTCTAGGTGATGCCGGCCCCATGGCCGGCGTCGGCGCGCATTCGTTTGCGCGTCGATGACATCCCTTGGAGGTGCGATGTGACGTTTGGATCGACGCTTCGAGTCTTGTTCGTCGTTGGGCTCGCGACGCCTGTTGTCCGCGCGGATGCAGCGGAGCCCGCTGATGCGTCCGCGATGACGGTGCGTGCTGCAGCGGAGGCGGCGCTCGAAAACAATGCCGAGCTGCGCGCTGCGTACGAAGCCATCGAGGTTGCGCGCGGCCACTTGCTCCAGGCGGGGCTCTGGCCGAATCCCGAGCTCACGCTCAGCGGTGGCAGCGACTTCGCGTTTCAAAACGAAGGCGAGCACCAGCTCGCCGGGGAAATCGCCCAGCGCTTTCCGATCGCGGGACGACTCGGCCGTGCGCGGGACGTCGCGCGCGTCGATGTCGCCGCGGCGCTGGCGGAGGCGCGCGACTTCGAGCGCACACTGATCGGTGACGTTCAGCGCGCTGCGTTGCGCATCCTCGCGCTAGACCGCTCGATCGCAGCTTGGGACGACGTCATCGGGCCCGCTCACGAGTTGACGCGTGTGTCGAAGCGCCGACTCGAAGCAGCCGAGGCGTCGGAGGTGGATCTGAACCTGCTCGCGGTGCAGGTCGCGGGCTTCGAGCAGGAGAAGCAGCAACTCGAAGTGGAACGTCACGGTGAGGCGATCCGCTTGAATCAACTCCTGCAGCGCGAGGTCGATGCGCCCGTCGCTCTGGCCGGTTCGCTCGAGGACGCGCTTCTCGACGCAACCGCGATCGCGCAGATCGGCGAGGGGGCAGCGGAGCGGCGCCCCGATCTGGTCGCCGCGCGGCTACTCGTGGACCGCGCTCGCGCGGAAGCCAAGCTCGCGCATGCAGAGACCTGGGAGGATTGGCGCTTCGGCGTCGGAGTCGAGGCCGAGAAGCAGGTGTTCGCAGGCGAGCCCACGATCGATCCGATCGGCTCGAAGCGCGACGAATTCCTGCGCTTCGGGCTCTCCGTGCCGTTGCCGCTCTGGAATCGCAATCAGGGAAGTGTTGCCGCGGCAGTCGCCGACGAACGCCGCGCCGCCTCCCGCGTCGCAGCGCGGGAACAGGGCGTGGCTGCGGAGATTGCGGCGGCCCGCGCGCGCTCTCTCGAACTGTCGGCGCTCGAGCGCCGCTATCGGGAAGCGGCGCTTCCGCACGCGCGCCGCAACGTGACACTGCTGGGGCGCGGATACCGCGAGGGGCTGTCGCCCATCTCCGCCCTCGTGCAGGCCGAGCAGCAGCTCGCCGACGCGATGCTGCGTCATGTGCGCCTGCTCGCGGAGCTGCGGCTAGCTGAGGTCGATCTCGAAACCGCTGCCGCCGCGAGCCCATTGCTCGAGCGCACACCTACGAAGGAGGAGAAGCCGTGAGGGTTGCCGCGATCTTGCAGCGCGGGGTGCTGGCGACGACGCTCGCGTTGACTCCGCTCCGCGCTCCCGCGCATACGGGACACGCCGAAGCGCCGAGCGCGGCCGGCGCCGCGATCGGCTCGCAGGACGTGCGGGTCACGGCCGATGCGCGCAAGAACCTCGGCCTCGAAGTGGTCGAGGCGGAGTTGCGACCGCTCGCATCCACGCTCTCCGCAATCGGCGAGATTGCATCTGCACCGGATCGGGCGGGCGCCGTTGCATCGCGGATTGCGGGGCGAGTCGTATCGGTGTCGGTGGCGGAAGGCGACCCGGTGCGCCGCGGACAGCCGGTCGTCGAGATCGAGAGTCTGCTGCTCGGTGACCCGCCGCCACGCGCTCGCTATGCCTCGCCACTCGACGGTGTCGTGACCGATCGCCACGTCGTGCCGGGCGATAGCGTCGAGCCGAACGCGCATCTCCTCGAAGTTGCAGACCTGCGCGAGGTGCTCGCAGTCGGGCAGCTCTTCGAGGGGCAGATCGGTCGCGTGGCGTTGGGCCAGATCGTGCGGGTCGCCGTGCCGAGCTTTCCCGATGTCGCCTTCGATGGCGTCGTGGAACGACTCAGCGGCGCGCTCGATGCGACGACCCGCTCGTTGCCCGTCTACGTGCGCGTCCAGAACCCGCGCGGCGAGCTGCGCCCCGGCATGCGCGCCGAACTCGCGATCGTGACGTCTGCGTCCGACGCTGCGCTCGCGGTGCCGCGCAGCGCCGTGCTCGGCGACTTCGGTGCGCTCTTCGTGTTTCGCGAAGCCACCGAAGACGGGACGCGCTTCGAGCGCGTGCCAGTCGTGACGGGGGCTTCCGACGATCGCTGGGTTGAGATCGTAGAGGGATTGCTGCCCGGCGATCCCGTCGTGACGCAAGGCAACTACTCGCTGCAATTCCTACCTGCCGCTGCTGCAGAGGATGCAGGCGCCGCGGCATCGCACGAGGAACCCAGTGCCGCCGAGCCAGTGGCGCGCCCTGTTCTCATCGCGATGGGCGTGGGAGCGATCGCGCTCGTTGCAACGAGTGCCGCCGTGGTGGTCGTCACGCGCGCACGTCGCGGCCGGAGCTGAGCGTGCTGAACCGTCTCATCGAATGGTCGCTGCGCAACCGGCTCTTCGTGCTCGCCGCGGCGGTGCTGCTGCTCGTCTATGGCGCCTTCGTGGTGCGCGCGCTTCCCGTGGATGTGTTTCCGGATCTGAACCGCCCGCTCGTGAACGTGCTCACCGAGGCGCCCGGTCTCGCGCCCGAAGAAGTGGAGGTCCTCGTCACGCGACCGCTCGAGACGGCGGTGAACGGCGTGCCCGGCGTGCAGCGCGTTCGCTCGAGTTCGGGCATCGGGCTCTCGATCCTCTACGTCGAGTTCGACTGGGGCACCGACATCTATCGCGCACGCCAGCTCGTGCAGGAACGTTTGCAACTCGCTGCCGAGCAGCTCCCGGCTGGTGTCGCACCCGTGATGGGTCCGATCTCTTCGATCATGGGCGAAATCCTGCTGATCGGAATCTCGAGTCGCGACGGATCGACGCCGCCGATGGAAGTGCGCTCGCTGGCCGATTGGACCGTGCGCCAGCGCCTGCTGACGATTCCCGGTGTCGCGCAGGTGATCCCGATCGGCGGCGGCGTGAAGCAATACCAGGTGCTCGCGTCGCCCGAGCGCATGGCGATGCAAGGCGTGAGTCTCGACGAGATCGAAGCAGCGACGCGCTCCGCGCAACAGAACAGTGGCGGCGGATTCCTCGAGAGCGCCCACCGCGAAGCACTCATCCGCAACCTCGGCCGCACGCAATCCGTCGACGAGATCAGCGCCACCGTGGTCGCCGCACGCGACGGAACGCCGGTGCTGCTGCGCGACGTGGCCGACGTCGTGCTCGGACGCCGCACGATGCGCGGCGACGCCGGCGTGATGGCGCGTCCTGCCGTGATCGTGTCCGTCCAGAAGCAGCCGGGCGTCGACACGCTCACGCTCACCCGCGAGGTGGAGGCGGCGCTCGAAGAGTTGCGGCCTGCGCTTCCCGCCGACGTCGAGATCCGAACTCTCTTCGAGCAGGCGCGCTTCATCGACGCTTCGATCGCCAACGTCGAGGAGGCGCTGCGCGACGGCGCCGTGATGGTCGCGATCGTGCTCTTCCTCTTCCTGCTGAACTTCCGCACCACGCTGGTGACGCTGACCGCAATCCCGCTCTCGTTCGTCGCGACGGCGATCGTGTTCCGCTTTGCCGGGATCTCGATCAACACGATGACGCTCGGTGGCCTCGCGGTCGCAATCGGCATGGTGGTCGACGATGCCATCGTCGACGTCGAGAACGTGTTCCGGCGCCTGCGCGAAAACCGTCACGCGACGCCGCCGCGCCCCGCCCTGCGGGTGATCGCCGAAGCGTCTTCCGAAGTCCGCTCGTCGATCCTCTACGCCACGCTGCTGGTGATCCTCGTCTTCATTCCGCTCTTCGGTCTCGCCGGCATCGAGGGACGGCTCTTCGCGCCGATCGGTGTCGCGACGATCGTGGCGATGGCCGCGTCGTTCGTCGTCTCGCTGACGGTGATTCCGGCGCTCTGCTCGTACCTGCTGCCGGGCATGCGTCGCATGGGTGCCGAGTCGGATGGCTGGCTGGTACGTGCACTGAAGAGTGTCGATCGCCGCTTCCTGCTCGGACCGGCGCTGCGCCATCCGCTCGTCGCGATCGCTGCCGCGACGCTGCTCGTCGCCGCTTCGTTCGCGCTCTACCCGCTGATGGGCAAAGAGTTCCTGCCGGAGTTCAACGAGGGCACTGCCACGATCACCGTTCTCGTGGCGCCGGGCACGTCGCTCGAGGAGTCGAACCGGATCGGCACGATCGCCGAGAAGCTCCTGCTCGAGGTTCCCGAAGTCGTGTCCACCGGGCGCCGCACCGGGCGCGCAGAACTGGACGAGCACGCCGAAGGCGTCCACTTCGGTGAGATCGACGTCGACTTCCGCCCATCGGAGCGCTCGCGCGAAGAGATACTCGGCGAGATTCGCGAGAAGCTCGGCGGCATCCCGGGCATTGCGCTCAACGTCGGGCAGCCGATCTCGCATCGCCTCGACCACCTGCTCTCGGGCGTGCGTGCGCAAGTTGCCGTGAAGCTCTTCGGTCCCGACCTCGGCGTGCTTCGCGCGAAAGCGGCGGAACTCGAAGCGGCGCTCGCGCGCGTGCCGGGCGTCGTCGATCTGCAGACCGAGAAGCAGGTGCTCGTGCCACAGGTCGCGATCGCGGTGCGGCGCGATCGGTTGCCACTCTACGGCGTACGCGCAGGCGACCTGGTGGAACGCCTCGAGACCGCATTGAACGGCCGCGTCGTCGGTCAGGTCTTGCTGGGCGACCGCACCTTCGATCTCTTCGTCCGCTACGGCGAAGCAGCGCGCGCCGACGTCGAGGCGCTGCGCAACATGCTGGTCGACACCGGTGACGGTCGGAAGGTGCCGCTCTCGCTGCTGGCCGACGTGCGCGAGAGCCTCGGCCCCAACGTGATCCAGCGCGAGAACGTGCGCCGCCGCATCGTCGTGGCCGGCAACGTTGCGGGGCGCGATCTCGGCTCGACGGTCGCGGAGATGCAGCAGGTCGCAGCCGGCATCGCATTGCCAGTCGGCTACTCGGTCGTCTTCGAGGGACAGTTCCAGAGTCAGCAGGAAGCGACGCGGCTGATCGGTCTGCTCGGCGCATTCACGCTCGTCGCGATGTTCCTGTTGCTCTACTCGCACTTCCGCAGCGGGGCGATCGTCGCGCAGATCCTGCTGAACATTCCCCTCGCGTTTGCGGGCGGTCTCATCCTCACCTGGCTGCTGGTCGGGACGGTGTCGATCGCGACGCTGGTGGGTCTCATCACGCTGGCCGGCATCGCGTCGCGCAACACCATCATGATGATCTCGCACTACCTGCACTTGATGCAGCACGAGGGCGAGCGCTTCGACGAGGCGATGATCGTGCGCGGTTCGCTAGAGCGGCTCGTCCCGGTGACGATGACGGCGCTCACCGCCGGGCTGGCGCTGATCCCGCTCGTGCTCTCCGCGGGCGAGCCCGGCAAGGAGATCCTCTACCCCGTCGCCGTCGTGATCCTCGGCGGCCTCGTCTCTTCGACTTTGCTCGACATGGCCGTCACGCCGGCCGTGTTCTTCCGATTCGGGCGGGCCGCTGCGGAGCGCGCGGTGGTGCGCGCTTCGAGCGATCCGTTCGACGATGCGTGAAAACCAGGAGGACGATTCGATGACGAGAATCCAAATCGCAGGTTTGCTGTGTGCGGTGACCTTTGCGTGGCTCGCCGGAACGAGTGGCGCGACTGAAGGCCACGAAGGTCACGAGGGGATGGAACATGGAACGAAGCAAACCACGGCGCAGACAGCGAGCGGAGAAGGAGTCGCCGGCGCGTGGACCGCGCTGCGCGCAACACGCGACGCGATCGCGGCCGACATCGCCGCGGGCAAGCTCGGCGAGATCCATGCGAAGAGCGAGGCGCTCGTCCCGCAAGGGCAGGCGCTGCTCGAACGCTCGACCGATCTCGCACCCGAGAAGCGTGCTCGCGTCGAGAGTGCGCTGAAGCAGCTCCCCGCTGTCGTCGATGCGCTGCACGACGCGGCGGACGCCGGCAAGGCGGACGAGGTGAGTCGCCAGATGAAGCGCCTCGACGGAGTGCTCGCTCTCGTGCAAGCGCAATATCCGCCCGCGGTGCTCACAACCAGCGCCGCGGAGCCGGACCACGCGGCAATGGGTCACGACATGTCGATGCATGGCGATCACAGCGGCGACGCGAGCATGCCGGGCCACGCGCACGCGACGAAGCCGCTCGCGGCGGTGGACGTCGCGGCGAAGGCGACGATCGTCGTGAAGGGCGGCGAGTTCATGTTCGAGCCGAAGATCATCGAGTTGCGCGCGGGCGAGCCGACGCGTATCGAGCTGGTCAACCACGGAAAGGTCGAACACGCCCTGCTCGTCAAGGAGCCGAGTGGCAAGGGCGACTGGATCCACCTGCATGCGCAGCCCGGCGCGACCGACGCGGGCACCTATCAGATCGAAACGCCGGGTCGCTACAAACTGCTCTGCACGATCGCAGGACACACGGAGGCGGGGATGGTTGGCGAATTGGTGGTGACGGCTCGCTGAGCGACGCGTCGCTACAACGTGAGTCGCCGCAGCCGCAGCGCGTTGCCGATCACCGACACCGAGGAGAGACTCATCGCGGCCGCCGCGATCATCGGCGAGAGCAGCAGCCCGAAGCTCGGATAGAGCAAGCCCGCTGCGATCGGCACGCCGAGTGCGTTGTAGACGAAGGCGAAGAAGAGGTTCTGGCGGATGTTCCGCATCGTCGCGCGCGAGAGATGCCGTGCGCGCGCGATGCCGCGCAGGTCGCCCTTCACGAGCGTCACGCCGGCGCTCTCCATCGCGACGTCGGTGCCCGTGCCCATCGCGATCCCAACCTCTGCCTGCGCCAGCGCGGGCGCATCGTTGACGCCATCGCCCGCCATCGCGACCACGCGGCCCTCGCCCTGCAAGCGCTTCACGACTTCGACCTTCTGTTCCGGCAACACTTCGGCGATCACTTCGTCGAGGCCGAGCATCGCGGCCACCGCTTCGGCGGTGGCGCGCGCATCGCCCGTCAGCATGACGATGCGCATCCCGTCCTTGTGGATCTGCGCGATGGCTTCGCGGGTCGTTTCCTTGATCGGGTCGGCGACACCGAGTAGCCCCGCGGCCTTGCCGTCCACCGCGACGAACATCACGGTCTGCGCGTCGCGTCGCAGCACCTCGGCGCGCGTCGCGAGTTCGCCTGCGTCGATCGCGAGGTCCTTCAGCATCGCCGCGTTGCCCAGCGCAACTTTGCGACCCGCGACCACGCCGATGACGCCTTTGCCAGTGCGCGACTCGAAGTTCTGCGCCTCTTCCAGCACCGCGCCGCGGCTCTCGGCGCCCGCGACGATGGCGGCGGCCAGCGGGTGCTCGCTGCCGCGTTCGAGACTCGCCGCGAGGCGCAGCAACTCGACGTCGGAAAGACCGGCCGCGGGCTCGACCGTGACGAGGCGCGGCTTCCCCTCGGTGAGCGTGCCGGTCTTGTCGACGACGAGTGTATCGACGCTGCGCAACACCTCGATCGCCTCGGCGTTCTTGAAGAGCACGCCGGCACCGGCGGCCTTGCCGGTCGCGACCATGATCGACATCGGTGTCGCGAGGCCGAGCGCGCAAGGGCACGCGATGATCAGCACCGCGACGGCGTTCACGAGCGCGTGCGCGAGGCGCGGCTCCGGTCCGAGCAGCGCCCAGACCGCGAAGGTCAACACGGCGGTTGCCAACACTGCGGGCACGAACCAGCTCGCGACGAGATCGACGAGGCGCTGGATCGGCGCGCGACTGCGCTGCGCTTCGGAGACCATGCGGACGATCTGCGCGAGCAACGTTTCTGCACCGACGCGCTCCGCACGCAGCACGAAGCTGCCGGTTTGATTGACCGTCGCGCCGACCACGCGATCGCCGACGTTCTTCTCGACCGGCAGCGGCTCGCCCGTCAGCATCGACTCGTCGATGCTGCTGTGTCCTTCGAGAACCACGCCATCGACTGGAACCTTCTCGCCCGGCCGCACGCGCAGCCGGTCGCCCGCCTTCACGATGTCGAGCGCGACGTCTTCTTCGCTGCCGTCGTCGCGCAGACGCCGCGCCGTCTTCGGTGCGAGGCCGAGCAGCGCGCGGATCGCTGCGCCGGTGCGGCTGCGCGCGCGCAGCTCGAGCACCTGCCCGAGCAACACCAGCGTCACGATCACCGCAGCCGCTTCGAAGTAGGTGGCGACTTCGCCGTCCGCGCCGCGGAACGATGCCGGGAAGACGCTCGGAATGAAAATCGCGACGAGGCTGTAGACGAACGCAGCTCCCGTACCGATCGCGATCAGCGTAAACATGTTGAGCGCGCGCGTGCGCAGCGACTCGAAGCCGCGCACGAAGAAGGGCCAACCTCCCCACAACACCACCGGGGTTCCCAGTGCGAACTCGATCCACGTGAGGAGGCGCGGCGACAGCACATTCTCGAGCGGTCGGCCCGGAATCATGTCCGACATCACGAACACGACGAGCGGCAGCGAGAGCGCAGCGCTCACCCAGAAACGCCGCTGCATGTCGCGCAGTTCCGGGTTGTCGTCGTCGTCCGCGCTCGGTGTCATCGGCTCGAGCGCCATGCCGCAGATGGGGCACGAGCCGGGTGCGTCGCGCACGATCTGCGGGTGCATCGGGCAGGTGTAGCGGCGCGGCGAAGCCGAGAGCGAGGGAGTCGCTGCTACTGGCTGTGAGCCATGAGCGTGCACTACAGCCGGCGCACTTTTCAGGTAGCGCGAAGGATCCTCGCGGAAGCGCGCGAGACAGCGTGCGCTGCAGAAGCGATAGGTGGTGCCTTCGTGCTCATGACGATTCGCAGCATCGGGCGCGACGGTCATTCCACAGACGGGGTCGAGGATCGGTTCACTCACGACGAATGGTTCTCCAATTGCCCGGCTCGCCACGGATCCTGCGCACTTCGAGCAGAGATTTGCGACGAATCGGTCGTGCGTGCCAGTGCGGACGCACGACTATTTCTTGGACAGGTTGTTGATTACGACGACCAGCAGGACCACCACCAATACGCCGATCGCCGTCCAGATCCACATCCCTCCGCCCATTGAGCCGTTCATCCAGCCGTCTGCATGATTCATCACAAAACTCCTTTCGTTGCGCTGCGGTCTGCCCACCACCGGGCAAACAAGAACGCGAGCGGAGGCAGCAACGTCATTTGGAGTAGCGGCCACAAGCCCGCGCTCAGCACGGGCACCACGGGCATGCGCTCCGTGTAAGTCCAGCGCCCGGCGGCCAGCGCCGCATGTTCCACCAGCGCCCCACCAGCGAGCCCCAAGACAGCGGCCGTGGCGTAGTGGTTCCAGCGGCCGCGCAAGCCCCAGCCGAGGTCGCCAGCGATCAGCGCGTTCACCGCGTAGAGGATCGAGATGATTCCCACGTCACCCGCCGCCGCCCGCGTACAAGAACCGAGCGTGCTCGGCCAGGATCGCTCCACCATTTCGACATACGCGGACATCTGCGCCATCTCCCAGGCTTCGTTCATTGCGAAACCCGCCAACATCGTCATCGCGAAGAACCGCACCAACCGCCACCAGGGCAGACTGGAACGAGCAACGCTAGTTCTGTTGTGACTCAGAACGTCTCACTTCCCGTAGGTTCAATACGCCGCGCGCCGTTGTGTTCGTGTCGAACGCCACTGATCGTGTCGTAGACCACCTTCCGCACACGGTTCACGACCCCGAGCGGGCGATGTTCCGCAAGCGCGTGCCAAGGCGAGTAGGAAAGGTTCTCGCAGAACGCGTGCTGCGCAGGCAAGTCGAAGCTCTGCTTCGGGATCGAGAGGGTCGCCACCTTGTAGAAGGGCGCTTCGCTCTCCTTCCATTCGATCATCGAGCGTTCGACATCCATTGCGGGATTCGTGCGGGGCTGCACCAGCAACTCGAAGCAGGCGTCGCCCTGCTCGAGCGTCGTGCGCATCGCGTTGCGCAAAAAGTCCGGGTCTTGCATCGAAGTCTCGTCCGGTTGGTTCGCGCGCGCGATACACGGCCGCGCCGAGTATTTCACTGCGAGCCTCGATGTGTCGTCACCGAGCCGGTACGGGACCATCGTGAAGTAGCGTTCGAAGAGTGGGTTCGCGATTCGCGAGGAACCGATCTCGCGCGCAATCAGCGCGCCCCGGATTCCGAGTGCGAACGGAGCGGCGATTCGCACGAGCGGGTTCGAGCTGTTCAGCCGCTGAAAAAAGGCGGCGTAGTCCCGCGGGTCATCGAGGAAGAAGACCGGATGGTTGATCAGGATGAAATCCTGCGTGTGCTCCTCGTCGCTCATCAGTTTCGGCCCCGGAACGCCCATCACCTTGATCGCCATGCCGCGCGCATCGCCATCGCCGTCCGGGCGGTTGGGATCCGAGGCGCCGTTGGAAAAGCGAATCCAAGCGGTGTAGCGGGAACCCGGTTGAAATACGCCTTGGGCGAATTCGGGCGCTAGAGCAGCTTCGACGTCGAAGACTGCGCGCACACAGCCATGGGCTTTCGGGTGCGCGTCGCGACGCGCAGGACGGTCGCCAGCCACATGGGTCGATTCGAGCTTCTGCGTGATCGCCTCCGCGATCGACCGCGTCGCCTCCTGCTCGCCCGGCCACGCGTGCTCGCCGAGCTCAGCATCGAACTCGCTCGGCGCATAGTCGCTCAGAGGCAGCGGGCCGGCGCTACTGCAAGCGACCACCTCGATCGCCAAACAAAGTGCCAGGACGGCACGGATGATGAGGTCGTGTCTACTCACTTCTGCGTGGCGAGCCACTCATCGAATTGCTCGATCTCCTTCTTCTGCGCTGCGATGATCTCCGTCGCCATTGCCTTCATCGCTATCGACTTGCCGTGATCGAGTTCCATTTGCGCCATGTGCACGGCCTGGCGGTGATGCATCTTCATCATCGTCGCAAAGTCCTTGTCCATGTCGCCGGACATGCGTATCTCACCCATCTTGTTCATCGCGAACGTCATCATCTGTTTCATCCCGTGCGAATCGTCGTTCGGCGCCTGTGCCCGAGCGGCGGTCGATACGAGATGGAGCGCCATGAACGGGATGATCCAAAGCCCCCGAACTGACTGGAGCGCGCCAGCGTTCACCGATTCTTCTCCTCGCTTGTGGACCTCGCTGGCGTTGGCGGAGGCGACGCCCATTCCTTAGTGCCACACGGTTGCGTTACAGCAAAGAGCGTGCCGCTCTCTCGTGCTTGCGAGCCGAGGGCATGCCACTCGAGATGCCGAAGCCTTCCGAAGCAGCGACGTTTCTACAAACGGCCGGCGCTTTATCAGAACTTGTGTTGGCTGCGGCACGTCGCAGCCACAGCGTCGCGGGCTCGGGTGGTGCGTGAATTGCATCGCAAGACGGCGACAGGCGCGTATCAATCCAGATCACCGAGATCTAAAACAGGAGAATCGCAACGAATGCGTTCCATACACCGAACTCTCATTCTCGTCTCAGCGTTCGCGATCGCCACAGTCGGCTGCGCAGGCGCCGGCTGGCGCAGCGCGGACGGCATCAACCAGTCACACAAACAATCTGGCGGAAGTTCGACTGGCAACTGCAAAACGATCAAACCGTTCGTATGCCCCCACTGAGCGCTCCGAGTCGGGAACTAGCGACATAGTACTAATGTGTCGAGCCCGGAGAGCGAGTAAGGACGCCAGCTCAACCAGATCTACAGAGGAAGAGTTGCTGTATCGCCGCTGAGCGTGCAAATGGAGTTGCCACGCTGGGCCCAGGAGAGTCGCTCTCACGCTGACGATGACGAAGGCCGCCCTCGCGCCACTTATTTGCGCCTCGTCGGTCCCTCTTCATTGGCCCCCTCCGTAGTACATGCCGCAGGCAATCCCTCCGCCGCACGGTGCGCGCGGATGGGCTCTGCATGAAATGGAGATACAAGACGATGATGACGAGAATCGCTGCGGCTCTGCTCTTCGGCGCGCTGGCGCTGTCGCCCGGGCTCTCCTCGGCGGCGGACGACAGTTCCTCGCTCGAGACCGCAATCCAGGCGGCACACACACCGGCCCAGCACACCGCTTTGGCCGCGGACTATCGCGCGAAGGCCAAAGAGGCGCGCGCCCAGGCTACGAAGCATGAAGGCATGGGCAGCATGTACTCGCCGCAGAAGAGCTCGATGGGGAGCCACTGCCAGAGCATCGCGAAGAAGTACACAGGGATTGCCGACGACTACGACGCGCTGGCCAAGGGCGAAGACGAGGCGGCAACGGCCAAGTGATCGGTCGCCTCGATCGGCCTGCCGTTGGATGTGCAGCGGCCGGTCGGTCGCCGGCGGACCCCGCACCACATCGCGGCTCGTCGCAGACGGACTCGCCGCGCTGACCGGGACTCGCGATGGGATGCTGTCTCGAGTCACCGCGGAGAACCGCGCGAGCAGCGCGCCACTGCGTGGAGGCGTTGAGCTCGATGTAGGTGAGGCTGTGTTTGCAGGCTGTGCGCAGCAGGTGCGGCGCGCGCAGGTCGACGCACTTCGCCACGAGTAGATCCTGCGTGACACCGATTGGGGCCGAGCACGACTCCGTCGGTCCCTTTTCGTCCCCCGCTCCGTAGTACCCGCCTGAGGCAAAGCTCACGGCCACATGGAGTGCGCCGAGGGGCTCTGCATGAGAAGGAGATACATGACGATGATGACGAGAATCGCTGCGGCTCTGCTCCTCGGCGCTCTGGCGCTGTCGCCGGGGCTCTCCTTGGCGGCGGACGACAGTTCCTCGCTCGAGACCGCGATCCAGACGGCGAAAACACCGGCGCAGCACGCTGCACTAGCGCAGGAATACCAAGCAAAGGCCGCAGAGGCGCGGGCCAAGGCGGCGAGTCACCAACGAATGGGCGGCAAGTACCGGCCCAACAAGAATTCCGCGGCGAACCACTGCGAGAACATCTCCAAGAAGTACGCGGGGATCGCCGATGACTACGATGCGCTGGCCAGGGGCGAAGAGGACGCGGCGAAGGCCAAGTGACCGTTCGCCGGAATCGCCCCCGCCATTGGACGTCGAGCGGCGGGCCGAATGCCGAGATTCCGCGCCACATCGGCCGCGTGCGCTCGCGTCGCACACAAGGGTGTGGCGGGCAGCGCTTTACCCGACGAGCGAGCGTCGCAGGCGTATCCCACCGGTCACGCCTGCGCAGCAGCCAATGACCGTGGCGATCATCCAACCGGCGAACACGGCCCATGAGGTGCCGACCGATTGGAGCGCGACGCCTGGTGCAAGCAGAAGACTCAGGAATGCCACCGGCAGCGCGGGGCGCAACACCTCTCCGCGGGAACCGAGCAGCGCGAGTGGCGTCGCGACGATGGCGAATGCAAACGCCGTCACCAGACCGAAACAGCTGGCGCTGAGCCACAAACCGAGGCTCTCCGAGACTTTCGCCCCCAGTGTCGAATCCGACCACCACACAAGGAAGTGCGGATCGGGGCAGGCGGCCCCACAGAGGCCAGCGATACCGAGGCCGATCAAGCCGACGATCGCGGAGCGCGCGAGCGGGAGAGAGGGTGTCCGAATCTCGAGCAATGCAATCGCGAGCGTGACGACGAGCATTCCCGTCCACACGGCGCTGAAAGCGACGATGTGCCAATGGGCGTGGTGGTCGAACGAATGCTCAGCCACCAGCAGTGTCGCCCCGAGTGCGCCGACGATTCCGGCTACGCCAGCGAGAACGAGGCGACGCGCCGTCCGGCCGCCCCTGAACTCAAAGTCGCCGCGGAGCGATGCACCGATCGCGGTGCGAACTCGCTGGCTCAACGCGGTCGGTGTCTCATCCTCGTCCACACCGACTCCTCCGCGCGTCGTCCCACAGATCAGCCTCGCGCCGGGACGGACACACCACGATCTTCTGCGCGGTAGCGGAGCTTCTGCATCGCTCGAGATGCCATCTTCTTGACCGCATCGAGGGACTTGCCGAGATCCGCGGCGACCTCTCGGTATTCACGGCCCGTCAGCTTCGCAGAGCGCAGGACATACTGTTCCTCCGACGAGAGCCCGCTCATGAGCTGCTCGAGGTCGCATCGAACGGGAAGCGACTGCTCGCCAGCCGTGGCCGAATCGAGGATGTCGCCCAGCGGTGTCTCGTGATGTCGGAACGCGCGTCGAAAGTCATCGACCATGAGCCGGTGGGCGATCTGAAAGAACCAGGGAGTGAACGGGCGGCTCGGATCGTAGGCGTGCCGTCCCCGATGGACTCGAAGGAACAATTCCTGATAAAGATCTCGCGCGCGGTCTTTCGAACCGACGCGCTTCACGAAGAACACGTAGGCCGCATGCTCGTAGCGCCGGAACAGTTCCTCGAACGCATCAACACTTCCAGCGGCGTATTCCGCCATGAGACTCTCATCCGAGACCTTGAGGATGTCGTCGTTCCACGTCGTCTGGGGCATACGATCCGTCCTCGAGTTGGTGACACTGCAACCCGTGTGCACGGCCTGTGCCACACGGCGTGGCAGACCTCCGGCTGCCGGACTCCGCTCGCTGCTCGACTTTACAAACCCACGGCGATTCTCAACCCTTGGCCATGCTCCGGCAGGACTCCGCGCAATCGCGGCAGGTTTTCGCGCATGCCTTCATCTGCGCGTCGTCGCTCATGCCATCGCAAGATTCGGCGCAACGTTCGCAGATCTCGGCACAAGCGCCGCAAATGATCTTGTGGGCGGCAGAGCCGCGCAGCATGAAGTTCGCGCTGGTCTGGCAGATTTCGGCGCAATCCATCAGCAGCCTGACGTGCGCGGGGGCGGCATGGCGGCCGCCTTTCTCGAGGCAGTAGCTCGCCGCCTCTACGCAAACGCGGTGACACTTTTCACATTCGTCGATACAGCCGTTCATGTCGTGATCGCTCATTTCCATTTTTCCTTCCTGCAGCGGGGATGGATGTCGTTCGCCTTGTGCGTAGGCTTGTCTCACGCCTCCGACGACAAGGACTCCCGCCGCACCAGCTACGTACAAAAGCGTCTCGCGCCTAGTTGTGTCTTGGGTCATGGATCTGTCTTCTCCTTCATCCCCGAAATCGGGGTCCATTCCCTCGCAGTATGCAACAAGGATGGGCTCATCGATCAAGCTGGGCCGTGTGTCCCTTGGATAGACCCTCATACTCGAGCGACTCTTGTTCTTCGAGCGCGGCGATGCGCTCGCAGTGCTGCTTTTGTTGCTCCGCCTTGCGCATCTTGGATCGATGGTAGAAGTCGCCCATCGAGCGGTGAGCCAGCGCCATCATGCGCAGCTTGTCCGCTTCGGCGCGAAAAAACTTTGCCAACGCGTCGTGGTCGGCCGGGGTCGACGCGGACTCGATGAGCTTTTGCTCCATCTCCACGCTCGGCGGTGCGTCAGAGGGTTGAGCCCAGCTCGCCTGCGCCGCAAGCGCGAACGTGACGATCGCCAGCCACATGGGCGTTCGTCGGGGTTCCCACCTCTCGCTCGAGTCATTCATCGTGCTGTTTCTCCGTTGTCATAGTGCGGGAGCAGCCACACGGGACTGTGGCATCCAGGGATACTCGCCGTGATCTCGTCGGCTTCGCACGGGCCCCAGGTGCCGGGTTGGTACTCATGCACGGGCGTCTTCGACCCTAATATGGGTTGCACGACCGCCCAAGCGGCCTCCACGCCGTCCTGGCTCGCGAAGAGCATGCCGTCGCCCACCATCGCGTCGCTCAAGAGGCGCTCGTAGGCGTCCATCTCATCCCCGTGTAGGTGGTTGACCACCTCGAGTTCCGCCGGATCGCCAATCAACTGCTCACCGGGTCGCTTCACACGGGCACCGATCGCGATCGCCACCTCAGGGCTCAGCCGAAAGCGCACATAGTTCGCCTGGCCCGGGCACAGCTTGCTGAGCGCGGGCCGTTTGAGCGTGACCAGCACCTCCGTCATCGACGTCGCGAGGCATTTGCCCGCCCGGATGAAGAAGGGCACGCCGTCCCAGCGCGGGGAGTCGATGTGGAGCCGGGCGGCGGCAAATGTTTCGACCCTCGACTTCGGGGCGACGCCGTCCTGCTGGCGATAGCCGCGGAACTGCCCGCGCACGAGTTCCTCGGGGCTGATCGGGCGAATCGTCCTGAACAATTTCAGCTGTTCGTCGCGGATCGACTCCTGGCTCGTCGACGTCGGCTGCTCCATTGCGAGGAATCCCACGACTTGGAGCATGTGGTTCTGGATCACATCGCGAATGGCGCCGGATTCCTCGTAGAAGCTGCCTCGGCCCTCGACGCCGGAGCTCTCGGCCATCGTGATCTGCACGCTCTCGACATAGTCCCGGTTCCAGAACGGCTCGAGGAAGGTGTTCGCGAAGCGAAACACCAAAATGTTCTGCACCGATTCCTTCCCGAGGTAGTGGTCGATGCGGAAGACACGAGATTCATCGAAGACCGTGTGGAGCGAAGCGCTGAGCGCCCGCGCTGAGGCGAGGTCACGGCCAAAGGGCTTCTCGACGATCACGCGCGCGCCGCGGGCGCAGCCCGACTGGCCGAGCCCTTCGACCACCTTCGTGAACACACTGGGAGGGATTGCGAGAAAGTGCAGCGGGTGCGCTGCGCCGCCGAGTTCCTTGCGGAGTGCGGCGTGCGTGGCCAGAGCGCCGAAATCGCCGCCGACGTAGTGGAGCCGCTCCTCTAGCTTCGCGAAGACCGCTTCGTCGAAGCCGTCGTGCTTCTCGACGCTCTCGCGGGCGCGAGCTCGGAACTGCTCGACCGTCCATGCCGATCTTGCGACCCCGATGACGGGTATCTGGAGATGTCCCCGCCGCTCCATCGCATAGAGAGCCGGGAAAATCTTCTTGTAGATGAGATCGCCGGTGGCACCAAAGAAGACGAGGGCGTCGGAGCGCGCCATGGAGGATTGAACGAGCAGGATGTCAGTTTGGATGGTTGGTTCACCGTCTCAAGTGGTCCTCGTACCTCGCATCCGTGAGTTCGGCGGCAGATTGTAGAAGCGTCTACGCACTTCTTACACAGAGCAGTTTCCCTGCCCGCGCATGCCAAGCTCGTCGATGCCGTGGTCGTGCCTACTCCGCCGCGTCCGAGTGGCGGGCATTCCGGGGCCGACGCAGGCGCGACAACGCGGCGAGTCCGAGCACCGCCTCGCCTCCGAGACCGCAATTTGGATTCGCCGACGGCTTGTGGGTGGGGTGGGGGCCGTTCTTATCCGGCCTCCAAGCCGCGTTCGCCGTCCCTCCACTCGTGGCGAGAATCGCGATGACGATGCCCAAACGAATCTTCAAACCCATGTTCCATTCCTCTCATTCGCCTCGAGCCGTCGCGCGGCGAGCGCGACGAGAGGGCAAACCACACGGCTGCAAGAAAGGATCCAACGACCGCGATCAACAACAGCCGCACTACGCCCCCGGGTGTAGCGGGCAGCCGATGAAATCGGCGATTCGATCGAAAGGGCGAACCCAGATGTCCCTCGCACCGCCTCTTCTGCGTATTTCAGTTGAAGGTTTGGCCGGCAAATCCAGGGCACGCAGCTTGCGTCCTCGATTCCGGTGACTCGAACCCCGATCAGCAACGGAAAAGAGGGAAGCAAACAGATGAAGAGTCTTCTCGTGTTCTCGATGGTCGTATTGCTCTCGGCCTCTCTCAGTGGAAACACATTCGCCGGTATGGACGAGGGCGAGATGGGAGGAATGAAGGATGCGGGCGCCGCACAGGACCCCGGCGCCACCAAAGACATGGGCGCCCTGATGGGCGACATGGCGGGAGTGATGCAGGGCATGTCGCAGCAGATGGGCGATGGCACGGCGATGAAGGACGAGAAGGACATGAAGCACATGAGCGAAATGATGCGCGACATGTCGGGCATGATGAAGAACATGGCGGGCAAGATGAGCGCGGGTAGCGCGATGCCGAAGGACCAGATGATGAAGGACGACGCGATGATCAAGAGCATGAAGTCGCAGATGGGCTGCTGTTGACGCAAGGGTCGATCAGGTGACTTACCAAAGCGTCGCCCCCCACGACCGGAGTCTTCTGAAAAACGCTCGAGGAATTCACCAACGGAGGGCTCGAGACGGAACTCGAGACTCCCTCGATCTGCGGCGATGGCGGAGGGAGGCAGCCGTGATCCGTCGAACACTCATTCGTGTCTTCGCCGCGTCGATCGTGCTCGCCGTCGCGCTCCGCACCGGATCCGTCGCGGCGCAGGGGCACCTCGGCCATCACCCTGACGCGGGCGCGGCCGACGCACCCGCCGCAACGACGATGTCCCCGGCCGCAACGGGAATGGCTCCATCCACACCGACGGGCGTCGCCCCGGCTGCTACACCCGTCGCGCCGGCGGTGGCCGGCGGCGCCATGGGCGAGATGATGGACGGCGTGATGGCGCCGGCGTCGCCGGACGGAGCTGCAGGCACACCGATGGGCGTCGCCCCGACTGCTCCATCTGCCGCACCGGGGGCGGCTGGCGGCGCCATGGGCGGGATGATGGACAAGATGATGGCGCCGGCGTCGCCGGGCGGAGCGGCAGGGGGCGCCATGGGCGGCTGCATGGGGGGTGGTTGCGGGTCCAGCGCAGCCCAGACTCCCATCTACCCCTCGCTGATGACCCTTCCTGCGCTCACTCCGGAGAAACGCGCCGAGATCGATGCGCTGGCGAGCCAGAACTTCAACGAGGGAATGCAGCGACTCGCGACTGCCGCCGAATCGCTCAACGCCGCAATGCAATCCGGCGACGACGCAGCAATGCAGCAATCTGTCGGCCTGATGCGTGAGGGTCTCGACGAACTCGGAGCTGGAATCGCGGCTCGACGGGTTCTGTCCGAAGGAAAGTCTCCGCGCAACCTCGCACTCGACTGGTTCAAACGCGAGATGAACCTCGCTTCTCCGATCGCGCCGGAAGCGCCACGCGCAATTCTCGGTGTACCGCTATTTCACCTCTTCACGATGGTCCTGCTCATCGTGTTCGCGTTGGCGATGGTCGCCATGTATTTCTCCAAGATGCGCCGAGCGGCGGCCTTGTTCGGGCGTATCGAACCGGGCGCGGGAACGCCGCCGCCCGGAACGTCACCGCCGCTTGCCGGAGCGCCCGCCCCGTCTTCGCCGGCAACGCCGGCGGGAGGCGCGCCGCCGGCTAGCGCCCCAAAGTCTCCGACCACGCCGCCGCCGGGATCGCCCTCGGCGTCAAATCCGTCGCCCGTCGAGTCGCCAGCAATTCCAGTTCCGGAGGCGACCTCAGCACCACCTGTGACTGCGAATTGGCGAGGGCAGCTCCGCATCGGTGGCATCGTCACGGAAACGCCGAGCGTCAAAACGTTCCGCTTGCTGCCTTTTTCCAGCGACGGACCCATGCCTTTCACATTCGTGCCCGGTCAATTCCTCAACGTCGCGTTCGGGATTGGCGGCGCACGAATGAACCGCTCTTACTCGATCTCATCGTCCCCGAATGAGCGAGATCACGTCGATCTGACCGTGCGGCGTGAGCCGCGCGGTGCGGTCTCCCGACACATCAATGATCTGCTCGCGTTGGGCGACCCGATCGAGACGAGCGGCCCGGTCGGCAAGTTCACGTTCGGCGGAACCGAAGCGGACAGCGTCGTACTCATCGCTGGCGGTGTGGGGATCACGCCGATGATGAGCATCACTCGCTATCTCACCGAGCGGTCCTGGCCCGGAGACATCTTCTTCGTCTACGCGTGCCGCGCGCCGACCGACTTCATCTTCGCGAACGAGATCGCCGCGCTTCAGCGAATCAATCCGCGCTTGCACGTCACGGTGACGATGTCGCGCCCGGAAGGGACAGACTGGAACGGGGCGACTGGACGCGTCACCAAGGAGTTGCTCACGCAGACGGTTCCCGAACTCGCTTCACGGAGAATCCACCTGTGTGGGCCGCCGCTGATGATGGACGCGGTCAAGGCCATCCTCACCGAGCTTGGGGTTCCTGCGGAGCGCTTGAAGACCGAAGCGTTTGGCCTGACGAAACCCACTCCTGCCGCTGCGGGGACCACCGCAAAACCGACCGGCCCTGCGACAGGCTCGCTCGTCACGTTTTCGAAGAACGACAAGTCGTCCAAGATTCGTGTCGATCTCCAGCAAGGAGACAGCCCGCCGAAGCAGAGCATCCTCGAACTCTCGGAGGAACTCGCCATTGGCATCGAGTTCTCTTGCCGTGTCGGCACCTGCGGCATCTGCAAGGTGAAGATGACTTCGGGCGAGGTCGAGATGGCGGTCGAGGACGCTCTCGACGCTGCCGACAAAACCAACGGAGTCATTCTCGCCTGCCAGGCGAAACCGAAGAGCGACGTCGTGGTCGACGCGTAGCCATGCGCGAGCGTGAACGCGTCGTCGTCACCGGTGTCCTCAGCGTCTTGCTGCTCGGCTGGCTCGGTTTTCTCGTCCACCGTTCGCCGCGCTTTCCCGGCAGTGGAGTCGGAGCCGTGTTCGGAATCGCGGGGACCGTGCTGATGCTCGTCCCGCTCGCGTATCCGATCGTGAAGCGTATTCCCTATTTCAACGCACGCGTGACACCGCACGTTTCGATGCAGTCGTTACTCACGCTGCATGTCTATGCGGGGATTCTCGGCCCCCTGCTCGCGATCATTCACACGGGTCACAACTTCTCCAGCTTGTTGGGAATTGCAGTGACGGCAATGATGCTGCTCGCCGTCGTGAGCGGGTTCGTGGCTCGCTACCTGCTCACCTACTGCAGGCAGGAGATCACCGACAAGTTGCTCTTGCTGCAGACTGCCCGGGGCGATCTCGACTCCGCGTGGGGAGTCCTCGAGAAGGTTCCGGCGGAAATGCGAGCGCTCCCAACGGCGCCCCTCTTCACGGCCGGCATGGCATCGCTCGGCCTCGAGGTCTCATCCGGCGGCCCAGCCGGTGACGTCACTCGGATCGCCGAATCCGTGGCGGACCTCGAGTACGCGGTCCGTACGCACGAGTCGTTCAAGCGCTGGTTCGCCCGATCTCTGAAGCTGCACATCATTCTCTCCGTGTTCTTCTATGTGTTGCTCGCGCTGCACATCGGATCCGGCATCTACTTCGGGCTGCGGTGGTTGCGATGAAGTCGCTCGCACTCTGGCTCGTGCTGCTCGTTGCCGTTGGTACGGCCGCGACTCTCGGTGTGCTGCACTACGAGAAGGCATCCTCGGCGCTGCGACAGTCCGTCGAACCGGGTCCGCTGTCGCCCCGGCACGCGTACATCGGTGATCGATGCACGTCGTGCCACGAGCCGACCATCGGCGTGACGGTCACTAATTGCACGGCGTGCCATGCGAACGCCGAACGCCTGCTCGGTCGTCAGCCGACCGCGTTCCACGCGAGCGTCGAAGAATGCGCGACTTGTCACGTCGAGCATCAGGCTGCGAGTCTCCGTCCTCTCGTGATGGATCACGTGGAACTCGCGAGGGTCGGTGCGCGGACACTTTCGCGCGCGTCTCGCGATGACGCCGAGAGCGCAGCGACGCTCGCATCGCTGGAGACGTGGCTCCGCATCCGAAGCCCCGACCAACTCGACGCGAGTAGCGCCCGCGAGGCCCTCAACTGCGCCGGATGCCACGACCGCAACGACCCCCATTTGAAGCGGTTCGGTAGCGACTGCGCGCAGTGTCACGCGCTCGAGACGTGGGTCGTGCCTCGCTACCAACACCCGTCCTCCGCGTCCAAGGAGTGCGTGCAATGTCATCAGCCGCCTCCGAGCCATTCGATGGGCCACTTCTCGATGGTCTCGCAGAAGTTCGCAGGCAAAGAGCACGCCCGTGTGGACCAGTGCTTCGAGTGCCACAACACGACCAGTTGGAACGACATCGT
>JANNKU010000112.1:0-9233 GCA_031396445.1 Deltaproteobacteria bacterium | reverse complement strand
CCCTTCGCCGTTCGAGGCGTTCGACGCGTACGACCGCGCGACCGGCCTCGCGCCCGGCACCGTACGCGCGCTGAACAAGACGAGCTGCGAGACCGGGGCGTGGGCCGCGCTCGAGCGCGGCGAGCTGACCCAGAGCGCCATCAATCGCGAGCTCGCGTCCGAAGCAAAAGCCGCGGGGTTCGCACTCGACGGCGCACGGCTGATGGGAATGATCGGCGCGGGATCCGGACCGCGTCCGGCGATGGCGCGCGCGATCGAACGGATCAAGGAGTCGGGGCTGCGCACGGCCGCGCTGACGAACAACTGGCCGCGCTCCGACGACGGCGTGCCCGCTCCGAACGGGAACCTGCTCGGCTTCGACGTCGTCGTCGAGTCGGCGGTGGTCGGACTCCGCAAGCCCGACCCGCGCATCTACCCGATCACACTCGCGCGGCTCGGCGCGATCGCTACCGAGACCGTCTTTCTCGACGACATCGGACGCAACCTCAAGCCCGCACGCGCGCTCGGCATGATCACGATCAAGGTGGACGACGAAATGCAGGCGCTCCGCGAACTCGCGCAGGCGCTCGGCTTCGCGCTCGACGAGCCCGTGTCCGCGCGCCCCGCATAGGCGCAGCGGAGGCCCTCGAGGGCTGTGCGATTCCCGAGTCGCTTCCCTATGTTGGGCTGACTTTCTGAACCGGGGACTTCCATGTCGGGGCTACACGTTGCAATCGCCGGCGCGACCGGCGCCGTGGGCGCGGACTTCCTGCGCCTTTTCGAGAAGCGGAACTATCCGATCCGCAAGCTGACGCTGCTCGCGAGCAAGCGGAGCGTCGGCAAGACGCTGCGCTTCCGCGGCGAAGACCTGCCCGTCACGGAACTCACGCAGGACGCCTTCGAAGGCGTCGATCACGCGTACTTCAGCGCGGGCGCGACCCAGAGCAAGGCGTTCGCCGATGCCGCGGTCGCCGCAGGCGCGGTCGTGATCGACAACTCCAGCGCATTTCGCTTGGTCGATGGCATCCCGCTCGTGATTCCCGAGATCAATCCCGACGACGCGTTCGCGCACCAGGGCATCATCGCGAACCCGAACTGCACGTCGATCGTCGCGTTGATGGCGATGGGGCCGCTGCATCGCGCGTTCGGTCTGCGACGCGCGGTGATGTCGAGCTACCAGGCGATCAGCGGCGGCGGCGCGCAGGCGATGGCCGAACTCGAGAAGCAGGTGCACGACTGGGTCGCGGGCCGCCCGCTCGAAGTGAAGCACCAGCCGAAGCAGATCGCGTTCAACGTGATTCCGCGCATCGATGTCGTGCAGGACAACTTCTACACCCGGGAAGAGATGAAGTTTCCGTGGGAAGGCCGGAAGATCCTGCACCACCCGGATCTTTTGGCGACCGCCACCTGCGTGCGCGTGCCGGTGTTCCGCTCGCACGCGGTGTCGCTGAACCTCGAGTTCGAGAAGCAGGTGACCCGCAGCGCAGCGCTCGACGTGCTCCACAAGGCCGCCGGCGTGCAGGTGCACGACGATCCCGCCGCGGAGATCTACCCGACGCCGCTCGAGACCACGGAAAAGGACGACGTCTTCGTCGGCCGCGTGCGCCAGGACGTCTCGGTGCTCGACGGCCGCGGCCTCGCGCTCTGGGTGGTCGGCGATCAGCTCGCGAAGGGCGCGGCGCTCAACGCCGTGCAGATCGGCGAGCTGCTGATTCGCGGCGAGCGGAGCGCGCAGCGAGCTGAAGGCGAGCGAAGTTCATAAGGACGCTGCCGCAGAGCGCTCAGCGGCCGAGCCGCAACGCGCGGTCGTGATCCTGCTCGATTCGCTCTGCCGTCACCTGCTCGGCGCCTACGGCTCGCGCGAGTTCGCGACGCCGAACCTCGACCGCTTCGCCGCCGGCGCGCTGCGCTTCGATCGACACTACGCCGGTTCGCTGCCTTGCATGCCGGCGCGCCACGACATCCTCGTCGGCTCGCTCGATTTCCTGTGGCGACCGTGGGGTTCCATCGAGGTGTGGGAGGAGCCGCTCACGGCGTCGCTGCGCACGGCCGGCGTGACGACGATGCTGGTCACCGATCACCCGCATCTCTTCGAGACCGGCGGCGAGAACTACCACTGCGAGTTCAGCGCTTGGGAGTACGAGCGCGGGCACGAAGGCGATCCGTGGCGCACGCGGCCCGATCCGAGCTGGGCCGGCGCGCCAAGCTTCGGCCGCGGCTGGATGCCTTACGACAACGCGCGCGGATCCTTTCGCGACGAAGCGGATTTCCCGGGGCCGCGCACGCTCGCCGCCGCGACGCGCTGGCTCGATCGCGATGCCGCGCACCACGATCGCTTCCTGCTCTTCGTCGATGAGTTCGATCCGCACGAACCCTTCGATACGCCGGAGCCGTACGCATCGATGTACGACGACACGTGGGAAGGCGCGCATCTGATCTGGCCGCCGTACGTCGTCGGTGCCTTCGCGAAGGGAGTTCTCGACGAGCGCCAGGCGCGCCAGATCCGCGCTTGCTACGGCGCGAAGCTGACGATGATCGATGCGTGGTTCGGTCGCGTGCTCGATGCGCTCGATCGCAACGGTCTTGCGGGTGACACCGCCGTGTTCGTCACCACCGATCACGGCCACTACCTCGGCGAGAAGGACACGTGGGGCAAGCCGGCGTCGCCGATCTTCGAAGCGCTCGGACACATTCCGCTCTTGGTGCGCTGGCCGGGCGCCGCGCCGCGCGCGGTCGATGCGCTGACCACCGCGGTGGATCTGCACGCGACGCTGCTCGATCTCTTCGGCGCGCACGCAAGCCATCCCGTCCACGGCCGCTCGCTCTTGCCGCTGATCCGCGGCACGGCGACGTCGGTGCGCGAGTGGGCGCTCTCCGGAATCTGGGGCCGCGAAGTGCACGTGATCGGCGACGGCCACAAGTACGCGCGCGCGCCGATCGCGAAGAACGAACCGCTCTCGATGTGGTCGAATCGCTGGACGACGATGCCGGTGCACGGTCATCCGCAACTGCGCCTGCCGCCGCCCGACGAACGCGCGGTGCTCGATCGGATGCCCGGTACGAAGGTGCCGGTGATCCGCCAGCCGTTTCGCGATGGCGACTTCCTACCCTTCTGGGCGTATGGCGCATTCCGCGGCGCGCAGCTCTTCGATCTCGCGAATGATCCCGCCGAGGACGAGAACCTCGCGGGCACAACGAGCGAGCGACGCGCTGAAGAGTTGCTGCGCACCGCGCTGGCCGAGGTGCAGGCGCCCGACGACCAACGCGTGCGGCTGGGCCTCGCCTAGTCCGCGATCTTGTACTCCGTCAGCGGATGCGATTCGACGCGCTCGATATCGAGAAACGCCCGCACACTCGCGATCATACGGCCGAGGTTCTCACGCATCCTCTTCGGGTCGCCCTCGGCCTTGTACCAGAGCATCGGGTTCGTGACGGCCTCGGCCGGGAAGCCCTCTTCGACGATCCCGCGCCACGGCGGCGCATCGGGCGTGAGCGCGCGGACCACGACGTTGCGCACATAGAGATAGGTGCACTGGATTTCGAGTGCGAGCGGCGAATGCTGGCCGTGCCAGATCGCAATCCATTCCTCGAAAGACAATCGCTCCGGCTTCTCGAGCAGCGCGAGCAGCGTGACGCCCGGCGTTCGCTCACCCGGCTCTGCGACGTGCGTGGTGTTCGGCAGCACGACCGACTCGGTGACGAGATAGCCCGCGAGCCGCGACGCGTGCGTGCGCAACACCGCCTCGATCTGCGGATGCGCATCGACACAATCGAGCCACAGCGAGACGAGTCCCGCGATCGGCTCGCCCTCGCGCGTGATGCGCGCCTTGTGAACCGCCTCGGCATGCTCGTCCGCGACGAGTACGGCGATCTTCGTCGCACCGCGCGATTGCAGCGCAGGCACGGCGTCACGCAGCAACGCATCGCGGAACGCGGCGCCCGCGACACCTTCCGGTTTCCATACGACGTAGCAGAGCTTCTCCACGCGACTTCTCCTTCTCGGTCAGCGCAGCGCTTCGATTCGCTGCTTCAGGTTCGCGAGCAGCGCTTCCTGCGCGCCGATCGCTTCGCGCAGCACGAAGCGTTTCAACAGGGCCGGACAGTGCAGCACGACTGATTCGGTGACGCGCGTCGTCGTGCCACTCGCAGCGAACGCGAAGGCGCCGTCGACGCGGATGCCGAGCGGCGCGCGCGTCGCGAAGTCGATGCGCTGCGCCTCCGGTCGCGGCGTCAGCTCGACGCGCAGAAGATTCTTCTTCGCGATCGGCCCGAGCAGCCGCACGCGCTCGACCGCTTCGAATGCGCGTACGCCCGGCGCGGCCGCGATCTCCCGCACTTCGGTGAGCAGCGGCTGCAGACCGAGGAAGCGCGAAGGCTCTGCGAGTTCGGCGAAGACACGCTCGAGCGGAGCCTCGATCGCGATGCTGCGCTCGAAGCGACAGATTGCCATCCGCGTCAGACGAGCTGCGCAGCCACGCTGCGGTAGTGGTCGAGGATCGGCAACACTTTGTCGCGTGGTTCGGAGGGGACGCCGAAGATCGCGCGCGCGACGCCGCCGTCGCGCAGCCGGTTGAGCAGATCGAGGCTCGGCGGGCAGTAGTAGATCGATACTTCGATCTCGGCGGGATCGCGGCCGGCCTCTTCCGCCATCTTGCGAACCTCGGGCATGCGCGCGAGCGCACCTTCGGGATCGCCGACGGGGATCCAGCCGTCGCCGTACTTGATCGCGCGTTTGGCGCCGCCGGGGAACGCGCCACCGACGTGGATCGGCGGATGCGGCTTCTGCACCGGCTTCGGCCACGCGAAGATCGGATCGAAGTTCACGAACTCGCCGTGATACGACGCCTCCTTCTCGCTCCAGATCGCCTTCATCGCCTCGATCTTCTCGCGCAGAATTGCGAAGCGCTTGTCGAAGCGGGTGCCGTGATTCTCCATCTCGTCCTGATTCCAGCCGCCGCCGACACCAAACAAAAACCGCCCGTCCGAGAGTTGATCGACCGACGCCACTTCCTTCGCGGTGTGGATCGGGTCGCGCTGGATGACGAGACAGATGCCCGTCGCGAGCTTGATCGTGCGCGTGACGCTCGCGGCCGCAGCGAGCGCGGTGAAGGGATCGAGCGTGTCGTAGTACATCTTGGGCAGATCGCCGCCGGCCGGATACGGCGACTTCCGGCTCGCCGGAATGTGCGAATGCTCGGCGACCCAGATCGATTCGAAGCCGCGCTCCTCGGCTGCAACGGCGAGATCGGGGAAGCGCATCGAGTAATCGGTCGGGAACGTGCAGACTCCGAATTGCATGCTGGCTCTCCTTCGCGGGCGTCGATGCTACCCATAGCCCGAAGCGATCGCGGCAGCATGCGCTGCGCTGGAGGCCGGATGGGGAAACTCGAAGCGCTCTTCGCGAACAACCGCGCCTGGGCGCAAGCGATGAAGGACGCCGACGTCGGCTTCTTCGAGCGGCTTTCGCATCAGCAGGCGCCGCAATATCTGTGGATCGGTTGCTCGGATTCGCGCGTGCCCGCCAACCAGATCGTCGGCCTCGCGCCGGGCGAGTTGTTCGTGCAGCGCAACGTCGCGAATCTCGCGGTCCACACCGATCTCAACTTCCTCTCCGTGCTGCAATACGCGGTGGACGTGCTCGGCGTCCGCCACGCGATCGTCTGCGGCCACTACGGCTGCGGCGGCGTCGGCGCGGCGGCACATGGCGATCGCCTCGGGCTGATCGACAATTGGCTGCGCCACATCCAGGACGTGCGCGAGAAGCACGCCGCGCTGCTCGCCACGATCGGCGACGAGACCAAGCGCATCGATCGGCTCTGCGAGCTCAACGTGATCGAGCAGGCGTGGAACGTCAGCCAGACCACCGTCGTGCTCGATGCCTGGAAGCGCGGCCAAGACCTGACCGTGCACGGCTGGGTGTACGGCATCGAGGACGGCCTGCTGCGCGATCTCGGCGTGTCGATCTCGAATCCCGAACAAGGTCCCCTGCACTACACCGCCGCGCTGCGCGCACTCGGCGCGCTGCCGTGACGAAGAACGGAGGCAAGTGATGAGTCGCTTTCACACGATCCTGGTTCCGATCGACTTCTCGAATCACTCCGACGCCGCGCTGGCGCTGGCGATCGAACTCGCGAAAGAAGCCGGCGGCGAGATCCATCTGCTGCACGCCTACGAAATGCCCGTGAGCCTGACGATGAGCTACGGCGTCGCGATCCCGCAATCCGTCTGGGACGACGTGAAGGAAGCCGCCGACGCGCGGCTCGCCGAAATCCAAAAGCGCTTGCAGACGGCAGGCGTGAAGGGCACGACGCACCTGTTGATCGCACCGCCCGCCGACGCGATCGCCGAGTGCGCCGCCTCGCACCATGTGGATCTCATCGTGATGGGAACGCGCGGCCTCACCGGTCTGCGTCACGTGCTGCTCGGCAGTGTCGCCGAACGCACGATCCGGATCGCCCCCTGCCCCGTGCTGACGATCAAGGGCGCGCCGGACTGAAGTCGCGGCGAGAGCGCGCGCTGGCGCGCGGCATGCGCGTCGATCCAGCGAATGGACGGAGAAGCGATCCGGCGCTGAAGCCAGCGGCTATGTTCCGCCGCTCCAAGGGCTCCGGGGAGAAGCGAACCGCTCATGCTCGCGTTCGTGATTGCCTTCGCGACCGAGACCGCGCGCATCCTCTACGAGGGCTCGCTCTACATCCTGTTTGGATTCTTGATCGCGGGCCTGCTGCAGGAGTTCATGCCCGGCGCGACGATTGCGCGCCACCTGGGTACGGACAGCGTGCGCTCGGTGTTGCGCGGCGCGCTCCTCGGTCTCGCGCTGCCGCTCTGCTCGTGCGGCGTCGTGCCGGCGGCGGCGGCGCTGCGGCGCAAGGGCGCGAGCCGCGCGTCGATCACGTCGTTCCTGATCTCGACGCCCGAGACCGGCGAGGAAGCCATCGCCCTCACCTACGGCCTGCTCGGACCGGTGATGGCGATCGTGCGGCCGATCGTCGCGATCGTGACGGCCGTCATCGCCGGCCTGCTCGTGCTCCTCGTCGGCGAGGAGGCGCCGGCTGCGAACGTCGCCGCCGCGACGAACGGACATGATCATGATCACGTTCACGGGCTCGACGAAGAAGTCGCCCCCGCGTCGCGCTCGTGGCGCGATCGCGCCGGCGCCGTCGCGCACTATGGCTTCCGCACGCTCGTCGATGATCTCGCCTTCTGGCTGCTCTTCGGGATCGTGCTGACGGGCTTGCTCTCGGCCACGCTTCCGAATGATTTCTTCTCGCGCGTGCTCGGCTGGGATCGCGGCATCGTGCCGATGCTCGCGATGATGGCGATCGGCGTGCCGCTCTATCTCTGCGCGAGCGCTTCGACGCCCGTCGCGGCCGGGCTGATCGCGAAGGGACTCTCGCCTGGCGCGGCGCTGGTGTTCCTGCTCACCGGCCCTGCGACCAACGTCGCGACGATCGCGTTGGTCGGGCAGATGCTCGGTCGCCGCGTGCTGCGCGTGTATCTCGGAACGATCGCGGGGGTCGCGATCGCCGCCGGTCTGCTGCTCGACGCGTTCGCCGCGGATCGCGTGCGCGCCGCGGTGATTCAGGGCGCGATGACGCCCGACGGCGGCTTCGTCGCGCTCATCAAGATTGCCGCCGCGTTCGTGTTCCTCGCGCTCGCGGCGGCCAGTTTCCAGCGCACGCGCTTCCGCGACGGTCGTCGCGATCTCGTGCAGCAGTTCCGCGACGTCGGCAACTTCGTCCGCCGCTTGCGACTGCGCGATCTCACGCGTCCGCCGGTGCTGGCCGCGATCGCGGTGGCGCTCTTTGCGTTCGGCGTCTCGCGCGCGGTGCTGATCGTCGGGCCGGGTGAGCGCGGTGTCGTGCAGCGCTTCGGCCGCGTGGTCGCGAGTGATCTCGAACCCGGTCTGCATCTCCACTGGCCTGCGCCGCTCGGTCGCGGCTTCGTCGTCGATGTCGATGGCGTGCGCCAACTCTCGGTCGGCTTTGCGGGGAGCGCGGCGGGCGAGCGCTCGCCGGTCGGCGACGAATCCTTCTTCTTGACCGCCGACGAGAACGTCATCGACCTGCGCTCGGTCGTGTCCTGGCGCGTCACCGATCCCGCTCGCTTCGCGCTCGGACTCGATGGCGCCGAGGGCCTCCTCCGCGCCCGCGCGCGCAGCGTGCTGGTGGACATCGCCACCGGCCGCACGATCGACGCGATCTACACCGACGGCCGCCTCGCGGTCGAGCGCGCCTATCGCGACGCATTGATCGCCGAGGTCGATGCGCTCGATCTCGGCTTGCGCGTGCTCGACGCGCGCTTGCTCGACGTGCACGCGCCGGCCAGCGTGCACGATGCGTTCCGCGACGTCGCGAGCGCGCTCGAAGATCGCGAGACCGAGGTGCACGACGCCAATGGCTACGCCGCCGAGCGTCACAACGAGGGCGAGGGCGAATCCGCCGCCACCACCGAGGCGGCGCACGCAGAGGCGAACCGCGTCGCGCGCCTCGCAGACGGAACGGCAGGCGCGTTCGCCGGCATCGCGCGCGTGCACGACGCGGCGCCTGATCTCACCGAGCGACGGCTCTGGCTCGAAACGCTCGAGCGCACGTTGCCGGCGCCGCGCAAGTTCATCCTCGCTGCCGGCGCATCCGGCGGCGATGTCGATCTCTGGGTGGGCGGCGCATCCGCACCGCCGCCCCTCGTGTTGCCCGAGACGCCGCCCCGCGGCGCGGCCGGGCGCAAGGACGCACGCACGCCATGAAAACTCTGCTCGCCCTCGTCGCCGCCGCCACGCTTTTTTTCGCGCTCGCCAGCGCAATCGTCGTCGTGGACGAAACCGAGCACGCGGTGATCACCCAGTTCGGGCGACCCGTCGCCGTGATCAGCGATGCGGGGCTGCACGCGAAGCTGCCCGCGCCGATCCAGACCGTGACGCGCCTCGACAAGCGCGTGCTCTTCACCGAACAGCAGCCGACGGAGTTGCTCACCTCCGACAAAAAGAACGTGGTCGTCTCGACCTATCTCTCGTGGCGCATTGCGGATCCGCTGAAGTTCCTCAACTCGGTGCGCACGCGGGAGGCCGCCGAGGCGCGGCTCGCGGCGCTGGTGCAATCGGAGCTGGGATCGACGCTCGGCAACCTGCCCTTCTCCTCGGTCGTGCCCGCGCCGACCGACGGCGGCGGACTCGAGCAGGTCGAGACGCGCGTGCAGAAAGCCAGCCACGACGCGGCGCTGCGCGACTTCGGCATCGAGGTGACGAGTTTCGGTGT
>JANNKU010000076.1:0-24544 GCA_031396445.1 Deltaproteobacteria bacterium | reverse complement strand
GAGTTGCCCAACACCCTGGGCATGAGCCAGTACGCCGACGGCGGCGTCATGGGCAGCAAGCCCTACATCGCCACCGGCAAGTACATCCAGCGCATGAGCCCGCACTGCAAGGGCTGCCGCTACGACCCCGCGCAGCGCAGCGGCGACAGCGCGTGCCCGTTCACCACTTTGTACTGGGACTTCTTGATGCGCCATGAAGCTGCGCTCGCCAAGAACCCACGCATGGCGCTGCAAGTGAAAAACGTGGCGCGCCTGACGGACGCACAAAGGCAGGCGGTGAACGAACGTGCGGCGGCGATCCGCCGCGGCGAGATCGGGACTGCGCCGCATGCCTGAGAGCTTTGAACCGGCCACGCTCGCCGCGGCACAGGCCCGCATCGCCCCGCCCGTCGGCTCTCCCGCTCTCGGACAAAGAAACCGCTTCTACCTACCAAGCGCTCCGTCACGTGATCAGTCTCGTCAGGCCCCCGAGCGAAGTTCTTGACTATCGTCGAATTACTCAGCACGTTGGCCCGATGACCACCATCGTCCGGGAAGTCCACGGCCGCATCAACGATCTCGACAGCCACCTCCAGGTCCCGGTGTCGCGATGGGGCGAGGTCTTCGGCGAGGCGACCGCGCGTTTCGGAGCACAGTTCGCCGGGCACCCGTTCTTCGACGAGACCAATGAGCCCGAACGCACGGCCGAGACGGTGTGGCGCACCAAGGGCACGGCTGCGCCCGGATCGTCTACTCCCGAGGGCCGACTGGCGACCATGGACATCATGGGCATCGAGCGCCAGCTCATCTTCCCGCAGGTGGTGTTGGCCTTGCCGGCATGGTCCAGTCACCCGAAGGCCCCGGTGGTGCTCCGCGAGTACAACGACGCTGTGCTCCGGTGGACGAAGGCGGGCAACAGCCGTCTCCGCCCCACCGCGCTGCTGAACCTGACCACGATCGGCGGTGCCATCGCCGAGGCCGAGCGGGTGGTGGCAGGCGGCGCGCGCGCGGTCTTCATCCAGGATGGGATCGCGCCGGGTGGCTACTCCCCGGCTGCGCCCGAGGTCGATCCTCTGTGGGCGCTGCTGGCCGAGGCCGGCGTCCCGGTGACGCTGCACATCGGCGGCCAGGACGGCTTCTTCGGGAGCACTGCATGGCCCGAAACCGACCTCCTGCGACCGGGCAGCTTCTCGAGCGGCGAGCCGGTCGGCCCGCACATGTTGGCAACGATGCAGCTGTCGCCGCAGAACTACCTGGCGTCCATGCTCTTCGGGGGCGTGTTCGACCGGCATCCCAAGCTCCGGATCGGCGTGATCGAGTTGGGAGCGATGTGGGTGGGACCGTTCGTGGATCTCCTCGAGGACCGCTTCCAACTCTCGCGCCGGCTGCGCAACACGTTGCAGCGTCGCCCGGCTGAGGTCTTCGTCGACCAGATCCGGGTCACCCCGTTCTTCTGGGAGCGGACGGCGCGCCAGATCGAGCGCTACGGGATGCCGGAGATCTACGCGTTCTCGACGGACTTCCCGCACGCCGAGGGAGGCACTGACCCGATCGGACGCATGGCCGCCGACATCAAGCCCCTCGGAGCGGACGCGGTCGAGGCGTTCTTCGTCGGTAACGCCGCGCTGCTCCTCCCCGACTGACCCGGCCCCCCGGCCGACGGCCCTGTGGGCGTCGAGTACTCATCGGCACCATGTCTCTGCGTGTTACGGCACGGGTCGGTGTCCGGACAGATCGGCCATCAGGTGGGTCTTCGCTACCGGCGACGAACGAGACGCGGAGATCGGCCGCTGGGCTCCGGCGGGACTCATCACCCCGCGCTAGAGCCGATCGAGTGCGCGCGTGAGCCCTGCGAACATGCGATCGAGCTCGTCGTGCGTGACGACGAGCGGCGGCGACATCGCCACCAGATCGCGGATGCCGCGCACGATCACGCCTTCCTCGCGCGCGAGGAGATGCACGGCGAGGCCGAGCGTGTTCGGCGCTGCGTTCGCGTTGGGACCGCTCTTCGGCGCGCGTAGCTCGAGCGCGCCGATCAGCCCGAAGCCGCGGACCTCGGCGACCAGCGGGTGATCCGCGAGTTTGCAGAGCGCAGCCTGGAAGCGCGGACCGACGTCGCCCTGCACGCGCTCGACGAGCTTCTCGCGCTCGATGATCGCGATGTTCGCGAGCGCTGCGGCGCAGGTGGCAGGGTGGCCCGTGTAGGTGAAGCCGTGGGCGAGGTAGCCGCCGGACTCGAGCGTCGCGGCGATCTCGCGACTCACCATGGTGGCGCCGAGCGGCAGGTAGCCGCTGGTGATGCCCTTCGCGGTGGTCATCAGATCGGGTTGGAGATTCCACAGCACGGAGGCGAACCACGCGCCGAGGCGGCCGAAGCCGGTGATCACTTCGTCGGCGACGAAGAGGATTTCGTGGCGGCGACAGAGTTCGCGCAGCGCCGTGAGGTAACCGGCGGGCGGCACGATCACGCCGCCGGCGCCTTGCACCGGCTCTACGAAGAGTGCCGCGATCGTGTGTGCGCCCTCGCGTTCGATCGTCTTCTCGGTTTCGACGAGACACCAGGCGCCGTAGTCCTCGGCGCTCTTGCCGCTGCCGTACGCGAGCGGCCCCGGCACTTGCAGGAAGCCGGGCAGCGGCAGATCGAAGGGATCCGTGCAGGAGGGGAGGCCGGTGAGGCTGGTCGTCGCGAGCGTCACGCCGTGGTACGCAAAAGTGCGTGCCAGCACTTTCGTCTTGTCGCGCTTGCCGCGCAGCTTCCAGTACGCGCGGATCAACTTCAGCGCCGTCTCGTTCGCCTCCGAGCCCGAGTTCGAGAAGATGGTGTGCTGGAGATTCGGCGGCGCGTGCTCGGCAAGCTTCGCCGCGAGGCGGATCGTCGGCTCGGTGGTGGTGTTGAAGAACGACGGATAGAACGCGACGGCGCGCATCTGCGCGGCCACCGCGTCGGCGATCTCGGTGCGCCCATAGCCGACGTTCACGCACCAGAGGCCCGCGAGCGCGTCGAGCAGCTCGCGGCCGTCCTCGTCGAAGATCGTCGAGCCCTTCGCCGAGCGGATCACATGCGTGCCGGCCTGGTGCAGCGCGCGGTGATCCGTAAAAGGATGGAGGTGATGCGCCGCGTCGAGTCGGCGCAGCGTGGCGAGATCGAATTGGCTCATGCCGCGACTACAGCACGGCCCGCGGGTGGATGCCAGCGGGCACCCGACGCGGCGGCTTGCTAGGAACGATCGCTGTGGACGTCGAACTCCGCATCGAGGATCTCGCGCCGGGCGATCAGCGTTCGGGGACGCTCGATTGGAGCGACCTGCAAGTGCGACGCGTTCGCGATGCGGCGGATCGCGACTTCGATGCGGCGTACCAGCGGTTGTGGTCCGAGTTCGGTGCGCTCGGCGAGATGGAACGCCGCGCGGTGATCCGCGATCGCCTCACCTGGGATCCCGCGCTGCCGATCGATGGCACGGTGCGCGCATACGAGCTGCTCGTGTTGCGGCGCAACGGCGAGATTGCGGCGCTGCGCGACCACACCGCGGTGGTTCGCGTTGCTGCTGATGGCGTGCCGCTCGCGGGTCCCATCGTCGTGCATCTGTCGCATGCGCTGGTCGAGCCGGCGCACCGCGGCACGGGGCTCGTCTCGTGGTTGCGCGCGTTACCGCTGCAGACTGCGCGACACTGTGCGGCGGCGGCGGGCTGCGCGGCGGATACGCCGATCGTGCTCGTCGCGGAGATGGAGCTGCGCGACGCCGCGCTGCCCGGCAGCCCCGACGCGCCCGGCCCGGCGAGTCACGAGGCGCGGATGGCGCGACTGCGCTCGTATGAGCGCGCCGGTTTCCTGCTCGTCGATCCCGCGGCGGCGCCGTATGCGCAGCCAGATTTTCGTCCGCCCGAGCTGATCGCGGGCGATGCGCCGCGGCCGGTTTCGTTGGGGCTCGTCGTGCGCCGCGTCGGTCGCGAGAGCGAGACGACGATGCCTGCGGCGGAACTGCGAGCGGTGGTCGATGCGATCTATGCGGTGTACGGCGTGCATGTGCCGGCCGCGGCGCTCGAACCGCTGCGCGCCGCGGCAGCGAGGTGGACGAGTCGCCCAGCCCCGTTTCGGCTGCTACCTCCCACCGCGTGATCACGGCCTATCACCACGCTGGCTTCGCTGCGCCGCTCGGCGACCACGTGATGCCGATGCGAAAGTTCCAGTTGGTGGCCGACGCGCTCGCGGGCCGCGCCGATGTGAAGGTTGAAGCGCCGGCGCCGATCGCAGTCGAGGATCTGCTGCGCGTCCACACTTCCGCGTATGTCGAGGCGGTGCGCAGTGGCGAGCCGCGCGCGCTGGCCGAGTCGCAGAAGTTTCCGTGGTCGCCCGCGCTTTGGCCTTCGGTGCTGCTGACCAACGGTGGCGCGCTCGCTGCCGCCACGCGCGCGCTCGACGACGGCGTCGCCGCGGCGATCGCGAGCGGCTTCCATCATTCGCACGCCGATCACGGCGAGGGCTTCTGCACTTTCAACGGGCTCGTCGTCGCGGCCGAAGCGCTGCGCGCGGCGGGCCGTGTCGAGCGCGTCGCCGTGCTCGATCTCGATCTGCACTACGGCAACGGAACGGCTTCACTCTGCGTGACACGGCCGTGGCTCACGAACTGCTCGATCTACGGCAACGACTACGCGCAGAACAAGACGTACCGCGACGTCGAGACGCGGCGCCACGAGGACGGCGCGAATCACGTGTCGTACGCGCTGCCGAATGGCAGCGGTCGCGATGTGCTCTTCGAAACGCTGGAGCGCGGCATGAAGTCGCTGCTCGCATTCGGCAGACCGGATCTGGTGTTGTACCAGGCCGGCGCCGATCCGTATCGCGAGGATCCGTACTCGCCGCTCGACCTCGATCACGACGATCTGCGCGAACGCGATCGTCGGGTCTTCGCGTGGGCGCGCAAGCAGGCGCTGCCGCTCGCATGGGTGCTCGCCGGCGGCTACACGCCCGACGTCTCGAAGGTGGTGGACGTGCACGTGGGGACCTTCGATGCGGCGCAAAGTGTCTACCACTAGGCGTCGCAACGGCGCAGGCGCGCGGCGATGAAACTCGTCACGCGACTGCTCGGCGTCTGGACCGGCGTCATCCTGCTCTTCTTCTATCTCCCGATCGCCGTGCTGGTGCTCTTCTCGTTCAACGAGTCGAAGCTGAACATCGTGTGGACCGGCTTCACGCTCGATTGGTACGCGTCGCTGTGGTCCGACACCGTGCTGATCCGCGCGCTGAAGAACAGTTTGATCGTCGCGTTCTTCACCACGGGGATCTCGCTCGTGCTCGGCACCGCAGGTGCGTGGCTGCTGCATCGCTATCGCTATCGCGCGGCGTCGGTGCTCGAGACGCTCGCGTTCCTGCCGATGATCGTGCCGGAAGTGATCCTCGGCGTGAGCCTGTTGATCCTCTTCGTCACGATCGGGATCCAACTCGGCTATACGACGATCGTGATCTCGCACGTGACCTTCTGCTTCCCGTTCGTGATGGCTTCGGTGCAGGCGCGCCTTGCGGGGCTCGATCCTGCCCTCGAGGAGGCGGCGCTCGATCTCGGCGCGACGCCGCTGCAGGCGTTCACGAAGGTGCTGATTCCGTATCTCAAGCCGGCGATCGTGTCGGGCGGGTTGATGTCGTTCACGCTCTCGCTCGACGAATTGATCGTCACCTACTTCACCGCCAGCGCCGGTACGCGGACGCTGCCGCTCGAGATCTTCGGGCGCGTGAAGAAGGGGCTCGATCCGTCGCTCAATGCGATCTCGACGGTGTTCATCGTCGTGACCGTGCTCGCGTTGGTGATCACCGAAGTGGTTCGGCGTCGCAATCCATGACATGGATTGAGCAACATCAAATCGGAGGAACGACCATGATTCGCTTGGCAACACGCATGCTGATGACGTTTGCGTTGGCGGTGGGCGTGACGGCGCCGGCCGTCGCAATCGCCGCCGAGGAACTCAATCTCTTTGCCTGGTCGGAGTACGTGCCGCAGTCCGTGCTCGATGGTTTCACCAAAGAGACCGGCATCCAGGTTAACTACGAGAGCTACGCATCCAACGAAGAGATGCTCGCGAAGCTGATGTCGGGCGCTGCGAACTACGACCTGATCCAGCCTTCGGAATACGTGATCGAAGCGCTGGTGAAGGAGAACCAGCTCCTCCCGATCGATCACGCGAAGATTCCCGGACTGAAGAACATCGGGAAGGAATACTGGGATCAGCCGCACGATCCCGAATTGAAATACAGCGTGCCGTACATGCAGGGAACCGTCGGCATCGTGCTCAACACCGAGAAGGTGAAGGGGCCCATCACCGGATTCTCCGACGTGTTCGTCGAGAAGAACAAGGGCCGCATCGTGATCCTCGACGACGCGCTCGAGATCGTGACGTGGGGACTCGCGACGCAGGGCATCGGGCCCGACGGTGTCACCAAAGAGAGTCTCGAAGCGGTGCGTCCGGTGCTCACGACGTGGCTGCCGCTCGTGAAGGTCTACGACTCGGACAGCCCGAAGACGCCGCTGCTGAACGGCGACGTCGATCTCGGCGTGGTGTGGTCGGGTGAGGCCGCGATCCTGATGAAGGAACAGCCCGGCAAGTTCGCCTATGTGCTGCCGAAGGAAGGTGCGCACATGTTCATCGACAACCTGGCGATCCCGAAGGGCGCCGCGCACGTCGAATCCGCGCACAAGTTCATCGAGTACATCCTGCGCCCGGAAGTCTCCAAGACGATTTCGGAAGAGTTCCCGTACACCAATCCGAACGTCGAGGCGCGCAAGCTGCTGACTCCCGCGGAACGCGCCAACACCGCGAGCTATCCGCCCGGCAGTCCGAAGCTCTCGACGTTCCGCGACATCGGCCCGCTCGCAGCGAACGTGGACAAGCTCGTGACGGACTTGAAGGCGAAGAGCGGCCAGTAGATGGCGCAGGTAGCGAACATCCCGTCGTCGGCGGGAGGCGGCTCGCAGCGGCAGCCAGGCCGGATCGGCTGGCTGCTGCTCTCGCCGCTGATCGCGTGGGCGCTCGCCTTCGTGGTGGCGCCCGCGGTGATCATGCTCGTCTACAGCTTCGCGCGCCGCGGCACACTGGGCGGTGTGGTGCTGGGCTTCACGCTCGAGAACTACGCCGGCGTGCTCGACCCGGTCTACATGCAGATCGTGATCCGCTCGATCGGCTACGCGACGCTCACCACCGTACTGTGTCTCGCGATGGGCTATCCAGTCGCGTACCTGATCGGACGCTCGAACGAGAAGGTCCGCAACGCGCTGCTGATGACGGTGATGATTCCGTTTTGGACCAGCTTCCTGATCCGCACCTACGCCTGGGTGACGATCCTGAAGAGCCAGGGCCTGCTGAACTCGATCGCGATGCAGTTCCAGTTGATCACCGAGCCGATGGAGCTGCTCTATACGCCGGGCGCTGTCGTGCTCGGCCTCGTCTACACCTTCCTGCCATTCATGATCTTGCCGATCTACTCGAGCGTCGAGAAGCTCGACGGCGCGCTGGTCGAGGCCGCGCTCGATCTCGGCGCCGGGCCGGTGCGCGCCTTCCAACGCGTGATCGTGCCGCTCACCGCGCCGGGCATCGCGGCCGGCGTGCTGCTGGTCTTCGTGCCGTCGCTCGGCATCTACGCGATCAACGACATCCTCGGCGGTGGTCGCGTGGACATGATCGGCAACATCATCGAGAACCAGTTCAAGGGGAACGCGCGCAACTGGCCATTCGGCGCGGCGCTCGGCACGACGCTGCTCGTGAGCTTCGCGTTGATCTACTGGCTCGTGAATCGCAGGCAGCGCGCGGCGGAGGGTGGGTTCGCGAAACCGGTGTTCCGCGCCGAAGCCTGAACATGTGGGTCGCTCGTGCCGATCTGCGCTCGAAAGGTCAGACAGTGCGTCGATCCCTCGTTGGATCCTTCCGGATTCATCTTCCCGCTCTCGTGCTCGCAGTGCTCATTTCGCCGCCGACCGCGTCGCTCGCCGCTGTGACGATCGAAACGGTTGCGCTCGAAGGCGACCTGCCTCTGGGTGTCGAAATCCAGCGCGTCCGAGCGCCGCGCATCGATCCGCTCGGGCGCGTCGTGTTCGTGTCGACCCCGTGCGTCGCGCCCGGTTTCTTCACCGAGTGCATCTGGAGCTGGGACGACGGGCAGTTCACGCAGCTCGCGCAGGCCGGGCAATCGCCGCCGGGGATCGCGCCGGCTCTTTTCGACCGCATCGTTTCCTATGACGAGAGCCTCTACGCAACGGAGCACGGCGTCAGCTTCCAGGCGCAGCTGGCAGGTCCGGGCGTGACGAGCAGCAACGACGAGGCGCTCTTCGGCGCGGCTGCGAGCGGCGACCTGCAGCTGCTGGCGCGAGAGGGCGGCGCGGTACCGGGCACGTCGCTCGTCTACCGATCCTTGTTCTCCGGTGCCGCCGTCGCCGGTGCGCAACACACGTGCATGGTGGGCACAGGGGACCTAGGCCCCCCCACGTTCGGGTCCGACGACGTGATTCACTGCCAGGATCCGAGTGGAGCGCTCGCGCTGGTGCTCCGCGAGGGCGACCTCGTGCCCGGCTCCGCCACAAGCTCCTGGGAGGACCTCGAACTCGAGGCGGTGAATGGCAGCGGCGACATCCTGATCGATGCGGCGTTCGGCGATGGCGTCTCCTCGCACTTCGGCCTCCAGGTCGTAGATGCAAATGGCGCCGTGCATGAGGTTGCGCGCCTCGGTGCCGCAGCGCCCGGTGGTGACACCTTCGCGGGACCCTTCTTCTTCGAGATCGGACTCAATGATGCGCGCGAGACGGCGTTCGTTACGACGCTCGAGAGCACAGTGCGCGGTGTTTGGGGGCCGGCCGGCAATGGCGGGCTCCGACGCGTTGCACTCGCGAATGATGCTGCGCCCGGAACTGGCGACACGTTCGGGACGTTCTTCCGCGTGGCACTCGACGGCGACGGTCGCACCCTCTTCACGGCCAGCCTGGGGAGCGGCGTGCCGGGCGACTCCGGTCTTTGGAGTGCCCCGCCGGGCGGATCGGCGGCGCTGCTGCTGCGCGCGGGCGATCTGATTCCTGGCTTGGGTGGGGCACGCTGGACGGGGGTCTCGTCGTTCGAGGCGAACGCGGCGGGCGGTTTGCTCGTAGAGGTCGGGCTCGACACCGGGAACAACGAATCGCTCTGGCACTTCGATCTCGCGTCGGGCAGCCGCGAACTGCTGGTGCGCGAGGGCGACCAGATCGAAGTCGCGACCGGCGACGTCCGCACGATTGGCGACACCAACAACGCGAACGCCATTCGCGTGGCCGGCCAGATTTCGGGAGGTCAGGATGGACGCGGTCGTGGTTGGAACGACTCGGGCCAGGCCGCCGTGATCCTCTCCTTCACCGACGACTCGGAGGGGATCTTTCGCATCACGCTGCCGGAGCCAGCTACGAGTGGAGTGATCACGGCGTTCGCAATGCTCGTCGCGCTGCGGCGCGGGCGACGATCGCGGCGACTCTAGCTCGTCGCGATCACCGGATTTTTTCTCGCCCCTGATGCACTCGCCCGCTCCTTCGTACTGCCGCACGTCCTCGAACGCGAAGGCACGATCGCGAATACACGGTTCACCTTCGACACCGAGATCTTCGCCAACTACGCCGGCGGCGTGGGCGCATGTCCCGCCGGCCATCCGTGCGCGTTCGTCGATCTGTACCTCTTCGACCAGACGAGCGGCGAGCCGCAACAGGGCGCCAACGCGCAAGATGTCTGCAACCCGTGCAGCGCGACGCTCGGCTCGGGCGACGAAGGCACCGAGCCCGCGCCGCGCAAGCGGACGTTTGCGCTCGACGCGCTGATCGAATCGCGCGGCGGCGGCTTCGCGAGCGCGAACGTGGTGACCGGCTTCGCAATGTTGTTGGTGAACGGCGACTTCGCGAACAGCAGCGTCCAGGGCTTCGTCACCAACGCAAAGACGAGCGCATCCGACCTCGCGGTGTTCGGCTTCGACCCGACGCCGATCGAGCCATTCGGCTCGCTCACGAACGGACCGATCGCGCTCGAGCGATCGCACCGATGGGCGAAGCGCTCGGCGCCACGCGCCGGCTCGCCGACATCCGCGAGGACCAGGGAACGGTCGCGACGACACCCAGCACCTACGACACTTCGATCTCGATCTTCTACCTCGACCGCTGGTTCGGAGCGGGTGCACCCGCGACCGGCATCGACATCGACTTCTTCAACGACAATGGCTCCCCGATGCTCGGCGCGAACGGCCTGCCGTATTCCTACGAAGTCGCGAACCTCGCGACGCTCGCGCAGCCGGTGATCGTCGACCTCGAAGCGCCGCTCTTCGGCGGCGCCCCGGCGGGTGCAGCGGGCAGGCGCGGCTACGCGACGGTGACGCTCACCGGCGCGCTCCCCGAGCGCGTCGACGTGACGAGTTTCGTACGCAAATCCGTGTCCGCCCCCACGGATCTCGATCCCGACGGCTTCTACGAGCAGGCGCTGCCAGCGCCGGAGCCGGAGGGTGCGATCGTGGCGGCGCTAGGAGCGCTCGCATGGCTGCAGACGTGGACGCGTCGGCGACTCGGTTACAGCAACCCACCCGCCGGCGCCGGCCGCGCGCGCGCTCTTCGGGCGGGCTAGAAGCGGCCCGCCTTCTGGGCGAGGCAGAGCATGATGGCGCCCGACTCGAAGAGCGCGATCGGCGCGCGGCCGTCTGCAGGCGCGTCATCGACGGCTCGTGAACCGCCGCCAGCGCGCCGACGCCGCGGCGCCGCCGGTCCGCATCGGCGTGACGTAGCGCGTTCGACGCGTCGCGCTCAAATGTGTCACTGCGCCTTGCGCCGCCGCCAGGCCTTCCAACCGATGAACCAGAGGCTGGCGGCCAGCATCGCCCCTTCCTCGGGTTCCGGAACCACCGTGACACTCAACTGCGGTGCAGACGCGTTGTTGAAGGTGCTGACCGACGACGAATTGACGTAGCTGAGGAATGCGACGTTGGCGCCGCCGAAATCGTTGATCTGCAGATAGAAGTTGTTCGCCGACGGATTCAACCCGAGGGAGTTCGACGTCGCCGACAGGCCACCTACAAACAATTGCGCCAAGAATGCACCTTGCGCCGGCGCGTAGGTAAAGGCCAGAGGCCGGTCGAACGGAAGGTTCAGGCTGTCGAGCAAGATGCCGGTCTGCTCGTTGCTGTACGCCAGTGACGGGTCGAAGGTGATCTGGACCTCGCCGGTGACGGTGCTGAACGGAATCGTCGCGGTCACCGGATTGACGCCATTGAAGCCCGTGAAGCTGAAATTGAGATCGTAGGTGGACTCCGCGGCGAGGACTGGCGAAGCGGCGATGACGACCGATGCGGCCGCAGTGATCGACATCGTGAGAAATCTCGAGAAGCGCGTCATCGGACTCCTTTTGCCCTGCGACCCGTTGCATCGCTGGATCCAGGCCAGGCCGCACCCACTGCCGGTCAATCGTGCAAAGGGAGCGGCGGCCGTGCAATGGTGGACGTCGATCATCGCGGCACCACGGGCTTGGTGAAGTCGCCGCTCGCCTTTGGCTCGCTACGCGGGAAACAGGGGCGAAGCTGCGGGCGGTGCGGTGGCGATTCATTGGCGACCGACTTCGAGCAGCCAGCGTTCGAGCAGCGTTCCCACCTCTTGCTGACTCGCGAGCGGCAGGAAGATGTGGTCGGCGTGGTGGATGGGTTGCACGCGGAAGCAGCCGCTCGCTTCGAGGCGCGCGCGATCGAGCGCGAGTTCTTCGTCGAGCCGCTGGCGCATCGCCTCGGCGGTGTCGAAGACGATCAGCGCGCGACACCCGCGATCCGCGAGACGCAGAAAGCGCGCGGCGAGTTGCGTTGCCGGCGGCGGCGTTCCGCCGCGCGCGCGCGCTGCGAGTGATTGCACGCGGGCGCGCGCGCGCCGCGCGAGTCGCTTGATCACCGAGCGCGCGATCGCGAGCGGATCCTCGTCGCGCGCGCGCACACGCCGCCACCACCCAGGTCGCAACACCGATCGGGCGTAGTGCGCAAGCGACTCGTACTCGAGATCGCTGCGGGTGCGCGGCGCGGTGCCGCTCTGTGTGTCGAAGCGCAGCGGGTTCAGCAGGAACACCGCTGCGATGCGGGCGTCGTGGAGCGCCGCGATGAACGCCTGCGAGCCGCCGGCGCACAAGCCTCCGCACACCAACGTGCGCGCGCCGTAGCGATCCGCGAGCAGAGCGACGGCGGCCTCGACGTCGTGCCGCGTCTCTTCGCGATACACCCGCGCGACATCTTCGGGGCGCGCGGGCACGCCGTCGCCGAGGTTGCGCGTGTCCATGCGCAGCACCGTGATGCCATGCTCAGCCCAGTCGCGTGCCCATTCGGTGTAGTTGCGGTTGATGCCGGGGCGGTGGTTCACGCCGCCGTTCACGAGCACCACGCCCGTTCCGCGCGGCGCGCCGATGGGACGCGTGACGATTCCCACCACGCCGTCATCAGGCCCGAAGCGCACCCATTCCTCTTGTACCTCGCAGCCGCGCCGATTGCGCAGCACGACGCGCGCGGCGAGCGCGGGTGATTCGGAATCGCGCCGCGCGTTCGCCGACGCCGGATGCGTGCGCTTCCACCAATCCGCCAGTTGCAGCGTCAGCGCTTCGGGCGGCCGCACGCGTTCGTCTTCCAGCTCGGCGATTTCGACGACGACATCGGGCGGTCCTGTGACCGCAATGCCGGCTGCTTCGAACGCCGCGACGACGGGCGCCTCGGTGCCGTCGCGGCTGCGCGCGAAGACAGCGGCTTCGCGCACCGTGCGACACCGGCCGGCGTCCACCTCGAGTGCGGCGATCGCGGCGACCGTTTCGCCGGTCATCAGGAAGCCGATCGCTTCCCGATCCCCTTCCCGCCAATCGACCGGACGCGGAGCCGCGCTCGGTTCGCCGCGCAGCGCCGCGAACGCGCGCATTTCGCGCAAGTACGCGTTGCCGCCGAGCGGCGCGCCCCAGAGCGCGAGGCTGCGCACGTCGCTTCGGCGCGCTGCGAACACCGTTGCGATCGTGCCGCCGAGCAGCGCGCCGAAGCAGCCGAGTTCGCGGCGACCGCTGCGGCGCAGCAACCAGTCTGCGCCGTCGTGAAGACTCTGGAGCCACGCCTCGACTTGTCCCGCGTCGCGCGGGTAGCCGGCGGAATCGCAGGTGCCGCGGTAGTCCACGCGCAGCACCGGGAATCCGCTCGCGGCGAGTTCGATCGCGAGTGCGCGGTAGGCGAGGTGCAGATTCATCCGATCGGAGCCGATCGGATCACAAAGCAGCACCGCGACGTCGCGTTGCGACGTGCCTTGCGCCGGGTGGTAACAGGCGAAGAGAGGCCCCTGCGCCGTCTCGATCCAGCCGGCGTACATGCCGTCGGGGCCGGGCGCGGCGCTCACATCCGCTCGCTCTTCGCGTTCAGGGCATCGGCTTCGCTCGCGACCCGAATCGGTGTCGCGGTGCGCGCGTTCAGCGGCCGGAGCTGCGCGCGCAGCGGCGCGTTCGCTGCGAGCGGCAGCAGTCGGAAGACGTGTGATCCCCCCGGCGCGATGTGGAAGTACGCGTCGCTGGCCCGAAAGCCGGGCGCTTCGACGGCGACCCAGCGAGCGATGCGCTCGCTGCGGGCCGTCACGCGAAAGCTTCCGTCCGACCCGATCTCGGCGACGGCGCTGAGCCCGACATCGTGCGTCGCGTCCGCGGGCAGGCCGGCGGGAAAGTGGAAAGCCGACACGCTGCGCTCGTCCGCCGGGCCGTCGCCGTGCGACTCGAAGCGCGCGACGAGCACGTCGTACCCCGGCGGTCCGAAGCGATAGGCCCAGCTCGCATCGACGAAGTGGCCGAGCAGCGCTTCGACGCTCCACGCGCGATCGCTGCGCGGCGCGATCTCGACGTCGCTCTGCGTGCGCTCGGCGATCGTGCCGTCGGCGCGATGGAACGCGATCGACAGCGTTCCGCGCTGTGCGCGCGGCGTGTCGTTCGCGAGCTGCACGCGCACGCCGTCGACGCCGTCGTCCGCGAGCCACAGCGCCAGCGGCGCCCACGCGCGCGCAAGGAAGTAGTACGGCGCCTTCGCCAAACCCGACACATCGACGAGTCCCCACCCGGCGCCCGGCCGCATGTCGCGCAGCAGCCAGACGAGCGCGCCGCTGCACGTTGAATTGCGCGGGCGCCAGCGCTGCTGCACGGCTGCCATCGTCTCGCCGGTCGCGACGCGACACAGCGATTGATGGCGCGCGGGATCCGCAGCGCGCAGCGCGTGCGGGTCCAGATGGAAGAGCGCTTCGAGATAGTGATCGGTCACGTCGGCGAAATCCCAGCCCGCGCCTGAATCGCGCGGCACCCCTGCCTTGTAGCGCGGATCGTGGGCGAGCAGCGCTGCGTCGCCGAGCGCCGCTTCGAGACTCGCCGGCTCGGGGACGTTCGAGAACGCGAGACACTCGGATGCGAAGCGAACGCCCGCGAGCGTCGCATCCTCGATCGGGCGGCGATACGCGCCGACGCCGAAGTAGTGGCTCGGCCCGCTGCGCACGTGGAACGGCAGGTCGCCGCGGCACGGGCTCGACGGCACGTACACCAGATCTGGACGCTGGCGCTCGCAGACACCCGGCAGCGTCGCGTCGAAGAGGGCGTGCTCCCATTCGTCGCGCGGGCGACCCATCATCGCGGCCTGCTGCTGCACCTCGGAGCCGCCGCACGCGACGGCGAGCGAGCAGCGCCCGGTGCTGCGCTCGAGCACTTGCTCGGCCTCGCGCGCGCAGAGATCGAGAAACGCAGCGTCTGCCGGGTAGTCGAAGTTCGCGAACGCGAAGTCCTGCCAGACGAGGATGCCGAGTTCATCGCAGAGGCGGAGGAACGCGTCGCTCTCGTACGGCATCGTGCCGCCTAGGCGCAGCATGTTCATGCCGGCCGCCTGCACTTGCAGCAGAGCCTCGCGCATTCGCGCTTCGGAAACGTGAAGCCGCGCCGGATCGAGTGGCGTCCAACACGCACCGCGACAGAACACCGGTTCGCCGTTCACTTCGATGCGGAAGGTGTCGAGATCGCCGCCAGCGAGTGCGACGCTGCGGAAGCCGATCGCGCCGAGATCGATGCGGAGCGGGCCGCGCGCGGTCGCGAACTCGACCGCCGCTGGATGCAGCGCCGGCGTTCCGTGCGTGTGCGGCCACCACGGTGCGAGGTCGCGGCTCTCGAAGTCGCCGTACACCACCAGGGTTCCATCGGGCCCCGGCTCGCAGCGCAGCGGCGCCGACTCGCACGCCGACTCGCCCGCCGACTCGGGCCCGACGCGCAGCGTCGCGGACGTCGGGGTCGCAGCGTCGAGCCAGCGGCACCGCAGGCGCAGCGCCAAGCGCGCGACGCCGCGTTCGAAGCCGGGAACGAGTTGCGCGCTCTCGACCGCGACACGTGTTTGCGTGATCAGCCGAATCGGTCGCCACGGTCCGACGACCTTCGCATCCGGGCACCACGCCGGCAGGTAGCCGAGCAGCGCGGTGCGCACGAAGCGGAGGTTCCGTTCGGATACGAGGCGGGTGGGCCAACGTCCGCGCGGTCGTCGCTCGCGCAGCAGCGGTGCAAGCGCGTGGAAGCGGATCACCAGCTCGTTGGTGTCGCGCAAGGAAGCCGTGACGTCGCGCGTGTGGGCGAGGAACATCGAGTCGCTGCGCAGCAGGTGGCGACCATTCAGCCACACTTCGGCGATCGTCGCGAGGCCGTCGAAGCAGAGCAGCGTGCGACCGGCGTCTCGATCGGTCGCCGCGAAGCGACAGCGATACCAGTGATCGAATTGATCGAGCGTGCCGGCGGCGATCCGGTCATCGACCGCAGCCATCGGCCCGACGCGTTCGATCGCGCGCCACGCACCCGCCGATGCGGCGGCCGCGGGATCTGCTGCGCTGCCGGGCGCGACGCTCGCGACCTCCCAGCCGTGCGACAGCAGCAGCTCGCGCTGACCCTCGACGCCGGCGATCCCGAGCGCAATCGCGACGTCGGCACTGCGCTCCGGCGACGTCACCGCCCGAGCGTCTCCGCGAGTTGATCCATGCCGCGCTCCCAGCCGTCTGCCATTTCGTTGAAACTCGACGAGACATCGCGCGCGCGGCCGGCGTTCGCGATTCGCGCGAGCTTCAGCAAGAACGTCTTCGCAGCGGCCGAGATGCCCGCGAACGATTTCGCCGCGTTCGCGCAAGCGCCGCCGGCGTCGAGCCAACGCAGATGCGACGCGAGCAGCTCGAAGCCCGAGCCGAGCTGTCGCGCCGACGCGAAACCGTAGGCGTGGAAGACCGCGAGATCGCCGGCCAGCAGCAACTCGAGATGCGCGGCGAATCCCCGCTCGTAGCGGCGCACGGGATTCTCGGTGGGGCGACGCGCGTAGTGCCGGCGCGCGAGATCGAACGCGCGCTCACGCAGAGTTGCGTCGCCGAGTCGCTCGAAGCGCGCGAGCTTCACGATCTCGCAGTACGGCGGAAGGTGGTCATCGCCCGCTTGTGCATCGATACGCAGCAAAGACGCGAAGTCATCGCCCGTCGCCTCGTGCAGACCGCGGTTGTGGAAGTAGCGCAGCCGGCGCGCTTCGAGATCGATGGCTACGACGCCGATCGTCGTCTTTTGGTGTTGCTGCTGGTAGTCGGTGCCGCTGGTGTCGGGCAAGAAGTACGAGTCCACTTCCACGAACGGGACGTTGCCGGCCAGCGTGTGGGTGCGCAGATGCAGCGCGAGCGGTCGCCACAGCGTCAGCTCCTCGACCTGCACTCCGTAGAGGCGTTCGAGGTCGGCGTGCGGCGGCTTGAAGAAAGTCCACTGATCGAGTTCGAAGTCGGACGCGAGCGTGAAGCCGAGACAGGCTTCGACGGGGACGCCGAGCGCCGCGAGCACCTCGATCCAGACGTCGACGTAGCAGTTCGTCTCGGGCCAATCGCGGCTCGCGTCGTGGAGTGGATGCGCGACGTGGCCCTGCGCGAAGCGTTCGGGCGCCGCGTTCATCCGAGCAGGCGTCCGCGCGCCGCGTCGGGCCACTGCTGCAGCTCGAGGCCGTGGAAGCGGAACAACGCGATCGCGATGCGATCGAGCCCGAAGCCGAGACAAGCGCTGTGTGCGTCGGCGCCGTCCGGCATGCGGATGCCGAAGACTTTCGAGAAGTGATCGCGGTGATAGTTGAACGACGCGACGGCAGTGGGCGCGTCCTCGGACCAGATCGGAACGAGCAGCTCGAACTTCAGCTCGTCGTCGATCTGGTTCGCGGCGAGCATGCGTCCGCCGCGTCCGAAGAACGGATCGTGCGCCGGTGCGAGACGCGCCGGAACGCCGAGCGACGCGATGAGCGCGCGCCCGCGCTCCATCCATTCTTTGCGCCACGCCTGCACCGCAGCGGGCGCGCCGAGTCGCACGTTCTCGCGGACCTGGAACGCCTGCATCCGCGCGGGATCGTCCGACGGCTCGCGGCGGAAGCAGTGCGCGCTGAAGTCGAAGAGGCGTCCGGCTTCGGGGAGCGTGCCGCGCAACGTCGGGTAGAGCGGGTAACAAGCCGCCGGCGTCAGCGCGACTTCGGTCGGGCACAGCGCGTCGCTCCACTTCTCGCCGGCGCCGGCGCGCGCGAGCAGCGATTGGTGCGCGCGCTCGTCGCCTTCGAAGGCGTGTACGAAGCCGCAGAGGTTGGGGAAATTTTCGAGGAAGCCGGTCTGTTGCAGCACCGCGCTCGGCGTCAGCGGCGGAAAGAAGACGCGCTCGGCGCCGCTCTCGCCGCACGGTCCATCGAGCAGCCGCTCGAGCGCCGCGACCACCGTCTGAAACGCGCGGCCGCGCCCGAAGACGCCACGCACGCCGGTGTCGAGCAGCAACCCCGCATCGAACAGCGCGCGCCGAAACGCGTCGCGCTGCGCGTCGATGTTGGGCGATCCGCCCGTCACGGCTCCCACTTGCTGGCCACCGTGCCGACCATCGACAGCGACGCGTTGGTCTCGAGCAGGCGCTGGTTGTGGACCATCAGCGGCGCCGACAACAGATCGCGCAATTGGCGGCCGACGCTGTACGGCGAGTCGTTGCGATAGCCGGCGATGCCGCAGATCGACAGCGCGTCGCTCGCGATCTCGACGGCGAGTCGCGACGCCGAGAGCTTCAGGTTGTTGATGCGGAGCGCCGTGCCGAGGCTGCCGATCGCGGCGCGGTCGCCGTCGGCAACGAGGCGCGCGTACTCGCTGGTGGTGCTCGACACCTCGTCGCGGAGTAGCTGCAGCTTCGCGCCGGTATCGGAGAGGCGTTGCGCCATGCCCGGCACCGCACCGCCATCCGCGCGCGCTTCGCTGCGGAGCTTCTCGCGCGCGATCGAGAATGCGTCGCTCGCGACGCCGAGCCAGCCGCTCGCCCAGAGCACGTGCGACACCGGCACCATCGTGTGTGCCGCGACGTCGCCGAACGCTTCGCCCAGTACCTGGCCGCGCGCGCCGCCGCCGTCGATCGTCGCCGGCACGCTGCACGTGCCGCGCATGCCGAGCGCGTCCCAGGTTCCCGTCGGCTGGAGCGTGAACTCGCCCGCGAGCAGCAGCACGAGCACCTGATCGTGCTGCGAAGCGCCGGCGTTGCGGCGCGCGGTGACGAGCAGGTCGTCGGCATGGCAACCGTACGAGACGGTCGTCGCGTGCTTCTTCAGCGCGACGCGATCGCCCTGCTCGTCGATCGCGGCGACGCTGCTGCGCATGTCGCCGTTGGTGCCGACCTCGGAGGTGACCGACGCGACGAGACGCTGCTCCGCGGCGGCGCGACGCAGATAGCTGTCGATCTCGCGCGAACGGCCGCGATGCTGGACGAGGCACGCGATCTGGATGTGGTGCATCGCGAGGATCATCGCGCTCGATGCGCAGTGCTGGCCGAGCGCGGTGCAGCACGCGGCGAGCGCGCCGACGCCGAGTCCGGCGCCGCCCATCTCGATCGGAATGGCGGCGCCGAGTGCGCCGCACGCGCGCAGCGCCGCGAAAGTCTCGGCGGGGAAGCGCGCGGCGGCATCGACGGCGCGGGCCGCGGGCCGCGCGACTTCGACCCCGATGCGCGTCACTTCGGCGACGAGGTCGCGCGCCGATTGCAGTGCGCGCGCAGCTTCGTCGCGCGCCACCGTCAGCTCCGCAGCAGCTTGTCGATCGCGCTGGCGATCGACGCGACGCTTTCAAAGACATCGCGCCGCAGCAGACGGTCCGGGAACTCGATCTCGAACTCGTTCTCGAGGCCGAGCATCAGGTTCACGCTGGCCCTCGAGTTCATGCCGGCTTCATAAAGGTTGTCTTCGTCGCCGATCGTCGAGACGTCCACGCCGAGCTGCTTGCATGCAGCCGCGACGCGGCGCACGCGCAGCGCGGTGTCGTTGGCGTCATTCACGTCCGACCCACTTGCTGCATCGCGATCTCACCGTCCTCTCGTATCGAGTAGCCAATCCATCCGGGGTTGTCGTCGCGAAAGTGAGTCATGGGGCGCTCATCCACGGGCTCAGATGCTGTTGGAGGAACGCATCGATGCGGTCGAAGTAGGCAGGCCCGACGTGTCGCACGACGTCGGTGTGGCCGGAGCCCGCAACCTCCCAGAGGTCGGCCTTCCCGGCGAGCTCCTTGAGACGACGCGGCATCCAAAGCGGGATCGATTCGTCCTGGTCGCCGACGATCAGCAGCAGCGGGCGGTCGCCGAGCCGGCGCGTGGCATCGGTGGCGTCGAGTTCCTCGATCGCGAGCCCCAAGTACCGGTCGGTCGGGATCGCGACCGCGGCGACGCCCGGCACACGCGATCGGTGTTGGTAGGCGCGCTGCGCCGCGATGTCGGTGAACGGCGCGAGCAGCACGAGCGCCCGGATGCGCGGCTCGTCCGCGGCGACTTGCAGCGCGACGGCGGTGCTCATCGAGTACGCATACACCGCGATCGCGCGCACGCCGGGCTCTGCGGATGCGAAGTCGACCGCGGCGCGCAGGGCTTCGCGAAAGTTCTGGCCCCAGCTTCGCGCTCCTTCGGAGCCGCCGTAGCCGGGCAGGTTCAGCAGCAGCACGCCGTAGCCGCGCTGCGCGAGACCGCGTGCCTCGGCCAGCATGCCGAGCGCCGTTCCCGGCGAACCGTGCAGCACGACGACGACGATGCCGTTCGTGCCCGGCACGTAGAATGCGCGTTGCCGCGAAGCGTCCGCGAGCGACCACGTCACTTCGCGGATCGCCTCGATGCCGCTGCGATCCGCCGGCAACGACTCCGCCGGTGTCTGCCACGTCATCTCGTTGCGCTCGATCTGATGGACGCGCAGCGCGCGTCGTCCCCAGATCGAGAGCGCGCCGAGCAGAGCGATCGCGAGCAGCACAGCAACCACCGGCGTGACTCGCATCACGGGCGTCGGCTACCGACGCCTCTGCCGCAGCTTCGCGAACGCGAGCGCGGTGATCGCCGCGCCGCCGAGCCACGCGACATCCGGCTCCGGCACCGGGATGAAGTAGCTCCCGAGCAGGATGAACATCTCGTCCGAAGTGGTGACGCCGCCGCGCGTCGGGCACGCGTCACAGAGTTCGAGCAAAGGATCGCCGCAGAAGGCGTGGTCCAACGCCGCGTTGGTGCCGCATACGACGCCCTTGTTCGGCCCGTCCGCGCAAGTGGTGACCCGCATCGGACACGGGCCACCAACGCCGACCGCGTTCAGAACCTCACCGGTCGGGAAACCGCCCGGGAAGTCGGGCGGGTAGGGCGACTCCGAGCGCAGCTTCACGGGCGGGCTGCCCGGCCCCGATCCGTTGTCGTAGCGCGCGCAGAAGAGCAGCGTGCGGTCCTCGATGTCCGGGTCGTCGTACGCGATCGGCGGATCGAAGGTGAGCTGCAACGGATCGGAGTAGTCGGAGCTGAAATAGAGCGGCGCATCCGCGCGCGGACCTGCGCAGATCGGAAGATCCGGATCGGGCCGGCACGGGTTGAAGAGATTGTTGACCAGATACTGTGTCGGGCAACCAGGCTGGCAGGGCGTGTTGGGCGGCGCCCAGGTTCGCCAGCGCACGCCACGCACATGCGTGTGGGACGCCAGCTCGAAGAGTCGCGCGCCTTCCTCGATCGTGTGCGACGCGCAGATCTCCTGCGATCCGAACGCGGGCACGTCCTGCGCAAAGATCCAGCGCGCGTTGAAGATGTCGTGCAGCGGATAGAGCTGATCTTCGGGCGTTGCGAACTCGAGATTCAGGAACTGCGCCATCGTCGAGTCCGTTTCGGTGAGATTGAAGGCGTGCGAGTTCCAGACCACGATGCCGCGCAGCGGCGAGATCGCGTAGACGCCATCGGCCAGCGTCTGCTCGTAATACGGTTCCTGCGATCCGCTGAAGCGCGCGAGGTTTCCGCCCTGGCCGGTGACAGAGAACTGGTTCGCATCGGGCGGTCCGTAGCCGCCGCACGCAACCGACGAGATCACCGCGCCGCTGCAACCGGGATTGAATCCCCGCGCCGGGTCGATCACGGACGGATCACACGCGGCGCCGTGTTCGAGCGCGTAGTCGGGATCCGTCGGCTCGAGCTTCGTCGTCCAATCGCCCCAACCTTCGTGATCGAAGCCGTATGCGCCCGTGTAGAGCTGGATGATGCTGTGATGCGACTGCGGATCCTGCAGCAGCGTTTGCTTGTGATAGCGGAAGCACTCGTTGGTGGGGTTGTTGAAATTCTTCAGGTAGCCGGTGCAGGTTCCGCCCGCGCATTCCGAGTCTGCGCTGCATGCGGTGGTCAGCGCGTTCGAGCACGCGCGCTGTACCTGCAAGCCTTCGGGGCAGGGCATCTTCGCCCACTCGGGTACGAGCGCCGACACGTCGTAGTAGGTGCTCATGCAGACTTCATCTTCGCCGCTCGTGGTGGGCGTCGTCGGCGGGAGATCCCAGGGCGATTGCTGGAATTGCACGCCGGTGCCGGCCGGCGGCGGCGCGGGCACCGGAATCTTCAGCGGTGTCGGCGGCGGCAGACAGGTACCGAGCAGCTCTTGCGTGCCGGAGACGACACCTTCTTGTGGCGCGCCGCCGCGAATCCACTTGCGCACTGCTTCGAGGTGCTCCTGCGAAACCGCGACCTTGCCACCGCTCGGCATGCCCGTGCCCGGATCGACGGTGAACACGGAGTTGGGATAGGTCTTCGCCGCGAGCTTGATGAAGAGGTAGGAGAGCTCCGGTTCGCCCGGCTCGATCAGCTTCAGCGCTGGGTAATCGTCCGACGGCTGGCCGGTGCCGTCGAGGCCGAGCAGCTCATCGAATGCCACCACGTTCGTCAACTCGAGACCGTTCTTCGGCGCTACGGAATCGTGGCAGGTGCTGTCGGTGCAGCCGTAGCCGCCTTCGAAGACGACGGTCTGGATCGCCTGGAACGTGGACGTGAAGCTCTGCGCGTTGCAGGGGCCGGTTTCGCAAGTGACTTCACAGCCATCGCCGGTGGCGAGGTTTCCGTCGTCGCAGGTCTCGGGCATCTGCGGAACGCCGTCGCCGCAGATCTGCTCCGGGCATTCTTCCGGCTCACTCGCGCCAGACGCTGCAAAGTGTCCCGCGCCGTTCGACGTCGCGGTGGCGGACGGGAAGCTCGAACAGAGTGAAGTGTCGGCGATGCGCATGTGCACCCAGACTTCGTCCTGCGCGCCTGCCGGCGCCCAGCCCCAGTTCGCGCCAGAGCCCTGGATGTTGAGCAGCCCGGATTCGAACGTCACATGCGTGATGCCGCCGCGCGTGCCGGCCGGATCTTCGTAGGCGTAGCCGCTCGCGGTCGCCGTCCAGAAGTTGCGATCGAGTGTCGCGAGGGCGCTGCGGCCGGCGTTGTCGCCGAGCCCGCGCACGAAAATCGACGTGCCGTCCTGGCGCGGATCGTGATCGAGCAGCGGCACTTCCGGGCCCGCCGCCTCGAATTGGAATATCTCGTTGCCGGCGCCCTGATCGGTTTGAATCTGGATCGTGTCGCCTGCGAGCGGGAAGGTCGCGTCGTGCGCCCGCGCGCCCGGCGCCCAGGCGGACGCGACCAGCGCTCCGACCCACAGCAATGCGCGCAATAAGAGATGGGATTGACGACGACGCCCGCAGCGGGAAATCGGGTGCAAGGACAGGTCTCCGCGGTTGGCGTCGAAGCCCTCGCGCGGAATGGACGGCGAGATGGCTGCGCTCGAGTTGGGCCCACCATACGTGGGATCGCAGCCGCTGACTACCGTTCGTTCAGCGGATCCGCGTCGCGGGGACGGGCCTCGCCCTCTGAGCGGCGGATTCGACGCGATGCGGCGCGCGAGTGGCGGCGATTTCGCCGGAAGCAGGAGATTGCTCGCATCGACCTTGTAGTGTGTGCGACCTCCACATTCTCAATCGGGAGCGAGACCGTGCTGCAGCGCTGGCGGGCGAACGCGGAGCAGAAATATCTCGAGCGCCTCCGCATTGCCCTTCGCGGCCGGCGCATGCTCGTCACGGGCGCGTCGTCGGGCATCGGCCGCGCCTTCGTGCTGCAAGCCGCAAAAGCGGGTGCAGCGCTCGTGCTCGTATCACGCCGCGGCGAGGAACTCGAGCAAGTCGCCGAAGAGTGCGAACGGCTCGGCGGCCGCGCATCGGTGCGCGCGGCGGACCTCTCGAACGTCGATTCGTGTAGGGCTCTCGCGGAGAGCATCGTGCGCGACGACGGCCCCGTGGACATTCTCGTCAACAACGCGGGCCACTCGATCCGGCGCGCAGTCATCGACTACAAAGCCGAAGACCTCGCGCGTCTGATGACCGTCAACTACCTCGGCCCGATGGCGCTGACGCTGGGCCTGCTCCCGGCCATGCTCGAACGCGGCGGCGGACACATCGTGCAGATCTCCACCATCGGCGTGCAAACGGGCGCCCCGAACTTCGCCGCGTACGTGGCCGCCAAGGCCGCGGCCGATCACTTCGCCCGCACACTTCGACTGGAACTCGGCGGCCGCGGCATCCAAGTCACGACGATGCAGATTCCGCTGGTTCGCACCGCGATGCTCGCCCCGACACGCATCTACGACGCCTTCCCCGCACTCGGCGCCGAGCAAGCTGCGCGACGCATCGGCTGGGCGATCGTGAAGCGGCCGGTTCGTGTTGCGCCGCGGTGGTCGACGGCGCTGGAGGTGGTGCATGCGGTGGCGCCGGGGTTGTTGCAGTGGGTGTTCACGCATGGGCATGAGCCGTTTCATCGGGTGATGGCGTGGCGGTTGGAGAGGATGGAGCGGCGGAAGTGAGAGCAAGGTGCGGAGAGCGTCACTTCATCGCTACCGAGAAAACGCAAGAGGATGCGCGACTACGCCGTGAACGGCGGGGCGCACGAACACGCGGCGTAGCCGGAATCGAGACTCCGATCGATTCGCGCTGCCTAGTTCCAGCGACTTCGCCGCGCAAAGACAGCCGAAACCCGCAGCCTATTTCCCGACGAGATGGGAGTAGACTGCGAATTTTGCAGTGTTTGCGGTTGGCGGCATAGACTGCGACTTGGCAGTTGAAGACCTGTTGGACTGCAGCCAAGATCTACTTCGGTAGAAGAGAAATTCCCCTCCTCCGATCGGCGTCGTTGCCGAAGATTCGCTTCCGGTAGGCGCGGCGTCGGCGGCGCCTGCAGGAAGCCGGTTGGGGGCGCGCACCAGCGCACG
>JANNKU010000067.1:0-28668 GCA_031396445.1 Deltaproteobacteria bacterium | reverse complement strand
CCGTTGGGCGGCCGGAGATTGGTAGCGACTTCATCGACAGGGGTCCGCAGCCGTTGAAGTTGTCCGCACTCGACTACAACTACCTCGACGCAAACCGCATCTTCGCCAGCTTCTCGGACACGGGCGAGTACCTCGAGCGCGGAGACGTCGCCATCGTCTCCTGCGGGCTACCGGTGGAGCAGCTCAATTGGGGCTTTCTCAAGCCTCCATACGATGGCCTCAGTGCAACAGCCGCGGCGGTCCGGTCCTATTTCGCCGATCGCAAGCTTCCATTCAGGCTTGCGTTCCGTGGCGATCACCGTCAATCGGTACAGAGGCTCGAGTCGAGTGGCTGGTGCCGGAGGAATGATCCGACTCCCGGGATGACTTTCGCGATGCCCGTATCGCTTAAGACACCTCCGACGCATCTGGCAATCCAGGCGGTGCGTACGCCCAGAGAGCTCGTTGCATTCCGCGAAGCCGCGTTCAAGGGATTTGGTTACCCGGTTGCCGCGGCTCACATCTTCCTCAACGATCGGTTTCTTGGGTTGCCCCAGGTGCGCCTCTACGCAGGGCTCGTCGAGGGCGTAGTGGTCGCAACCTCGATGCTGGTCGCGACTGGCGCCGTCGCTGGGATCTACTGGGTCGCCACAATCGAGGAGCAGCGAGGACGAGGCTACGGCGAGGCACTCACCTGGGCCGCCGCAGCTGGAGGCCGAGAGCTCGGCTGTGGTATCGCGAGCCTTCAGGCATCGAAGCTGGGTCGTCCCGTGTACGCACGCATGGGCTTCGAGCATGTACTCGATTATGAGCACGTGCATCCACCGGAGCCGCGATGCTCGCGCTGAGGGCTTCAGCCGGAGCACAGTCACAGAGCCGTGATACAAGTCGGACCGCCGCCCAACAAGGTGCTGCACCTGACGCAACCCAGCGGCGCCGCATCGTGGCACGGTGCCGCCTAGCGGCGTAGGGTCTGCCTCGGCCGGTGCTCGGCAGCCGCTGAGCCGCGCAGGTGAGCACCGAGCCGTTAGACGTCATCGGAGAACATGAGTCCGTCCACCAAGGCGAAGCGAAGGGCGAAACGAAACGCGAGCTACGGCGCTAGGGCCGAGGCCCAGACTGCCGCTTCGGTCGGCCCGCGCTGGTATCAGTACAAGCTCGTTCGACGGGTCGCTGGAACCGCTGCTGCTGCCGCACTCACCGCCGCGCTGGCGTTCGCGTGGCGCTACTCCGTGGAGCGCGGAGTCGAGAGCGCTATGGCATCGTGGACCTTCGCGGCACCTCTCTTCGAGAAGCTTCCGAAGGACATCGACGTACTCGTGCGGGATTTGAAAGTAGACCTGGTGCAAGGCGGGAGTGTCGCCGTCCTGGGCCCAGGCCCCGAGGACCACTTCGCACTCACCCTTTCCAACGTCTCGAAGACTGCGGACGGAGCGTGGGTCGCGTCGGTTTCTCTCAACGGGACAATGGGTTCCTCAGTTCTCGCCGCCGTGTCGCACGCCTTTCGAGTCGCACCGGACAGTTGTTCAAGAGAGCTGAACGCCGGTGAGTATGAGTTCGTCGTCTGCGTTGAGGAGATCCAGATGGGAAGCGTCGCCAAGCTCGCTGTCGCGCGGCGGCACGCCTATCCCTTCCTGGGTGCCATGCGCATCGAGCGCATCCGTGGCGATGCCATTCACATGGACGGCCCGCGTCCCGCACCAATCGCTTCAAGAAAGTAGTGCTCGGTGCTCTCCACGAATCTGCCAAGTAGCAGGAATGACGTCTAACAAGGGACTGTGTTTCAAGTCCCCCCTGATTCATGAGCCCAGTGCGAGCGGTTTCGCATCATCGCGTTGAGAATGATGAGAAGCTTGTGAGCGACTGCAGCGAGCGCGAGTTTCTTAGGCTTGCCCGCGTCGCATAGGCGCTTGTAGAACGCGGCGAGCACGGGGTTGAACCGCGCTCCGGTAAGCGCGGCCATGTAGAGGATGCCGCGCATCGCACCGCTGTCGCGGTTGAAGGGCGCGAGTCCGACGAGGGCGGAGATCTGGCGTTTTCCGAGCGTCCCGAGCTCCGGCAGATCGGCGATGAGCGTCCGCGCCACGACGGCACCGACACCGGGCGTGCTCTGCAGGATGGCGTCGGTTTCGACTCGCTGCGGATCGGCTGCGATCCAGCGATCGAGATCGCGATCGACACGCTCGATCTCGCGCTCGAGCCAACGCAAGTGTGCCGCGATGCGGATCGCCTGCGCGCGGCTCGGCGCTTGGAGTCGATTCTTCTCCATCACGACCATCGCGAAGAGCTGTCTGCGCCGCGCCATGAGATCCGCCATCTCTTGCTCGTTCTCGGCCTTGAACGGGCGAAGCGGCGGACAGACCATGGCGCCGTAGCGAGCGAGCACTTCGGCGTCGATCGAGTCCGTCTTGGCCGTGACACCGATCGCCTTCGCGAAGTGGCGGATCTGTCGCGCGTTGACGACGCACACGGGAAGCCCTGCATCGAAGAGAGCGCGAGCGACGGCGCGTTCGTAGCCGCCGGTCGCTTCGAGCACGATGCGGTGCGGCTCGATCGCAGCGAGCACCTTCACCAGCGCCGCGATACCCGACTCGGTGTTGGGCTCGGAGCCTCGTTGTTCAGACCCGAGCGATGCAAAGTCGAGGCGATGCTTCGAAACGTCGACGCCGACAGCGGTGCAATCCTCTTTCATGGTAGGTTCCTCGATGCAGCGTGACTCGGGCTTACAGGTTCGGGCTCGAGGCCCTGGCGACTGTTCGAGCTACACGGCAGCAGGGAGCGTGGCGGCGCATTCTTGTTATCGGCCTCATTGGACGGGCCTTGCAATGGTCGGCCTGCCACGCTCCGGTTGAGTGAAGGCCGACGGGAGTGACTGTTCCCGTTGACCGCTACACCGGGATGAGAACACATAAGCATGCAGCTGACGGCGCTGCGCGCCGCAGCTGATGCGCAAGCCGTTGAGCGGGCGGGAAGCGGTGTACACGAGGGCCCGAGCTTGACGGCGTCGATCGAGCAGATGTCTGGCCCACTGCGATGAGCGCGACCAAGATCCACGCTGACCAGATTGACACCGATGAACTCCTGGTCCGGCGTCTACTCGCAGATCAGTTCCCTCACTGGGCCGACTTATCCGTGACGGCCGTGCCAAGCTCCGGCACCGAGAACGCGATATACCGGCTCGGTGACGCGATGGCACTCCGATTGCCGTATCGGCCCGTAAGGGACGCCCAGATCGAGAAGCTCGATCACTGGCTGCCAAGGCTTGCTCCTCATCTCCCACTCTTGATTCCGGAACCGCTGGCCCGCGGTGCGCCCAGCAGGGAATACCCTGCGGCGTGGTCGATCGTCCGATGGCTTGACGGCGAGGAGGCGAGGCTGGAGCGCTTGGCCGACCCCATCGAGGCGGCCACTACGCTCGCCGCGTTCGTGCGCGCCTTGATCGCGATCGATACGACGGGCGGACCAACACCAGGAACGCACAACTTTTGGCGCGGTGTGCCGCTTGCTACCCGAGACGAAATGACTCGCAAAAGCGTCAGAGAGTCGGAGGGCCTTGTCGACACGCAGGCCGTCATGCGAGCCTGGGAGCACGACCTCGCGGCCCCCGTCTGGGACGGGCCTCCAACGTGGCTGCACGGCGACCTGATGCCAGACAACCTGCTGCTCACAGACGGTAGGCTCAGCGCGGTGATCGACTGGGGCGGCCTCGGCGTGGGCGATCCGGCCACAGAGCTGCTTCCCGCCTGGAACCTCTTCCGTGGCGCAAGCCGTGAAGCCTATCGCGAGGCGCTTGGATTCGACGACGCGACTTGGGCGCGAGGTCGGGGGCTGGCGCTGTCGACATCAATTGTCGCGCTTCCCTACTACAACGACACGCTTCCACTCAGGGCGAATCATGCGAAAGCTGTGATCTGCGAGGTGCTCGCCGATCATGAACAAGAATCGTGAGCACCGAGCCGTTGAGCGGCGCCGCGTAGCTACCGCTTCGCCTCGAAGCGCTCGTTCGCCTCGCGGAAACTCTCGCGAACGGCATCCACATCGAACGGGCGCTCCGCGAGTGTCTCGGCGTTCCACTCGCTCCGGCCGGGCGCGAAGAAGTCGCCACCGTAGATGTGTATGGCTCCGGTGAAGCGGCGAATGGGGTTGATCACCGAGTGGATCGCATCCTGTTTGAGCGGGAACACTTCCTTCTCCGACAACGACGCCGCTCCGATCGCCTCGACCTTGGATCCCTTGCGCTGCCAGACGATGTTGTCCTCGCGCCCGGTGTAGATCCCGATCGAGGCCCACATGTTGTGATTGTGCGGCAGCAGGACCATTTGCGGCGCCCAGATCACTTTGAGAATCGTGAGATCGTCCGCACGATGGAGGACTTCGAGTCCCGCCTCTTCTGGTTCGCCCAGGCCGGCGAGGATTCGAGCGGGGTCCGATACCGCGCGGGCCAGGACCTCGTCCACCGCTCGTTGTTCTCCGACGTTCGCGTGCCTCACGTCGTCGATGAAACGCTCGACGTCGAAGCTCTCCGTCATCGTGTCACCTTTCTGTTTCGGCTGGAGAGTCGCGTCTCGCGCTGAATCTGGTGGCGCGGCTGTGAACTCCGGCGGCCAACCCGCTAGGCCACACGCCTCCGCACACGCGTCGTAACCGTCACCTGAACACCCGCCTTCGCGAGCATGTTCACCAGCATGTCGATGCTGAAGCGATCGATCTTCCCGCGCACCAGGTCACTGACGCGAGGCTGTGACACGCTGAAGACGCGGGCGGCTTCTGCTTGGGTCAGGTCGCGGTCGTCGATCATCCGCGCGAGTTTCACCATCAGCTCGGCCCGGATGCGTAGATTCTCAGACTCCTCATTCGAAAAGCCGAGGTCGCGGAATACGTTGCCACTCGAGCGTCGAAGCCTTCGCGCCGCCATCTTCGTCTATCCCTCTCGCCGCGAAGATCGCCGCGCAGGTGACCCAGTTTTCGGCAACGACGCAGTCGCGCGTGTGGCGGATGCTCGGCTCATGCCGTCACGATGCCCTGCATCGTCTGGAGGGGCGACTCGATTGGAGGGACGCGCAGCTCATCGCCAAGCACTCGAGCAGTTGCCAGCCGTCCTACGGTCGCTTGCTACCTGGGCGACCACTTCGCACGCGCTTGCTGGCCACCGTCACTAGAACGCGTAGCGCATCGTTGACGTCCTTCGCGCTCGGGAATGCGTCGGCGATGTCGGGATCGAGCAGGACCAGATTGGTGCCCTGTTCGTAGTCTCGGTAGTGCTTTCCCTTGACGCCGTTGCCGAGCGATTTCAGGTCGTACTCTCCGCGCAACTCGTCCTTCTTCTTACGTGTTGATTTCTTCATAGGTCTGCTTTTCGTAGCGCGTCATTGCCCGCGCGCTGATGATTCGAGTTCGTCCGCGTCGTCCGCAGTGCGCAACCACCAGTGCCCTGCCGGCTTTTGACATTCCGAAGGTCAACTCTCGTTCCTCGGCCGTGTCCGAGTGGTCCGGATCTGGGAATGTCCGCGCAAGTCGATCGCCGAAAACAGTCGTTGCTTCTTCGAAGGACACTCGGTGCCGACGAACGTTCGTCGCAGCTTTGGCCGCATCCCACTCGAATCTCACTCGTCGAACCTAGCATCCATCAGCCAATTCCAGCGGAGGGACAGCACGCAATTGCTGGAACTTCGCGTCGATCTGCCGGCCGAGTTAGCGTCGCCCCTCAGCAGCCGGCACCTACGCCGCTGCCCATGCAAACGCGGGGACCGAACCATGAGCATCGAAGGTGGTTGCTACTGCGGCGCGTTGCGCTTCTCGTCGGACGGCGCGCCGCTCTTCAAGGGACAGTGTCACTGCCGCGAGTGTCAGTACATCTCGGGCGGACATCCGAATGCGGTGATGGGAATGCCGGCTGCGAGTTTCAAGTACACGAAGGGCGAGCCGAAGCTATTCCAGCGCAGTGATCTACCCAATCCTGTGACGCGTGAGTTCTGTGCAGCCTGCGGCACGCACATCCTGGCGCGATCGTCGGCGCTTCCCGGTGCGGTGTTGCTGAAGGTGGGAACCTTCGACGATCCCAGCGTCTACGGGGCGCCGCAGATGGTGATCTTCACGATCGACAAGCAGAGCTTCCATCACCTGCCTGAGGGCGTGATGACCTTCGAGCGCGCGCCGGGATAGTTGCCGTCGCGCGAGTCGGCGGGCGTTCGGATCAACACACGGAGGCAACAGCCATGGCCAAGATCCTGATCACCGGAACGAGCAAGGGAATCGGTTACGACACAACGCTGCTGCTGGCGCGCGCGGGGCACGCCGTGATCGCGACGATGCGGAATCCCGCCGCGAGTGATCTCGAGAAGATCGCGACCGAGGCGAAGCTTCCGGTGACGGTGCTCCCGATGGACGTGGACGACGATGCATCGGTCGCCGCCGTCTTCGCGAAGGTGGGCGCTTCGATCGACGTGCTCATCAACAACGCGGGCATCTACAGCATCAACGCCGTCGAGGACGAGAGTCTCGATCAATTTCGGCGCGTGATGGAGACGAACTACTTCGGCGCCGTGCGCTGCACGAAGCAGGTGTTGCCGTCGATGCGCAAGCGCGGCTCGGGCTGCATCATCAACGTCACGTCGGTCGCCGGCCGCATCGCGTTCGCGGCGAGCAGCGCCTACGCGGCGTCGAAGTTTGCGCTGGAGGCTTTCAGCGAATCGCTCGCGCAGGAGGTGAAGGGCTTCGGCATCAAGGTTGCGCTGGTCGAGCCGGGCATCATCGATACGGCAATGGCCACGACGAATCTGCCGCAATACGACGCGAAGACGATCTACCCGCACGGGCGCCGGATCCACGCGTTCTTCACCAATCCCGAGAAGCCCGCGGCGGCGGCGACACTCGTTGGCGACATGATCCGCCACGTGATCGAGAGCGACGACCCGCGGCTGCGCTTCCCCGTTGGTCCCGACGCGCTCCCGTTCCTCGGCTGGCGCTCTGCCATCAGCGACGGGGATTGGGTTGGCCTCGGTGGCATCGAGCGCGACGCGGATTACTTCCAGCGCGTCTTCCTCGATACCGGCGTCGATCTGCGATCGACTTGATCGCGGCTACGCCTTGGGCGGCGCGTCCACCAGCTGGAGCATTTCGCACTCGCCGCTGCCCATCACGCGCAGGAAGAGCTTTCCGTTCTCGATCGCGTCTTCGCGCGACTTCACTTCGAGCTCTGCCTGCGCGCGGATGGATGCGAGCCAGACCCGCGACAATCGGACGATGCTAGGTTCGGCGGCAACATGCGCTTCGCGATCAGCATCAACGCTGCGACCGCCATGATTGCCAAGGGACGAAGCTAGTGCCGCGCTCCCGCCGACTGCTCTGTGTCGCCTATGCAGTGGTCGCGCTGCTTGCGCTCGTCGCGACGTGGAACCAGAACCTCGCGTATTTCCTGCCGGAGGACGGCGGGTTCGCAAGCTTCGCGCTCGCAACCGCCCGCTTCTGGCCCGCCACGCTCGCGACGCCTGCGAGCACTTCGGTGACGGTCGATCTGCTCTTGCTGCTGGTTCCGCTGACCGTGCTCATGGTGATCGAAGCGCGGCGCATCGGGATCCGCTTCGTCTGGCTCTACGTGGTGTTCGGCGCGCTCATCGCGATCAGCGTCACGTTCCCGCTGTTCCTGATCGCGCGCGAGATGCGACTCGCCGGGCGCGGCGACGCGTTCGAGAGCCTCGGCGTCACCCGCGCAGATTCGATCGCGCTGCTCGCGTTCAGCGCAGCGATCGCGATCTTCTCGGTGTGGACGCTCGGGCAGTAGCTCCGCGGCGCGGCGAGAACGCGGTAGCCTCGGGTCAACGAATGGCCAACCGAATCCGCTCCGCGATTGCAGTCGCTGCGCTCGTCGTCGGGATGGCCTGCGATCCTGGCTCACACGCCGACGTCGCGGCAGCGCGCTGCGTAGAAGCAGGCGTTCAGTGCCAGCTTCCCGAAGGTCCCCGCGGCGTCTGCGAACGCACGACGTGTGCAACCGACGCGACGCCGCCGTGTTTTCTCTGCGTGCCCCAGCACTAGCCGGGAATCTGCGCTTTGCGTTGCCGAGCAGGAGATGTCGATGCGAGCGATTCTGACGGCGTTGATTCTCGGCGTGGGCATCGTGAATCTGCTGCCCGTCATCGGCGCGCTCTCGTCTGAACGTCTCCACTCTTTGTACGGTGTCGCGATCGGAGATCCGAATCTCGCGATCCTGATGCGCCATCGCGCAGTGCTCTTCGCGATCGTCGGTGCGCTGCTCGTCGCCTCGGCATTCGCGCCCGCGCTGCGGCCCGTGGCATTCGCAGCGGGCTTCGTCAGCATGGGCTCGTTCATCGCGCTGGCGCTGCAGGTCGGCGACTACAACCCTGCGCTGCGGCGAATCGTGATGATCGATGTCGTTGCATCGATCGCGCTGTTGATTGCGGTGATTCTCGATCGACGCGATCCGTCATCGGGATTCTGACGACTTTCGCCCGCACCAGGAGACCCGATGGCACTGCATCGATTCGGATTCATCGTGAAGGGCGCCGGCTACGATCCGAAGGTGCACACCGCGAGCCTCGCGTCGCCGCAGAACACGACGACGATCGTCGGTGTTGCTACGCCGGAGCAGGCATTGCCGGTTGCGAAAGAGATGGTCGCGAGCGGGATCCAGCTGATCGAACTCTGCGGCGGCTACGGCCCGATCTGGACCGCGCGCGTGATCGATGCGATCGATGGCGCGATCCCCGTCGGCCCGGTTTCGTACGGCCCGGAGTCGATCGATCAAGTACATGCGCTCTTCGCGTCTTGAACTTCGTTGCGACTGAGGTGCAGTCATGAGTAACGCACGAACGCTCCTCTTCGTATCCGTGCTGGTCGCTTGCGTCGGCTGCGATCACGCGACCAAGTACGCCGCCACCGCGCTGATCGATCCCGCGCATGTGACGTCGCTCGCGTCGGGTGCCCTGCGCTTCGAACTCGCCTACAACGCGGGCGCGTTCCTCGGCCTCGGCGCGAGTCTCCCGCCGCTGGTTCGCACGCTACTGCTCGGCGCGCTCGTGCCGCTCGGCCTGCTCGTCGTCGCCGCTGGCGTGCTGCGAAGCAAGACCGTGACACGATTCCAGGTCGCGGCGCTCGCGCTGATCGTGGGTGGCGGCTTCGGCAACTGGATCGACCGCATTCTCAACGAGGGTCACGTGACGGACTTCGTGAGCGTCGGCATCGGCCCGCTGCGCACGGGCATCTTCAACTTCGCGGATGTCGCGGTGATGGCTGGCTTGTTCGCCTTGTTGCTCACGAGTTTCGGAGCCACGAGCGCCGAGGGCGAGCCCGAATGAAGACGTTGACGGAGCAAGATCGGTCAAATCTGGTGCTGACTCCGACGCAACTCGAAGAACTCTGGGCCGAGCACCTTGCCGGCGAGTTCGCGACGAAGGACGTCGAGGCGACGCTCGCGACGATGGTCGACGACGCTTCCGTGACTCACATGCCGACGAACACCGGCGGTGTCGGAAAGGCCGCGCTGCGTCGCTTCTATCGCGACGACTTCATTCCGTCGTGGCCGGAGGATCTGCAGATGACGCCGACGAATCGCATCGTCGGCACCGGCCAGTTGATGGATGAGCTGCACCTCGTCTTCACGCACGCGAAACCGATGCCGTGGTTCCTGCCCGGCATGGCGCCGACGCACCAGAAGATCACCGTGGACATGGTGGTGATCGTGCAATTCCGCGGCGACAAGCTCTGCAGCGAGAGAATCTATTGGGATCATGCAAACGTGTTGCGCCAACTCGGTTTGCTCGAGCCGAAATGAGGCGATCCGGACGATGAAGCCCAGGAAATCAGCCAGCAGCGGCGGTCTCGTCTACTCGACGCAGCACGGCCGCATCTGCCCCGGCTGCAAGATGCCCGTCGCGAACTGCCAGTGCCGGCGCGCCGCGAAGGCGCCGGACGCGGGCGACGGCATCGTGCGCGTCGGTCGCGAGACCAAGGGCCGCAAAGGCAAAGGCGTGACGGTGGTGACGGGCGTGCCGCTCGCCGCGGACGCGCTCGAGGAACTCGGCTCGAAGCTGAAACGCATTTGTGGGTCGGGCGGCACCGTCAAGGACGGCGTGATCGAGATCCAGGGCGATCACCGCGACCTGCTGGTCGTGGAACTCGCGAAGCTCGGTTGGACGGTGAAGCGCTCGGGCGGCTAGACGGTGCGCGTCGCCAGGATCGGAATATGCGTGCGACCGCGCACCAGGAACGAATCGACGAATGGTGAATCGCTGGTGGTCGGCTCGCACTCCGCTAGCAGCGGCACCAGCGCTTCGAGCGCGACGCGCGCTTCGAGTCGCGCGAGCGCGGAGCCGAGACAGAAGTGCACGCCGAGGCCGAAGGCGAGGTGCCCCTTCGCGTCGCGCCCCACGTCGAAGCGATCCGGCGCATCGAAGACGCGCTCGTCGCGGTTCGCCGAACCGAGCAGCGGCACGACGATGGAGTCCTTCGGAATGCGCGTGCCGGCGATCTCCGTATCGCAGCTCGCGGTGCGGAACAGCATCTGGATCGGCGCGTCGTAGCGGAGCGTCTCTTCGACGAGGCTCGGCACCAGCGAGAGATCACCCGCCACGCGCTCGAGCTGCTCCGGATGCTCGAGCAGCGCGTGGACCGCGTTGCCGATCAAGTTCGTCGTCGTCTCGTTGCCGGCGACCAGCAGCAGCACCACGAATTGCACCACGTCGAGTTCATCGAGAACGCCGTCCCGTGACGGATCGACGAGCACGCTCACCAGATCGTCAGCCGGCGCGCGGCGTCGCTGGCGCACGGTCTGTCGCAGATACGCGTAGAGTTCGCCGAAGCCATCGAGCATCCCGCTCTCCACCGGATTCTGCCGCGCGGAGCCTGAGGCGACGGAGATGATCGCATCGCTCCAGCGCTTGAAATCGCGCTGTCGCTCCGGCGCGACACCGAGCATTTCGGCGATGATCGTGACGGGCAGCGGGATCGCGAGATCCTCGACCACGTCGAAAGCTTCGCCGCGCTTCCCCTTCGCGAGCTGCGTCGTAACGATCTCGCGCGCGCGAGCCTCCCACGCGTCGATCCGCTTCGGCGTGAAGGCGCGATTCACGATCTTGCGCATCGCGTCGTGACGCGGCGGATCGATGCTCGTCAGGTTCCCACGCTTCTGCATCTTGATCGGATTGATCCGCGTCTTCATCAGGAAGCGCGCGAGCGCGAAGGCGTAACGCGGACGCATCGGCCCCATGTCGGCGTTCATCAGCACTGTCGCCATCGCCGACGACGAGAAGAGATCCGTGCGCCGCAGCACCTGGCTCACATCATCGTGTCGCGAGACACAGAACATCTTCGACTCGGGCGCGAAGTGAAGCGGCTCATGTTCCCGCAGCGCGCGATAGACCGGATAGGGATCGGAGCGAAAGCGCGGCGAGAACGGGTCGTAGTCGATGGTCATGAGTTGCTCCTGAGCGGACATCGGCCGGACCGGCGTCTGACGAGAGACGCTAGCTGCGCGTGCGATGTAGCCGCTGCTAGGTTCGGGCGACGATGCCCCGCGTTCTGATCCCGCTCCCCGATCGCGACTTCGATGTCACCGAGGTTGCGGTGCCGTGGCGACTGCTCACGCGCGCCGGCCATCGCGTCGAGTTCTGCACCGAACACGGCGGTGTCGCGCCGACGGCGGATCCGTTGCTGCTCACCGGCGTGCTCTTCGGGCAGCTCGGCGCCGAGCCCGAAGCGTGTGCCTTCTATCGCGAACTCGAAGCCGATCCAGCGTTCCGTGCGCCACGTGCATGGGGCGCGACGGAGTTCGCCGACTACGACGGGCTGCTGCTGCCCGGCGGTCATGCGCCCGGCATGCGGCAGTACCTCGGCTCGGATTCGCTGCAGCGTCGCGTCGCCGCATTCTTCGCGAGCGGGCGCCCGGTCGGCGCGATCTGCCACGGCGTGTTGGTGCTCGCGCGCTCCATCGATCCGGCAACAGGAAAGAGTGTCCTGCACGATCGCCGCACGACTTGCCTTGCAAAGTATCAGGAGCGCACGGCCTACTTCCTCACGGCGTGGAAGCTCGGTCGCTACTACCGAACCTCTCCGGCGTATGTCGAGGACGAAGTGAAGGCGGCGCTGCGCGATGCTTCGCGACAATTCGAGCGCGGTCCGCATGCGCTGACGAAGCGCGACTCGCTCGCCGATGCGAACCCCGCATTCGTCGTGCGCGACGGCAACTACGTTTCCGCCCGCTGGCCCGGCGACGCCTACAGCTTCGCCCACGCGTTCGAGCGCGTGCTCGCCGCCGCCGCGCGCTGACGCGCTACTCGACGACGATCTCGCCCGTCGTCTTCGGATGCTGCTCGAGGTGGATCTTCACCGTCCCGCTCGCTTCGAAGGTCTTCTTGAAGTCTTCGTTCAGCTTCAGCGGCGGGCTCTTCCAGGAGCCGTCGTCGGCGACCACGGTGTGGCCACCCGGCATTTCATGGATGTTGTGGAACGTCACGGACTCGCCCTTCTTGATCGTGACCGTCGCGGGGTCGAAGCTCGAGTGACCCACCGCGACGGTGACATCTGCAAGCGCCGGAGCCGTAGCAACGAGCAATCCGAATACGAAGCCGATCGCAACACTCGATGCACGCACCATGAACATCTCCTCGATTGGATTGGACCGGCGCGCAGCATAGCGACAGGCCGCGTAGAATCGCGCCATGACCGACACCGCGATCCGCATCTACATCGACTACCTCTCCTCGAACGCCTACCTCGCATGGACGCAGCTACCCGCGCTCGCCGAACGCTTCGGTCGCACGATTGCACCGATGCCCGTGCTCTTCGCGGGATTGCTCGAAGCGCATGGCCAGATGGGTCCCGCCGAGGTTCTCCCGAAGGCATGGTGGATGGCGAAGAACAATCTGCGCAAGGCGGCACTGCTCGGTGTTCCGCTGCATCCACCCGCGTTCCACCCCTTCAATCCGCTGCTGGCGCTGCGCACGTCGTCGCTTCCGATGGATGACGCAGCGCGCACGCGACTGGTCGGTGGCTTGTTGCGCGGCGTGTGGGCGGAGAGCCGGCATGTGAGCGATGCGGGCGTCGTCGCGCAGATCGCAAATGAAGCCGGACTCGATGGCGCCGCACTCGTCGCCGCCGCGCAGCTCCCGGAAGCGAAGGCGGCGCTGCGCACGCAGACCGAGGCTGCGATCGCGGGTGGCGTGTTCGGTGTGCCGACGATGATCGTCGATGACGAGCTCTTCTTCGGCTACGACGACTTCCCGCACCTCGAACGCTTCCTCGCCGGCAGGGATCCACTCGATCGCACGGCGCTCGCCGAATGGGCGCGTGCGCCGCGATCCTCAGCGATGCGACGCCAACACAGAGAGCGGACGCCGCGCTGAATTGGCCGCCTGGGGCTACGGCGAGGCGGGCAGATCAGCGCCCGTCGGCGCCGCCAGGTGATAGAGCGCGTATGCGCCGCTGCGCTCGACTTCCGGCATGCCGCGGAGCTTCCACCGCGCAGGCGCCAGCACGTCGGTGACACCGAGACTTGCCGCGACTTCGCGCCATTCCGCGCCGCTGCGCTTCTCCCAGATCGGCTGCACGAAGTCGCTCGGCAGCACGGCGGTGTGCAGCGCTTGCGGCGGCGGCGCAAAGAACTCGACGCCGTAGCCGATGCGCAGCATGCGCTCGAACTCGGGTCCACCTGCTAGCGCATACGGCAGCATGTCGAGCGCGCCGGGATCGAGCACGACGGGACGGCGCGTGATCAGCTGCGGCGTCGAGATGCCCGGCGCCACCAGCAGCAAACCGTTACCTCGCGACGCGGCGGCCAGCGCACGATCGTTGCTGCCATCGCGCATCCGCGCGCTGCGGAAATCGAAGCCGTGGATCGCGGCCTGCGCGGTGATCGCGATCGTGGCGAGCAGCGCGATGCGCAGCGGGAGTTGCAGGAGCATCGGCTGTGCCGCCAAGCGACGCGCAAGCTGCGCGAGCGGCCCATCTCCGCTGGTCGTGCGCGCTCTACGCATCGCAGTGATGACTCCCAGCACCGCCGCGGTGAGCATCGCAGCAAGCGAGGCTGCATCACGCGACGAGATCGGCACCGTCGGCTGCGTCGCGCGAAGCCCCGCGAATGCGAGCATGCCGATCACGGCGATCCGGATCGCGCCCGGGCGATCCGCGTGGCGATCGATCACGAGCGCCGTCGCGACACCGACGATCGGCAACCCGTAGAGCGCGAGATCCGCGAAGAGCGGACGCAGCGCGGCAACTGCGACGAGCACGAGCAGCAATGCGCGCGCCAGCACGTCGCTCTGGTAGCGCCCGAGCACGCCGATCAGCAGCGGCACGAACGCGAGCGCCGGCAGATTCAGCAGCCGCGCCGGCATCGCGATCAGCAGCGTGTTCGGGATCTGCTCGGGCGGCACGAAGCGCTGCACCAGCGCGAGCGCGATGCCGAGCACGCCACAGCTCACGTAGACGCGGAGCACCAACGCGGTCGCGACACCGATCTGCTGTCGTGCGCAGCGCAGCATCGCGACCGCGACGATCAGGCCGATGCACACGATGAGGCCACCGAAGCCAGTGACGTCGCCGGGAATGCGGTGCGCATCCCAAAGCCGCACGAAGCCGTCGAGGTAGCGGCTCGCAACCTCGAGATCGACGGCCGGCGCCGCCGGCTGGCCGAAAAGATGCGCGGCAAGACTCAGAACTGTGATCGACGCACCGAGCGCTCCGCCGCGCATGATCGCCGCGAGATGCGGTCGCACGTCGCGCCAACTCGCGAGTCCGCAGAGCAGCGCGAGCAGACCGAGCCACGCACCGAGCGATGCGTGCACCGTCGGCGCGACACCGACCAGGAACGCCGCCAGCGCCCAGCGTTCCGTTGCGAGCACGCCGCACGCGAGCACCAGCCACGCGAGCCCCGCCATGCCGTAGGTGTGGCCGTGGCCGAGCAGGATGATCGGGTACCAGAACTGCCACGACGTCGGGTTGAGGACGCCGAGCACGAAGGGCGTCGCGAACGCGAGCTCGGCGTCGGCGCCGAGTCCGTATGCGAATGCGGTGAGTGCGGTGAACGAGATCGCGGCGATGAGGCCGGAGAGCGCGAAGGTCAGTGCGCGCTCGGGAACGCCGGCCGCGAGCAGCGGCGCGAGGAGCTGATGCCAGCCGGTCCACAATTTTGTTTCGTAGAGTCCGAAGGGGTTGTCGCTCGGGTAGACGACGGTGCCGGCCACCACCTGCGCCGCTTCGATCGCCACGTGCCAGGCTGGGAAGAGCAGACCGACCGCGAAGCCGGCCGCGGCGCTGGCCGCCAACACACCAGCGAGTGGGCGGCCGGCGCGGATCGGCGGCGCTGCGACCGAAGGCGGCCGCTCAGCGCGGCTCATCGAAGCCGATGGCGCTCTCCACGATGTAGCGCGGTCGCCCGAGCACCTCGCGGTGGATGCGCGCGAGATAGAGCCCGATGACGCCGATGCCGAGCGCGAGTGTGCTCCACATCAAGGCGCCGATCGCGACGAGCCACGCGGTTCCCGAAGCCGCGGCGCCAACGACACCAGCGAGCAACAGCACGATCAGCGCGAGCACCGAGAGCGCACCGCCCGCAAGACCGAGCAGCAGGAACGCGACCAGCGGCGCGTGCGAGAACGACGTGACGCCGGCGATGAACGACGAAACCGGCCCCCAGCTTCGCAGCAGCGGGAAGTGCGCTTCGCCCGCGCCACGCGCCTGTCGTTCGTAGGGCACCGCCACCTGCCGGAACCCCACCCACGTGACGAGGCCGCGCACGTAGAGATCTTGTTCGCCGAGCGCGGTGAGCTGATCCACGACACGGCGCGAGAGCAGCTTGAAGTCGCCCGCTTCGATCGGCAGCGCGATGTCCGATGCGGCCTGGATCGCGCGATACGCAGCGCGCGTCACGCGCATCTTCCACGCCGATTCGCCCTGCCGCGACGTGCGCACGGTGTAGACGACGTCGGCGCCCTCACGCCAACGCGCGACGAGCGTGGGAATCAGCTCGGGAGGATCTTGCAGATCCGTGTCCATGTAGACGATGGCTTCGCCGCGCGCGTATTGCATGCCGGCCATCACGCAGGGCGCCACACCGAAGCGTCGCGACATGTTCAGGATCTTCACGCGTGGATCCTGCACGCGATGCGCTTCGAGGAGCGCGAGCGAGCCGTCCGTGGAGGCGTCGTTCACGAAGATCAGCTCGTAAGTGATGCCGGCGCCTTCGAGCGACTTCGCGAGGCGCCCGAGCAACTCCGGGATCACGTCCGCTTCGTTGCGGAACGACAGCACCACCGAGAGCAGCGGTGCGCTCACGCCGCGAACCGCCGCTCGAGCCGGTGCGCGGACATCGCCGAGATCTCGCGCAACGTCGCGGCGCCGAAAGTGGCTTCGACCATCGACAAATAACGCGGGCTCTTGAAATAAGTCTGGAAGGCTTCGTCGCGGAAGCGCAGCACCTCGCCGGCCGAGAGATGGCGCGTCGGCAGCGGCAGCGAATCGATACTGTGTTGCGAGTAGCCGCCCCACGTCGCGGGCAGCGGCCAGCCTTCGGTGAGTGCGCGCTCGTAGAGTGACGAACCGGGATAGGCCATCGCGCAATAGAAGTTCGCGAACTCGCAGTTCAGCTCGATCGCGAGGTCGAGCGTCTGCTGCATCGTGTCGTGATCGTCTTCGGGCAGGCCGAAGATGTAGTTGCCGATCACGCGAATGCCCGCGCCGCGCACTTTCTCGAGCGTGCGGTAGACGAGCTCATCGCCGAAGCCTTTGTCCACGTCGGCGCGCACGCGCTCGCTCGCGGCCTCGATGCCGAAAGCGAGCCAGCGCACACCGGCGCGCGCCAGCTTGTCGACCATCGAGTCCTTCACGGTATCGACGCGCGCATATGCCCAGATGTTGAGCGAGAGGCCGCGCTCGACGATGCCATCGCAGATCGCGTTCACGTGGCGCGCGTTCAGCACGAACATCTCGTCGGCGATCTTCACGTTGCGAACGCCGTGGTGTTCGACCAGGTACGTCAGATCGTCGAGCACGCGCGCGGGACTCCAGAAGCGGTAGGAGTTGACGCTGTCCTTGTAGCCGGCGAGCGCCTCGCCGCTCTTGAAGGGCGCCTGGATGCAGCAGAAGGTGCAGCGATACGGGCAACCGAGCGTCGTGTAGAGCGCGATGTACGGCTCGCGACTCGCCTCTCCGAAGCAGTGCCAGTTGTGCCCGCGGTATTGCTGCATCGGCAGCAAGTCCCACGCGACGCCCGGCATCTCGACATCGACGTTCATCACCAGCGGCGCGGGTGCACTGCACTTTGCGCCGTCACCGTCGCGTGTCCACAAGCCTCGCACGCGCGAGAACTCAGGCGACGCATTCGCGGCGAGCGCTTCGAGCAGCTCCACCATCGTGTGCAGGCCTTCGCCGTCGGCGACGAAATCGCAGCGCTCTTCGGCGAGCGTGCGCTGCGGCAGCGATGCGACGTGACCGCCCACCATCAGGACCGGCAGCTCGGGCGCGAGATCCTTCAACGCCGTCACGACGGCGCTCGCACCCGGCATCACCTGCGTCGAGGCGGACGGCTGATGACCGTAGACGGGCACCGCCACCAATCGCGGTCGCATCTCGATCGCGCGCGCGGCGGCTTCCTCGGGTCCGATCCCTTCGGCGTTCGAGTCGATGATCGCGACTGAGTGACCGCGCTGGCGCACGAAGCTCGCCATCAACCCAGCCCACACCGGCGGCTCGACGGCGGTGATCTCCGTCGCCAGCGACTGATAGATGCGGGCGCGACCGCCCGGGTTCACGAGGACCAGATCGATGTCGGTCGCCACGATGCCTACTTCCCGCTCTCGATTGCGTTCAACATATCGCAGAGCTCGACGATCCGAGCGGGCTCGAGATCCGGGTAGTTGCCGATGTAGAAGCCGTAGAAGTGAACGTGATCGACGCGTGGGAAGCGCGCGAGATCTTCCGCTGCGATGAGGCCGCGCAGATAGGGCTGGCGCAACTGATTGCCGCCGCCCGACGTGCCGCGCCGGAACTCGATGCCGCGTTCACGAAGCGCGGCCATCACGCGATCGCGGAACGCATCGTCGGGATCGCGCAGCACCAGCGTGAAGGCGTAGTTGCAGCTTCCCTCGGTGGCGAAATCGGTGAAGTATTTCTTCGCATCGAGATGGCGCAAGAAGAGCGCGAGATTCGAGCGACGGTGTTCGTTGTTGCCATCGAGACGGCGCAGCTGCGAGCGACCCATCACGGCGTTGATCTCGGTCGAACGCACGTTGAAGCCGGGCAGCGCGAAGATGAACTCTGGCGTGAGATCGGGATGCGCCTCGGCGTATCGACTCTTCACGGCGTCGTCGCCCGATTCGCGCACGAGTCCGTGCGCGCGCAGCATGCGCAGCATCGCATAGAGCTCGGCGTCGTCGGTCGAGACCATGCCGCCTTCGATCGTGCTCATGTGGTGCGCGTAGTAGAACGAGAAATTCGACGCGAGCCCGAAGGTGCCGAGCTTGCGGCCGCCGAAGGTGGCGCCATGTGATTCGCAGACGTCTTCGATCAGCGGAATGCGGCGCTCGCGCAACGTATCGAGCAAGCGGTCGCCGAGCGCGTTGTAACCGAGGATGTGCGTCAGGAACACCGCGCGCGTGCGCGGCGACAGCTTCTCGATCACAGCATCGTTGTCCATGCCGAGCGTGCGCGGATCGATGTCTACAAAGACGGGAGTGAGGCCCGCGTGCAGCACGGCGGTGATGTCGGAGACCCAGGTGAGTGTCGGCACGATCACTTCGCCCGGTCCGTAGCGGTGGCGCAGCGCCGCCATCGTGATCAGGTTCGCCGACGAACCCGAGTTCACGAACACCGAATGGCGCACACCCAGCCATGCCGACCATTCCTGCTCGAAGAGTTCCACCTGCTTCGACTGCGTGAGGATCGGATCGTCGGCTGAAAGAAACCGGATCACCGCCTGCAAGTCATCGCGCGAGATGTTGTTGCGCATCAACGGCCACGCCATCAGAACGGTCCCCGGAACGTGATCTCGCTGGCGCCGGGTCGTTCGTCGGGCAGCCAGCCGGTGTCGCGCCCTTCGACGAGATTGTTCGCAGCGGCTGCGATCGTACGCGCATTGGCGTAGTAGAGCGCCTCGAGGTGCGGCGTCGGCGGGCACGTTGTGGGCGCGAAGCCCATCCGATGCACACGAAGCTCGCGCGTCCCTTGCAAGCGCTCGACCACGCGCGCGACGATCTCGGCCGACGCGCCGCAGGTCGTCCAGCCGTTGTCCACCGCGACGAGCCGGCCCGTCTTCGCGACCGACGCCGCAATCGTGTCGATGTCGAGCGGCGAAAGCCAGATCGGATCGATCACTTCGGCCGAGATGCCGTGCTCGGCGAGATGCGTGCGCGCTTGCAGGCATTCGACGAGCGTGTGCGAAATGCCCACCAACGTGACATCGCTGCCCGGCGCCACCACACGCGCGCGACCGGGCCGCACCTCGTAGAGCGCCTCGGGCACGGGCCCGACGTGCGGATACAGCAATCGGTGTTCGACGAGCATCACCGGGTTGTCGTCGCGAATCGCGGCGACGAGACAGCCCTTCGCATCGTGCGGATTGGTGGGCGCCGCCACCTTGATGCCCGGCACGTGCATGAAGAAGGCGTAGAGCCCCTGCGAGTGTTGGGCGCCCTGCCCCCAGCTCTTGCCGATCATCGAGCGCACGACGATCGGAACGTGCACGTGACCGCCGTACATGTAATGGCTCTTCGCCGCGATGTTGATCAGCTGGTTCATCGCCAGCAGCAGGAAGTCCATGCGGATGTGCACGTGGATCGGGCGCAGGCCCGCGAGCGCCATGCCGATCGCGACGCCGGTCATCGCGTCTTCCGCGAGCGGCGTGCCGAACACGCGCTCCGGGCCGAACCTCTCGACGAGCCCGCGCGTGGTGCCCTGGATCGCCTTCGGGTCATCGACGTCGAGACCGAAGCAGACGACCGACGGATCGCGCTCCATCTCCTGCGACGCCGCCTCGCGCAGCGCCTCGACGTAGCTCTGCTCGCGCTCGCTCACGGCGACTCCCGGAACACTTGCGTGTGCAGCGCTTCCGGCTCCGGGAACGGCGAGCGCTCGGCGAACGCGAAGGCGTCGGCGATCTCGGCTTCGACCTCGCGCTCGATCCGCACGCGCGCAGCGGGGTCGATCTTTGTCGCGAGTCGCGCGACCTGGTCGCTGCGGATCCACTCTTCCGCCTCGATGCGCTCGCGATAGCCGAGGTTCCAATCGTCGCCCGGGCCGACGTGTTCCTTCCAGCGATAGGTCATGCACTCGATGAAGACGGGACCGCTCTCGCCGCCGCGCAGCGCGTCCGTCGCCGCACCCGCGCGCTCGGCGATGCGCAGCACGTCGCCATCCTCGATGCGTTCCGACGGAATGCCGAGCGCCGTCACGCGAGCGCAGATGTCCGGCACGTTCTGGCGTAGCCGCTGATGCGTATGAATCGCGTAGCCGTTGTTCTCGCAGAGGAAGAGCACCGGCAAGCGCTTCAACGCGGCAAAGTTGAGGCTCTCGTAGAAAACGCCCTCATCGACGGCGCCATCGCCGAACACGCACGCCACCACGCGCGCTTCGCGGCGCAGCTTCAGCGCGTACGCAAAGCCCACCGCGTGCGGGATCGTGGTACCCACCACGGCGGACGAACCGAAGACGCCCGCCGCGATGTCGATCATGTGCATCGATCCGCCCTTGCCGCCCGCGCAGCCGGTCGCCTTGCCATAGAGCTCGGCGATCATGCCGCGCAGATCGCCGCCCTTCGCGAGATAGAGTGCATGCGAGCGGTAGGTGCCAAACGCGGCGTCTTCGGGTCGCAATGCTTCGCAGAGGCCGACCGAAACGGACTCCTGGCCGATCGAGAGATGCACGGGGCTCTTGATCACGTCGGTCGGATAGACGCGCGCGATCTCTTCCTCGACCCGGCGGATCCGGAAGAGCAAGCGGTAGATGCGATCGAGATCAGCCATGCGCCGCTGCTCCCGACTCGACGTCGACGAACCAGCGGTGTGTCGCGGCGAGCGCGTCCTCGAGCGTGTGCTGCGGCGACCAGCCGAGTGCGCGCAGCGGCGCGCCGTCGAGCGTCTTGCGCGGCGCGCCGTCCGGACGCGTCGTGTCGAAGCGCAGCCTGCCGCTGAAGCCGACCACCTTCTGGATGCACTCTGCCAGCTCGCCGATCGCGACATCTGACGCGCCCGACACATTGATCGGTTCCTCGCCGTCGTAGCGCTGTATCAGGAACACGAGCGCGTCTGCCAGATCGTCGACATACAAGAAGTCCCGGCGCGCGCGGCCAGTGCCCCACACGACCACTTCCGCATCGCCGCGCTCTTTCGCTTCGTGCATGCGTCGGATCAGCGCGCCGACGACGTGCGCGTCTTCCGAGCGCGTGTCTTCGCCCGGCCCGAACGGAACCGCCGGAATCGCCGTGATGAAGCGCGCGCCGTACTGCTTTGCGAAGGCGCGGCAGAGCACGAGGCCCGCCCACTTCGCCATCGCGTACGCCTCGGAACTCGGCTCGACGGGGCCCGTGCCGATTTGCGCGGGATGCATCGGCTGCTCGCAATCGCGCGGGTAGATGCAGGCCGCCGCGAGGTAGAGCAGCTTGCGAACGCCGTGGCGGTGCGCGGCGGGGATCAGCGCGGTTTCGAGGCGCAGGTTGTCGAGCATCAGCTCCGCCGGCTCGCGAAGGTTGCGCGCGATGCCGCCCGAGCGACCGCCGAGCAGGAACACATAGTCGGGACGCTCGCTCGCGAAGAACTCATCGACGGCATCGGCGTCGCGCAGATCCGGCTCGGTGTCACCACAGCCGACGAGATTCGCGAAGCCAGCGCTGCGCAGCCGTCGCAGAACGGCGTCGCCGACCAGCGCACCGCCGCCCGCGACGAAAATCCGCGCCTGCGTCTCCATCCCTGTCTTCATGTCCAGACGGGCACGGCTCAGGAGCCGCCGCGCTCGCGGAACACGCGGGGCGGGCCGCTTGCGCGCACGCGCTCCTCGACCGTGTAGTCCGTCTCGGGGTCGTAGAAGATGATCTGCGATCCGCCCGACTCGAAGCGGAATGGAACGTGGATCAGCCGATCGAGTTTCTGCTTCAGGATCTCGTGGCGCTCGGGCGCGGCGAAGAGCAGCAAGAAGCCGCCGCCGCCGGCGCCAAGCAATTTGCCGCCGAGCGCGCCCGCGCCGAGTGCGCTCTGGTAGATCTCATCGACCTCGGGAGTCGAGACTGCGTTCGAGAGGCTGCGCTTCGCGAGCCACGATTCGTGGAGCAGCGTGCCGAAGTTCTCGAGCGGACGATCGCTCGACAAAACCGCCAGCGCTTCGTCTACCAGATCCTTCATGATGCGCAGGTGACGCTTGTTGCCGTCGAAGTTGTGAACGTAGCTCTGCGCCACATCCGACGAGGTGCGCTTCACGCCGGTGAAAAAGAGCAGCAGATGCGACTCGAGTTCGCGCATGCGCTCGGGGCCGATCGTGATCGGTCGCACCGAGATCTCGCCGCTCGGTTGGAACATCAAGTGGTTGAAGCCGCCGTGTGCCGCCGTCACCTGATCCTGCGAGCCGACCGTCTCGTTCAGCACTTCCTGCTCGATGTGGATGCCTTCGGTCGCGAGCTGATGCTTGCTCGGCATCCGACCGTTCAATGCGTAGAGCGCGTGGAGCAGCCCGACACAGAACGAAGAGCTGGAACCGATGCCGCTGCGCGCCGGCAGATCGCCGTCGTGGTGGATCTCGATGCCGCGCTCGCAGTGCAGGAAGCGCAGGATTTCGCGAACGGCCGGGTGCTGGATCTCGTCGATGTCGTGGCAGTCTTCGATCTTCGAGTAGACGACGCGGAACTTGTGCTCGAAAAACGGCGGCAGGAAGCGCGCGGTGAGGTAGCAGTACTTGTCGATCGAGGTCGCGAGCACGGCGCCGCCATGCTCGCGGTACCAGGCCGGGTAATCAGTGCCGCCCCCGAAGAAGGAGATGCGGTAGGGCGTGCGGCTGATGATCAATCGTTCTTCCCCCTGGCGTGCACCTCGAAGAATCGGGACGCAGCAGAGTACGATTGAGGCGTTCCTATATCAATGAAGTCGGCCTGGGTGCGATAGCCCAGCAGCCCCGCGCCCACCCAGCCCGGCAGCACGTCGCGCTCGAACGAGAGCGCGCGGTCCGCAGCGATCGACTCGATGCGCGCGCGCTCCAATAGATAGATTCCCGCATTGATCCAGCCTGCTGTGCTGCCTTCCTGCTTTTCCATGAAGCGGCAGATGGCGTCGTTCCCGTCGATTTCGACGCGGCCATAGCGAGACGAATCGGCCATCTCTACCAGCACCAGCGTCGCCGCTGCGCGCCGCTCGCGATGCCACGCCCAGGCCGCGGCGAAATCGGCGTCACAATACGAATCGCCGTTCATCACCATGGCGGCGGGGCCATCGAGCAGCGGCAATGCGAGACGCAACGCGCCTCCCGTGCCGAGCGGCGCGGCTTCACGCGAGTAGCGCAGACGCAGCGGACCGTGGCGCGCGCCGAGCGCCGCCTCGACGGCATCCGCCTGCCAGCCCACGCAGAGCACCACATCGCGAAAGCCGAAGCGCGCGATCTGATCGAGCAGATGCGCGAGGAAGGGGCGTCCGTTCACTTCGGCGATCACTTTCGAGCGCTCGCCGATCGATGCGCGCAATCGCGTGCCGAGACCACCGGCGAGAATCGCGACGGGGATCGCGGCGAGCGCGTTCGAAGCCGTCACGCGTTGCGGAAGACGCCGAGCGGGAGCATCCGATAGGCGCGCAGCAGTTCGCGGATGCCAGCCTCGAGCGAGCGCCGCGCCTCGAAGCCCGCTTCGCGCAAGCGCTGGTTCGACACGATGTAGTTTCGTTTGTCGGGATCGCTGCCGATCGCCGACACGACCACGTGGAAGTTCGGCACCTGTGCCTTCACCGCCGCAGCGAGTTCGCCCTTCGAGATGTTCGCGGAGTCGAGCCCCGCGTTGTGCGCGCGCCCGATCATGCGCTGCGGATTCGCGAGACAGTGCACGAAGCAATCGGCGACGTCGCGGATGTGGATGAAGTTGCGCTTGAACTCCTGCTCGAAGAGCACCAGGTAGCCGTCCGTGACGGCCGCGTAGACGAAGTGATTGACGAGCAGGTCGAGGCGCATCCGCGGCGACGTGCCGAACACCGTCGCGAGTCGCAGCGTGATCGCGTTCGGACTCGCGAGTACGTCGGCCTCCGCCTGCACCTTCGTGCGCCCATACAACGAAATCGGCTCGAGCGGCGTCTCCTCGGTGCAGAACACGTCACCGGACTGTGTGCCGTAGCCGCTATTGGTGGTCGGATACACCACCAACTGCGCGGGTGATCGCAGCCGCAACAGCAGGCGGATCGCATCGAGGTTGGTGGAGGTCGCGAGCCACGGATCGCGATCGCAGGCCGGCGCACCGACCACCGCCGCGAGCGGGATGATCGCGTCGGCGTCCGCCAGCAAGCGCGTGAGCAGCGCCTCGTCGCGCGCATCCCCGCGCACGAACTCGAAGTGGTCGTTCTCGCAGAGATGCAGCAGCGACGGCACGGCATGCTGGAGCGCATCGAGCGCCGTCACGCGATGCCCCGCAGCGAGCAGATGCTCGCAGAGAATGCTCCCGAGATAACCGGCGCCGCCTGTCACGAGAACTCGCAAACGCTCGCTCCTTTAGATGGGCGGCCGAGTGTGGCGCGCCGCTCGCCTACCCGCACCCTCGCCGCATTGCGTTCGAGTTCGCGCTGATGCAATGCTGCGCACGGGAGAAACCATGACAGAGGCTCGATGCTGGAATCGCGGTGTGCTGTCGTGCGTCGCAGCGCTGTCGCTCGCAACATCCGCCTGCAACGGAAGCGGCGCCGACTGGGTGTTCCACAACGGCAGCGTCTACACCGTCGATGCGCAGCGCCGCGTCGCGCAGGCCGTCGCAGTGGATGGTGGTCGCATCGTCTACGTCGGCGACGACGCCGGCGTCACTCCTTTTCTAGGACTCGACTCGCGCAAGATCGATCTGCGCGGCCAGATGCTGCTCCCTTCGTTCATCGATGCGCACGTCCACATGCTCGATGGCGGCGTCACGCTCGACGCATGCGATCTGTCGGAGTTCAGCACTCCGGACGAGATCTACGCGGAGATTGCGCGCTACGCAGCGGCGCATCCCGACGCGGAGTGGATCGCGGGCAGTGGCTGGTCGCTCGCCGCGTTTCCAGACGCGAACCCGCGCGCGGAAGACCTCGATCGCATCGTGCCCGATCGCCCGGTGTTCTTGATCGGTGCGGACGGTCACTCGGCATGGGTGAACTCTCGCGCGCTCGCCGCGGCCGAAATCACGCGCGACACACCCGATCCGAAGCGCGGTCGCATCGAGCGGGATGCCGCGAGCGGCGAGCCCTCGGGCACACTGCGCGAAACCGCGATGGAGCCGGTGCAGGATCTCGCCTTCGACATCGGCCCGCTCGATGCGCTGCGCGGCTTGCGACGCGCGCTCGAGCAGGCGAGTCGATTCGGTGTCACGTCGTTCGTCGATGCGCGTGCGACGACTCCCGAATACGACTGGGCGTACCGCCTGCTCGATCTCGTGGGGATGCTGCCCGCACGCGTCACGCTGTCGCTGTGGTTCGATCCAGAGCTCGGTGACGAGCAACTCGCGGAGTTCACGGCGCGGCGCAACCACGACTTCACCGCGCACGTGCGCGCGGACGCGATCAAGATTTTCGTCGATGGCGTCATCGAGTCGCGCACCGGCTACCTGCTCGAGCCCTACACGGGCGGCGACGACCGCGGCGAGCCAAACATCGCACCGGAGCGGCTCGCCGAGCTCGCAACGGCGCTCGATCGCGACGGCTTCCAGCTCCACTTCCACGCGATCGGCGACGCCGCGGTGCGCGCGGCACTCGATGCCGTGGCGGCGGCGCGCGAACGCAACGGCCCGCGCGATGCGCGACACCATATTGCGCACCTCCAGCTCGTCGCTCCCGCCGACTGGCCGCGCTTTGCCGCGCTCGGCGTCTTCGCAAACGTGCAGGCGCTCTGGGCCTATCCCGACGACTACGCGATGGAACTCGACGTGCCGCTACTCGGCCGCGCGCGCACTGAGCGGATGTACCCGATCGGCAGTCTCGCGCGTGCCGCCGCGCCGCTCGCCGCCGGCAGCGACTGGCCGGTGTCATCGATGAATCCGCTCGAGGCGATCCAGGTCGCGGTGACGCGCAGCGATCCGGAGACACTGTGCGGCGCGCAACTCGGCGTCGGCGAGAACATCGATCTCGCCACGATGATCGCCGCCTACACGATCGGCGGTGCACGGCTGATGCACATCGAGGCGGAGACGGGTTCGATCGAAGTCGGAAAATCTGCCGATCTCGTGGTGCTCGATCGCGATCTCTTCGCGATCGCGCCGGCGGAGATCGCGACGGCGAAGGTGCAGCTGACACTCTTCGAAGGCGAGATGGCGTACGATGCCGCCGACTCGCACGCGAGGAAGACTCCTTGAAGTCGATCTGGCTGGCCTGCCTGCTGCTGCTGGCGACGTCGGCCCTCGCCGATCCCGCGACGTCGCCTGCGACATCGAGCGCAAACGCGGCGGCTTCGATTTCCGCGCTCGAGGAAGCTGCAAAGCGGGGTGATCCCAGCGCCCGCCTGCTGCTGGGCATCCAGTACCTGAACGGTGTCGGCGTCGAGCAGGACATTCCCAGGGGTGCGGCGCTGGTACACGGCGCCGCAGAGTTGGGACTTCCCGAGGCGAAGTACGCGGTCGCATGGCTCTTGATCGACGGCGTGAACGGCCCGCCTGATCCCAAGGCCGCCGCGCCCTTCATGCGATCCGCTGCGGACGCCGGCGTCGCCGGCGCGCAGTTCGACCTCGGACGGATGTATCTCGTGGGCCGTGGTGTGCCACGCAACGATGAGCTCGCACTCGAGTGGCTGCGCGTCGCCGCGAAGCAGGGACATCCAGGCGCGATCCATGAGCTGGCTGTCGCGCACGCGACCGGCGAAGTGCTGTTTCCCGATCAGCGCGAAGCCACGCGCCTGTACAGCTTTGCAGCGCAGCAGGGCTACTCCGAAGCGCAGTTCAGCCTCGGGTGGCGCTACGAGATAGGCAAGGGCATCGACAAGAACATCGACGAGGCGCTGCGCTGGTACCGGATCGCCGCCGAGGCAGGCCACCCCAAGGCGCAGTACAACCTCGGCGTCCATCTCTCGAAGGGCGTGACGATTGCCCGCGATGAAGAGGCCGCATGTCGCTGGTTCGCGCTTGCGGCTCGCTTCGAAATGCCGGAGGCACTGCGCTCGCTCGGCCGCTGCCTCATAGAGGGTGTAAGCGTGCCACAGGACTACGCACAGGCGATCGCAGTGCTGGAGCGCGCGGCGCAGCTCGGAGATCTGCCGGCGACCTCGACGCTCGGCGTGATGATGCTGAAGGGCGAGGGCGTGCCGAAGGACGTCGCCAAGGGCCTCAGTCTGGTGCAGGCGGCCGCGAAGGCCGGTGACCCGAACGGCCTGATGAATCTCGGCGAAGCATACATACTGGGCGCCGGGGGTCTGCCGGACGATCATGTGCTCGGGTTCCGCTACCTCAAACAAGCTGCAGAACTGGGACTCCCCGAGGCGCAGTTCGCCACCGCGAGCGCATTGATGCGCGGTGACGGCGCAGCGATCAACGTCGCGGAGGCGCGCGACTGGCTACGACGCGCCGCTGAAGCCGGACACCCGCGCGCAGCGGCGCACTACGCCGACGTCTGTGCGCGGGGAATTGGGGGTCCGCGTGATCTCGAATCGGCGCGCCGCTACGCGAAGTTCGCCGTCGACGCGAACGTGCCTCAAGCCGATCAGCTCTTGAAGGCGGTCCAGGCTCAGCGCTGAGGGCCGGCTGCCGGACCTCGACTACCCGTTGCTGCCTAGCACGGGCAGGATCTCGTACTTGGTGCTGCGCTCGGCGGGCGTGCGACGCATTTCGCGGATCAGCCGACGGAACTCTTCGGGCGCGAGGTTCTCGCCGTGCTGCGAGCCAGACTCGCGCGAGATCGACTCTTCCATCAGCGTGCCGCCGAAATCATTCGCGCCCGAGAGCAGCGCGACCGCGACGACGCGCAGGTCTGCCGGTCCCGACGAACACGTTGCCCGCGGAGATCGCGACATCGTCCGCGACGGCGCGCGTCATCGGGTCTGCGCGTCGCGCGGCAGACGCATCGTCATCGACCAATGGATCGCAGGGAAGAAGCGTTCCGCGCTGACGCTCCCCTCCACGGAGCCGAACCACGTCCTCGCAAGCGTTTCGAACGCTTCCGGGCGCCGCACATGAGCGCCGCGATCCCTCACAGCCATCCAGCGATCCAATCGGTTTTGTCCATCGTGCAGCGTGGTGTCGAGTGCGATCGCGCGACCTTCGGGTTTCAGAACGCTCGCGACCAGCCGCAGCAAAGCGGTGCAGGCGTCGTCGTCGAGATGGTGCAGGAGACCCATCAAGAGCACGCCATCAAAGTGTCCGAGGCGGGCGGCGTGTTCGGCGCTGAAGGTCTCGCAGTAGAAGGTGCCCAGCCGGCCGAATCGCGCGCGGGCGTGCTCGATGTACACCGCATCGGTGTCGAAGCCGTGGTAGTCGACGCGTGGCATTTCGGGGAGGTAGTAAGCGGGCCCGCAACCGATGTCGAGGATTCGCTCGCCTTCCTTCGGCGCCAGCTTGCCGAT
>JANNKU010000046.1:0-20238 GCA_031396445.1 Deltaproteobacteria bacterium | reverse complement strand
GAAGGCCTCGATCCCTTCGGTGTCGACCTTCCGCTTCTCGATGTAGCGGTAGTGGAACTGCTTCTTGCACTTCTCGAAGCAGGCCAGTCGCGAATGGCTGTAGATGGTGGCCAATGGACCTCGTTCTCGAAGCGTGCTGCGGAACGGGCGCAGTATAAGCGCGCAACTCGGACGCAGGGAGGCCCGCAGGGCGCTCGCGAGGGTCGCGCTATGCTGGCCAACCGCGAAAGGAAGCGCGCCCAACAAAGCTCGAGAGGAGCCAGGCATGAGTCGAAGCCTGTCGGATGATGTACTCGAATCCACGATCCAGGCGCTCAGCGCGACCAGCGCAGATGCGCTCGCGAAGGCCGCCGCCGAGGGTTTCCTCGATCGCAGCGAAGTCGTCGATTGGTCGGATCGCGTACTGCGTTTGATCCTCCACCAACGCGATCGCTCGGCACTGCGCGCCGAAATTCCCACGCTCGCCGATGCGCTCGCGAAAATTCTCGCGACCGTGACGCTCGCGCCGGGGCTCGATGTCCGCGCGCTGGTCGAGCGCTTCTTCACGCGCTTGCCGGCGGCGCGCGCGATGCTCGCCGAAGACGTCGAGGCCGCCTTCGACGGTGATCCGGCGGCGAAGAGTTACGCGGAGATCGTCGCGGCGTATCCGTCGATCTCGGCGATCGCCACGTATCGCGTCGCGCACGAGCTCTACCAGCTCAGCGTGCCGCTGGTGCCGCGCGTGATGAGCGAGACGGCGCATGCGCGCACCGGCATCGACATCCATCCCGGCGCGACGATCGGCAGCCGCTTCTTCGTCGATCACGGCACCGGCGTCGTGATCGGCGAGACCTGCGCAATCGGCGATCGCGTGGTGATCTACCAGGGCGTGACGCTCGGTGCGATCGCGCCGCGCAAGGGACAGTTACTGCGCGGCGTGAAGCGCCACCCGACACTCGAAGACGACGTCACGATCTACGCGGGCGCCACCATTCTCGGCGGCGAAACGGTGATCGGTCGCGGCTCGGTGATCGGCGGCAACGTCTGGCTCACGCATTCGATCCCGGCATGCTCGAAGGTGCAGATCGAACCGCCGCGACTCCAGCTGCAACGCGACGGCGCCTGCCAGGAGCAGTCGGAGCAGCTGATCTGGGATATCTGATTTGAGCGGGGACCACGCGCCGCCGCCCGAGTTCGAGGATCTCGCGGTCGTGCGCGGTCGCATCGTCGGTCGGCTCGCGGATGTCGGGCGCACGATCGCGGTGATGAGCGGCAAGGGCGGCGTTGGCAAGAGCCTCGTCGCCGTGCACCTGGCACTGGCGTTTGCGCGACGCGGTCTGCGCACGGGCTTGCTCGACGCGGATCTCAACAGCCCCAGCGTTGCGAAGATGCTCGGCCTGCGCGGGGCGCCGCTACGCGCAACGGCGTCGGGCCTGCGTCCAGTGCCGGGTCCGCTCGGCATCGCGGTGATGAGCATGGACTTCTTCCTGCAGGGTGCGCAGCCGCTCGCCTGGGACGGCGCAGCGGGCGAGGGATCCGCGCATCGCAGCGAACTCGAGGAAGCCGCTCTCGCCGATCTGCTCGGCGCGACCGAATGGGGCGCGCTCGATGTGCTCGTGATCGATCTCGCGCCCGGCCCCGATCGCCTGCCCGCGCTGGCGCATCTGCATCCCGATCTCGGCGGCGCGATCGCGGTGACGATCCCGACCGAAGTCTCGCTGCTCGCCGTCGAGCGCTCGGTGCGGCGCGCGCATGAGGCGAGCGTCCCGATGCTGGGTCTGGTCGAGAATCTGGCGAGCAGCGTCTGCGCGCATTGCGGCGCCGAAGGACCGCTCTTCCACGAAGCGCCGGTCGATGCGATCGCGCGCGATCTCGGCCTGCCGATTCTCGCGCGCGTGCCCTTCGATGCGCGGCTCGCGGCTGGCGCCGATGCCGGCGACGCTGCGGGCATCGATCAATCGAGCGCAGCCACCCGCGCATTCGAAACGCTCGCCGAGCAGGTTGCGCGCGCCGCGACTACCGAGGAGAAATCGTGTTGAGAATCGCGTCGTCTCGTTTCTGCTCGTGTGTCGCGATCGCAGCCATCGCGTGGGCGCTCGCGGCACAGCCGGCATTCGCGGCGGACGAAGTCGCTGCGTCGTGGCACTACGATGTGTGGAACTCGATGATGAGCCCGTACTGCCCGGGTCGATCGCTCCTCGATTGCCCGAGCGAACAGGCGACCGAGTTGCGCAACTGGATCGCCGATCAGGAGAAGGCGGGTCGCCGCCGCGAAGACGTCGAGGAGCAGGTCTACCAGCAATTCGGTGACGTGGTGCTGCAGGCGCCGCGCGCGACCGGCTTCGGTCTCGCGGCCTACGTGACACCGATCGTTGGCGTCGTCGTCGGCGCCTTCGTACTCGCGATCTTCTTGCGCCGGCAGGCATCGGCCGCGCGGCAGACGCCTGCGCCGGCCGCAGCGCCGCCGGATCCGGAACTCGATCGCATCATCGACGAGGAAATGCAGCGCCGATGAAGATCTACACACGCCGCGGTGACAGCGGCGAGACCGACCTTTTTGGCAGCGGTCGCGTGCCGAAGGATCATCTGCGCGTCGAAGCGTATGGCGCCGTCGATGAGCTGAATGCGACGCTCGGCCTCTGCGCCGCCGCGACGCCCGAAGCGGATCTGCGCGCGTTCGTGCAGAGCTTGCAGTGCGGCCTCTTCGAACTCGGCGCCTATCTCGCGACGCCCGAAGCGCGTCACCGCGAATCGATGGGCATGAACGAACCGAGCGACGCCGCGATTTCCGCGCTCGAAGCGCGCATCGATGCGTTCGAGACGGAGCTCCCGCCGCTCGAACGCTTCGTGTTGCCGGGCGGAACGAAGTCTGCGGCCGCGTTCCATCTCGCGCGCACCGTGTGCCGACGCGCCGAGCGTCTGGCGGTGGCGCTCGATCGCGCCGAGTCGCTCGCGCCGAGCGCCGTGAAATACCTGAACCGGCTCTCGGACCTGCTCTTCGTGTTGGCGCGCGTCGCGAATCACAGAGCTGGCGTCGCGGACGTCGAGTGGGAAGGGCGGAAGGGCTAGGAGACTGACCCAAGACTGCATCCGCACATCTGGGCGGGCATCCATCCCCGTCCACTTCGTTGCACTCGCTCGCCGTAGCTCACGCTACGCCTCGCTCGCGCGCCTCGCGGACGGGGCGTCTGCGCGCCCAGCCGCACGGCACAGTCTTGGGTCAATCTCCTAGCCGACTCGCTCGATCACCGGCACCGCACCGATGTAGGTCGCCGGCTTCTCCATCGAACAACGCAGCCACGTGCCGATTCCGAAGCCCACGCTGAATGCGAAGAGCAGCGCGAGCAGCACGGTGCGCAGCACGGAGCGTACGCGGCTCATCGAAACGGATCCCGCGCGAGATCGCGCGCGCCGCGTTGGAATCGTTTCTCGAGACGCGTGCGCAGGGGATCCGTCGCGCCGGCGCGCGGACAATCGGAATCGCGGAGGATCATTCCCTCGAAGAAGCGCACCAGGCCGACGAGATCGGAGAGCCGGATCGACTCGACTTCGATGCGCCCGCGTTCGCTCATGTTGTGATAGTTGCCGAGTGGCACGCAGAGCGCCGCTGATCGGTAGCCGTAGAGCTGGTACGCAGTGGATTCGCAGGTGCCGCCGTCCATCAAGCGGCGCTGCCATGCGAAGCGATTGCCTTTCGGGCCTGCGAGGTGCGTCGCGACGCGAGAGAGCCAACGCGTGAGTGCGTCGTCGAACACCGAGGTGCGATCGCCGACGCGCAAGATCGGCCCCGCGCCTTGCGGCGCTTCGGGCAACGCCTTGCTCGCTTCGATCGCAACGATGCGCGAAGCGCGCGGGAGCCGACCACCGCGCGCCGCCGCGATCGCGCCGACGAAGCCGACCTCTTCAGCGCGCGTGAATAGCCCGCGAACATCGACGCTTCGCTTCGGGTCGATGCGATCGACCACTTCGAGCACGGCGAGGATTCCCGCGACGCCCGCGAGATCGTCTGCCGCGCGCGTTTCGAGCAGATCTGGATTGCGGCGCGAGCGGCGGAAGTCAGGCAGTTCCCAGACGCCCCAGCTTCCGGCCGGTATCGCGGTGCGCGCTTCGAGTCGAACGCGCAATTCGCCGCTCTTCGGATCGGACGCCGCGCGCACGACGCGGGCGGCGACGGTCGTTGCCGGCACGTCGCCATCGCCGACGTAGAAGCGCGCGCGCGCGCCGGCGAAGAATTCGCGCCGCACGCCGCCGAGGAAGAGCGCGTCGATCGCGAAGCCGCGGCGCTTCGGAAGCCGTGTGCTGCGCAGCGCGCGAAAGCCTGGGTGATCCATGTGCGCGCCGAGCACCAGCGGCGACGCGGTGGCGCGTACGCCACGGCGGCGCAATTCCAGGTTGCCGCTCGGATCGCTGCGCAGCGCGAGGTGTGGGTTGCGCGCGGCGAACTCGCGCACCCACGCGATCACCGCGCCTTCGCGATACGGCGCTGCCGGCCGCGACATCGTGCGCGCGGCGATGCGCAGCACGCGCGCGGTCGTCACAGCCGAACGCGGCTTCGGTTTCGCGCGCGCCGTCACGACGGCTTCCCGAGCGCGGCTTCGATCTCGCGCGCGAGGGCGAGCCCGAACGCGCTGCCGGCGCCCTGCGGTTCGGCTAGTAGACGCGCATGCACCGCCTCGCGACCGCCGAGTCGTTCGATGCCGAAGGCGCCGTAGCGACGCTCGAGTGCGTCGAGCACGAAGGCGATGCGCGCGCGTTCGCGACGGCCGGCGAGCGCGCCGCTCGCGACGAGATGCGCGCGGTGCGCGTCGAGCGCCGCGACCAGCTCGGCGACGCCGCGCCCATCGCGCGCCGACACGAGCAACACCGGGCGCTGCCAGCCAGACGCGTCGCGCGCGGCCAGCGAAAGCGCCGCTTGCAGTTCGCTGGCGGTGCGCTCGGCAGCGGCGCCGAGGTCTGCCTTGTTCACCACGAACACGTCCGGGTGTTCCAGGATGCCGGCCTTCATGAACTGCAATCCGTCGCCTGCGCCGGGCTGCGCGACGAAGACCAGCGTATCGACGAGTCCCGCGACTTCCGCCTCGGATTGGCCGACGCCGACGGTTTCGACGAAGACGCGATCGAAGACGGCGGCGAGCACCGCGATCGACGGCCAGGTGGCGTCGGCGAGTCCGCCGAGTCGATCGCGCGCGGCCATCGAGCGCAGGTAGACGCCGCGGTCGCTGGCGCCGGCGCGCACGCGGGCGCGATCGCCGAGCAGCGCGCCGCCCGACACGCGGCTCGACGGATCGACCGCGACGATGCCGACCGTTTCGTTCTGCGCGCGCAGTGCGCGCACCAACGCGTCGAGCAAGGTCGACTTGCCGGCGCCCGGCGCGCCGGTGACACCGATGCGCGGCGCGTCTCGATGAACGTCGCCGCTCGGCTGCGCCTCGCTACGCGCAACCTGGATGGCGCCTTCGGCGCCTCTCTCGCCGCTCGCCGTTGGCTCGCTACGCGGGAATCGGGCTGGGTTCTCCGAAGATGCAGCGAGATTCATTGTCGGATCGCCGTGCGCGGAGCGTTCGAGAGCTGCGAGCAGTTGCATCGCGGCTTCACGCTGCGCAGGGCGGCGGTCGTCGAGCAGGTTCAACGCGTCGGGAACGGCGTCGCGATCGCGGCGCAGCAGTCGCGCGGCGAGCTCGGAGCTGTCAGCCAGCGGCGGACTCCGACACGAGGTGCGCGATCTCGCCGAAGATGTCGTTCAGATTGAAATCCTTCGGCGTGTAGACGCGCGCCACACCGGCGGAGAGCAGTTTCGCGGCGTCGTCTTCGGGGATGATGCCGCCCACCACGACCGGCACGCGCTCGAGGCCCGCGCGGCGCAGCCCTTCGAGCACGTCCATCACCAGCACGCCGTGCGAACCCGAGAGGATCGAGAGCCCGATCACGTGCACGCCCTCGTCGCGCGCCGACTGCACGATCTCTTCCGGTGTCAGGCGAATGCCTTCGTAGACGACTTCCATGCCGACGTCGCGCGCGCGCACGGCGATCTGCTCGGCGCCGTTGCTGTGGCCGTCGAGGCCGGGCTTGCCGACCAACATTTTGGGCGGGCGGCCGAGCACGTCGCCGAGGCGACGCATTTCTTTGCGCAAGCCCGTGAGCGCTTCGTCGGCGACTGGCGCGACGCTGACCGCGACACCGGTGGGTGCGCGGTACTCGCCGTAGAGCGCGCGAAAGACTCCCGCCCACTCGCCCGTCGTTGCACCGGCGTGCGCGGCCCGAATCGACGGCGGCATCACGTTCTGGCCGCTCGCGAGCGCGTCGCGCAGCGCCGTGAGCGACGCCTGCACGTCGGCCTCGTTGCGTTTGGCGCGGAACGCACGCAAGTGTTCGATCTGATCGCGCTCGGCGAACTCGTCGATGCGCAGGATCGAGTGCGCGCCTTCGACAAGCGCCGACGGCGCGCTCTCGGTGAAGCTGTTCAGGCCCACCACCTGGATCTCACCGTGTTCGATCGCGCGCAGCCGCGCGGTCTGCGATTCGACCAGGCGCCGCTTCATGTACGCGTTCTCGACGGCGGCGACCGCGCCGCCCATCGCCAGCACGCGCTCCATCTCGTCGCGTGCGGCCGTCTTCAGTTCGAGCACTTTCGCGGCGACCACCGGCGAGCCGTCGAAGAGATCGCCGTAGTCGAGCAGGTCCGTTTCGTAGGCGAGCACCTGCTGGATACGCAGCGACCATTGCTGATCCCACGGCCGCGGCAGACCGAGCGCTTCGTTCCACGCCGGCAGTTGCAGCGCGCGGCAGCGGGCGTCACGCGAAAGCGTCACGCCGAGCGCTTCGAGCACGATGCGGATGATGTTGTTCTCGGGCTGGCTCTCGGTGAGGCCGAGGCTGTTCACCTGCACGCCGTAGCGGAAGCGACGCAAAGTCGCGTCTTCGACGCCGTAGCGCTCGCGCGTGATCTCGTCCCACAGCTCGCCCATCGCGCGGCACTTGCAGAGTTCCTCGACGAAGCGGATGCCGGCGTTCAAGAAGAACGAGATGCGGCCGACGACGCGCGGCAGCGCCTCCTTGGGCACGTCGGCGCGCGCGCGCACCGCGTCGAGCACGGCGATCGCGTTGGCCAGCGCGAACGCGATCTCCTGCACTGGCGTCGCTCCCGCTTCCTGCAGGTGATACGAGCAGATGTTGATCGGGTTCCACTTCGGGATCGCATCGACGCTGTACGCGATCATGTCGCTGATCAGCCGCATCGACGGCTCGGGCGGAAACGCGTAAGTGCCGCGCGAGAGATATTCCTTGATGATGTCGTTCTGCGTGGTGCCCGAGAGTGTCGCTGGATCGGCGCCCTGGCGTTCGGCGGCGGCGATGTAGAGCGCGAGCAACCACGCGGCCGTCGCGTTGATCGTCATCGACGTGTTCATCTTGTCGAGCGGAATGCCTTCGAAGAGCGCCTGCATGTCTTCGATGTGGCAGATCGGGACGCCGACCTTGCCGACTTCGCCGCGCGCGAGCGCATGATCGGAGTCGTAGCCGGTCTGCGTGGGGAGATCGAAGGCGACCGAGAGCCCCGTTTGTCCCTTCGCGAGATTCAGCCGGTACAACTCGTTGCTGGCACGCGCCGACGAATGCCCCGAATAGGTGCGGAAAACCCAGGGCGGATCGCGGCGGGGCAGGGGCATCGAGGGTCCTCGTGGCGAGTCTCGGTGTGGCTTTGGGCAAGCTACCGAACCGCGCTAGCGCGGCCAACGTTATGATCCGCCGCCGTGGCATCTCCCCAATTCGCGGATCTCGGCCCCGATGCCGCGCTCGACGCCGTCGAAGCGGCGGGTCTCCGGCCGACCGGTCATTGCGCGATGCTGCGCTGTCTCGAGAATCGCGTCTGGGATCTGCGTCTCGAAGACGAGTCGCACGTGGTGCTGAAGTTCTATCGGCCCGCGCGCTGGAGTCGCGCGGGGATCGAAGACGAGCATCGCTTTCTGCTGGATCTGCGCGCGTCAGAGATTCCCGTCTGCGCACCGCTTGCACTGCCCGGCGGCGGCACGATCGGCGAACACGTCGGCATCCATTTTGGTTTGTGGCCCCGCACCGGCGGTCGCGAGCCGGACGAACTCACCGACGACGAGTTGCAGGCGCTCGGTCGATTGCTCGCGCGCATCCACAACGTCGGCGCGCTGCAGCAGCCCGTCGATCGACCGTCGCTCGATTCCGATACGGCGCTGATCGATCCACTCGACGAATTGCTCGCCGGCTCTTGGCTGCCCGCGGCGTGCGAAGAGCGCTACGCGACCGCCGTCGAGTCGCTCGCCGACGTCTACGCCGATCGCCTCGCCGATGTGCCGTTCCTGCGCATCCACGGCGACTGCCACCTCGGCAATCTGCTGCGCGGTCGCGAGGGCTGGTTCTTTCTCGACTTCGACGACTTCGCGCTCGGCCCGGCGGTGCACGATGTCTGGGTGCTGGTGCCGGGTCAGGACGCCGAGGCGCTGCGTCAGCGTACGGTGTTGCTCGACGGCTACCGGCAGTTTCGCGACTTCGAGTCGCGCTGGCTGGCGCTGGTCGAACCGCTGCGCGCGGCACGCATCCTGAAGATCTCGAGCTGGATCGCGCGACGCTGGAAGGAGTCGAGCTTCCAATCCACGTTCCCGCACTTCGGCACCGCCGTGTACTGGGAACGCGAGACGCGCGATCTCGAGGAGTTGGTGCTGCGTCTCGATGAACCCGAGCGGGATGAGATCGAGTGATGGCGCGCGCTCGACGCTGGTCTACGGCGCTGGTAGTCGCCGCGCTGCTCGCATTGTCGGCGCTGCTCGGATTCCAGAAGATCCGCGACTTCGACTACTGGTGGCACGCGCGCACCGGCGCGCTGATCGCCGACACCGGATCGGTTCCCAAGCAGGACGTCTTCACGTATTCCGTTCCCGGCAATCGCTGGATCGACGTGCACTGGCTCTTCCAACTCGGCCTGCACGGCCTGCAGGAGATCGGCGGACACAATGCGGTGATCGTCGCGAAGGTCGCGAGCGTCTGCGGGCTCGCGTTGTTGCTGCTGGCGGTGGGGTGGCGGCGCGAGAGTGCGTTCGTCTCGTGTCTCGCGATCGGCCTCGCCTTTCTAGTCGCGGGCGATCGCTTCATGGCGCGCCCCGAGCTGCCATCCTTCTTGTTGCTCGCGGCCACATTGCTGCTGGTCGATCGGCACGAGCGGCGCGGCGGCCGCGCGATCTATGCGGCCGTCCTGCTCCAATGGCTCTGGGCGAACGTGCACGGACTTTTCGCGCTGGGAATCGTCGTGCTCGCGATCGCGCTCGCTGCGGAGCTGCTGCGCCCGCTCGTGGCGCCCGGCGCGCGCGTGCGGCGCGATCGCCTGCTGCCGCTCGCGATCACGATCGCGCTCTCGGTGCTGGTGACGCTCGTGAACCCGAACGGCATCGACGGCCTGCTCTATCCGCTCGAGCAACTGCGCATGGTCGGTCCCGAGGAAGCGCGCGGCGTCTTCGGCTCGGTGATCGCGGAGCTGCTGCCGCCCTTCGGTCACCAGCTTCCGATGAACGAATTCGCGCGCATGCTCTTTGGATCGCTGGCCGCGATCTCGCTGCTCGCGATGGCGGCGAACTGGCGGCACGTGTCGGCGTTCGATCCGCTGGTGTGGGTTGCCTTTGGCTGGCTCGCGCTCGGCTCACACCGCAATGTGGCGCTCTTCGCACTCGTCGCCGCGGCGGTCACCGCGCGCAACGCCAGCGCGATCCTCGCGCGCCGTCCGCTGCGTCCCGCCGCAGCGACTGCGGCCAGTGTCGCGGTCGCTGCGGCGCTCGCGGTGGTTGCCATCGACGTCGCGCGCGATCAATTTTTCACGAGGATCGGTTCGTCACGCGAGACGGGCTTCGGGACCTTCGACTTCTACTACCCCGTCGGCGCCGTCGATTGGATCGAGCGCGAACGCCCGCCCGGGCTGATCGCGCATCACATGGCCGACGGCGGCTACCTGATCGACCGGCTCTGGCCTTCGTATCGGGCGCTCTCCGACGGCCGGCTCGAGATCTTCGGCCCCGAGACCTTCGCGCGCTTGCAGCTGACGGACGCGGCGAGCTTCCGAAGACTCGACGACGAGTTCGAGTTTGGATCCGTCGTGGTTCACTACAGCCTCACCGATGCGCGCGACCTGCTGTGGTGGTTGCACATGAACTCCAATTGGCGTCTGGTGCACGTGGATGACACCGCCGCGCTCTTCGTGCGCGAGGGGCCCGAGACGAAGCGCTGGCCGGCGCTGCAACTCGATGCTCCCGATTTGTTCGCGCCGCTGCCGGCCGAGCGTTCTCCGAGCGATCGCTTGCGCCGCCAGGCGCGCGTCAACTTCTACGCAGCCATGCGTCGCTGGGCGCCGGCGCTCGCGCTCTGGGAAGAGACCGACACGCGCTATCCCGATTCGACCGGCGCGCGCATGGTCCACGCCTGGCTGCTGCGCGAGAACGGTTTCCACGCAGCGTCCGAAGCGATCCTGCGCGACGAGCTGCTCGCGCGTCCCGAGGACGTCGCGCTGCACACACAGATCGCGGATCTGCGCTGGGAGGCGGGCGATATCGAGCAGGCGCGCACGTTCTACGATCGCGCGCTCTCGCTCGACGCGAACGACGCCTACGCGCTCTTGCGTCGGTCGCAGCTCGCCGACGCGCAGGGCGACGACATGACGGCGGACTCGCTGCGCACGCGGCTGCGCGCGTTGTCGCCGTCGGCGGAAGCTCTCGGCGCGGGTGCCGGCTACGGAGTCCAGTGGAAGTAGGCGTGATGGCGGAGTTCGTTCGCCTCTGCGCCCGGATTCCAGATGCGGAGCCGCAGCAGCAGATCTTGCGCGACGTTGGGATTGGTCACGAACGCGGTCCAATTGATCGGGAAGTTCGCGACCGCAGTGGTGCCCGACGCTCTCGGCACCCAGGCGCCTTCGCACAGAACGGCATCGAGCGTCGTGCAGGTTTCGAGCGACCACTGTGTCGTTGCCGTCTTGTTGAAGCCGTGCAGCGCTTCGAGTCGCACCACATGGAGCGCCGTGGCCGCCGGCCCCACGCTCAGGCCAGGCGCCTTGCCATACCCGCCCTGGCCGGGAATGTGGATGCGCACGGCGACGGGTCGGTAGAGCGGGTCGCCATAGACGATGCTCGACTCGCCGCCCGCCATCAGCACCAGGCTTTCGCCCAGCGTGCGGCCCATGAAGAACGAGCCGTAGAAGCGCCCTTCGTCCGAGAAGCCGTAGCCACCACTCACGTGATGCGACGAGCTTCCCCACCACGCGATCGCGCCGAGCCGGTCGATCGCGTTCGCCGCCCAGTCACCTGCGTGGGTCGCGTTCTGCGCCGGTGCATCGAAACTCCCCACCTCGAGCGGCACCAGATCCGCGCCGTTCACGAGATCGGTCAGCTCGATGCCGTCGAGGTCGAGAAAGCCGTAGAGCTCCTCCTCGAAACGCGTCGGGAAGGCGACCGTCACGGCGTTCACCAACGGAGTTTCGACGGCGCCGAGCGAGATCAACACGGAGCTGGTGGTCCAGTCGAGGTGCTCGTCGTCGAGCGGGAACGCAAATTCCTTCACGACGGGCGTCGTGCCGCCTTCGAAGGTGACCGTCGCGCGCAGGATTCCGCCGGGGCTCGCCGCATTGCGATGGCGAACGCGCAGCATGTAGTAGCGGTAGCCGCTGATGGCGACCGCCGGGTTCACGACCGCGCGATGCTGCAGGCTCACCGCAATGCGCTCCGGACATGCGACGACGCTGCCGTTTTCGAGCGTGCAGGTCGAGACGTCGGGGTTCGCGACGCTGTGATGACCGAAGTGCAGATAGCGCTCGTCGCTGAAGTTCACGTCCTGGTAGGCGCCACCGGTGAGCTGCTGCGGCGGCGTCTTCTCGGTGGATCCCGTTCCGTCGATCGCCCAGTTGGCAGGGAAGAAGCCGTAGTACTGCACCGGGTACGAGCGCACCTGGTGCCCCATGAAGCCGGTGGCCCCACCGACGCAATTCGTATCCAGCTCCTTGAACGGATCGCTCGAGACCGCGACACAGACATCGCGCTCCAGCTGCGTTGCATGGTCAGCGCAGAGCGCCGTGCACGCGTTCGGCGTGCGGCGCCAGTTGGTGAGCGTCGAGAAGTCGTTGAAGCCTGCTTGCGCGTTCGGATTCGGCGCCGAACCGAGCATCAAACCCGTGGCGATCGCGACCGGCACCGGCGACATCCAGGTTCCCGGCAGGATGCTGCGGATCGGATCGTCGAGCGTGGAGTTCAGGTCGGTTCCCTTGGCGGATGTCCACGTGGTTCCGGCGCGGCAGATCGCCGACGACCACGTCGAGGCGGGCGTCCCTGGCAGGAACGGTCCCTGCGTGATGTACGCGCTGCACTCGGGCTCGTGGCTGCCGGTCGTGTCTGCCAGGAAACGAAAGTCCTTGTTGTTCTTCTCTTCGAAAAAGTTCCCGGTGACGCCTTGGCGCTCAGCGGTGAGCGTGCGATCGATCAGCGCGATCGTGTGTGCCCTGTCGATCGCTTCGATACGCCCATACGCGACATCGCGATGAAGCGCGGTTGAAAGCGGCGGCGCCGAGAGAATCATGCCGTCGGAACCCTGCGTCACGAGGTCGGCGGTGAGGTACGAGGCGGTCGGAACTCCGCTCGAGCCGACGGCGAAGAGATCCTGAGTTCGGTACAGCGAATGGGCCAGGTAGAAATCGAACGACGGCTCTTCGAAGTCGGACGCCCACGGCGTTCCGTAGAGCCGCGCCGGAATGCCACGCACGATGGCCATGTGCGTGATCGGAGAGGCGAGTCGCACGGCATCCAGGTTCGCGAGCGAACACGGGTCGGGCTGCGAAGCCAGCGGGATCAGTCCGCAGATGCAGGTCTCGACGATCTTCTTGCGCGCGGCGAGCAGGTGGTCTGTGGAGGCGAAGTTCCCCGTTGGCAATTCGACCGGACAGACGTTCAACGCCGGGATGCCGCGTGCCGTCGCGTAGTGCGCCGTGATCGCCGCCGCGTCAGCGCCGGCATTCACGTTGTAGACGACGATCGCCTCGGGATGCGACTGCGCGGGTCCGCCTTGCGGCACACAGGACCAGAGGCCGAGCGCCAAGATCGCGCCGGCCACCAGCGCAGCGGCTCCGCCCGCGCGTTGGCTCGCGGGGTACCGCTGGGATGTCATTCGAGACTTCGGCTCCTCTTGCTTCTCTGTTGCGTGTCACAGAAGCGAAAACGCCGCCCGCCTCAGGAGGAGGTGGGCGGCGTTCATTCCCTACGCCCAGACTCGACTGGTTTCAGCGAGGACGGCCTCGCAGCGCAATACCAACTACGCCGAGCGTCACCAGGAGCGCAGTCCCCGGCTCCGGCACGGCCACGACGTTCAGCGTGTGGATCACGCGCCGAGCTACCGGCGTTGCATCGGGACCCACGTTGATCTCGAACGGCGAGGGCGTACCACCCGGGCCGAACGTGAAACCGCAGGTCAGGAAGTTGCTCGCGGTCAGAGTGCAGGTCCCCGCGCTCATCCGTGCGTACTCGGAGACCGGATCGGGTCCGTTCACGTTTCCGCCATTCAGAAGCTGCGTGTAGCTACCCGCCACAGTGACGCCGCCGGTCGGCTGCTGCGCGCCCCAGCTGATCACGGTATTGGGTCCGCTCGGCGTGAAGGTCGCGCTCGACAGCCCGCCCGAGTACACGAGGCTCGTGAACTCGATCTCGTCGACGCCGTTGTCCGGAACGTCGAGGACCGCCAAGAACGTTCCCGACGCGACGCTGATGTTGAGCGCGACCGTGCCGGCCGTCGCATCCAACGTGATCGTTCCGGTCGCCGCGTCGTAGGCGTTCGGAGGCGCGGCCGGAGCCGCATACTCGAATCGCACGCTGGAGCACGTCGCGGTCGTGCAGATCCGCGCACCGTCCAGCCCACCGCTCGAGAGCGTGTAGACCACCGGCAACGCATTCGCGGCGAACGGCGCGAAGATCATCGCCCCGATCGCTACCAACCCGTTCCGCCAGTTTCTCTTCATCATCTATTCCCCCTCTTCCCTGAATCACATGCCGGATCGACGGCAGCGTCGATCACAGATCAGCTGCGGATGCGGCGACCAGCGGCCAACAGGCCAACGATACCCGTGCCAAGCAACAACGCGGTGGCAGGTTCGGGAATTACGCCACGAAAGAAGAAGTCGCCCTTGATGACGAGCGGGTAGGGTTCCGCATTGAGCGGAGGCACGACGCCGATCGTTACGCCGAGGAGCGAGATGTTGCCCGTCACCGAGTTGACCAGCAGCGTTCCGTTCGCGGCCGGATTCAGGATGTTGAAGGGCGCCACCAGCGGCAGAGGATGATTCACGAGCGTCGAGTCCGAAGCGGAGAGAATCCCCGTCACCTTCACGGGACCGCCCAAGTAGCTGTAATTGTCGACCGGCGGACCGGCGAGTTGCAGCGTGGCGGGGCCCGCGTAGCCGGTTGCCGGAGACAACACGACGTTCGCGACCGTGACCGTGTCGTAGCCGTCATAGGGCAGCGACAACATGTACGGGCCGGCCAAGTTGACCTCGAGCTGAATGTCGGTCAGCGCCGGGATCGCGTCATCAAATGTGACGTGATCGCCGTCCATCGGAAGTCCCGGTACGACCAAGAGCGTGTTGGCGCCCGTGGTCACTGAAACCGTCACGGTCCCGGCGGTGAAGTAGTACGTGACGGGCGATGCCGAGGCGAGCTGCGGAGCGGCGGCCAACCCCGTCAACACTGCGAGCCCGAGGGCCCGTCGAAGAACTTGGCGCATTTCTTGGTTTCCCCTTCCCCTCGGTGCCCAGCTTCCCATACCAGGCCGAGAGATCAGCACGAAAAAAATATCGGGTCGGGGGTGGACGGCACGCCGGTGTACCCCTTCTCCCGACTGTCCCTCAGTGCAAGCGACGTTCCGACCGTTCAATTTTGGAGCGAGAAGATTTTTCGTATCCCTTTCAATGCTTTGAGGCACTCACTCCGGAATCCCGGCGGGGCGGAGCTGAATCTGGGAGAAGGGATTTCCCTCGGGAGGGAACGCTTCTTCCGTGGGCCGCCGCTCGAAAGGCGGTGGTAGGCTGCGACCCGTGGCCATTCCGAACACGCACGCAGCGATGCCGCCGCAGCTCGCGGCTCGTGTCGCGCTGCTCTCCGTTGCCCTCGTTTCGGCGCTCGGCTGCGGCGCCACCGGCGATGGATCCCCCCCGCCGCGGGGCGTGCTGATCGTGACGGTCGACACGCTGCGCGCCGACCACGTTGGGGCCTATGGAGGCCCCATTCCGACGCCGGCCATCGATGGCGTTGCGAACGCCGGCGCGCTGCTGCTCGATGCCTTCACGCCGACACCCAGTACGGGGCCCGCACATGCATCGCTCTTCACCGGCCTCCATCCGTGGCGACACGGCGTGCTCGACAATGCGGTCCCGCTGGGCGCCGAGGTTCCGATCATCAGCGAGCAGGTCCAGCAGGCTGGCATCGCGACGGCGGCCTTCGTATCGAGCTACGTGCTCGCGTCGCGCTTCGGTCTCGCGCGCGGCTTCGAGACCTTTCACTTCGAGCCCGGTGAGAAGTATCTGTGGCGTGGCCGCGATCGAGAACGCTTCTGGACGCGCGCGAATGCCACGACCGATGCGGCGCTCGGCTGGCTTCGCGACCACCGCCGCGAGTCGTTTCTAGTCTGGGTTCACTACTTCGATCCGCACGCTCCCTATGAACCACCGCCCGGCTTCGAGAGGCCGATTGGCGAGCCGGTTTCGCTCGCCGGCAAAGTTCTGCCGCCCGGCGTTCCGAGCTTTGCGCGGCTGACCGACGCGATTCGCGGCTATCGCGGCGACGTCGCTTATACGGACGCGCAGTTGATGCGCCTGCTCGACGGCTTGCGCGCGCTCGATCTCAGCGACTCGACGACGGTCGTCGTCACCTCCGATCACGGCGAGGGTCTCGGCGACCACGCGCTGCTCGAGCACGGCGAGAATCTCTTCGAGGAACTCGTGCGCATTCCGCTCGTGGTGCGCGGTCCGGGGATCGCGCCCGGCCGGCGTCTCAGCGGTGCGGTGCAGCTCGAAGACCTCGCGCCGACGACGCTCGCGCTGCTGGAGCTACCGATCCCGCCCGATCTCGACGGCGTCAGTCTCGTGCCGTGGCTGCGCGGCGCCGTCGCGGAGTCGCCGCGCGTTGCGGTGGTCGGCCGGCGCAAACCCTATCCGCGCGAACCCGATCTCTTCTTCGCGTTCCGTGCCGGCCGCAAATGGATCGGTCCCCTCGATGGTCCGGGCCGTGCGTACCGACTCGATCTCGATCCGCATGAGGACGGTGGGGAAGAGGCGGCGGCGCCCGCGGAGATCAGCGCCGTCGAGAGCGCCGCGCGTGCCCGATCCGCCGCCGCGCCCACGCTCGACGCCGAATCCCGCCGCGCACTCGAGGCGCTCGGCTACCTGCAGCCGTGACGCCGGGATTCGCTTCGGTCAGGGCGCGTAGCCGAGACTCTTCAGCGCTTCGCGCGTAGCGGGATCGACCTCGATCGAGGCGCCAGCTCGCTGCGGCGGGAACTCGCCGAGCGCGCTGCGAGCCGCGGCCGCGAGCGCCTCGGTCCCCGCGCTGTCGGGTGACGCGCTGCCATCGCTCGCGATGATCGCGAGGTCTCGGCCATCCGTAGCCGCGACGCTCTGCGCGCGGAGCGCCGCGGCGACCGGCGCCGCTTCGCGGTCGTCGTGGGCACGGCGCTCGGTGATCACGATGCGCTGCGCCTCCGATGCGAGCCGAAGGTCGCGGTTCGCTGTGTCTTCTGCCGACAATTCCACGATGCCCGCTGCCGCGAGCAGCGTTCCGTACAAGTCGCTGATCGAGACGGCGCCGACCGAGCGTCCCGGCGCGACGCCAGTTCCGGCCAGCACGAGCGGAATCTGGATCTGATCGATGTCGAGGAACTCGCCGTGGTCGAAGGCGTAGTGGCGCGAGTCGAACCACTCGTCGAGCGCTTCGCCATGATCCGCGACGACCGCGATCAAGAGCGGACCGTCGATGCGCGCGCGAACACCGGCCACCACTCTGCCGAGCGCCGCGTCGGCATCCTTGACGCCACGCGTGTAGGCCTCGCGTCGTTCGCTGCGCGCATTCGGCGCGGCGTAGCGTTCGGCGTCGATCCAGCCGTATTCGCTGGCGCGCAGCGGTAGTCCGCGACGCTTCTCGTCAGCCGTTCCGTACGGCGCGTGGGCGTCGTAGATGTGTACCCACAGAAAAACCGGACGCCGCCGTTCGACGTCGAGCCAGCGCAGCGCGGCGGCGACTGCATCGCGCCCCGGCCGCAGCAGATCGGGCGCGCCGTCGAAGATCTCGAAGCCTTCGATGCCCACCATCTTGGAATCGAGCAGACGCGTCGTGACGAAGGCGGCCGTGGCATAGCCGGCGCTCCGCAATCGCACGGCGACCTCCGTGTCGCGGAACGAGGGGTGGAGCGCCATGCCATTGCGATCCACGCCGTGACGTCGCGGCGGGAGTCCGGTGAAGAGCGAGAGGTGCGCGGGCCCCGTCGTGGGCATCGTCGTGAAGGCGGCTTCGTGCACGATGCCTTCGCGGGCGAGGGCGTCCAGGTACGGTGTCATGCCCTTCGCCGCACCGTAGGCGCCGACGTGATCCGTCCGCACCGTGTCGAGCGTGACGAGGAGCAGGCTCGTCTGCGGTTCGCGCGGCGCGCACGCACTCGCGAAGAGCGCGATGGCGGCGACCGCAGCGTGTGTAGAGCGTCGTGTACGCGAGCGCATCGCTACTCCAGATAGCCGAGCGCGCGCAGCGCTTCGCGCGTTTGGTCATCGACGGTGCGCTGCGTCGCAGCGCCGCTCGCCGCGGGCTGCGCGAGGAACGCGGCGACGAGGCTCTCGAGCGGCGCCGTCGCAGCAGCGTCGAGCGGCGCGTAGCCGCCGAAGCGACCGTCCTCTGCGAGCGTCGCCGTGCGCGCGGGGAGTGGCGGCACGAGGCCACCCGTCACCGGCTCGGGCACGGGCGCCGCGAGCGGAACGCGATCGCGCGCGAAGTAGTGATTGCCCGCCACGGCCGCAACGCGCAGTCGGTGCTCGGCGAAAATCGGCGCTGCCGCCGACCGCGTTTCGCGCAACGCGAGCGGGAGCCCGTCGAAGGACGCCGGCAGCGGCAATCCAGCAGCGGCGAGCAGCGTCGGCGCGACATCGAGATTGCTCACCGGTGTCGCAACGACGCGTCCGGGCTCTTGCTTGGACGGTCGCCAGAGCATCGGAATCCGGATCTGATCGATCGCGACGGAGTGCCCGTGCGCGAACCAGAACTCGTCTTCGCCGAACGCTTCGCCGTGATCGGCGGTGAGCAGGATCGCAGGTCGATTGCCATACGCGTCGAGTCCGACGACGAGACGCGCGATCTGGCGATCGACGAAGCGGATCTCATCGGCGTAACGCCGTTCGTAGGTCGCCGGTTGGCGCGCGTCGCCGAGCACCTGATACGCGGGAATGCCGCGCCATCCTGACTGATCCGCGAGCGCGGGGAGCGACTGATCCGCGAGCGCGGGGAGCGCGGCGTTCGCATCGGCGTCGACCGCATCCTCGGCGAGTCCCGCGTTCGGCGGTTCGTAGGGCCCATGCGGATCCTGGTAGTGGATCCACAAAAACCACGGGGCGCGCGCGACGCGAACCCACGCGAGCGCTGCGTCGGTGATCTCCTTCGCTTCGCGCTCGAGCAGCGGGCGATTGCGCTCGCGGCGCTGCATCTGATCGTCGTACACATCGAAGCCCTGCTCGAGACCGCGTCCGCGCGAGAGGACGGGATTCGCGACGAAGGCCGCCGTCGCGTAGCCAGCGGCGGAGAGCGTCTCGGCGAGCGTCACGGCCTCTGCTGCGAGGCCCGCACTCGCGAGCTCCGTGACGCCGTGATCGCGAGGCAGCCGCGCCGTGTGGATCGACGCGATCGAGGGCGGCGTCGAGGGCGCCGTCGAGAATGCCCACGCGTAGCGCACGCCCGCGTTGCCGAGTGCGCAGATCGCAGTGCCCACGTCGGCGGCGCCGCCGTAACACGCGAGGCGATCGGGGCGCAGCGCATCGACGCTGATCAGCACGAGGTTGGGGCGCGGCACAGCATCGCGAGCGCATCCCGATGCGAGGCAGAGCACGACGGCAGCGGCGACGGCGATGCGCGCGATCACCGCGGCAGCATAGGAAGTGGCGCTAGCCTCTCGCCATGACTGCCGCACAACGAACTCTCGTTGCGGAATTTCCCGACGATCTCGAAGACGCGATTCGACGCCTCGCGCGCGAACGCAACGCCGTGCTGCTCGCGCACTACTACCAGGAAGACGGCGTCCAGGATCTCGCCGATCACGTCGGCGATTCGCTCGCCCTCGCGCGCATCGCCGAGAAGGTCGATTGCGACGTGATCGCGTTCTGCGGCGTCCACTTCATGGCCGAGACGGCGAAGATCCTGAACCCGAAGGCGAAGGTGGTGATTCCCGACGCGAAGGCGGGTTGCTCGCTAGCCGACGGTTGCCCGCCGGATGCGTTCGCCGCGTTCGTCGCGGAGCATCGCGCGCAGCATCCGGATCTCGTCGTCGTCTCCTACGTCAACACGTCGGCGGCCGTGAAGGCGCTGTCGGATGTGATCTGCACTTCGTCGAACGCGGTCGAGATCGTCGCGCACTTCGCGGATCGTCCGGTGTTGTTTGCGCCGGATCGCTATCTCGCCGCGTGGGTCGCGAAGGAAGCGAAGCGTCCCGACCTGATCATCTGGCCGGGCGCCTGCATCGTGCACGAGCAATTCAACGCGAAGGCGCTCGCGCAGCTGCGCGTGCGACATCCCGACGCCGAAGTGCTGTCGCACCCCGAGTGCCCGGCCGCGGTGCTCGAACAGAGCGACTTCATCGGCTCGACCAAAAAAATAATCGACCGCGCGATCGCGTCGCCCGCGAAGACGCTGATCATCGGTACCGAGGACGGTGTATTCCACCAGATCCGCATGATCGCTCCCGACAAGGAGCTGATCCAGATTCCGGGCATGGACGAGACCTGCGCCTGCAACCGCTGTCCGTACATGCGGCTCAACACACTCGAGAAGCTCTACCTCTGTCTGCGCGATCTCACGCCGGAAGTCACCGTGCCGGAAGACGTGCGCTTGCGCGCGCTGGTGCCGCTGGCGCGCATGCTGGAACTCTCGAGCTGACGCAGCGCGCGCGCCTCGCGATCGCGGCGCTCGCAGCGCTGCTCGCCGGCTGCGCCACGCCGTCGCTGATCGAGAACGGAGCGCTGCGCAACGACGCGCA
>JANNKU010000014.1:0-41451 GCA_031396445.1 Deltaproteobacteria bacterium | reverse complement strand
AAGTTGGCGCTGTTGAAAATGGCGTTCTGCAAGGCGCCAGCCTTGAGCAACGCCTCGTCTGCCTGCTTGCCGTGGTTCGTCAAGCACCCACCACGTACTCGTTTTCGATCATGGGATGGAGAATTCCTTCTTGGGAAGCGGTCATGAGATGGAGTGGAGGAGCTTCAGATCCCGTTCTACGCCAGCCGAAGCGCATTCTGCGCTCGTGGCTGATCGGCCATACACGACCCCATGTCATTCCTGTCCCGGTCGTCACCATCCCGCGCTTTTCGATGTCTCGGGCTCGACGCGGCGGGATAGGGCCAGCAAATCGCGCACGAGCGCATGCCGCGGGCCGAGTTCACGGACGATCGGGTCGAAGCGACTCGGGTCGGCGACGATTTCCTCGAGACGCTGCCGAATCTTCATGTTTCCGCGGGCGGCGTGCAGCGTCGTTCGGAGACGGTCCGCGAGCGGGCGCTCGATTCCTTCGTCCTGCTTCCGGTCGGTGTCGCTCATTTTCGCATCCTTCGGCTTCGGTTCGCAGCGCTCTTCAAGAATTGCGTTCGGCAGGCAGCTCGGCAGGGCGATCTGAGAATCCCGCGTCGATGTGATCCCGGAGCAGCGCGCGCAGCGTGTAGCGTTCGCGCTCGATCTCCTGCTGCGTGCGGAAGCCCAGTCGGCGCAGGATGGGAAGCGGCGGGCACCATCCCTGCGTCGCGTGTTGCAAGCAGAACGCTTGCACTGCAAGAGGCACCAGCAACCAACGCTTGCCGAATCCCCGCACCGCCATCCCGAGCCCGAAGAGCGACAGCGAGGACGAAACCAGCCCGAACGCGCGCTCGATGTCCCACTCCGCATCGAGACTTTCGAGGCCTGCGGAGATCCGGCCGGGGTCATCGCGCAAGCGATCGATGCGCCGATTGGTGTCCTCGCGAATGTCGCGGTTCACCTCGCCGGAAGTAGTCATTCGAACGCGGTCATGTGTAGTCAATGTCGTGGCTCCTGCACTGTGTCAGTGGGCGAGTACGGCGGTCGGGATCATCACGGTGACGGTGTCCTCCGGACCGACGGGCTTGTGATCATTGCCGACGAGCGCGACGCGGATCTGATGCGTGCCCGGCTCGAGTTCGTGTAGGGCGAGCTTCCGCGAGGAAGTAGCGATCACCGGTCCCTGGTCGATCTGGTAGTGGAGGTGGCCTTGTCCCGTGCGAGGCGACGTCCCCGCCTCGTCGGCGTCGATCAGCTCGACGCCGATTACCGTGACCTGGATCGACGCGTTGCCCTTGGCCGCGTTCGATTCGGCGTTGATCAGCTCCGCGTCGATCTGGGGATCCGCAGCGGAAGCCGCAACGGCGCCCAAGATCAGACACGAGCACGCGAGCGCGCAGCAGACGAACCGAGAATGCATGGGGTGTACCTCCACGCGCAGACAAGCAACGCCCGTGCCGCTCTGAGGAGACGCACGGAGCCTCCCGCCAGCTCCTGGGCTTTCGTTTGTAGAAAGGAATGCGAATTCGGTACGCGGACGCGGACTCGAGGTGGCCTTGCTCGCCAGCGAATCAGGCTCGCGGCGCTTCGCCCAGTGCTTTCGCGAGCGTCCGCTCCAGCTCCTCGATTGCGTCGTGGAGCGCCGCGAGTGCGACGACCGAGACGCTTCTCCGCGGTTCGGCCTCATCGATCTCCAGCGCATCCGCGCAATCGCGAATCTCTCGACTCGCTTCGCGCACTGACATGATGGTGCGGCGGCGTCCTTCGCTCTCGCGCAGCGCGCGCAACACGACGGGCACGAGCCGATCGAGGCGCTGCTTGAGCACGTAGTCGGTGGCGCCGAGTTTCAACGTCTCGATCGCGAGGCTTTCGCCCATCACGCCAGAGATCAGCACTACGGGAAGGTCGGGACGCAGGTCGCGCGCGAGTTCCAGCACGGCGAGGCCGTCGAAACGCGGCAACGAGTAGTCCGCGAGGATGAGGTCCACGTTGCCGCGGGCGAGCGCCGCACGGAATGTCGGACTCGACTCGACGCGTTCGAGATCGACGCGCAAACCCGCGGAGGCAAAGCGCGTCCGCAGCAATTCGACATCGTCGAGGTCGTCTTCGACCAACAGCAGCCGGATCGCGCGCGCTTCGTCACTCATGCCGGACTCGCGCAGGCGAGCGCATCGTTGGGATCAGGCAGCGAGAACCAGAACGTCGCACCGATGTCGATGGTTCCCTCGCCGCCGGTGCGTCCGGCGTGGCGCGCGATGATCCGGCGCACCGTCGCGAGTCCGATGCCACTGCCCGCGAACTCCTCCACCGGATGGAGGCGCTGGAATACGCCAAAGAGTTTCCCGGCGAAGCGCACGTCGAAGCCGACGCCGTTGTCGCGCACGAAGTAGGAAGTCTGGCCATCACGGCGCGACGTGCCCACCTGCACTTCCGTCACCGCACGCGATTGGGTGTACTTGAGTGCGTTGCCGAGCAGGTTCTGCCACACGACGCGAAGCATCGCGGGATCCGCGTCCACGTTCGGCAGGCGCGCGATCGTCCACTTCACGTCGCGCGGCGTGTGCTCGCTGTTCAAATCGGCCACCACTTCCTCCACCAGCTTCTGCATGTCGACGTCGTGTCGCTCGATCGGGATGCGGCCCATCCGCGAGAACGCGAGCAGGTTGTCGATCAGCGCTTCCGCTTGCAGCGTCTGGTCGGCAATGCGAGCGAGGTAGTGGGTGACGATCGCGTCGCCAGTGCCGAGACGTTCGGTCAGCAGTGCGCCGAAGCCGCTGATATGGCGCAGCGGCGCGCGCAGATCGTGCGACACCGAATAGGTGAAGGCCTCCAGCTCGTCATTCAAATCTTCCAGCTCCTGCGTTCGCTCTACGACGCGCTCCTCGAAAACGATGGCGGCCTCTTCCACCTGCGCTTCTGACTCCGGGCCCGCCGCCTCGCGACCTTGGCCCTTCGATGCCGCGCGTCGGCGCACGAAGTCGGCGCATCGCTTCCACGCGGTCATGCGAGATCTGGATCGCGCGCAATCACCGCTGCGATGGCTCGCACCAGGACGTCGGGATCCACCGGCTTCACGAGATGATCGGCGAAGCCCGCATCGAGAGTCCGGCCGCGCTCGGTCATGCTCGAGTATCCGGAGAGCGCGATCACGGGCACGTCGCGTCCCGGATCGAGTTGCCGGACTTGCTGCAAGAACCAGTAGCCGTCTTCGCCGGGCAGGCTGAGATCCGAGATCACGACATCGGGCCGCGAGCGCACGAACGCATCGACGCCCGCAGCGGCCGTTGCGGCCGTCGTCACTTGCGCGGCGCGCAGTTGGAGAAAGGCCGCCGTGCTCTCGCGCACGTTGACGTCATCTTCGACGATCAGGACGCGCACGCCGGGAAGCAGCCGGCGCGGCGCAACGGCGGCGATCGACGCGCGGGTAACCGGTTCCGTGGGCGCGATCGCGAGCGGCAGCCGCACCGTCATCGTCGTGCCGCCGCCAGAACCCGGACTCTCGGCGGTGACGCGACCCCCGTGCAGCTCCACCAGGTGGTACACGATCGAGAGGCCGAGCCCGAGGCCGCGGTGGCGTTTCCCGCGCGATCGATCGGCCTGCGAGAAGCGTTCGAAGATGTGCTGGATGAACTCGGGCGGCACGCCTTCGCCGGTGTCGCGCACGGTGATCACGCCCTCGCCACCTTCGGCGACGCAACGCAACTCCACGCGACCGCCGCTGGTCGTGAACTTGATCGCGTTCGTCAACAGGTTGGTGAGAACCTGGTGGATGCGTTCCGGATCGCCGATTACGAGGACCACGCAATCGGCGTCGCAGACCATCGTGATGCCGTGCCGGCTGGCGGAGAACTGCTTGTCGTCGAAGGCCTGCCGCACCAATTCGCAGAGATCGATGGAGCTGTGCGCGATCTCCATCTTGCCAGCCATGATGCGCGACACATCGAAGAGTCCGTTCAAGAGCTCGGCCTGTTGCCGCACGATGCGCTCGATGGTCTCGAAGGCTTGATCGGCCTGCTTGGCGTCGAGCTGACCGCTGCGCAACAGGCGACCCCAGCCGAGGATGCCCTGCAGCGGCGAGCGCATCTCGTGCGAGAGCGTGACCAGGAACTCGTCCTTCATGTGGTTGGCGGCATCGGCCGCGCGCTGCGCGTCCTCGGCCTTGGAGCGCAATCGCGCCTGCTCAGCCTCGATACTCTTCAACCGCGTCACGTCGTCCACCGTGAAGCCGATGCCGATGACGGCGCCGCTCGGGTCGCGGAGCGGGAGGAAAGACGCAATGCAGTGGCGGATCGCGAAGCCGACTTCGGGAGTTCCCATGGTGAGTTCGAACGCGATCGCGGGCTGGCCTTCGAGTGCCGCATGAAGCGTCGCGAGCAGATGGTCGGGGATCCACGGAGCGATCTCTTCGATGCGCCGGCCGAGATGCTCGCGCACCGGAAGCCCGTTCATCTCGGCGAGCGCTTCGTTGACCTGCAGGTAGCGCAGGTTCGAATCGAGGAAGCCGATGCCGAGTTGAGCCGAATCGAGAATCGTCTCGAGTCGCTCGCGCTCGATCGCAACGGCGAGGTGCAGTTCATTGCGCTCGCTCTCGATGCGCGCGCGTGCGCTCAGCAGCACGGAGAGAACGACGCTCGCGAGGGCGAAGGAGAGCGTAGTCGGATCGGTCATGTGCATCTCGGCGAGCGAACCCGATGCGAGGAAGCCAATGCCGACGAACGACGCCGCCGTCGCGATCAAGCCGGCGCTCAATCCACCGACGAACGCGCATCCCGCGATCACCGCCAGCAAGAGCGGATAGGCGACGTAGGCTGACTCGGCGCGAAGGGGAATCGTCAGCGCAAAGACCGCTGCCACCGCCGCGGGAGGAACCGCGTAACGGAAGAGCGTCGAAGCGAAGCGATTTGTCATGAAACTCGGGGGGCAGCAAGGAACGAATCGGCGATCGACACTAACACTCGCCGCAACAGAACTGTGGAAAGACGCAAATGAGTTCTCCCTCGCTATCCGACGTTCTCAACTGATGGCGACTCGAGGTCGCGAAGGATCTGCGTCAGATGCGCCGCGCGCGCGCGTTCCCGACCGAGATTCACTTCGAGCATCTTGCGGGTCGTGGGATCTGCCTCGCCGAGATAGCCGATGACCTCGGCGTAGCTTCCGATCACGATGAGCTCCGCACGCAGATCCTCGCGGATCAACTCGCTCACCGACCCACGCGACGCGTAGTCCGCGCGACTTCTCGATAGCAGCTGATCTGGATCGAAATCGGGTTCGCCTCCGAGCTCGACGATGCGCTGCGCGAGCCGGTCGGCAGGCGTCTGCTCTTCAGTGCCGAGCTCACCCGACAACTCGGGCTTCCTGCCCCACATCAAAAAACGACGGCGGTAGCGCAGCAACCAGATCAGCTCGCTCGCCAGCAGATCGTTCAAGAGCTGGACCACGACGTCGCGACGTGCAGCGCCGCCTGGAGTCCCAGCGGCGTCGGCCGAGTGCACGCGTGTTCGGCGGCAGACCCGAGCCAGATCGGCGAGAAAGGGAGCCGTCGTCATACCCATCTCCAATCGCAACGCAGGCGTGGAATCTCGCAGCGGGGATGCGTTCTTTCGGGAGCACGTTTCATGCCAGCACGAATCATCCTCGCCGCCGCAGTTCTGTGGTCATCTGTACAAACAGTCGTGTCGTTGATGCACCAATCTCGTGCAAAAGCATCGCCAAGTGCCTTCGCCACGGCACGCTTCTTGAAGTGAGCGCTGGTCGGGGGATCGAGGGACATCCATGAACCAATTCGATGACGACACGACGAGTGCGAGCGCGGCCACCCTTCCTACACTCGTCGAGGAAGAATCGACACTCGTTCGTCTAGCCGGCGCGGGCGACAAAGCGGCGTTCGACCAGCTCTACGATCGCTATTTCGCCCGCGCATCGTGGTTCTACCTGACGATCTTCACGCAGCGCGAGGCCCGAGTCGCCGTCAAAGAGTTGCTGACGGAGTTGTTCGGATCGCTGAGCAAGCCTTCGCATCTCTCGTTTGCAGAGCGCGCCTACCGAATGGCCGTTGCCACCGAGCTGCGACACACGGCCGCACAACCCAAGCGCGATCGTGCGAAGGCGAAGCACGCCAAAGTCGAGGACGAACCGCAGTCGAACGCGCCTTGATCGCCGCTCGCACTCAGCGCCCTCGCCGCGGCCGCCGCCGCTTCGCCAGGCGCTTCAGGATTCGGTCGGAACGCGCTGCCGACGCTGCCTGAGTACGAGAGCCGTCCCCAACGCGCCCGCACCGAGCAGAGCGAAGAGCGCGAGCCGCGTCACGCCTCCCGATTCAGGCTGAAGCTCGAGCGAACCCGGCGCCTCGGCAGATTCCACTTGCGCCGTATGCACGATCCGGCCGCCGTCGCTGCCCGCTGATTCTACGGTTGCCTCTCCCGCGACAGATTCGGAAGACGACGCAGCCGTGGCCATCCCAACGAGCAGCGCCACGGCGCCACCCATCATCAGCATCCGAGTTCGCTTCATGATCTCCCCCTGTGCGTAAATACGCTGAGAGGAGCATCGAACGTGCCAACGCGTTGGACCGAGATATGGACGATCGCCAGCCGCTGCACCTGCCGACTTCGCCACTTTGAACAATCTACTCACCTTGGCTGCCGCTCTTACAACGGAAGCGGCGCAGGCGACGCGCCGGCGTGTGTCCCAGCGGCACGCCGCTTGCTCTAGCTGTGAATCAAAGGAGGAGCCCGCATGTACTACGGAATCGGCGGCACGGTGTTGATCATCGTCGTCGTTCTTTTGCTGATGGGACGGCTGTAGCGCACAGACGCGATCGTCCAAGCTCTCCACATCGTGCGTCTCGAACGCGGAGGATCCAATGAAGTCAGCGACTCTGATCGGCGTATTGCTGATCGTACTCGGCATCGGTGCCCTGGCCTACCAGGGCTTCTCTTACACGAGCGAGGAGAAGATTCTCGACATCGGACCGATCGAAGCGACGAAGGAAACCACCAAGACGATTCCGCTGCCGCCGATCGTCGGCGCGTTGTCGCTCATCGGTGGAATCGCATTGGTGATGACGAGCGGTCGCGGAGCGCGTCTCACCGCATGAGCGGAAAGACAAGACGGGCGCTTCGCTTCTTTCTCCTACCTGCCTCTGTACTCACCGCGATTCCTGCGAGCCCCGAGGTGCAAGCCGAAGATCCCGCGATGACCGAAGCGGCCGCGTCAGAACCCGAAGCGCGCAAAGGCGAGTTTGCATTCGGTGGGCCGATCGAGCTGCAGGACGTCTTCCTGCCCGCGCAGATGCGTCCGCAGTCGTACCCGGAAAGCGCGGAGGTGTTGCCGCCGGGCGCATTTTCGGTGCGCACCGTCGTCGATTGGACCAATCACCTCGCGCAGACCGATCGCTATCTCTTCGACGGCGAATCGGTGAGCACCGTGCTGAAGCTCCGCTTCGCGCCGTGGGAGCGCGTCGAGGTCGGCATCGACGTGCCGTACACCAACCGCTTCGACGGCACGCTCGACCCGTTCATCGAGGACGTCGAGTTGGCGCTCGATCAGCCGGTGCAAGCGCGCTTCGAGTTGCCACAATCGAACTGGACGGCGCTCGCAGTGCGCGCCGATGGCAGCCGCACGCTGCGCATGCTCGACGACGACGGCTTCGGCGACATCTCGTTGCGCGGCAAGTTCGCGCTCGCGCGCAAAGCCGAGAACGGCTTCGACGCCGCTTTGGTGACGAGCCTCGGCCTGCCGAGCGGCGGCGACACGATGGGCGGCGAAGGCGTGTCACCGGGCCTCGCGCTGCACGCGCAGAAACCCTTCGACACGGTGAACCTCTTTGGTGGCGGCGCGATGACCTACTACAGCGAGGCGACGGAGCAGGAGTTCAAGCTCGCTCCCTGGCGTTGGATGTCGTATGTCGGCGCGGAATGGCGACCCGGACACTCTTGGTTCGGCTTGCTCGCCGAATACCAGGTCTACGGACCGCTCGCGCGCGTCGATGCTCCGCTCACGCATCTCTCGCACTACTACGCCGGCGGCTTCCGCTTCTATCTGCCGTGGCGCACGACGCTCGAGACCACCGTCGTCGAGAACTTCGGCGCGATCGAGAACCGCAACTCCAGTGACGTCTCGTTCCATTTCGCGCTCGGTTGGCGTTTCGGGAACTAGCCGGGTGCTGACCTTGAAGCGCGCATCGCCCGCGTTTCCCGTGCCCGAAGCGCCGATTCGCGAAGAGCTCTTCAGCGTCGAGCGCCTCGAGCAGCACGCCGAGAGTCTGGCCAAGGCGCAGCCCGTCGTCTCAGGCCGAGGCCGTCCGCTCGCGGCGCGGGTGCAAGACAACGGTCGGGTGTTGCTCGCCGCCTACCGCGCGATCGTCGAAGCGATCCGCGACGACCGCGCGATCACGCCCGCAGCCGAGTGGCTCGTAGACAACTTCCACATCGTAGAGGATCAGATCCGCGAGATTCGCGCCGATCTCCCGCGCGGCTTCTATCGCCAGCTTCCCAAGCTCGCGAGTGGACCGCTGTCGGGCTACCCGCGTGTTTACGGCCTGGCGTGGGCCTTCGTCGCACACACCGACAGCCGCTTCGACCCGCAGATGCTGCGGCGCTTCATCGACGCCTATCAGCGCGTCGATCCGCTCAGCATCGGCGAGTTGTGGGCGGTGGCGATCACGCTGCGCATCGTGCTCGTCGAGAATGTGCGGCGCGCCGCCGAGCGGATCGTGATCGATCGGATGGCGCGTGAGACGGCCGATGGCCTCGCCGATCGCTTGCTCGGCACGATCGGTCGCGAGCCGGAGCCGGCGGCGACTGCGCTTCGGCGCTTCGAGGAGACGCCGCTCTCGACGGCGTTCGCCGTGCAGCTCGTGCAACGACTGCGCGATCAAGATCCCGCCGTGACACCGGCGCTTCAATGGCTCGACGAGCGACTCTCTTCGCAGCGAACGACAGGCGAGGAGCTCGTCCGCGAGGAACATCAGAGCCAGGGCGCGATGAACGTCACGGTGCGCAACGCCATTACGAGCATGCGCCTGCTCTCGGCCTTCGATTGGGCGGAGTTCTTCGAGAGCGTGAGCCTCGTCGATGCGACGCTGCGCAACGGCAGCGACTTCGCCGCGATGGATTTCGCGACGCGCGATCAGTACCGGCACGCGATCGAAGAACTCGCGCGCTGGGCGGCGCAACCGGAGCTCGACGTCGCGCGTCTCGCGCTCGAGGCGGGGCAACGCGCAAACGCGTCAGCAGGCAGCGACGTCTCCACTCCGCGTGAGCGCGACCCCGGCTTCCACCTGATCGCGGGCGGTCGCCGCGCCTTCGAAAAGGAGCTGCGTTGCCGCGTTCCCCTCTCGCGGCGGCTCAGGCGCGCCGAGCCAAGCACCGGGTTCGTCATCTACTTCGGCATCATCACCATTTTCTCTGCGGCGATCCTCGCGATTCCACTGCTCGCCGCCTTCCAAGATGGGGCGCCCCGACTCACGATTTGGTTGCTGGCTCTGCTCGCGCTGATCCCGGCTTCCGACGCAGCCGTGGCGCTCGCCAATCGCGAGATCACCCATTGGTTCGGCCCGGCTGCGCTGCCGGGACTTGCGCTCCGCGATGGCGTCCCGCGAGAACACCGTACGGTGGTGGTCGTCCCGACGCTGCTGAGCACATCGGCCGAACTCGAAGAACAGCTCGAGCGTCTCGAGGTCCACCATCTCGCGAGTCCGGACGGCGATCTTCGCTTCGCACTGCTGTCGGACTGGCGCGACGCCGCAACGGAGAGCGCTCCGGGCGACGAGGAGCTTCTCGCCGCCGCCGCGAACGGAATCGATGCGCTGAATCGCCGCCACGCTCCGCTGCCGGACGGCGAGCGCTTCCTGCTGCTCCATCGCCGACGCGTCTGGAACGCGGGCGAATCGCGATGGATCGGTTGGGAGCGCAAGCGCGGCAAGCTCCACGAGCTGAACCGCCTGCTGCGTGGCGCCACCGACACCACCTTCATCGGTGTCGGCGGCCGCTCGCTCAGCGTTCCGGAAGACGTTCGCTACGTGATCACGCTCGACGCCGACACGCGCCTGCCGCGAGAGACGGCGCAGCGCCTGGTCGGGAAGATGGCGCATCCGCTGAACCGTCCGCGCTTCGATGCGCAGAGCGGCCGCGTGGTCGAGGGCTACGCAATCCTGCAACCCCGCGTAACGCCGTCGCTGCCGACGGGACGCCAAGGCTCGATCTTCCAGCGCGTGTTCTCGGGACACGGCGGCATCGACCCGTATGCGTTCGCGATCTCGGACGTGTACCAGGATCTCTTCGGCGAAGGCTCGTACAGCGGCAAGGGCATCTACGACGTCGACGCCTTCGAAGCCGCGCTCGCGGGGCGGATTCCCGAAAACACGCTGCTCAGCCACGATCTGCTCGAGGGCGTCTTTGCGCGCGCAGGTCTCGCCACCGACATCGAGGTCGTCGAGGAGTTCCCTGCGAGCTACGACGTCGCGGCCGTGCGCCAACACCGTTGGGCGCGCGGCGACTGGCAGCTGCTCCCGTGGATCTTCGGCCGTGGGCGCGATTCGAGTGGCGATCGCGGCCGCACTGCGATCCCGCTGCTCGGCCGCTGGAAGATGCTCGACAACCTACGCCGTACGCTGTTGGCCCCGGCGTCCGTGCTGACCTTGCTCGCGAGCTTCCTGCTGCCTGGCGCGCCGGCGGCCTTGCTCGGTGCGTGGGTGCTCGCAACGCTCGCGCTCCCTGCTCTCCTGCCGCTGCCGGCCGGCATCCTGCCGCAGCGGCCCGGCATCTCGAAGCGCAGTCACTTGCGGGAGCTGGCCGCGGACATCTCGCTCGCGCTATCGCAGATCGGCTTCCGCCTCACGTTCCTCGCGCATCAGGCGTGGCTGATGACCGACGCGACGGTGCGTACGCTCGTCCGTCTCCTCGTGACGCACGAGAAGATGCTCGAGTGGGTCACTGCGGCGCAGGCGACGCTCGGCGCGCGACTCGATCTGCGCGGCTTCTACCGCCGGATGGCAGGCAGTGTCGCGCTCGCGGTGATCGCCGCGATCTTCGTCGCGGTGATCGCGCCGACGTCGCTCGCGCTTGCGACGCCGTGGCTGCTGCTTTGGATCGCCGCGCCTGCGATCGCGCTCTGGGCCAGCCACTCGACGCCCGACTCGGGACCCGGCGCGGTCTCGGCATCGGATGCGGACGCGCTGCGCCTCATCGCGCGGCGCACCTGGCGCTACTTCGAGACCTTCGTGACGGAGGAGGATCACGCACTCGCGCCCGACAACTTTCAGGAAACGCCGCAGCCCGTGGTGGCGCATCGCACGTCGCCGACGAACCTGGGGCTCTATCTGCTCTCCGCAGTCGCCGCGCGCGACTTCGGCTGGATCGGTAGCCACGAGATCGCCGATCGGATCGCCGCCACGCTCGACACCATGGAGCGTCTCGAGCGCTTTCGCGGCCACTTCTACAACTGGTACGATACGCGCGATCTGCGCGCTCTCGAACCGAAGTACGTCTCCTCGGTGGACAGCGGCAATCTCGCGGGACACCTGATCGCCCTCGCAAGCGCGTGCCGCCAGATCCTCACGGAGCCGATCGCAAACCCGCGTTGGCTGCCCGGAATCGGCGACGCGCTTGCACTCACGCGCGAGTCGCTGCGCGCGGTCGCAGATGATCGCCGCACCCAGACGGTGACGCGCAAGCACCTGGGCGACGCGCTCGACGCACTCGCTGCAACGCTCGACGCGCCACCGCTGACGCCCGCGGATGTCGCCGCGCGTCTTGCGGAGCTGGCGCTGCATGCGGATACCGTGATCGACATCACGCACACGCTGATCGCCGAGCAAGGCGCACCGGATGACGTGCTGGCTCTGGCGTTGGCAATCCGCGCCACCATCGAGAGTCACGCGTGCGATCTGAAGACGCTGATGCCGTGGGCGTCGCTCGTCTCGGACGACGCCGTGCTGGCCGCGGCGCTGGCACCTCTGCTCGATGCCACGCCGTCTCTCGCCGATCTGCCGGAGTGCTGCGAAGCAGTGCTCGCCTCGCTCGCGGCGCAGAACGCGACCCACGCCATGCCGACTGTGACCGACGCGATCGAGCGTTCCGCGCAGGCGGCGCGTGCACTCGAGCGTCGCCTCTCGCTGCTCGCCGCGCGCGCGGAGTCGCTCTTTACCGCGATGGACTTCGGCTTCCTCTTCGACCCGACACGGCAACTCCTCTCGATCGGCTACCGCATCGCCGACGACTCGCTCGATCCCAGTTTCTACGACCTGCTGGCTACCGAAGCGCGGCTCGCGAGTTTCCTCGCGATCGCCAAGGGTGACGTGCCGGTGCGTCACTGGTTCCGGCTCGGACGCGCGCTCACGCCCGTCGATCGCGGCTCGGCGTTGATCTCGTGGTCGGGATCGATGTTCGAGTATCTGATGCCGTCGCTGGTGATGCGCGCGCCGGCTGGGAGTCTGCTCGAGCAGACCAGCCGCTTCGTCGTGCGTCGCCAGATCGCGTATGGCGCTGAACTCGGGGTTCCTTGGGGCGTTTCGGAATCGGCGTACAACGCGCGCGATCTCGAGTTCACCTACCAGTACTCGAACTTTGGCATCCCCGGCCTCGGACTGAAGCGCGGACTCAGCGAGGATGCGGTGATCGCGCCCTATGCGACGGGGCTGGCGGCGATGGTGAATCCCGCTGCCGCCGTACGGAACTACGCCCGCCTCGCTGAAGCCGGCGCTCTCGGTCGCTATGGCTGCTACGAGGCGCTCGACTACACACCGACGCGCGTTCCCGAGGGCGAGCCGGTTGCGATCGTGCGCGCCTACATGGCGCACCACCAGGGCATGACGATCGTCGCGATCGGCAACGCTCTACACGATGGTGCGATGCGCGCCCGCTTCCATGCCGATCCGCTCGTGCAGGCCACCGAGCTGCTGCTCCAGGAACGCACGCCGCGCGACACCACCGTCTCGCGGCCGCGACCCGAAGAGGTGAATGCGGCGCCCAACGTGCGCGAATTCGTGCTGCCGATGCTGCGCCGCTTCCAGACGCCGCACGACGCGACGCCGCGCACGCACCTGCTCTCGAATGGCGACTACGCGGTGATGCTCACCGCGGCAGGCTCGGGCTACAGCCGCTGGAAGGATCTCGCCGTCACGCGTTGGCGCGAGGACGTCACCTGCGATGCCTGGGGCTCGTACGTGTTCCTGCGCGATGTGGACAGCGGGCGGGTGTGGTCGGCCGGCCATCAACCGAGCGGCGCCGAGGCAGATCACTACGAGGTGTCGTTCATCGAGGACCGCGCCGAATTCCTGCGACGCGACGGGACGATCACGACGACGCTCGAAGTCGCAGTCTCGCCCGAGGACGACGCCGAAGTGCGACGCGTCTCGATCTCGAACGGCGGCGCGCGCACGCGCGAGATCGAAGTCACCTCGTATGCGGAGATCGTGCTGGCGCCCGCCGCCGCCGACACCGCGCACCCGGCGTTCTCGAAGCTCTTCGTGCAGACCGAGTTCGTCGCAGGCGTCGGCGCGCTGCTCGCGACGCGGCGCCGGCGCGCAGCCACCGAGACGCAGATCTGGGCGGCGCACTTGTCCGTGGTCGAGGGCGAGACGCTCGGTGGCCTGCAATACGAGACGGACCGCGCGCGCTTCCTCGGACGCGGCCGCACGATCCGCACGGCGGTGTCGATTCTCGACGCCCGGCCGCTCGCGAGCACGGTCGGCACGGTGCTCGATCCGATCTTCAGCTTGCGCCGGCGCGTTCGCGTTCCGCCCGGAGGAACCGCACGGGTCGCGTTCTGGACGCTCGTCGCTCCCTCGCGCTCCGAAGCGCTCGACCTCGCCGACAAACACCAGGACGCGACAGCCTACGAGCGCGCGGTCACGCTGGCGTGGACGCAGGCGCAGGTACAGCTCCATCACCTCGGCATCGGCCCCGACGAGGCGCTGCTCTTCCAGCGTCTCGCCAACCACGTGCTCTACTCGGACCCGAAGCTGCGGCCGTCCTCCGCCGTGCAGATGCGCGGGGAAGGCATCCCTTCGGTGCTGTGGGCCCATGCAATCTCCGGCGACCTGCCGATCGTGCTGGTCCGCATCGATGAAGCGGAGGACGTGGAGATCGTCCGGCAGTTGCTGCGCGCGCACGAATACTGGCGGACGAAGCGGCTCGCCGTCGATCTCGTGATCCTGAACGAACGGCCGCCCTCGTACAGCTCGGATCTCCAGGAGGTGCTCGAATCGGTGCTGCGCGTGCGCCCGCACGTCGACGGAGAGCCCGCGCGTGGCAACGTCTTCGTACTGCGCACGGAAGTGGTGCCGGTCGAGGTGCGGAGCCTACTCCAGACGGTGGCGCGCGCGGTGCTGCTCTCGCGTCGCGGAAGTCTTGCGGAGCAGGTGCGACGTCTCGAGGTTGCGGCGCCCGCGATCCCGCCGCCGCGCCGCAGCGTGCCGGCCAGCGCGGCGCCCGAGGCCGCCGTGCAGCGACCCGATCTCGAGTTCTTCAACGGTCTGGGCGGTTTCGCAGCCGGGGGACGCGAATATGTGACGTTCCTCGGCGAGGGTCAGTGGACGCCAGCGCCGTGGCTCAACGTGATCGCCAACTCGTCCTTCGGCTTCCAGGTTTCCGCGGAAGGCGGGGGCTACACGTGGTCGCAGAACAGCCGCGAGAACCAGCTCACACCGTGGTCGAACGATCCCGTGAGCGACGCGCCCGGCGAGGTGATCTTCGTCCGCGACGAAGACAGCGGCGCACTCTTCGGGGCGACGGCGCTGCCGATCCGCGAGGATGCGCATCCGTACGTCGCGCGCTTCGGGCAAGGCTACAGCCGCTTCGAACACAGCGCGCACGGCATCGCGCTCGAACTCTTGCAGTATGTGCCGCTCGACGACCCGATCAAGATCTCGCGCCTGTCGATCGTCAATCGCTCTGGACGCACGCGTCGGCTCTCGATCACGGCCTACGTGGAGTGGGTGCTCGCCGCATCGCGCGGCGCGTCGTCGCCCTTCGTCGTGACCGAGATCGATGCGGAGACGGGTGCAATGTTCGCTCGCAATCCGTGGCGGACCGAGTTCGCGAACCGCGTGGCGTTCGCCGATCTCGCGGGACGCCAGCGTTCATGGACGGGCGATCGCAGCGAGTTCATCGGCCGCAACGGCACGCTCGACCATCCCGCGGCGCTCGCGGGCGAAGGCCCACTTTCGAATCGCGTCGGCGCGGGACTCGACCCGTGTGGCGCGCTGCAGACCCAACTCGAACTCAAGCCGAACGCGCGCGCCGAGGTGGTGTTCTTCCTCGGCGAGGCAGCGTCGAAGGAAGCCGCGCGCGCGCTGGTCGCGCGCTATCGCAACACCGACCTGGATCGCGTCCTCGGCGCGGTGCATGCGCATTGGGACGAGCTGCTCGGTGCGGTCGAGGTGAGGACGCCCGACCGCTCGATGGACGTCTTGCTGAATCGCTGGCTGCTCTACCAGACGCTCGTGTGCCGCGTGTGGGCGCGTGCAGGGTTCTACCAGGCGAGTGGCGCCTACGGATTCCGCGACCAGATCCAGGACGTGATGGCGCTCGTCGTCGCGCGTCCGGCGTTGGCGCGAGAACATCTGCAGCGTGTCGCAGCGCGCCAGTTCCGTGAGGGCGACGTGCAGCATTGGTGGCTCCCTTCGTCGGGTCGTGGTGTACGCACGCGCGTGTCTGATGACCGCGTCTGGCTGCCGTACGCCGTCGCGCACTACCTCGCCGTCACCGACGATCGCGCGCTGCTCGACGAAGCGGTCGCATTCCTCGAAGGACCCGTGCTCGAGTCGGACGAATCCGAGTCGTTCTTCCAACCGACGGTCGCCGACGAATCAGCCACTCTCTTCGAACACTGCGCCCGCGCACTCGATGGGAGCCTCGCCGTCGGCGTCCACGGCCTGCCGCTGATCGGCGCCGGCGATTGGAACGACGGCATGAATCGCGTCGGCGAAGGTGGCAAGGGCGAAAGTGTCTGGCTCGGCTGGTTCCTCCACGCCACGCTGACGGCCTTTGCTCCGGTGGCCGAAGCGCGCGGTGAAGTCGATCGCGCCTCGGCGTGGAGGCAACACGCAGAGGCGTTGCGTTCCGCATTCGATCGGGAGGCGTGGGACGGCGATTGGTACCGGCGCGCGTGGTTCGACGACGGAACACCGCTCGGCTCCGTCGCGAGCGAGGAATGCCGGATCGATTCGATCGCGCAGTCGTGGGCGGTGATCTCCGGCGCAGCGGACCCGGCGCGCAGTGCACGCGCGATGGCCGCCGTCGAGGAACACCTGGTCCGCCGCAGCGACGGCTTGATCGCACTCTTCACGCCGCCCTTCGATCACGCGCCGGTCGATCCCGGCTACATCAAGGGCTATCCGCCCGGCATCCGCGAAAACGGCGGCCAGTACACGCACGCCGCGCTCTGGTCCGTGCTCGCTTTCGCCATGCTCGGCGACGGCGACAAAGCCGGCGAGTTGTTCTCGATGCTGAACCCGATCAACTGCGCGAGAACGCGCGCCGCCACGCATCGCTACAAAGTCGAGCCCTTCGTCGCGTGCGCCGACGTCTACTCGCAACCGCCGCACGTGGGGCGCGGCGGCTGGACCTGGTACACCGGCTCGGCCGGCTGGATGTATCGCGTCGCGCTCGAACGGATCCTCGGCTTCCAGGTGCGCGGCGCCGCGCTGCACATCGATCCCTGCGTGCCGCGCGCGTGGCCCGGCTTCCAGATCTCGTTTCGACACTCCTCAGCGTCGTACGACATCCAGGTCGAGAACCCGCGCGGCGTGAGTCGCGGGGTCGTAGAGCTGGAACTCGACGGCAAGGCGCTGCCGGCAGGAACCGTCGCCATTCCGCTCGCAGACGACGGCGTGCGTCACCGGGTGCGCGTCGTGCTCGGCTGACGGCGGCTAGCGCTTGCGACTTCCGTAGTCGCCGAACGGATCATCGCGCTCGCGCACCGCTTGCCGGAAGCCCGTCTCCTGCGAACGGCGCACGAAGTCGAGACCTTCTTGTGTGTGGCGCGCGACGCCATCGAAGAGCGTGCCGAGCAAGCGGCTCGACGCGAGACCCATATTCTCGACGGTCTGGTTGCAGAGCAGCTTCATCATCACGAGCTGGTTGATCGGCAGCCGCGCCATGCGCTCGGCGAGCGCCGTCGCATGCGCGAGCAGTTCGGCGGCCGGCACGACTTCGAGCACGAGGCCGATCTCGGCAGCGGTCACCGCGGGGATCTCGTCGCCCGTCAGCAGGTAGCGCTTGGTGCGCTCGAGACCCATCCGGTACACCCACATCGCCGTCGTCGGTGTGCCCCAGACGCGCGCCGGCGGATAGCCGAACGACGCGTCGTCGCCCGCGATGATGATGTCTGAACACAGCACCATGTCGGTGCCGCCGCCGATGCACCAGCCCTGCACCGCCGCGATCGTCGGCTTCTTCGCATACCAGAGCTTCATGTAGGTCTCGACGAAGCGGCTCATCATGCGCAGATCGGCAACGGAGTCCCAAACTCGTGATGTCGCCGCTCGCCTTTGGCTCGCTACGCGGGAATCGGGCTCTTCGGCTTCGTCCGCGGCCCCGCGATCCACTTTTGACGCGCTCACATCGGAGTAGACGCGCTGCTGCGACTCCGCTGCGGTGGACCAATCGAGTCCGTAGCCGGCGCAGAATGCGCGGCCTTCGGCGCGCAGCAGGATCACGTGGACGTCGCGGTCGGCGTCGGCGGCGTCGATCGCGGCGGCGAGTTCGTCGCGCAGCTCGGGCGTGATGGTGTTGTACTCGGCGGCGCGACACAGGATGAGGTGGCGGACGCCGTTGATGGTCTCGGTGCGGAGTGTTTTCACCTGGGCTCCCTTGGCGGCTGCGAGACGTCGAGCTTGTCCGCGACGACGCGCGACAAATGCGTGAGCACTGTCTCGCGCCACGCGCCTGCGTCGGCGTCGCCGCTCCGGATGCGGCGCGCGAGATCAGCGTTGTACGCGACGATCGCGTCGCGTAGCGATCCGCGCTCGCTCGGCTTCGCGGCGGTGTCGTCGCCGAGCAGCGCCACGAGGCCCTCCCACTCGCGCGTGAGATGCTCGTCCTCGGTCGCGAGTTCGCGCGCCACGATGCGCACCACATTCGCGGCGACGCGCGCGTGGTACTTCGCCGGCCCTTCGAGCGCAGGCACGGCGGTGTCTTCGAGAAAGCGCTCGACCGCAGCGAGCAGCTCCGTGACGCTCGGCCGATCGTTCATGCTTCGCCTCGCAGGAAGCGCAGCAACTCGTCCTCCGCCTCCACCGTGCGGCGTCCGAGCGACGCCAGTTCGACCGAGCGCACGCGGCCATCGAGGAACACGCGCGATTGCATGATGAAGACGAGCGCCAGCTTGAACGAACCGAACGCTTCCCAGAAGCGCAGCGCTTCGCGATCCACCTGGGTGCCGCTCGCCGCCTCATACGCATCGATGAGTTGCTCGCGCGTCCCGACGCCACCCACCGGCAGCGGCGAACCAAAGCGCCACGCGCGCGTGCAGAGCCAGCCGAGGTCTTCGATCGGATCGCCGAGGTGCACGAGCTCCCAATCGAGGATCGCGCGCACGCCGCTCGCATCGAAGATCACGTTGCCGACGCGGTAGTCGCCGTGCACCAGCGCAATGCGCGGCGGCGCGGGCGCGCGTTCGAGCAACCAGCGTTCCGCAAGATCGAGCACCGGATGCGGCTCGACAGCGAGTTGTTGGATCGACGTCGCCACGCGCTCGACCTCGGCGCGCGCCGGCGAGCGATCCGCAGGCGGATGCGGCAGCGCGGCGAGATCGGGGAGCGCGATGTCGAGGGCGTGGATCTGCGCCGCGATCGTGCCGAGCACGGGCGCCATGCCTGCGCGCGCGGCGGCGTACGCGTCGTCGCGCAGCAGTCTGCGGGGCAGAGCTTCGCCTTCGATGCGATCCATCAAGAAGAACGGCGAGCCGCGCACGCTCTCGTCGCTAGTGCCCCAACGCGGTCGCGGCACGGGCACTCCGCCTGCGTACGCCGCGCGCAGCACCGACAGCTCGACACTGCGATCGCCACCATCGCCGACGCGGCCGGCGGGATCCTTGCGCACCACGAGCGGCAGCAACTCGACGCCGCCATCGCGCTCGATCGCGAGATCCACCGACCAGATCTCGCGCGACGCGCCGCCGGCTAGGCGACGCAATCCGGTGGCGCGCACGCGCTCGGGAGCGAGCCCCTCCTCGCACGCGACGAAGCCGGCAAGGCGCTCCGCCATCGCATCGCTCGTGGACTGGCTCGATCTGGGAGCGCTCATCGCGCGGGCTCCACGAAAAGAGCGGGAGGGTTAGCACGGCTTGCCGCGGGCCGATCAACCGCCGAGAATCCGCGCCAACACGGAGGACGGCATGGCATTCAGCGGCAAAGTGGCATTGGTGACGGGCGGAGCGAGCGGCATGGGCCGGCTCGCGGCGCGACGACTCGCGAGCGGCGGCGCATTGGTCGCAGCGCTCGATGTCAACGAAGCGGGGCTGCGCGAAACGCGCGGCGACGAAGAGCGCATCCGGACCTACCCCGTCGATGTGACCGACGCGCGCGCGGTCGCCGAGACGGTGCGACGCATCGAGTCCGAACTCGGCCCGATCGACCGCGTGCTGAACGCCGCCGCGATCATGCCGACCGACCGCCTGATGAATCAGGATCCGGAGCTCGTGAACCGGATCATGGCGATCAACTACGGCGGCACCGTGAACGTCACCTATGCAGCGCTCCCGGGCATGCTCTCGCGCCGGCGCGGCGACCTGGTGAACTTCGCGTCGGTGGCCGGGTGGATGCCCGCGCTGCACTTCGGTGCGTACAACGCGTCGAAGTTCGCCGTGGTCGCGTTCACCGAGGTGTTGCAACACGAGAACCGCAAGAGCGGCGTGCGCTTCGCTTGCGTGTGTCCGCCTCCGGTCGCGACGCCGCTGCTCGACCAGGCGAAGTCGCAGCCGAAGGTGCTGAGCCAGCTACCGCCGATCCGCCCCGAAACCGTGCTCGATGCGATCGAGCGCGATCTCGAACGCGGCAAGCTGATGGTGTACCCGGACCGCAACGCGGCGATCACCGTGTGGCTGCGCCGGCACCTGCCGCGGCTGCTGTGGTCGACGATCCATCGCGCGGAAGGGTTCTAGTCGCGAAGCGGGCGGCTTCGCAACGCGTCACGGCGTATACGCGTAATGCCAAGGCTCGCGCGGTGACTCGAGCGGGCCTTGCAGCCGCGAACTCGCAATCGTGACGGCTTGTTTCAGCTTCTCCGTCCAGCCCTCCACGTCCCACTGCACGATGGCGTCGGCGGCGCTGGTGCTCGCGATGATGCGGTCGCCCTGCTGCACCTGGAAATCGAAGGCGCGCATCTGTCCATGCGGCGAGAGACCCGGCGCCGCAACGGCGACGGGCTCACTCGCGACCCAGCCGGCGAGGAAGGCGCGGAAGCGCGCGATCGCGGCGTCGCCGTCCGGCCGGGCATAGGCGGGCTTTGCGGTCTCCGCGATTGCCGCTTCGTGCAGCGCGGCCGCCGCCGCCGCGACCGACGGACTCTCGTTCCACGCGACGATCTGCGCGTCGAGACTGCGCACTTCGCGATTCACGTACAGCGTGTAGCCGGGATTCGCCTCCTCGAACGCTGCGACCACCTTGTCGACCTCCGCCTGCGCGCCGCGCCACTCGGCGGTGTACGGGTAGGCCACGATCTGCGCGTCGCTCAAGCTCCAGCGCGCGGCGAGATCAGGCCCGGCGCGCAGATAGCTGCGCGTCGCGAGCAACTGACGGTCGCTGCCTGCGATGCGATCCAGCGCGACCGTCGCGGGAACGCCGAGCTGCGAGCGCAGCGCGGCGGCGAGCGTCGCGAGCGAGTCGGCCTGCGCGCGCGGCGCGAGCGCGAACCACAACAGCGCGCACGGTAGCCAAGCGCGCAGCCGCATCGGCGCCTCAGTCGCGCAGCACGCCGGGATTCCGCGCCAGCTCCCGCGACAGATTCTTGTGATGCGCTTCGAGCGTGCCGCCGCCGATCTCCAGCAGCTTCGCATCGCGCCACAGTCGTTCGACGACGTACTCGCCCATGTAGCCGTAGCCGCCGAGCACCTGGATCGCGGCGTCGGCGGCGCGCTTCGCCATCTGGCACGCGACGAGCTTGGTCGCATCCGCATCGAGGCGCTGGCCGACGTCGTTCAGATTGATGCGGCGCGCGACGTCGTAGACGAAGGTCCGCGCCGAGCGCCATTCCGCGAAGTTCTCGGCGATGTAGCGCTGGATCTGCCCGAAGTCGCGGATCGGCTTGCCGAACGCTTTACGCTCGTTTGCGTAGCCGACCATCACCTGCAGCGAGCGCTGCGCGATTCCGAGCGACATCGCGGCGATCGTGAGTCGCTCGATCTCGAGGTTGCGCATCATGTGGATCGTGCCCTCGCCATCCGCGCCGATCTGGTTCGCGAGCGGCACCGGCACCTCGTCGAACACGAGTTCGGCGGTGAAGGACGCGCGCATGCCGAGCTTGTCCTTCCACTTCTGGCCGAGCGAGAAACCCGGCATGCCCTTTTCGACCAGGAACGACGAGATCGTTTTCGGCGCGGTCGCGGCGTAGACGATGAAGCAGTCGCCGAGTTCGGTGTCGGAGACGCCGCCGTTGGTGATGAAGGTCTTCGTGCCGGTGAGGCGGAAGACGTCGCCGTCGCGGCGCGCGGTGGTTTTCAGCGCGAGCACATCGGTGCCGACGGCCGGTTCAGTCATGCACAGGCCACCGATCCATTCGCCTGACGCGGCGCGCGGCAGCACATGCTTGCGCTGCAGCTCGCTGCCGTTCACCGAGAGGTTGTGCGCAAACAGGATCGAGTGCGCGAGCACCGAGAGCGCGAAGCCCGGATCGGAAGTCGAGAGCGCTTCGCAGACTTGCACGGCGGCGACCGCATCGAGTCCGGAGCCGCCGTATTCCTCGGGAAGCGTGATGCCGAGCAGTCCCATCTCGCCTGCGCGGCGGAAGAGATCGTGGTTGAAGCGCTCGGCGCGATCGTGCGCAGCCGCTTGCGGTTCGACCTCGCGCGCAACGAATTCGCGCAGCGTGTCGCGCAACATCGCGTGTTCGGGCGTCGGTGCAAAAAGGTCGAAGGGGCTGTCGTCGCGCGGGTGATCCAACGGAATGTGTCCTCCTCTGCCTAGGCTACCCGCTGGCCCACGCGTATGCTCCCGCGTGACAGCGAGGCGGAACCGTGAATCCCGGCATCGAGTGGGCAACGTTTCTGGTCGTGCGCCGCACGGCGATCGATCAGAACCTCGCGCGGAGACGCGGCGCGGAGTTGCCCGGCCCTGCTGCACCCGAGACCGAGGCGTTGCGGCGCTTTCGCTCATTCGCAGCGTCGAGCTTGCGCCGCGGCGACGCGGGCGCGCCGGCCCTCGATGGCTTGCGCGTCGATGCGGCCGTGGTCGCGCGACTCGTCGAGGATTGGTGTCACGCGGCGGGCGAAGTCGCGGGTGACGGACGTGACGCATTGCGCGTTCGCCTCGATCCACTCATCGCGCGCTTTCGCTCCGCGCTCGTCGGCACCGAGCTCGCGCACGAAGCGCGGCGCGCGCCGCGCACGCAGCGACGCGCGGTGCCCGGCGCCATCGACCGCATCGCGGACGCGTTCCTCGCGATCGACGTCGAGAGCTTCGTCGTCGCCGATGCGAATCCCGCTGCGGCCGCGCTGCTGAAGTGCAAGCGCGAGAAGCTGGTCGGCGGCGACGCGGTGGTGTTCCTCGCACCGGATGCGCGCGATGCGTGGCTCGCGGCGCTCGAAGCGCTGCTGGAGAGCGCCACGCCGCAGCGTTTTCGTGCGACGCTGCTCGATGCGCGCGGCGATGCGACCGAGGTCGAGGTGCACGCTACACGCTTCGAGACGCGCGAGCGCGTGCTGGCGCTCGTCGTGGCGCGACCGGTCTGGGTTTAGAGCGCGGTGGCACTTCGGAGATAACCGAGGCCATCATCGAATCGAGGGAGGAGTTTGCAGTCGAGATTCCGAAGTCGTTCGACGACGTCCGGATTGTCAAAGTCCTTGGTGTTTCGGTTGAGGAAGCAGCTCGCCTCTGTTCCGTTTGCTTCGAGATGTCGGAGAACCGAGGCCATCACGATCGCATCCTGGGGCGAGAGTTGCAGTGAATCCTCGAGAACTATCGCGTCTTCGATCACCGAAGCATCGAGCGGAATCAGCTCCGCCGACGCCAATATCTCTTGCATGGATTCCCGTAGCCCTGCTCGTTCTACCTGTTCGCTCTGAACCAGCAGTCCCATCAGTGGCCTGAGAGTTTCCACCTGTGCCGCCAACGTCTTGTTTCTCGCAAGCTGGCCTATCTGAGAGTCCAGCTTCTCGCGAACGAGCTTGCGGTCCTTCGCCCGCCTTACGAACGTCTCGAACGGCTCAGCCACCGAGAAGGCGGGCATGATCAGCCTGGCTCTGCGGTCCGCGCAGAGGCTGAGAATTGCGCGACAGCTCTCGGCTTGCTCTTGCCGGAAGGCAAGTTCGAGGACGAAGTTTGATTCGATGTAGACGAGCATTGATCGTCAGCGCTGATGTTCGACACGGCCGCCTTGGATCGCAGCCAGGAATCCCGAATGCCCGAGCCAATCCGACGCATCTCGCGGCACACGTTCCTCACCCGAACCACGCGTCAATTCACTGAGCCACGACGCAAGCAGAAGCTCGAAACTGGATTCTGCCAATTCGCCAGGCTGAACACCCGATTCGGTGTAGTACGGCTGAAGGGCTGCATCGGGATCGAAAAAAAAGTCGGGCGGAACCGGAAGCGCATCCGTCGTCTTGTTCACCCAGAAATAGAGCCGGTCGGGTGTCGCGAGGACGAAGAACTTCGCGTTGGGCATGAGCCGATGGCCCGCAAGATTCCTTCGCAACGCGGCGGCCCAATCAGGCGTCGTACCCAATTTGCCTTTCACCTCGACGAGTGCGGCCGGCGCGCCTTGCTTGTCTAGGATCGCGATGTCTGTGAAGAACGACATGGAACGCAGGATAGGACTCCGATCCAGATACTGCCGCGGCCACTGATGCTGTAACCCTCAGTTCACGAGATGCCGCCGCAACCACGCGACCATCCGCGCCCACGCATCGCGCGCCGCTTCCGCTCGATACATCTCCGCGCGCGTGTCGTTCATGAACGCGTGCCCGGCACCGGGGTAGACGATCACTTCGTGCGGATGTCCCGACGCATCGAGGTGTTCGTCGAAGCGCCGCACGTCGTCGATCGGGACGAACGAGTCGTCGGCGCCAAAGCAGCCGAGCAGCGGGCAGCGCAGATCGCGCGCGGCTTCGAGCGGCGAGCGCGGCTTGCGCGCGAGATCGAGCATCGTGCCTGACGGCGGCGCGAGCAAGCCGTGTTCGTGCGAGAGCAATCCGTAGAACGGCACGGCGGCCGCGACACCGCGACAACTCGCTGCCGCGTGAATCGCGTAGCTGCCGCCCATGCAGAAGCCGACGACGCCGATTGGGCGGCCCGCGACGGACGGATGTGCCGCGAGCAGGTCGACGGCGCTCTGCACATCGGCGATCACCTGCGGATCGGAGAGCCCACGGATCCACGCGCCGGGGTCGGTGATCTGCGGCTCGGGCATGCGCCGGTAGAGATTCACCGCGAGCGCCGCGAAGCCTTCACCCGCGAGACGGCGCGCGACATCGCGGTAGTGATCGCCGAGTCCCCACACGTCGTGGATCACCACGACACCCGATTGCGACGCGCCGACGCGATGCACGAGATGTCCGAGGTCGAGTTCGCCGGTGGCGAGGTCGGTCATGCCGCGCGCCTCCGAAGCGCGATCGCGGCGATCGCTGCGAGTGCGCCCGCGGCGGCGCTCGGCTCGGGCGCCCCGTACACGCCTTCGCTGTACACCAGCCGGAACTCGTCGCGGCGCTCGAAGGCCGCATCGATTGCGATGATCGAATCGACCGACGCCGACGCGGCGAGCGATCCGCCGCTCGCGCCAGGTCTGCCCGACGCGGACGCTTCGAGCGTGACGGTGAAGATCGCGCCGGGCAGCGCGGAGACGACGAGTTCCGCCGCGAACGGCTCGCCGCTGCAATCGGCGCCGCCCCAGTTTTCGGGCGGCGCGCAGGCGGTCGTGCGGGTTTCGCCCACGCCGGAGACGGCGAGCCCGGCGAACGCGATGGAACTGTCGCTTTCGGTGACGTCGACGTGTGCGTCGCCCGCGCCCGTCACCAGAATCGGAACCTGCACGACGGAGCCCGCGACGATCTGCTCGACGGCGAATTGGAACTCGACGCGCGCGAACGCGGACGCCGACTCGAATGAGTTCGCGCTGACCATCACGGTTGCCGTCGGCACCGCAGCGCCGGTCGTCGCCGCGTGCTCGATCGCGTGCCCCTGGCCGACGTCGATGACCTCGTCGAAGGATTCAGGCGCCGCCTGCGCGCCGTGGTAGACGTCGTCGAGCACCTCGTCGAAGCGCGTCGGCTGCAGAACGACCTGCGCGCGCGCGCGGACCGGATCGATCTGCGAAGCGACACAGCAGGCTGTGATCACAACGAGACGCTGGAATCGCATCGAGTCTCCCCCGCCTTGCCATTTGCGCGGCCTGACTATACTGCCGCGCCATGTCATACCAACGAACGTATGAACGAGAACTCGACGTCGCGCTCGCGGCGGCGCGCGCAGCCGCCGAACTCGTGCTCCGCTACTACCACAGCGACACGGGATACTGGGAGAAGTCGAAGGACAATCCGCTGACGCTCGCGGATCTCGAGTCGGATCGCGTGATCGGCGAACACCTGCGCGCGGCGTTTCCAAACGACGCGATTCTCTCCGAAGAAACGGTGGACGATCCGTCTCGACTCGCGAACCCGCGCGTGTGGATCGTCGATCCGGTGGACGGCACGAAGGAGTTCACCAAGCGCATTCCCGAGTTCGGTGTCTCGATCGCGCTCACGGTGAACGGCGAGCCGGTGGTGGGCGTGATCTTGAACCCTGCCGTCGGCTCCGCGGTGTGGGCGAGCAAAGACGCCGGCACATTTCGCGATGGGACACGCGTTCGTGTGTCGAGCACGGCAAAGCTTTCGGACGCCGCGGTGATCGCGAGTCGCACCGAGATCTCGCGCGATCAATTCAAGCCCTACGAAGGGTGGTTCGCGGAGCTGCGGCCGCTCGGTTCGATCGCGTGTAAGCTGGCGTGCATCGCATCGGGCGACGGCGATCTGAACATCTCGGTGGCGCCGAAAAATGAATGGGATGTGTGCGCCGGCGACGTGTTGGTGCGGGAGGCGGGCGGCGTTTATGTCGCCTTCGACCGCACGACGCGGCGCTACAACCAGGCGAAGACGCTGATCGACGCGGGGATGCTGGCGGGATCGCCGACGTTGGTCGATGCGTTTCTCGCCAGGGAGAGGGCGCGGACGGCCTAGGCGAGACCGAGCTTCGCGCGGACGGCGGCGTTCGAGACCTGGCCGTCGTGCGTGAGCAGCGCGCTCTTCGTGATCTCGTCCTCGAGATCGAGTTGCAGCTTGCCGTCCTTCGTGAGGTGCAGCAGCAGCGTGGCGAGGTTGCGCGCGTAGACACGGCTCGCGTCCAGCGCCACTTCGGCAGGCAGATTCGTGGGACCCAGAATTGTGACACCGTGGGCGACGACGCGTTCGTCCGCCTTCGTCAGCGCGCAGTTGCCGCCGGTCGCGGCGGCGAGGTCGATGATCACCGCGCCGGTCTTCATGCCGGCGACGACTTCGGCGCTGATCAACATCGGCGCACGCGCGCCGGGCACGGCGGCGGTGGAGATCACGGCGTCGGCGGCGCGCACGCGCGCGGCGAGCAGTTCGCCTTGCTTGGCGAGGAACTCGGCGCTCTGGGCTTTCGCGTAGCCGCCCGCGCCTTCGGCGTCGGCAGTGTCGAGCGGCAGTTCGATGAAGCGACCGCCGAGGCTCTCGATCTGTTCCTTCACCGCGGGGCGCGTGTCGTAGGCTTCGACGACGGCGCCGAGGCGACGCGCGGTGGCGATCGCCTGCAAGCCCGCGACGCCCGCGCCGATCACCAGCACGCGCGCGGCGGGAATCGTGCCGGCGGCGGTGGTCATCATCGGCAGGATCTTCGGCATCGTGACACCAGCGAGCAGCACCGCGTGATAGCCGGCGAGCGACGCTTGCGACGAGAGCGCATCCATCGCCTGCGCGCGCGTGATGCGCGGCACGAGCTCCATCGCGAAGCTGGTGATGCCGGCCTGCGCGAGCTTCGCCGCGGTCTCGGGCTGATCGAGCGGGCGGAGGAACGAGATCACGGTGCAGCCGGGCCGCAGCGCGGCGATCTCCGCATCGCTCGGCGGCTGCACGCGGAGCACGACATCGGCCTTCGCGAGCAGCGCGGCGACGTCGCGGTGAATCGCGATCGCCTCGCGCTCGTAGGAGGCGTCATCGAACCCAGCGCGAAACCCCGCACCCGCCTCGATCGCGAGCTCGAGATTCGCCTTCTTCAACGCACGCGAGGCGTCGGGCACGAGCGCGACGCGGCGCTCTCCAGGATGCGTTTCATTCAGCGCGACGATCAGCATGGGCCGGCACTATAGCGGCCCCGCTCTCGCCGCTGACGCCGCTCACGAGCAGAGGGCGTCGGAGCAGTCGCCGGCGTAGTGGTCGGGGACTTCGAGGGCGCCGCTGGCGCCGCTGGCGCCGCGCACGAGGACGGCGACGCCTTTGCAGCCTTCGCGAAAAACCGTGACGCCCTTGAGGCCGCGGCGCCACGCGGAGAGGTAGATCGCGCGGACGTCGGCGGGCGTCGCCTCGGCGGGCAGGTTGATGGTCTTCGACACGGCGTTGTCGACGTGACGCTGGAAGGCTTGTTGCACGTCGAGGTGGCGTTCGGGTGTGACGTCGAACGCGGTCGGAAAGAGCCGGCGGATCGACGCGGGCAGCTCCGGGATACACCGCGCCGAACCGGCGGCGCTGACGCGCGCGACGAGTTCTTCGCTCCACGCGCCGCTGTTCCGCAATGCGGTGGCGAAGCGCGGATTCGTTTCGGGCAAGCGCTGACCGTCGAGTACATGACGCACGAATGCCAGCGCGAAAAACGGCTCGATGCCGCCTGCGCAGCCGGCGAGGATCGAGATCGTGCCGGTCGGCGCGATCGACGTGAGCGTTGCGTTGCGCAGCCGCTTGCCGGCGGCGTGCGCGCGCGAGCCGACCCAGTTCGGGAACACGCCGCGCGCTTCGGCGAGCTGCGCCGATGCGTGTTCGGCGCGCGCATGGATGCGTCCCATCACCTGCTCGCCGAGCGCGACGGCGCCGGGATCGTCGTAGGGGATGCCCATGTCCACGAGCAGATCGGCGAAGCCCATCACGCCGAGGCCGATCTTGCGGTTGCCGTGCACCGTCGCGGTGATCGCGGGCATCGGGTAGCGGCTCGCTTCGATCACGTCGTCGAGGAAGCGCACGCCGAGATCGACGGCGCGATCGAGCGCGTCCCAGTCGATTGCGCCATCACGCACGAATGCGTCGAGGCGCAGCGAGCCGAGGTTGCAGGCTTCGTTCGGCAGCAGCGGGAGTTCGCCGCAGGGATTCGTCGCGGCGAGCGGTCCGAGCTGCGGCGTCGGGTTCGCGCGATTCACCGCGTCGATGAAGATCACGCCGGGATCGCCGCTGGCCCACGCGAATTGCGCGATCTCGTCGAGCATGGCGCGCGCATCGACGCTGCGCACCGCGCGGCCATCGCGCGGATTCAGCAGATCGAAACTTCCGCCGCTCTCGACGGCCTGCCAGAAACGATCCGGTGTCGCGAGCGAGATGTTGAAGTTGGTGAGCCGCGTGCGGTCCGACTTCACGCGGATGAACTCGAAGACGTCGGGATGATCGACGCGCAACACACCCATGTTTGCGCCGCGCCGCCGTCCGCCCTGCTTCACCACCGCGGTGGCCGCATCGAAGACGCCCATGAACGCGACGGGACCCGACGCGACGCCGGGCGTGCCTTGCACCACATCGCCCGACGGTCGCAACGCCGAGAAGTCGAAGCCGGTGCCGCCACCCGATTGGTGGATCACCGCCATCTCCTTCACCGCTTCGAAGACGCTCGCGAGCGTGTCCTCGACCGGCAACACGAAGCACGCGGCGAGCTGACCGATCTCCGTGCCCGCATTCATCAGCGTCGGCGAATTGGGCAGGAACTCGCGACGCTGGATCGAAGCGAAGAACGCCTCCTCCCAACGCTCGGCATCGCCGCTCCATTCCTTCTCGATCGCCGCGACGCCATGCGCAACACGACGGCAGAGCCCGTCCCACGTCTCGATGATGTGCCCCGCGGCGTCGCGCGCGAGATAGCGCGCTTCGAGCACGCGCTCTGCGTTGGGAGTGAGGGGCTCCATCGTTCAGAACCTAAGCCCCGCGTCGAGATCCTGCGACCTCGGAAACCCGCGGGTAGACTGCGCGACCGCCGTGCCAGAGGAGCTTCGTCGTGTCTGAACCGTCCCGCGTGATCCGCAAGCAGATCGGCAACTTCCTCGAGGACTTCGTCCCCGGTCAGATCTTTCGCCACAAGGGCGGCAAGACCGTCACCGAGGGGCTCTTCACCACTTTCACCGAGTTCTCGATGACGACGAACCCGCTCGCGAAGAATGCGCGGGTTGCGCGGGCCTACGGTTTCGACGGACTCGTGTGTCCGCCTGGGCTGGTGATGCTGGTCGCGTTCTCGCAGACCGTCGAAGACATCTCGGAGAACGCGCGCGCGAATCTCGAGTACGTGGACATGCGCTTCGGCGCGCCGGTCTACATCGGCGACACCATCGAGGTCGACACCAAGGTGCTCGAAGTCACCGGCTCGAAGTCGAACCCGAAGCTCGGCGTCGTGCACGTGCAATCGACGGCGCGCAAAAACCTGGGCGCGAAAGACGAAGCCGTCGTGCTCGCCTGGCAGCGCAAGGTGCAAGTCTGGAAGCGCAACGAGAGCGCCGAGCTGCATGCGGGCAAGGTCGCGCCGGACGAGATCGCGTGCGCGCTGTGGCTGCCGCCGCATCAGCCGAAGGTGGACTACAAGGCGATGGCGCATCTCGCCAACGCCGATACTTATTTCGAGGACTTCGAGCCCGGCACGCGCATCGAACACTCGCGCGGCCGCACGATGACTTCCGAGCACATCCATCTCACGGCGATTCTCGACAACACCTCCCAGGTGCATTGCAACCAGTTCATGATCGACGTCGATCCCAAACAGTTCGTCGGCGGCGAGTTGATCATCTTCGGCGGCATTCCGTTCGTGCTCTGCCTCGGGCTCTCGTGCCCGAACGTCGGCGACAACGCGCTCGGCGATCTCGCCTACAAGACCGGTCGCCACACCGCGCCGCTCTTCGCCGGCGACACCGTTTTCGCCGCGACTGAGATTCTCGGCAAGCGCGACCTCGCGAATCGCCCCGACGTCGGCGTCCTCGAAACGCGACTTCACGGACACAAGTTCGTGAAAGCGAAAACCGGCGAGTCCGATGCGAACGCGCCCGAAGGCTGGAAGAAGGTGCAGATCTTCGAACTCGACCGCGACGTGGTGGTGAAGCGCCGCTCGCACTACGCATGATCGATCTTTATTTCTGGCCGACACCGAACGGCTGGAAGATCTCGATCGCGCTCGAAGAGATGGAGCTGCCGTACCGGATGATCCCGGTGGACATCGGCAAGGGCGCGCAGTTCCAACCCGAGTTCCTCGCGCTCTCTCCCAACGGGCGGATGCCCGCGATCGTCGATCACGATCCCGAAGGCGGCGGCGCGCCGATCGCCGTCTTCGAGTCAGGCGCGATCCTGCTCTACCTCGCCGACAAGAGCGGCCGCTTCGTGCCGCGCGATCTACGCGGTCGCACGGAAGTGTTGCAGTGGCTGATGTGGCAGATGGGCGGGCTCGGTCCGATGCTCGGCCAGCACGGTCACTTCGCGCTCTATGCGAAGGACGAGATCGCGTACGCGATCGATCGCTACCGCCGCGAGACCGAGCGACTCTACGGCGTGCTCGACCGCCAGCTCGCGAATCGCGATCACATTTGCGGCGACTACTCGATCGCCGACATGGCGTGCTGGCCGTGGGTCGTCACGAACAAGGCGCAATCGATCGATCTCGGCGCCTTCCCGAACGTGCGCCGCTGGTACGACGCGCTGAAGGAGCGCCCTGCGCTGCGGCGCGGCTACGCGCTCGGCAAGGATCTGCGCGGCTAAGAACCGCTGCGCAGTTCCTTCGGATGGCGGCGCCGAAAGAAGCGGCGCGGTCGTGTGAAGAGAGCCGCCTCGTCTACCGCCGGCGGGCGCTCATCGAGCGGACACGCGCCGGCGCTCGCGCAACCGCTGTTGCCGTACCACTTGCCATCCACTTCGGCGGAGGCGAGATCGAGCGCACGCCCGCAGCGCGCGCACGATCCGTTCGAAGGCGCTCGCTCGAGCAGCGGATCGATGTTCCAGCGCTGGTCCACGTTCATCGCGCGGCAGCATGGCGGAGTGCGATGGACGCGGCAAGACTCGCTGCGTGCGCCGCGCCGCTCTCGCCGCGTTCCTGGTACCGCTCATCGCGCTCACAGCGCCGATCTCCGCACGCGCCGACGATGCAACATGGCTCCGCGTCGATGCGCCAGCCGCGCTCGAATCGACCGCGCAGCTACCGCTGGTCGAAGTGCGCGGGCAAGCAGCGGCGCGCGGTGCGCGCATCCACGAGTTCGTGATCGTGATCGACGTCTCCGCGAGTGCCGTCTTGTCATCGGGTTGGGACGTGGATGCGGACGGCGCGCGCGGTCACACGAATCCCGCGCTGCTTGCGCGCCTCGTCGCAAAGCCCGATCTGCCGGCGGGCCTCGCCGAACGGCTGCGCAGCGAGGACTTCGATGACAGCGTGCTCGCCGCCGAACTCACCGCCACCAGCGCGCTGCTCGCGCGACTCGACACTGCGACGCGCTATCGCGTCGGGCTCGTCGCGTTCTCTGACAAGGCGCATCTGCTCGCGCCGGTCGGCAGCCGGCCGCGCGAGCTGGCCGATGCGCTCGCTGCACTGCGCGAGAACTTCCATCGCGATCTCGGCGGCTCGAACTTCGGCGACGCAATCGCAGCGGCGCAGCGCGCGCTGCAACCCGAATCGAACGGTGTGGCGATGGGCGCGCCGGCCGGCACCGATCAATCGATCCTCTTTCTCTCGGATGGCGCGCCGACGTTGCCGCCGCACGGCGATCTGGCGCGCCAACACGCGCTCTACGCGGCGTCGGCGGCCGGCGCAGCGGGAATCCGCATCTTCTCGTTCGACCTGTCGCGCGCGCAGCAGACCGGCGCGAACGTGCTCGCCGAGATGGCGGCGCGCAGCGACGGTCGCTTCGAAGTGTTGGAGCGCCCCGGCGATGCGATCGCAAAGCTGCGTCGCACGGATCTCGTCGGCCTCGCCAACCTGCGTGTCGTGAACGAAACCACCGGCGCGGCCGCGCGCGCGCTGCGCACCTTCCCCGACGGCGCCTTCGACGCGTTCGTGGAACTCGCGCCCGGCCGCAACCACATCGTGTTCCGCGCAACGACGACGGCGGGTGCGAATGCGGTCGCGGAGCGCTGGATCGACCGCAGCGGCGCAGCAGCGCCGAGCGCCGCGGAAGGCGCGGCGTTGGTCCAGGAGTTGCGCAAGCGCACGCGTGAGACGGCTCTCTGGGCCGAGATGGAACGCGAGCGCCGCGTCCAGAACCTGGAGCTCGAGCTGCGTCTCGAGGTCGAGCCGGCGGATGCCGTTGCGCCGGCACCCGCCGAGTCACCTCAGGCTTTGCCGAGGTAGTACGGCCGCATCTGGTTGTGGATCGCGCCGGCCTTCACCAGCGCGTCGAGCACCGGCGCCGGGATCAACGATTTGCGACCGACTTCTTCGGCGTCACGGCGCAGTGTATCGACGCGATCGAAGCTGGCGCGCGTCTCGTCGGCGCTCGCACCCTTCTGCAACTCACTCTGCAGATGACCGGTGGTGTTCTCGAGCAGACGCAGCGTCTCCTTCAGGTCATACCAGGCCTTGCGCTGCTGGGTCGCCGACTGCGTCGGGCTCTTGCGAACCGCGACGACGGCCTCGTCGATGGCGGCGTTTAGATCGACTGCGTACTGCGTGACGCGGGCCTGATCCCATTTGACCGGCTCGCCGTCCGGCCGACCCTGCGCGCCTGCAGGAGCAGCGCCGACTACGGCGATTGACAGAGCGAGTGCAATGAATCCGACGCGACGATTGATGAAGCGAATCATGCGGGGTCCCCCTCCTCGAGCGGAGCCCAGCATTGGATCGGAGTGGCACATCCGAGTGCTCAACCCGAGACGGCTGGGTCAGCGCGGGCGCAGCCTATCACGAATCCCGGATGTCACGTTTGAAATGCGACGATTCGTGTCGGGGCGCGGCCGAGAGGAACGGAAGCGAGTGCGTCACGGCTGCGCCAGATCGGGATCGGAGCGGGTCGCTTCGTCGAGGAGCCGACGCGCCTCGGCGTGCTGGCCGCGGGCTTCCATCACGACGGCCGGCGCATAGCGGCTCTCCGCCGAAGCGGGATTCTCCTCGAGGCTGCGCCGCGCGCATCCTCGAGCAGCGCCAGCGCAGCGCGGCATGTGCCTTCGGCGAGTGCGGGGCAGACTCGATGCTGTGTTGCCACAGCGAGAGCGGAGTGCGCAACGGATACGCGATGTTCGAAGAGAGCGCGATGCCCGTCGTTGCCGCGAGCACCGCCGGCGCTCACAGGGTTGCCAGAAATTCGATTCCGGTCCGACAAAGCCCAGCAGACACGCGATCGCGATGCGGCTGTCGGCTGATTTCTGGCAACCCTGTCAGGTCAGAGCAGCTTCTGCACCGAGGCCGGCATGTCCTTCGCGACGCGCACGATCGGGATGCCCGTTTGCTGGTTCTGCTGCATCTCCTGGAATGAGCGCGGCAGATCCTCGAACGGGTAGATCTCCTTGTGCACGGTCGGCTTGAAGACCTTGCCGTAGAGTTCCGTCGCGGCCCAGCAGCCGTCGATGGTCTCGTAGTGCGTGTGATCGATCGTCACCTGTTTGACGCTCATCAGCGTCGAGTTGTATTCGATCACCTGCGAGAGCTGCCAGCCCGCGGAGATGTTGACGCCGCAACGCGCCGCGACCGCGAGACCGGCGCCGAAGACCGGCCCGCGCAGCATGTCGGCGACGATGTGCATCTGCTCGCCGCCCGTGCGCTTCTTGCACTCGTTCGTGAAAGCACGCACGTCCTCCTTGGTCTTGAAGCGGTTGAATTGCTTTTGGTCGATGCCGTCGATGCCGAGGTTTTCGAGCGCGGCGCGCCGCTCGGGCGTGCCCGAGCAGAAGAACGCGTTGTGGCCTTCGCTCTTTGCGAGCATCAGGAAGCACTCGCCGACGCCACCGCCGAACGAGAGCACGTTTAGCACGGCCTTGCGCTCGCGAGACACTTTGAGGCGATAGATCCCGAGTGCACGACGCCACATGTGATACGCGGTCGGCGCGCGCAGCGGCAGCGCGGCGATCTCCCAGAGATTGAGGCCGCATGCCAGCGGCGCCGGCACGAGCTGCCACTCGCCGACCACCGCTTCTTCGCCGTACCAGCCGATCGAGTCGGGTTTGTCGTAGGCCCAGATGCGCAGCGGCAGGCCGTAGATGTCGGGCTCGCCGTTGCAGTGCGTGAGGACGATGTCGCCCGGCTTGAACTTCGTGACGTCCGCGCCGATCGCGAGTACTTCGCCGACCGCCGAGTTGCCCGGGAAGATCTTGCCGCCGCGGATGTCGGCGATGTTCACGGTGTCGGCGAGCGCCGCGTGATTGATGTTGTGCTCGCCGGAGACGGCGAGGATCTTGAGGTGCACGTCGCCCGCGCCCATCGGGCGCAGCTCGGCGGTGTCGAGTTTCACGACGCGAGAGATGTCGAATGCGTCGGGGTTGCCGGCGACGCGCGTCTGTTCGGCAGCGATCGATTCAGTCGAGATCGAGAAGGCACGCGGCATCGAGAATCTCCGTTGCTCGAGAGGAACGGCGCAGCATAGCCGCGGTGATTCGCAAGTCGGGCGCGGGGTTCGACGGCGCTCTCGAGCGCCGTGAGCAGGCGCTGCGCGCGGCTTGCTCGTCACTTGGAATGGCGATAGGTTGCGCGGCCTTACGGCACAGCCTCCACAGCATTCTCCAAGTCGACGAGGACTCCCATGCGCTTCTACGAGTACGAGTCCAAGGCGCTCTTCGCGCGCCACGGAATGCCGCTCGGCAAGAGCGGACTCGCGAAGAGCGCGGACGACGCGCGTCGCATCGCGACCGAGATCGGCGGCGCCGTGGTGCTGAAGAGCCAGGTGCTCTCGGGCGGTCGCATGAAGGCCGGCGCGGTGAAGTTCGCCGATACGCCGGACGAGGCGGCGAAGCACTTCGAGACGATCATGCCGATCCTCGTGAACGGCCAAACGTGTCGCTCGGTGCTGGTCGAGGCGAAATCGCCGATCGCGCAGGAATACTTCGCAGCGATCACCTGGGACGGCCGCAAGAAGTGTCCGGTGCTGATCTTCTCCGACATGGGCGGCATCGACATCGAAGAAGTGGCCGAGACGCACCCCGAGCACGTCTCGAAGACGCACTTCTCGTCGATCTTCCCGGTGACGCCGCGCATCGCGAAGGAAGCGATCGGCGCAACCGGTGTGACGGGCGACGCGCTGATCAAGCTGACGCCGATCGTCTTCGAGCTGATGCGCGTATTCCTCGCCTACGACTTGACGCTCGCCGAGATCAATCCGCTCGCGCGCCTCGCCGACGGCCGCTTCCTCGTGCTCGACGGTCACATCGATCTCGAAGCCGAAGCGCGCGGCAAGCACAAGAAGCTGCTCGCCGATCTCGGCATCGGCAACGACGAAACGCGACAGGCGCGCGAGGCGACGCCGTTCGAGATCGCCGGCGCGGCGGTGAACGCGGTCGACCACCGCGGTGTCGCCGGCAACGTCGTCGAGTTCGACGGCAACCTCGGCCTGGTGATCGGCGCGGGCGGCGGCTCGCTCACGCTCTTCGACGCGGTCCGCAATCACGGCGGCAAGCCCGCCAACTACTGCGAGATCGGCGGCAACCCGAGCGTCGGCAAGGCGAAGGAACTGACCAAGCTGATCCTCGCGAAGCCCGGCGTCGAGAAGATCGCGGTGATGATGAACGTGGTCTCGAACACGCGCGTGGACATCGTCGCGCGCGGCGTCATCAAGGGCTGCATCGAGTCGGGCAAGAACCCCGCCGAGGTGATCGCGATCTTCCGCATTCCCGGCGCGTGGGAAGGCGAAGGTTTCAAGATCCTCGCCAAGTACGGCGTCGATTACTGCGATCGCAGCGTGTCCATGTACGAAGCCGCGGGCCGTGCCGTGGCCAAGATGAAGAGCTGAACCATGTCCATCCTCGTCGACAAGAACACCACCTTCATGGTGCAGGGCATCACCGGCCGCGAAGCGATCAACTTGACGCGTGATTGCCTCGACTACGGTTCGAAGGTGGTCGGCGGCGTGACGCCCGGTCGCGCCGGTCGCGACATCTACGGCGTGCCGGTCTACGACTGCGTGCGCGACGTGATCGCGAAGCACGGCCCGGTACACGGCTCGGTGATCTCCGTGCCTCCCAACTTCACGAAGGACGCCGCCTTCGAGGCGATCGAGAACGGCGTGAAGCTGATCGTGATCGTCACCGAAAACATCCCGCGCCAGGAGGTCGCGCAGATGGTCGAGCTCGCCGCGCTGCGCGGCGCGCGCATCATCGGCCCGAACTGTCTCGGCCTCATCACGCCGGGCGAGTGCAAGATGGGCGGCATCGGCGGCCCGGCGGCGAACACGAATCAGGCCTACACACGCGGGCCGATCGGCATCATGTCGCGCTCGGGCGGCATGACGACGGAGATCGCGAGCACGCTCACTGCCGCGGGCATGGGACAGAGCACGGCGGTCTCGATCGGCGGCGACGCGATCATCGGCACCAGCTACGCAGAATTGATGCCGTACTTCGAAGCCGATCCCGAGACGAAGGCGATCGCGATCTACTCCGAGCCGGGCGGCCGTATGGAAGCGGAGCTCGCCGAGTGGGTCACCACCAACAAGAGCCGCCTGCCGATCGTCGCGTTCATGGCGGGCCGCTTCATGGATGAGATGCAGGGCATGCGCTTCGGCCACGCCGGCACCATCGTCGAAGGCAAGGAAGACACCACGGCGGCGAAGATCGAGCGCATGGAGGCGGCGGGCATCTCGGTGGCGGAGCGCATCGAAGAGATCCCGAAGCTGATCCAGAAGCGCCTCGCGGAGAAGAAGTGATGGCGGGGATGTTCATCGACGTGAAGGTGGACGCGGCCGTCGCGAAGGACGCCGTGCTCGCGAAGAAGCTGGTGGAGGTGTGCCCGGTCAACATCTTCGCGCTCGAGAAAGACGGCACGCTGCGCATCGAAGACGCCAACCTCGACGAGTGCACGCTCTGCGATCTCTGCATCCAGGCGACGCCGGCTGGCAGCGTGCACATCACCAAGCTCTACGAGAGCTGAAGGAGAGCTCGATGCGCAACCCCCGCGCGTTCGGAAAATCGCTGGTGGTGGGCGCGCCCGCGCCGCTCGCGGAGATCCCGTTCAAGCCGTCGCGGATGATCCACTTCTTCGATCCGTCGAATGAGAAGATGCTGGCGAAGCTGCCCGAGATCGCCAAGAAGACGGACGTGCTACTCGGCAATCTCGAGGACGCGGTGCCGGCCGATCGCAAGGAAGCCGCGCGCGAAGGGCTCGTGAAGATCGGCAAGCAGGTCGCGTTCGGCGACACCGCATTGTGGACGCGCGTCAATTCGCTCGACTCGCCGTGGTTCCTCGACGACGTGACGCGGCTGGTCGGCGAGATTGGCGATCAACTCGAAGTGTTGATGCTGCCCAAGGTCGAAGGTCCGTGGGACATCCACTTCATCGATCGTCTGCTCTCGCTGCTCGAAGCGAAGCACGGACTGAAGCGCCAGATCCTGGTGCACGCGATTCTCGAGACGGGGCTCGGCGTGACGAACGTCGAAGACATCGCCACCGCCAGCCCGCGCATGCAGGGCATGAGCTTCGGCCCCGCGGATCTCGCGGCGTCGCGGCGCATGAAGACGACGCGCGTCGGCGGCGGTCACCCGGGCTATCGCGTGATGTCCGATCCGGATGCACAGAATCCCGACGCGCCGCGCGTCAGCGCACAGCAAGACCTCTGGCACTACTCGATCGCGCGCATGGTCGACGCCTGCACGGGCGCCGGCATCCTGCCCTACTACGGCCCCTTCGGTGACATCAGCGACGCGCTCGGCTGCGAGGCGCAGTTCCGCGCAAGTTTCTTGATGGGCTGCGTCGGCGCGTGGTCGCTGCATCCAAATCAGATCGAGATCGCGAGGCGCGTGTTCTCGCCCGACCCGGCGGAAGTGGCGTTCGCAAAGAAGGTGCTCGAAGCGATGCCCGACGGCCGCGGCGTGCTGATGCTCGACGGCAAGATGCAGGACGACGCCACCTGGAAGCAGTGCAAGGTGATGGTGTCGCTGGCGGAGATGCTGGCGAAGAAGGATCCGGAGCTGGCGAAGGCGTACGGGCTGTAGCGATGGCGCGATAGGATCGCGCCATGGCGTTCCACAAATCGCACCCGCCGGTCGGCGCCCGTCCCGGCACGCTCGCGATTCCGCCGAACTCGCCGCCGCCGCAGATCCGGCTCGTCTGCTACGACGCGGATCGCATCGAAGAACGCGACGTCGAGGACGTCGCGACGCTCGCGAACCTCGGCGAGGATCGCGTCACCTGGGTGGACGTGCGCGGCCTCGGCGACGAAGCGGTGCTGCGCCAGCTCGCCGAGATCTTCGCGCTGCATCCGCTGGCGCTCGAAGCCGCGGTCAACGTTCCGCACCGCGCGACGTCCACGCTGCACGAAAACCAGCAGGTATTGATCGCCCGCGTGCCGGTGCTCGGCGACGACGGCTCGATCGACGCGCCACAAGTTTGTTTCGTCCTCGGGCGCCGCTGCCTGATCACGTTCCAGGAACACGCGTTTGGATTCTTCGATCCGGTGCGCGAACGGCTGCGCGCCGGAATCGGCCCGATCCGCAGACTCGGCCCCGACTATCTGGCGTACGCGTTGATCGACCTGTTGATCGATCGCTACTACCCGATCGTGCAAGCGCTGTCCGAGCAGATGGAAGAACTCGAGGAAGAGGTGATAGAACGCCCGCTCGAAGATTCGCTTGCGAAGATCCATCAGGTGCAGCGCAAGCTCGTCGTGATCCGCCGCATCGGCACGCCGCAGCGCGAGGCTCTGGCTGCGCTGCTGCGCGATCACTCGCCGCTCGTCGGCGAACCGGTGCGCGTCTTCCTGCGCGACACCCACGACCACGCCGCGCAGATCATGGAAGCCGTCGATTCGACGCGCGAGATGGGCATCAGTCTCGTGAATCTGCATCTCTCGAACGTGTCGCAGCGCACCAACGAAGTGATGAAGACGCTGACGCTGGTCGCGAGCATCTTCATCCCGCTCTCGTTCCTGGCCGGTGTCTACGGGATGAACTTCGACCACATCCCGGGCCTCCACGGTCCCCAGTCGTTCGTGATCTTCGTCCTCGTGATGCTGACGATCGCGGGCTCGATGCTCCTGTGGTTTCGGCGCCGCGGCTGGCTCGGCACGCGCCGCCGCTGAAGTCGCGAGCGCGCGTCACACACCGAACGCTGCGAGCGATACCGCCATCGAGCTCGCCGCGACGGCGGCGCCGAGGGCCACCTGCAGCGGCGTGTGATGCGAAAGCTGCAAGCGCGCCCACGCGACGAGCGCGACGACGGCCGCCAGCGGAAGCGTCGCAGCGGGCGCGAGATGCGCGAGCAGCATCGCGCAGCCGGTCGCGGCGCCGACGTGCACGCTCACCTTGGTGACGCGATTGAGCGTCGCGCCGATCGCGGTCGCCGCGAGCGCGGCGACGAGACACGGCAGCAGCAGTCGCGGCGAGGCAAACGAGGCCGAGCCCGTAGAGTCCGAAGCGCTCCTCGCGCACCGTCACGTACCAGTCGCGGTCACCGCGGCGACGGCGCTGCACCACCAGCAGCAGCGTCGGCGGCGCGATTCCGACGCCGATGCAGACGGCGCTCCACAAGAGCGCGGAGCCCCATGACACGCCATCGAGTCGCAGCGCCGCGATGAGCGTCGGGATCGGCACCAGGAACGGGTGCGAGATGCGCGAGACGAAGGCGGCGAAGCGCGTCACGGCGGCGCTTCCTCCGCAATGCGCGGCTCGGCGAAGAACGCGTACACTTCGTCGCGGGTCGCGACGCGCGCGCGCCGCGCCTTGGCGAGCAGCGCGTCGGCGTGCGGCGCGAGCGCCGGCGATGCGATGCGCACTTCGCGCCCGTCGCGGTGCGCGATCGGCGTACCGCCGAGGCTCGCGCGCACGCGCACCGCTTCGGCGACACCGAGATACGCCGTCTCGAAGTCGCGCGCATCGGCCTCGCTGTCCCAGACCGTGAGCCACACGAACTCGCGTCGCTCGTCGCAACGCGCGGCGAGATAGCGGTCGCCAGCCCAACCTTCGGAGGCGCCTGCGGCCGGGCTTCGATCGGGCGCAGCGAGATCGCTGAGCAGGATCGCAATGCCGAGCTCGCCCGCACTGTTCTCATGCACGAAGCGACAGCCTGCCGGAAGCGCGGCGCGGAGCGCGGCGAGGTCGATCGCCTCGAACGCCTCGTGGCGGCGCTCGCGATGCAGCATCTGCTCGCTCGAAACGGGAGGATCCTCGAGCAGCGCGCCGCGCTCGTCCGCCGCAAGTCGATAGCCCTCGGAATAGGGCAGGAACATCGTCATGCGCAGCAGTGCGGGCGCTTCGGCGAGCGATCGCTCGCCGCTCGACGCGACATTGCTGCGGATCGCAGCGGCGAAGCGTTCCGGCGACGGCGGTTCGCCGAGCCCCTCCATCGCAACGAGGCCGTACCACGTTGCATGACCCTCGCGCGCAGCGGCGAGAGCAATCTCGACGTCGTCCTGGCTGACGGCGAAGCGATCGTGGCCGAAGAGCTCGGGATGCATCTCGTGTTGCAACGCATGCACGATCTCGTGAGCGAGCGGAATCTCGCGGCCGAGATCGCGCCGCGTCAGCCAGGATGCAGCCGACACGCTGAACGGAAGCGGCACGTCGCGCACGACATAAAGCCGGCGCTCGCTAGCAACGTAGAGTCCGCCGACCGCATCACGCGAGACACCAGCGAGCGTCTCGAGAAGATCCACGCCATCCGGCCAGAGTCCCAGCGTGGTGATGCCGTCCTGATAGGCGGCACGCAGCGCAGGCGGCTGCGCGGAATCGACGAGCCGGCGCAGCAGGTCGGGGATCTCGTCGCGTCCGATCACGCGCGCGTCGATCGGAGCCGCCAGCGAAACGCCGACGGCGCGCTCGACGTGTGCGGTCACGGCATCCTGCGCGTCGTTGCGCAGCGCTCCGTTCTCGATCAGCGACGGCGTGGCGCAGCCGGCGAGCAGCGCTGCGAGCGCCGCGATCGCGAGGCGCGCGCGCTGCGTCAGCTCGAGAGTTCCAGCATGCGCGCCAGCGGCACCAGCG